>CAZLWV010000006.1:0-20464 GCA_964563135.1 uncultured Planctomycetaceae bacterium
AGGGCGGCATGGCCCTCTGGCGGCTCGACAGCAAGGTGGCAGGCAGCGGCGTGACCGGCGACCTCCTGGCCCACTCGATCGACACGGCCGAATGGATCAACGGCCCGATCCAGCGGGTCGTGGCCCACACCGAAACGTTCATCAAGCAGCGCAAACACGCCGATACGGGCAAGGTGGAAAAGGTCGACATCGACGACGCCTGCATGTTCCTGGCCCTGTTTGCCAACGGCTCGATCGGCACCTTCGAGAGCACCCGCTACGCCCGCGGCCGCAAAAATTACAGCACCATGGAAATGAACGGCGAGCGGGGCGGCCTGTTCTTCGACCTCGAAGATCCGCACATCCTGCAGTTCTTCCGCTATGCCGATCCGGAAACCGGCAAGAAGATCGAAGCCCACCTGACCGGCTGGCAGAGGATCCACGTGACCAACTCCGAGCACCCCTACATGAAGAACTGGTGGGTGCCCGGGACCACGATCGGATACGAGCATACCTTCACCCACGGCTTCGCCGATTTCCTTGCGAGCCTCGAAGGGGGCCCGGCCTTCCAGCCCAACATGCGAACCGCTATGCGAACCCAGTTGGTTTGCGAGTCCGTGCTGCGAAGCGCTAAGGAAGGGGCGTGGGTCGATATTCGTTGATGTCTGCAGCGAAAATGCCCGTCTGGAAAAGTGGTAATTGAAGGCTTGCCCGACCGCGGAGCTTGATCGCCGTCCGTTTCCGGACGCTGCACCCGGTCGTGGAGCCCAGCAACCCAATGCCCCGTTGGGCCAACCGGAGGACTCCGCCAAGGCGTTCGAAATCCGTTTGAATCCGAAGGAGATCACCGTCAAGAAAGGCGAAGTGAAGATCGACGACGCGAATGTCGTGAAGACCGATATTCCGGCCTCCAACGGCGTGATCCACGTCATTGACGCAGTGATTCTGCCCAAGTAGTCTGAAAGCTCCGCACTTGGGGGGCCAAGTCGGCCCCCCTTTTTTTTGCGCATGGACCTGGGGATCGAGGCGTGGGTCAGACCCTGCTTGAGCGAATTGCCGCAGGCGATCCGGATGCCGTGCAGGAATGCATCGACTGCTACGGCGCTCTGGTATGGTCACTCGCCCGCCGTCACTTGAGGCAGCGCGCCGACGCCGAAGATGCCGTTCAGGAGGTCTTCCTCGAAATCTGGCGAAATGCCGGCCGGTTCGATCCTGCAAGAGCGTCCGAGGCCACATTTATCACCATGATCTCTCGCCGTCGGCTGATCGATCGGCAACGCAAGCTGGGGCGGACGCCCGTGCCGCAAACCATCCTAGAAGAGCCGTCAGTGGGCTTGGGAGCGGAACAGGAAAACGTCGAAATTCGAGAGGAGGCCGAACGGGTACGGATACTCATGGGTCGGTTGCGGGCGGATGAGCGCCGAGTCCGGGGGAATATGTCGTCTCGGGCCCCCTGCGAGTGATGGGCTACAACAGCCCGTTCGTCCCCCGGGACATGAATTTCTTCGAGGTGCAGATCCCCGTCAGGCCGGCAACTGTCGACTGACCCGTATTGCTCGGGTTGTAGGTCTTCTCACCGAAAGAGATCTGGTCACCGTAAACGGCGGCTTGGGGATTGTCGCCGCGGGTCCGCCCGAGGCCGAGATCGAATTGGCGGCAGCAACGTGACGATGACTGCCGAGTCTGCTTGGCAGGTAGGCGGCATCGGAGCCGCCGCCTGCCAACGGCAAAGGATCGAACATCAGCGCTCAGCGCACCCACACCAGCTGCAGTATGCCCGCCACGCCCGGATCGATGGCCAGTTCGTCGCAGCGGCTGCCGTAGAATTTCTCTGCTTGAAAGATCTGGCGGTCGAAGACGTAGGCGGCCGACAGGTCGAGGCTCCAGCCGTGGCCCAGTTCTCGCTGCACGCCAAGTGTCAACCGCTGATCGAAGAGGTAGGTGCGCTCCCGATCCTCCAGGCGGTCGGCCAACAGGAAGGTCTCGTTCACAGTCCGGTAAGCCCCGTAGATGCTCCAAGCCTCGCCTAGCGACTGACGAACGAGCACCTGGACGTTGTTCAGTGGCCGGTAGCTGGCCGTAACGGTCAGGGTTTCCGTTGGCCGGTATTCAAGGGAGAACGGGATTCCCAGGTTCGCCTGGAACTGAGGCGTCGGCCGCCAGATGTAGGCCATGCCCGGAATAGGAAAAATGATCTGACCGGTGGGCGAATAGAACAGGCTGAAATTCCAGGCATCGCGCGCGCCGCTGGGGATCGTCAGGAAGCCCAGCAGTGTGACCGTCATGTCGCGCAGGGCCGCGAACGGCTGATCGCTGGGAGAACCGACCCGAAGCATGCCGCCGGCCCGCCAGCCGTTGTCCAGATTCCGGATGTGCATCGTCCCCACCTCGATGTCCCACAATGGCTCCGGCATGGGTAGCCCGGAATCCGGCAGCACGGCCGACGTGCTGATGTCCAACCGCTGGACACTACCCAGCCCCAACCAGATGCCGTCGGGGTCGATCCGCAACGGAAAGGCCACCTCGACCTCCTCGCCGTTCATGGCCAAGTCACCCGGCTGATTCCGCAGACTCTGCTGAGGAATCCACCACAGTCGAGCTGTGAACGGCGAGCGGCCGCCCTCGCCTGTGGAATCATCGCCCAGTCGTCCGCCGGGCGGGGAGGGCATTGACTGCGTGGCTTCTCCGAGGGCGATTCCTTCGGGCGGGGGGGCCGGACCGAATAGGGAGTCTGAGGTGTCTTCGAGCCAGACCCCATGCCCGCTCGGCTGGCCTTCCAGCGATTCGAGTGGCGATACAGATCCTGGCCACTCCTGGGCTACTGACCATTCCTGGGCGACTGGCCGTTCTTGGGCGACTGGCCATTCCTGAGCGAATAGCCAACCTGTGCCCACGGACCAAACGACACATAAGGTCAGCAGCGCTGCTAGCGGCGGATTTCGCGGCACAGAACACCTCTTGGAACACCCACCATCGGAAGGCGTGACTGTAGTAGAACGCTGGGAGAGAATCAAGCCGAAAGGCGGCCGGCCATCGCCGCTCTATCTGGGATCTCCCAAATAAGGCCCGCTCGGTTAATGGCCATGGGCTGGCGTAGCCCAGATACCTCGTATCGATCTGCTGGGATTCCTCCCGACATCTCGCACTTGGGTTGAGCTTGGAACCGATCCAGGCTCAAAATTGTGGTCCTTTGTACACTTGCCCTGCCCGCGTTTGACGCCTGTTTCCGCGTCTGCGTGGAAAGATGTTCGTGTTCCCTTGAATCCGGTCTTCCTCGAGTCACGAATACTGTTGGGTGTACTCCATGGCGACAGCCAAGAGCCAAAGGAGCATTCTGCGATTCGGGCTCGAACCCGCGGCATGATCCGGGAACAAGACAACCCAAGGGAAAACGGCAAGGCATATCATGGTCAACGGCGTCAAAAGCATCCGACTTGACAGAATCAACGGTCACGCGAACCCCACCTCGGCAGCAAACGGGTCGGCCAAGGACGGCGAGGTAGATCTTCAGGCAATCGAAGGTGCGGTGCGAACAATCCTGCGAGCGGTTGGGGAGAACCCGGACCGGGACGGCTTGCTCGATACGCCCCGCCGTGTGGCGCGGATGTATCAGGAGATGTTCGCGGGATTGCAGCGGGACCCGTCGCGACACCTCAAGGTCACGTTTCCTGAGGACTATGACGAACTGGTTCTGGTACGGGACATCCAGTTCACCAGCATGTGTGAACACCACCTTCTCCCCTTTAGCGGGGTTGCTCACGTGGCTTACCTCCCCAAAGGTCGAGTGACTGGGTTGAGCAAGATAGCTCGCGTTGTCGAGGAAGTGGCCATGAGGCCGCAGGTTCAGGAGCGGATGACGCAGATGATCGCGGACCTCATCGAGACGGAGCTGGAATCGTCGGGCGTTGCCGTCGTGATCGAGGCAGAACACTCCTGTATGTCGATCCGAGGGATTCGCAAGCCTGGCAGTCTCACCGTTACCAGTGCGCTACGGGGCACGTTCCGAACAAACGCCGCTAGCCGCGCTGAAGTCATGTCGCTGATTCTCGCCAAACACCGAGGCTGATCCGCCTTCAACAAGTCTCAATACCCGTTCGCCCCATGATCATCAACAAGAGATACAAGTTCTACGCCGCCCATCGCAACGAAGAGCTTCAGGACAAGTGCCGGAACCTCCACGGGCATCGGTACGAGGTCCGCTGTTTCTTCCGCGTCACCCGGAAGGGTTCCATTTCAACGCTGTTCGGGGATTTCGACGACAGGATCGAGCCTTTCCTTAAGAGCGAATACGACCACGGGATGCTCATCCATGTCCACGATCCGCTCTACGAAGCGCTCCGAGACTACATGGAACGCTCGGGCGATAGGCTGAAGCTGAAGCGTTTCGATGCGCCCACCTCCGTGGAGAACCTCGCCCACCAGTTGTTCTCTGAAATCTCCGCCATGGGGTTCCGGCTCGAACGCCTGGAAGTCCAGGAAACGGACACGAGCACGGTTGTCTATACCCGGAGGGACTGGGTCGCGTACAATCGCCGTCTGAGGGCTCGTGATCCCTCCCGCATGTGCGAGGCCGCGGCATGCTTCGGGCCTTGGCCCGGACCGCGGAAGAAGAAGGCGGCAGACGCGATTCCGACGGCTAATCCGCCGCAGACCCGTCCGACAAGGACCGCCTCATCGAACAACGTGTCTCGATGCGCGAGGCGTCCGTAACTTTCCACAACAGTCGCAGCGGCGCCAGCAGGTTGTCGCGGAGCAGAGTCCCTGTTCCATTGGCGGAGAGGGCTGTTGATTGTCTTGCCGTCCGGTCCATGATTCACGCGTCGTGTCCACCCCGCTTTGCCGATGGCCAAACATGCCCCCGGGGCCTCACCCGCTTTGCCGCCGTTATTGTAACGCGATCCTCGCATGAATCCACGCAGGGATCCGCTTGGAACCAGGCGCCGTCGACCGGGTCTTGCAGCCGAGACTCAGACTGCCGATCGCCCCCCGTGCGTCGCCAGGGGCTATCGGGTATGTTAAACGAGAGCATTTAAGCTTTCGGAAAGGACCGGAGTATGGCGTCCGTTCAGGTTGGCGATCATGCCCCTGACTTTGCCTTGACTTCGCAGAGCGGCCAGCAGGTCTCCCTGGCCGGGCTCCGGGGTAGTAAGGCGGTGGTGCTCTTCTTCTACCCCAAAGATGGAACCGCAGTTTGCACGAAGGAGGCGTGCAGTTTCCGCGATGCCTATGAGGATTTCGTGCAAGTCGGGGCAGTGGTCATCGGGGTGAGTTCGGACTCTGCGGAAAGCCACCAGGCCTTTGCCAGCGGGCATCGGCTGCCTTTCGTGCTTCTGGCCGACACGGATGGTTCCGTGCGCAAGGCCTTTGGCGTGCCCAAGACCTTAGGGATCATGCCGGGACGGGTCACCTACGTCATCGACAAAGAGGGGATCATCCGGCATGTGTTCAATTCCCAATTCGCGGCCGATCGGCACGTGGCCGAAGCTCTGGCTGTAGTTCGACAATTGGCGAGAGACTGACGGTTCATGCTGCTTGGATTCTTCAAGGAGTACGTCATGAGAATCGCGATCATCGGCTCCGGTATCAGCGGTCTCGTCTCCGCCCGACTCCTTGCCGACGAGCACGAAGTCCACGTCTTCGAGGCCAATGGGTATGCGGGCGGGCACACGAACACGGTTTCCTTCGAGGCATTCGGCCACCCATATTCCGCCGACACGGGCTTCATGGTCTTCAACGATCGCACGTATCCAAACTTTGTCCAAATGTTGCAGATCCTTGGCGTCCCGGCCCGCAACAGCGACATGAGCTTCAGCGTGCGTTGCGACAAGACCGGGCTGGAATACCAGGGCAGCTCGCTGAACGGGCTTTTCGCCCAGCGCCGCAACCTGGTGCGGCCGAAGTTCTACCGCATGCTCCTGGATGTGCTTCGCTTCAACCGCCAGTCGCTCGAATTGCTGCGGGGCGAGGACTATGATTTGGAGTTGGGCCAGTACTTGGACCGCAACCGGTACAGCCGGGAGTTCATCGAGCACTATCTCATTCCCATGGGCGCCGCTATCTGGTCGGCGCCGCCGGAGCGGTTTCGGCAGTTCCCGGCGCGATTCATCGTGGACTTCTTCAACAACCATGGGCTTCTGACGGTACGCGGCCACCCGCAATGGAAAACCGTGCAAGGCGGAGCCGGGCGGTATGTCGAAGCCTTGACTCGTCCTTTTGCGAGCCGGATTCGCCTGAATTGTCCCGTCGTCGCCGTGCGGCGCCACGCGGACCGGGTCGCAGTGACGTGGCAGGGTGGCGGCCCCGAGGATTTCGACGCCGTCGTCCTGGCAGCGCACTCGGACCAGTCGTTGGCCATGCTCGCCGACGCCAGCCCGGCGGAGCGGGAGATCCTGGGGGCGGTCGCCTACCAGCGGAATGACACGGTCTTGCATGTGGACAGCTCGCTCCTGCCCCGATCTCGGCGCGCCTGGGCCTCATGGAACTACCAGATCCCGCAGGAGCAGGACCAGCCCGTCGTGCTGACCTACAACCTCAACCGGCTCCAGGGGCACATCTCGTCTGATCCGATCTGCATCACGCTGAACGGGACCCGCTGGCTCGATGAGAAGAAGATCCTGCGCCGGATCGAATACCACCACCCGGTCTACAGCCGCGAAGCGCTCGCCGCCCAGAAGCGGTTTCACGAAATCAACGGCAAGAATCGCACCTACTTCTGCGGCGCGTATTGGGGACACGGCTTTCACGAGGATGGAGTCAACAGCGCCTTGGCGGTGGGCCGGTGTTTTGGCAAGAAGTTGGAGTCATGGAAAGCTGCCTCTACGAAGGGTATCTCCAGCACCGGCGGCTGAGCCCCGCGGAGCATGTCTTCCGCTACACGCTCTACCTGGTGTATCTGGACCTTGACGAACTGCCGGCCGTGCTGGGCGGCGGTTGTGGGCTGCACCGCGCTACGTTTTCCCCAGCCTCTTTCCTTCGCAGGGACCATTTGGGCGATGCCGGTGTTCCGCTGGCCGACGCCGTCCGGGATCTGGCCGAAGAGCAGACTGGTTGGCGGCCGACCGGCCCCATCCGGCTGCTCACGCTGCTGCGAAACTGGGGCTACTATTTCTGTCCGCTGAGTCTGTACTACTGCTTTGACCGCGCCGGGCAAACGGTGGACGCGGTCGTCGCCGAAGTCACCAACACGCCTTGGCATGAACGGCACTGGTACGTCCTCTGGCAGGGCAACCGCATGGGCGAGCCGCCGCAACTGCGGTTTCGACACCCCAAGGGCTTTCACGTGTCGCCCTTTATGGATATGGACATGTGTTACGAATGGCACCTGCGCCCCCCGGGCAAAACGCTGAGCGTCTCCATCGTGAACCGTCGAGGGGACGAACGTCTGTTCGACGTGAGCCTGGTGCTCAAGCGGCGGGAGTTGCGTCGCTGGCCCATGCTTCGGGCGTTGGTCCGTCATCCCTGGATGACCGGACGCGTGGCCCAGGCCATCTACTGGCAGGCCTTCCGACTGTGGCGCAAGAAGTGCCCGTTCTGCCCCCATCCCGAGCACAGCGGGTCACCCAAGGCAGACCAACCATGAGTGAAGTCTCCTCGCACATGGCCTCGCGTTCGAAAGGCACCGAGGGATACCTCGACCGGATGTTCCGGCGCGTCGTGTGGGGCCGGCTGGAGAACCTCGATCATGGCCGGCTCGTGATTGACCACGGCGGCCATCGCCAGCAGTTCGGACACTGCGCTGAGGACCCTCTGACGGCCACTATCGAGATCCGCGATCTTCGTTTCTACCGCCAACTGGTTCTTGGCGGGAGCCTCGGCGCCGCGGAGGCGTATATCCGCGGATACTGGACCTGCGACAACCTCGTCGACCTTGTCCGCATCTTCTGCCACAGTGCCGCGGCCTCGGCCGGTCTGGAAGGGGGCCCGGCCCGACTCCTGAGCCCGCTTGCCAGGATCGGCCACTGGCTGAAACGAAACACTCCGTCGGGGAGCCGCCGGAACATTGCCGCCCATTACGACCTGGGCAACGAGTTCTTTTCGCTGTTCCTTGACGAGACCATGGCCTACTCATGCGCGATCTTCCCTCGTGCCGAGGCGACGCTTCGCGAGGCATCGCTGGCCAAGTTCGATCGCACCTGCCGGAAGCTGGCTCTGACGGCCGATGACCACGTGCTGGAGATCGGCACCGGCTGGGGCGGCTCTGCCCTTCACGCCGCGAGAGAATATGGCTGCCGTGTCACGACGACCACCATTTCGCGAAAGCAGTACCAGTACAGCCGGCAGCAGGTGGCGGCGGCCGGCCTGTCCGACCGCGTCACCGTGCTCTGCGAGGACTACCGTGCGCTGACAGGTTCGTTCGACAAGCTCGTCTCGATCGAGATGATCGAGGCCGTGGGGCACCAGTACTTCGATGCGTTCTTTCGCGTCTGCTCCGAGCGGCTCAAACCCCACGGGATGATGCTGCTTCAGGCGATCGTCATTCCCGACCAGCGCTACGAACGCTACCGGCGCTCGGTGGATTTCATCCAGCGCTACATCTTTCCCGGCGGCTGCCTGCCCTCGATCGGCGCCATCTGCCAGTCGCTAGGCCGCGCGACCGATCTTCAGCTCTCCCACCTGGAGGACATCACGCCCCATTATGCCGAGACCTTAGCGCACTGGCGGCAGCGATTCCGCGCAAACCTGGATCAGGTGCGAACCTTGGGGTTCTCAGAGGACTTCATCCGCACCTGGGAGTTCTACTTCTGCTACTGCGAGGGCGCGTTTCGCGAGCGGGCCATCGGCGACGTCCAGATCCTGTTGACCAAGCCGGCGTGCGGCATGCCGGCACTCCTTGCGCTATCATCACCGTAGCCAGCGCCCGACCAGATAGCCGAAGGCCGTGACCGATGTTGCCAATACCGTGCCCCACACCATGTCCACAACGGTCACGATCCACGGCCAGTTCTTGACCGTCGCCTGGTTCGTCAGGTCGTAGGTCGCGTAGGTGACCAGGCCGAAAAAAGCCCCCAGCAGCAGCGCCTTGCGGAGCGAACCGGCCTGGAGCCCCGGCACGACGGCGAAGACGAGCAGCCCAGCTATGAAGAGCAAGTAGAAAACGATCGCTGCCCACCAGTTGGGCTGGTCGCTGAGCAAGAAGCCCAAATGGCGCTTATAGAACCCCCGGGCGACGAAGGCCAGCCAGACCGCATCGATCGCCAGGAATCCGACGAAGGTGGCGGTGTACAGCTTGAGGTAGTACATCATCTTGTCCTCCCTTTCTCGGCACCACGCGTTGGCTTCACCCGTGGCGCTCGTTGTCCTGACGCTTGCAGAAAAGGTAGTGGGACACGAACCACTCACCTCCGCCCCGATAGCCAAATAGCTCGGAACAGGCCATGAAGAACATCCGCCAGCGCTGGAGTTGCCTCGCGGCAACCTTCGGCGTCAGCGTCGCCTCGAACAACCGCAACAGATCGGACCGCTGGGCGTCGCACCTGGCCAGCCAGGCCTCCAAAGTGCGCGCATAGTGAATGCCCGAGAATCGCCAATGATCTTCGAGCACCAGGTCGCGTTGGAAGTGCAATAGCAGGTCGTCGGAAGGCATGATGCCCCCGGTAAAGAAGTGCCGCCCCATCCAATTCGACTGCCCCTCGGTCTCAAACGGATAGGCGAACCTCGCGTGGCAGAAGATGTGCACCATCAGCTTGCCTGCCGGCTTCAACCAGATGGATATCCGGCGGAGCAACTCGTCGTAATTGCGCACGTGCTCGAACATCTCCACCGACAGCACCCGGTCAAAGCGGCGTTCCGTAGCGAAATCCGCTACGTTCGCGGTGAGCACTTCGACGTTGCCCAGTCCGAGGTCGCGGCAACGCGACTCGATGAACTCCCGCTGCGTGCGCGAATTGGAGATCGCCAGGATCCGAGACCGCGCGTAGTGCTGTGCCAGCCAGAGCGAGAGCGAGCCCCAGCCACACCCCAGTTCCAGGATCTCCATCCCGTCCTCGACGCCCGCGCGCCGGCAGAACAGTTCCAGCATCGCGTCTTCGGCCTCGGCCAGGGTCGTGTCGGCCTGAGGCCAGTAGCAGCAGCTGTATTTCAGCCGCGGGCCCAGGACCCGCCGGAAGAACTCGCTGGGGACCTCATAGTGCTGCACGTTGGCGGCGTCTGTGGCGATGGCAATCGGGCTGGATCGCAATTCCTCAACGAACCGCCGCAGCGGTTCTCCGGGTTCGGCCGCCTCGCGAGCCGCTTCCAGCCGGAGCCGCTGAGCCATGAGCCGGCGCATGCCGAAACGAATCAGCCAGTCCGGCAGGACGGCCCGTTCCGCCAGGTCAATCAGGTCCATGGGAGTTCGCCTCCTTCTTGGGAAACCAAGGCACAAAGGCGCTGGTAGTGCGCTGATACTGGCGGTAGTCTTCGCCGCGGCTGGCCAGGGCCTGCGCCTCGGTCGGCGGGATGCCGGTCACCTTGAGCAAGAAGTACAGCATCACGGCCGGCGCCAACGGCGTGAGCCACCAAAAGGGCGCGCCGATCGCCAAGGCGACATAGGACCACCAGTGCAGCCACTCGAAGAAGTAGTTTGGATGCCGCGAGTAACGCCACCAGCCCTCGCGGCACGTCTGGCCTCGGCTCTCCGGCCGCCGCTTGAATCGGGCAAGCTGCCGGTCTGCAAGGACGGTATTGCCAACGCCAACACACCAGATCAACACGCCCACTGCGTCCCAAGCCGTCCATGGTTTCGCAGTGTGGCAGGCGATGATCAGGATCGGCAGGGCAAAGAACAGGGCGGCAAGGCCTTGGGTCTGGAAAAACAAGAAGAGCCTTCTGTCGGCCGCCGCCCCCCACCCGGCACGGAGCGTGCGGTAGCGGCCCTCTTCCGGGTGTCCGAGAACTCGGTCCAGCAGAATATAGGCCGCCAGCCGGGCGGACCAGACGCCGATCAGTCCGGCCGCCAGGATGCGGCGCGGCAGATAGCCGTCACCCGTCGCCGCGAAGAAGACGCCCAGGATGCCAACGCCGGCAGCCCAACCGGCATCGACAATCCCCGCATTGCCCGTCCGGCGCTGCACGAGCCAGAGGAGGGTCATCAGGGCGGAAACAATCAACAGTCCGAGAAGAACCTGGATCTCAAGGGCCAGCACCATGGTCGTTGCCCTCCGCAATTCGTTCTCGACAGCTCAGCACCAGGAAATCAATAACTGTCGCGTGTTGCCCAGCCAGAGCAGGGCACTCGCCAGGAGCGAATGGCGACAGTCCGACAGCCATTGGTTTCCCGGTGCTTGATCGGCTACCCGACGTGCTCAGTCCAAACCCACGAGCGGTGGAACATCCGGAGGGAGAAACGGCCTTTCACCCATGTAACCCGGTTGTGGTACCGTTCCATCGGGTTGATGGCCCGGCTACCATACCCATCGACCCGGACATGCGAGCCGAAAACGCTCGTCAGCAGCATCCTGACCCGGCTGCCCAAGGGGTGCGGGATCGCCGATCGACGGGTGGAGAAGTCGAGTTTGCCGGCAGTTTGTTCGGGGTTCATGGCAGGATCAAGCATCACACCCCAGTCCCAGGGCTTCCTCCATATGATCCAGCCCGAGCCGTTCGATCATCTTGCCCATGCGCTCCTTTGGCTTGGCGTTGGCCCGGTAATAGTCGATGATCTTGCCGACGAGGCCAACCGCCTGGTCGGTCTCGATCCGCTGGGCCAGGATCTCGCCGATCCGGGGATTCGTCCCTCCGTTTCCGCCAACGTAAACTCGCCAGCCCTTCGGTGTGCCCACCAGGCCGATGTCCTTGAAGCTGGTTTCACCGCACTGATTGGGGCAGCCGCTCACACCCATCTTCATCTTGCCGGGCAGTTCCATCCCATGGTACTTCTCGTCGAGTTGGCGACCGACGGCGAGGCTATCGAGCTGGCCCCGCTTGCAGAACGTGGTGCCGGGACACGCCTTGATGCTCCGCACGCAGATGCCGACCACGCTGCCGGGGTCCATCTCCAGTTCGTTCCAGATCTGGTCCACGTGCTCTTCCTTGATGCCCAACAGGGCGATGCGGGCCGCACTGGTCACCTTGACCATGGGCACTGCGTACTTCTCTGCCACGTCGGCAATCTTGCGGAGGGTCGCGGGCGTGACGACACCGCACGGGAGATGCGGGGCAATGCCGTAGGTCTGCCGGTCTTGCTGGAGGACAACGCCTTTATCGCCATCGTTGAGCATGGTCTGGCCTCAAAGCCTGAAGGAACCCGCCGTCGCCGAAGTCAAGGGGGCACGAACTCCATCATTCTAGCCGCACGAGCCATCGGCTGACATAGGCCCGGCAGGCGATCGGCACCATCATCGCGCCTGCCGGACCATGGTCAGCGTGAGCCTCTTGCCCGCGTGGTTGTCTGCCCAGGTAGTAGCGTCCCGCCTGGAAACGAACGACCGTCTCGCCACGCAAGATCCAGGAATCGGTATTGGTGAAGTGTTCGCGGAAGAACCAGCGACGGTTTCAGTTTGCAGACGGACCGCCTCGACCTCGCCACGAGCAGTGAGTGACGGGAGCGGCAAAGAGGTCAGGATCGACATGCCGACTGCGCGTGGGCCCATTTGCCGCGGATCCGTTCGAGTTTCCGCTCCACGGTTCGCCGCACGCAGCCGAGTTTCGCCGCAATCTCCGCGGCCGAGTATCCCTCCAGCCGGTAGAGACCGATCTGGCGCAGCGTCTCGTCTTTGAGCTCGTCGAGAAGGGTGCGGCACTGTTCTGCAAGCATGCAGGCCAGTTCCGGAGTGGGTTCGCTGCCGAGAATCTCACCGATACCCCGGTCCTCGTCGGCCGCGCGGCCAACCTGGCCGAACACCGACTCGCCGCGGACGCGCCCTTGGCCACGCTTGACGGCACGGTGGCGGCGCCGTTCGGCGCGGGTCTTTCTCGCCGTGATCGTCACCAGGAGCTTCCAGAGGTCGTCGCGGTTGGTCAGGGCCCGGAATTGCCCTTTCTGAAGACCCTGGCAGAAAGAATCCATCGCGCTGAGCACGAAGTCTTCCTCATCGGCCGTTCGCCGCGGCAGATCGGAGAATCGCGTCCGCACAAACCGCACCAGGCGATTGAAGTACTTCTCCCAGAGAAGTCTGGCGGCCGTTTCGCTACCGTCGCCCAGGCGAAGCATCCAGCCGGTGACATCGTCGGAGGCGTCCATTGGGGTCCCCTTTCTTCGCTCAGTTGGAGTCCGGCAGGCATGGCCCTGAACCGCGCCGCCCACAGACGATCAGCGCCGCGATCCATCGAGCCTTGCATCCGTTTGGCTTGCAGCTTGCGTTCGTCTCTCAACTCAGGCATGCAGCGGCCTTTCCGAGATCAAGCGAGGGCGAGGCTTCGCGGATGATGCGGACCACCTCGTCCTCGTAACTTCTGCTGTAGGCGGGACAAAGGCAGCCCTGCCCTTCCAGGTTCATGCGCGACAGGAGGGCAAGAATCCGGTCGGTCTCGTCGCGCGAGAAGCCGAGGGAGAGCATGTAGGCGTAGCCCCAGATCGAAAAGCCGGTCACATCGCACCACTTGTGGCCGGCCGCCATGAGCTGCGAGCGGAGCCGTCGCTGGCAACCGACCGCCTGGCCGGAGGTCATCGTGGCGTGGGTCCAGGACAGGCCGCTGCCGGTCAGCCCGAACTTGCCGGCCTGCCGGGCCACGGGGGCCGCCGGATCGCAGAAGAACGGCTCCAGCTCGAAGTAGTCGGGGCGCGCCTCGTCGATGAAATCGGCGGTGGCCTTCAAGGTGGCTTCCGTTTCGCCGGGGAAACCGATGATGAACGAGGCAAACGTGGTCATCTGCCGCCGGCGCAGCTCGCGCATGGCATAAAGGTACTGGTCCACGCGGGCCCCCTTGTTCATGTTGTTCAAGATCTCCTGGGCCCCCGACTCGATTCCCAGCAGGACTCCCGTGCATCCCGACTGCTCCATGAGGGCGAACATCTCGTCGTCGGAGTTTCCGGCACGAAAGAAGGAGAACCACTGGATGCCGTATTTCGGCTTCGCCAGAAGACGGCAGATGTCCTTGAATCGCGCGACGGGCACGTTGAACGTGTCGTCGTTGAAGACAATGTAGCGCACCCCCAGTTCGTGCAGCCGTTCCAGCTCGTTCTCGATGCTCCGGAGACTTCTGAACTCGAGCGGCCCGGCGGCCGAAGGATACGAGCAGAAGGCACAGCGGAATGCGCAGCTCCTGGCGGTCCGCGTCTGGACCATGGGGGTCGGGAAATCGCCGAGAAACACCCGCCAGTCGATCGGGTGATCCTCCAGGCTGTTGTGTTCGATCACTCGCCACAGATCGTCGCACCCGCCTGTTGTGCCATAAATCCCCTCCGGCGGGCCGGCCCGCCCCTCGCCGCCATCCCGGTTCCCGATGGCAGCGGATGGAGGGCGGACCGACCGCCTGTAGATGCCGCCATCGCGGAAGATGACATTAGCAATCCCCTGCAGGGGAACCGAGTCGCGAAGGGCCGCGCAGACCAGGCTGAGGGTCGATTCTCCCTGGGAATCGACAATGTAGACGTCGGCCCCGATCTGGAAGAGCGTCCTGTCGAGGCAGGGCCTCGAAGACTCCGTGCTCCACAGGCGGTGGATGTAGGGCCCACCCACGATCGTTTTCGTTTCAGGACTCCAGGTCTTCACGAGCCGGACGAGATTCGCCGGCTTCTCGCAGGTGCCGTAATAGGTCGTGGTAAGCGCGACCGAGCGGGGCTTCCGACGGAGAAGCTCCAGCAAACGATCGGCACGGGCATCCACAAAATTCACGTAATCCACCAGCAGCGATCTTTGCCGGAGAAAACTGGCCAGTTGCAGGACCGGAAGGCTCGGCGTCCGCGCCACGTGGAAAGCGAAGGGCTCGCCGGTGGCCTCGGCAATCGCCGCACTCAACACGCCGTTGACGTCGTATCGACGCCCTCGAAAGGATATCGTTCGGTCCAAGAGTGGCGGCCATGCCGGTCCGTAGCAGGGCATCGGCACCTGGTATTCCGGCGCCGGGTCGTCGGCAAACCCTACGACGACACAGTCGATCCTGTCTGCTTCATGGTTCTGCACGACGGTCATTGGATCGGTCCGACAAGTGGGGCGCGGCTTGGGCTGGGTGTCGAGGTCTGCCGGCCAGCGGCACACCCATGGATGTCTCGATTCTTCTCGGCAGATGCCTCTTCGCGGCGAAGCCTGCAAGCGCCGGCGGCAGGAGCTTCGCGCCCGATGCGGGGTAGTCCCAGCGCGAGTCGGCTGATCGCCATGCAAACGGCAGCGGCCATCGGCGGTGTGAAAACGCCGCGGTCAGCGGGGCTTGACGGCCCGCGTGACGGCAAAGGTCGGCATGTAGTACGAAAGTGCGTCACGAAAGTAGTACCCAAAACGGTCCTCAAAGAACCCGGCAATCAAGAATCCGGCCTCGGTCTGGCCGCCGATCTGGTCCTCGAGCAGGTGGCCGAACGAGAGGGGCTGGCCGCGCTGGAACTGTCTGCCAAGCTCTTCCTCGCTGAGGCAGGCGAGATCGGAGTAGGGCAATCGGTGCCGCACCTGGAGGATCCCCCGATCGGCGAGTTCCCGATCGAAGATGTGCCGCACAGGGCTGTCGAAACCGGCGATCAGGGTGCCGCCGGGGCGAAGCGTGCGGAACGCTTCCCGCCAGACCGGTCTCACGTCGGGCACATACACGTTGGACGTGGGATGCACGACCAGGTCGAAGACCCCGTCGGCAAACATGGTCAGGCGGGCCATGTCGCCTTCCACGGTTGCGATTTCCAGCCCGTTGCGACGGGCTGTCTCGCGGTCCTGCTCCAACTGGAGCGAGGAATTGTCGAGCACCGTGACTCGGGCTCCGGCGGCAGCCAGCACGGGCCCCTGCTGTCCGCCGCCGCCAGCCAGGCAAAGCGTTGAGAGCCCTGCCAGCTCCGGAAACCAGTCCCTGGGAACCGGTCGCGTGGGAGTCAAGTAGAGCTCCCATTCACCCCGACGGGCGCGGCGGATGGTCTCGGCGTCGACGGGAATCGTCCACGGATTGCGTCGACGGACCTCGTTGTTCCAGGCTGCCCGATTGTAGGCTTCCACATCCACCATACGGTTCCTCGTCAGGCCCGCCTGCCGACTTCAGTCCCACTCGACGCCGCTCAGGGGGAGATGCCAGTTGCGATAAGCCCTGGCGGAAGGCTCCTCGCGCAACTGGCCGGCGCCGTCGTTCCAATAGGCGATCATGCACAGGTGCAGGCGCGACACGCCGTCGCAGCCGGCCCTGCGTTTCATCTCATTGGCCTGGTCTTCCGCAGCAACACCGGCCAGGCGAAGCCAGTCGACCATGCAGGCAAACGACCCGGCTTCAGGATTTACCTTGACGAGGGCCGTGCCAGTCAGGTGCTCGCGCAAGACGTCTCGCAGCATGAAGGGCCCCCGATCATCGCCGGGCGCAACGGTCACAATCTGTGCGTATCCCCGGTCGGAGAGGTGGTTGTCGAGTTGGCGAAGGATCGCCTCCAAGAAATCCATCCCGTACGGCCCGGCCGACGAATGGACGAAGAATCGAGTCCCGGGTGGAACCGGGATGAACGGCGGATTGCTGATGACATAGTCGAAACGCCGGCCTCGGACAGGCGCAAAGATGTCGTGGCTGCCGCTGCCGATCTCAATACGGTCTTCGCACCGGTTCAACCTGGTATTCAGACTTGCCAGGGCTCTGGCCCGCGGATTGATCTCCAGGCCAACAACCCGGCTGGCGCCGCATCGTACAGCGGCAATCGACAGGATTCCCGAGCCGATCCCGATCTCCAGCACGCTGGCTCCCTCGATCTTGTCGCGTGCGATCTCGTCGACGAAGAACTGATGCTCCGGAAACAAGGGGAGGACCTGGTCGGCCTGCTTGTAGTCAAGCCGGTCGGTCAGTACGCAGATCCCGTCGAGGCGACTCAGCCGCCGGCTGCGGAGATCGCCGTCGACCAAGCCAGGCAATTCCGGAAACAGGCGGTCGTGGTCCGCGCCCCGCGTCTGCCGCCCGCCAGTCCGCACGCCGCGGTTCTCTTCCAGGCTCACCAGGAAGTCGCCGATCGCCAGGAAGTCGATCTCGGATCGCAGGAAGGTCCGAACGGCGTCTTCGGGCGTGCAGACGATCGGCTCGGTGTCGTTGAACGAGGTGTTGAGCACAACGGGTACTCCGGTCCGCTGGTAGAACTCGGAGATCAGCCGATGGTAGCGCGGGTTGGATTCCGACCTGACGGCCTGAATCCGGCTGGTCCCGTCGACGTGAACGACGGCGGGAATCCTCGCCTGGATTTCTTTCCGCACCGGACAGGCCATCAGCATGTATTCGTACGCCGGCGTGGCCTTCCCGATCTCGAACCATCGAGGGGCTTCCTCGTAGAGCACACTGGGAGCAAAGGGACGGAAACTCTCGCGGTGCTTGATGCGGTCGTTGAGGATCTGACGCATGTTCGGATCGCGAGGGTCGGCCAGGAGGCTCCGGTTGCCAAGGGCCCGGGGACCGATCTCCATCCGCCCCTGAAAGTAGCCGACGAGGTGCCCCTGGCTCAGAAGGTCCGCGACCTGCGCCTCGATGTCATCCGAGCGTGCGTACTTGAGTCCGCGGTCCTGGAGCTCTCGTTCAATCTGGACGGTCGAGAACCCCGGCCCCAGGTAGGGACCCGCCATGCACCGGCACCGGTCGTGGCGGAGCTGGTGATGCCAGACATGCAGGGCAGCTCCGATCGCGGTACCGGCATCGTGCGCCGCCGGCTGGACGAAGAGTGCCGAGAATGGCCCTTCCTCCAGCACGAGCCGATTGGTCACGCAGTTCAGGGCCACGCCGCCGGCCAGGCAGAGACTGGCCGAGCGGGTCCGCCGGTACAGGTCCCTCGCCAGATGAAGCACGACACCGTCGGCTACATGCTGGAGGGCTGCAGCGATATCGCGGTGATCCTGCGTGAGCTGCTCGCCGCTCGTTCTCCGCTTCAGGCCAAACAGGGTCTCCAGCCCACCGAAATAGCCAGACGGCGTGAGGTAGTCGAGGAGCCAGAACCGCAGGAGGTCGCTGTTGACAGCGAACCCGCCGCCGGGAAGCGACCACACCAGTTGTCCAAAGTGGCGGGCGTACCGGTCCGGGTCGCCATACGCAGCCAGGCCCATGATCTTGGTGGCATCGTAGATGTCGAACCCGAGGAACATGGAAACCAGTTCCCACAGAAAGCCGAGCGAGTTGGGCGGAGGAACCTCCTGGACGCAGCGCAGTTCCGTTCCAAGCCCGTGAAAGCCCGCGGTGGTATTGCAGTCGCCGATCCCGTCGATGGTGAGCACGGCCGCCTGCTCGAAAGGAGAGGGGTAGAAGGCCGAGGCGGCATGCGCCGTGTGGTGGTCGACCCAGGTGAAGCGACCGTCGAACCCCATGATGCTGAATTCGTCGGGAACCAGGCGGATATGCCGAGTGAACTCCGGGTTGGCGTCGTAGGTCCAGCCGCCCCAAGGCACGGCCCGCCGGCCGGGATCTGACGAGTAGGCCACGTGGTCGAGGTCGCGGATGTCGATGCCGGCCTCTTCCAGGCAGTACTGCATCGCGCGCAGAGGGAGCGCATTGGGATTGTCGGCCCGGGGCTTCTTGGCATGCTTCGTACGGGTGAACCGCTCCTCTTCGGCGGCGGCCACGATGAATCCGTCTTTCAGCAAACAGGCGGCCGATTCGTGAAACAACGAGTTGATGCCCAGAACATACATGCCTAGACCAATTGCCTTCTTGCCAGTTCGGCAAATAAGCCGGGTTGCTCGAGTAACTGCTGATAGGACCCTTGCTGCACGATCTTGCCCCGGTCGACGACACAAATGCGGTCGGCGTGGATGACCGTGCTCAGGCGGTGTGCGACGACAATGCGGGTGGCCTTCAGACGCTCGAGGCTCTCGGCAACCTTGGCCTGGGTGATGTTGTCCAGCGCGCTGGTGGCCTCGTCAAACAGGAGGATCCGGGGCCGGGAAACGACCGCACGGGCGATCAGCAGACGCTGTTTCTGCCCGCCCGACAGGGTACTTTCGCCCTCGGTGATGACCGTGTACATTCCCATCGGCATTTCCCGGATATCCTGATCCAGACCGCTCAGATAGGCAGCTTCCCAGGCCTCGTCGAGAGTGGCGGCCGAAGATCCTCGGATATTGTCCAGGAGGCTTCCGGGCGAAAGCTGGCTGTTCTGAAGCACCACGCCGATCTGGCTGCGAACGGCCTGGTGGTCCAGCCCGGCGAGGTCTTCGCGGTCGAAGTAGATCGAGCCGGCGGTGGGCGCCTCGAAACCCAGCAGCAGCCGCAGAATCGTCGACTTGCCTGCGCCGGACGGCCCTGCGAAGGCCACGAATTCTCCCGGCCGGACGTGAAGACTGACGTCGTTGAGCACCAACGGCCCGTCCTCGTAGTATCGGAAGGAGACGTGGTCGATCTCGATCCCGCCCGCCAGTTCGCCGGGATCGCGCTTGCTGCGGTCAAACTCCGGCAGCGCCAGCAGAATGGGCCTGGCACGCTGGTAAAGGGGAACGATTCCCAGTATCGAAGTCACGGCGGAACTCACCGCCACACCCGAGGTGACCACCTGAACGAAGGCGGCATTGAAGGCCAGATAGGTCGCCAGCGAAAGACTCTCCTCCAGAAAGTAGACGGCCGCAAAGATCAAACACGCTGAAACATGCGGCACGCACGACATGAAACTTGCCACATGGTTGGCCACCGCTTGGGCCTGGACGCTCAACTTCGTGCGGCGGCTGAACGATTCGGCCCAGAAGGCGAGGGCTCGGTTCTCGGCCCCCGCAATTCTCAGCCGGGAGATGCCGGTCAGCAATTGAAGCACGATGGACGCCACCTTTCCGCGTACCTCGTAGTTCTGCTTCTCGTAGTGCAGTTGGACAAGGGCGGCCCAGCAGGTCACACCCGCAACGATCACGAACAGCAGGGTCGCCAGGATGGCCAGACGAACGTCGAGATAGAACAGCAGGGCGAAGGAGACGAGCGAGAAGAGGAACACGAGAACCGACGACATCACCGCGTCGGTCAGCACCTGGCGAATACGCGTGATTCCCATGGCCCGCATGGCCAGGTCGCCGGTGGCGTATTGCCGGAAAAACGTCGCCGGCAGGTTGAGGAGGCGATCCCAGACGGCCGCCTCAACCGAGCAGTTCATCCTCGTCTCCAACCGCAGGGTCGCGATACCCCGGACAAACTCAAACAGCGTCGTGACGACAGCCGTCACCGTCAGCCCGCCGACCAGCCATCCCAACTGGTACTCGTCTGCGTCGGGGATGACCTGGCCGAACAGCACGCCGGTGGCTATGGGGATCAGCATTCCCAGGAGACCTCCGGCAAGGCCCAGCAGCACGACGGTCAGCCAATCCCTGCAAGTGCCGGCGACGGCAAACTCCACGATGTCTCTGGCCGTCATGGCGCGGGAAGGAAACGAGCGGTAGAAGCAGTGAGCGAACGGCTGCAGGCCGGCCGCGGCGGCCCCGTTCGCTACGAGCGGCAGGAACAGCTG
>CAZLWV010000006.1:20474-23883 GCA_964563135.1 uncultured Planctomycetaceae bacterium
GGCGGCCCGCGTGACCGGCACGCGGATCTGCGTCCCCGGATCGACCATGATGTAACGCGAAGTCGACACGGGGAGCAGGGCCACCGGCTGATTGTCCTGTCCTCGGAATGCCAACAGCGGCCCGTTATCCCGGCGCCACCAATCTCCCGTCAGGGCCACCCGTCGGGTCCGGATCCCGGAAGCGCGGGCGATCGCGCCGATCGGATCGCGACAGGTTCTCTTGCCGAAGTCTCGCGGGGTCCTGATCGTAACCCCCATCTGCTGGGCCACGAGCCGGCAGGCGGCCAGCACGGGCACCTCCTGCTCGGGCACCGCCTCGCTGCCGCTGCGGCGAGGCTCCACCACGGCCGCCAATCGCGCGAGGGCCGACCGAGCCAGACGGTCTTCGGAGGCGGCCTTTTGCTGCAGGCGGGCGAGTTCCGCAGCATCGTCTTCCTGAGCATTCAGGTCCACACATGCGAGAACAGCCCGATGAAAGCCTGCCAGGCTGCGCGTTTGGCAAGGATCGCTGGCGGACGAGGCAGAGCGCGTCGACTGAAGCCGTGCCTGGCCGGGCAGTTCGAGCCAGCCGGAACTGGCCAGCGGGAAGGCAGATTCCGGACCCGAGAGCGGCACATCGACCTTGCCGAGGAAGCGGCAGGTGGTCTCCGCGGCGGAGATCCAGAGCATACCCAGGGCAGGAGTGACGCTCGCGCCGGCTGGATGGAAACTCTCTCCCTCCCGCGTCAGCAGGGCTGCCCGCCCCGGTTGCCGGCCCTGGGCGACCCGGGCGGTCAACCCCTCGACCCACTCGCCGAGGAGGAAGTCGAGTTCGGCCGGATCCCCCCCCAACTCCTGCAAACGCCCCTGAGGCAGACTGAGTACCTGGCTACCGGGAATTCCCACAGCCAGGAGCCCGAGCGAACCAGCCGGGCCGCAAGGGCATCCCAGCAGGAGTTGCCCGGTCTCGGCCCGGTGCAAGTGAATGCGGATTCCCGCCGGAACGCCGTTCTGAAATGGCACGGCAAACACGTCCACGCGCCCTGAAACGACCATCCACACGCGGTCCGGATCGTCCAGAAGCAGGGGACGGTTTCCCGCAACCTCTTGCGGTGTACTCTCCTTGCGGAACAGTTCCAGCCAGGTTTCCATGGAAAGGTCCGGCCTCTCAGGTGTTGATCAGGTAGCAGTAGAGCCCCTGAGCATACCGCAGCCTCTCGTGGGGCCCGCGCTCAACGACGAAGCCCCGGTCCAAAACGATGATCTCATCGCAGTCGCGGATGGTGCTGAGCCGATGGGCAACAACCACGCAGCTACAGCCGCGCCGGCGGAGGTTGTCGTCGATCTGCTGTTCGGTCACCGGGTCGAGGGCACTGGTTGCCTCGTCGAGCACCAGCAGGCTCGGATTGCCGACAAGGGCACGGGCAATCTCCAGTCGCTGGCGCTGGCCGCTGCTGAAGTTGCGGCCTCCTTCCTCCACCAGGCTGTCGTAGCCGCCCGGACGAGCCGCGATGTCCTCGTGAATGCATGCATCCTTGGCCGCCCGGATGATTCGCTCTTCGGGCACGGTCGAGTCCCACATCGTCAGCACCTGGCGAACGGTCCCCTCGTAGAGAAAGAACTCCTGGTCGACCATGGCCACGGCACTGGTGATCACACGGCGAGGGAGCTTGTCTCTCGATACACCGTCCAGAAGGATTTCTCCCGACCACGGGGGATAAAGACCGCTGATGATCTTGGCCAAAGTCGATTTTCCGCTCGCACTCGGTCCGACGAGCGCCACGCGCGCCCCGGGCGGAACCGTGAGATTGAACCCGTTGATCAGCGGCGGGCGCAGCCGGCTGTAGCCATAGGTGATGCCGCGCAGTTCCAGCCGGCCGGAGAGCCTGGAAAACGGGGCATCCACCTCCGGTGGCGACGGGTCCATCCTGGTATTGGGGTCGAGGGGATGGCAGGCCACGTCGTCGAGCCGCCTCAACTCGCCGTCGATCTCCTGAAGCGAGCTTCCGAGAAACACCAACTGGTTGATGGGACCCATGAAGCCGGCCATCAGGAACTGGAAGGCCACCAGCGTGCCGATGGTCATGGCGCCCTCCATCACCCGCAGCGCCCCGTAGCTGAGAATGGTGACGGTCGTCATCACGGAAAGCAGGGCGGGGACGGAGTTGAGCCCCAGGGAATAGACGTGCATTCGCTGGTCGGACTTGACCACCCGCGCCAGTTGGCCGGACCAGCGGCAGAAAAACTCCGACTCGCCGCCGGTCGCCTTCAAGCTCTCGATGGCCTGCAGCCCGGCCATCGAGGTGCCCGTCATCTTGCCCCGCTCCTGCAACAGGCGCATGTTGGTATCTTTCCGCCGTCGCGACACGTAGCGCAAGGCGGCAAAGTTGAGAGCTGCTATGGCCAATCCGGTCAGGGTCAGCCGCACGTCGAAACAGAACATCAGCCCCACGTAAAGAACCAGCGTGATGACGTTGAGCAGGTTGACGGCCAGTTCGCCGGAAAGCAACTGGGCAACATGGTCGTTGCTCTCGATCCGCGCGCCGACCTCGCCGCCGTAGCGCTGGGCATAGAACTCCACGGGCAGATGGAGAAGATGCCGGAGGAAACGGTACGACGACGTGACAGAAAGCTTCGTGGATAGGCGAAGCAGGTAATGCCGCTGTAACCAGGTCAGCGCGGCGAGCAGGATGGCGGTTGCTCCCATCGCGCTGAGCAGCGGCACGATCACTTCCCTGCGTCCGGCGACCAGGTAGGAGTCGATGAAGACCTTGGCGAAAATGGGAATAACCAGTCCGATGATCGCCAGGGCCAAACCCGCGAGCACGACATAGAGAAGGCCGGCCTGCGAGCCCTGCAGACGCCGTCCGAGGGCCCCCCAGAGGCTCGGCCGCTGGCCACCGCGGGTAAACTCCGGTCCCGGCTCGAAAGCCAGGACGACCCCCGTGAAGCCCTCCCGGAACTGGTCTTCCGAGATGACTCGAGGCCCGAGCGCGGGATCGTTCAGGTAGACCCGCCCCTCCGCAAAACCCTCCACGACGAGAAAGTGGTTGAAGTTCCAGAAGACGATCACCGGAAGCGTCAGCGAGGCAAGCTCTTCGACCTCCTTGCTGAACCCTTTGCCTCTCAACCCGTAACCGCGCGCGGCCAGCAGCATGTTGTTGGCGTTCGTACCGTCGCGCGAGACCCCGCACGCCACTCGCAACTCCTCCAGGGAGACGAACCGGCCATAGTAGCCCAGAATGATGGAAAGCGCAGCCGCACCGCATTCCACGACCTCCATCTGGAGCACGGTCGGTGTCTTGACGCGGCGTGTTCGGCCACTCCTGGCGGGTTGTTTCATGTCAGCCCCTCTCATCGCTGCTCGAGAAAAGGCAGAACCAGCTCAATGGGGCGCTGCGTGGCGACCGTGATCCGGGCCTGGCAGGGA
>CAZLWV010000006.1:23944-32974 GCA_964563135.1 uncultured Planctomycetaceae bacterium
GCCGTCGTAGTACATGTCGCCGGCCCACTCCGGTCTGGCTGGGTCCTGCTCCACGAGGATCTCCAGCAGGGGGCCTTGTGCTGCCATCACGCTCGTCCACCCCGGATTGCGCAGGCTGTGGAGGAAGTGGCTCTGCGCGGCCGTCCATTTCCCCGCCCTGGCAACCCGCCCCTGCAGGTGGCGAGCCCCCCGGGTCTGGCCGGCGCCGGGGGCGACCCGGACGAGGTCGTCGGCCTCGACGCGGTAGCCGTCCCCCGCGGACACGTACACCACGGCCACCAGCGGGCTGTCCGTGGCTTCGACACTGAGCAGGGTCGACTGTTCCTGGACGAGGTCGCCCGCAAAGACGTCGACATGCAAGACCCGGCCGGAGATCGGGCTTTCGACACGGACCTCCGTACCGTTGCCATCGTCCGTTCCCGCACGAAGGAGCCGAACGACCTCCTGGCCTTTCTCCACGGGATCGCCGACCTCGACGCAGACGACCTTAACTATGCCGGCGACCGGCGCCGGCACCGACTCCAGGCCGCCGCGGCGGACGAGCACCCCGTGCCCTTCGACGGTGACAGGAATCCTGCCGAAAAGGGACCACAGCAGCGCAGCGGCGAGCACCAGCCCGAGCGCCCCGAGCGCCACCCAGCCCCGCAGGCTGGTAACCGTCATCAACCGGTCGAGCTGCTCCGGCGACCCCATCCGCTCCAGGGCCTCTTTGCGGAAAATCGGAGTTTTCACGGCTAGCGATCTCTTCAATCAGGGGATGCGAATACCAACTCACTGCCCCAACAACTGCCGCAAGGCACGGTCGAATCGGGATCCGGCCAGGTGCACGCTGTCGAGCAGCTCGGGACTCAACTCGTCTTCGTACTCCACATCTTCCTCCATCGCCTGGTCTTTGCCGTATCCCAGCCGCTTATACGTGTTGCGAAGCCGATGGGCGAGAAACACGGCCAGGGCGCGGTAGAATCGAGCGGCAAAGCCCGCGTCCTCGCCCAGCCGCCGGAGCAATTCTTTGTGGTCCACAGCCAGCACGATGGAATCGGCCGTCGCCGTCACCGTCGCCGTCGGGGGGCGGGAATCGAGCAGAGACACCTCTCCCACCACTTCGCCGCAGCCGAGCTGGAACTTCTTGTCGCCGATCTGGGAGGTGGAGACCTCCAGAGTCCCGTCGAGGAGGATGTACAGGCTGCCGACGCTGCGTCCTTCCTGGATCAGGGTCGTGCCCGCGGGAAGTCGCTGCTTGTCGCCGCGGGCGATCAACCAGTCCAGATCGCTATCGCTCAGTTCGCTCAGCAGGAAGAGAATCTTTCGCATCTTCTCTCATACCCTCCGCTCGCCCGCGGGCAGCAGGCCGGCGCCCGCCGCCTCCCGCGAGCCGTTGCCAGATTCAGCCCTCTCCGTACGGCCTCCATGCACCGATTTCAAAGGGCATTCCTTGCACTCCTCCGGAAGATAGGCGGTGTTGACGTGCCTCCTGAAGTATTGGTAACGTTCGCCATTCCAGATTTCTTCCAGACTCTGCTTCTCCAGATTGCCCATGACCGTACGGGAGAAGCAGCACATGCAGACATCCCCGTTCGGCCTGACCCAAAAAGACTCCCATGGATCTCTGCAGAACAGCGGCCACACGTGGTCGCCCTCGTCGAAGAAGTACGGCGCGGGGGAAAACAGCGACAAGGCAATGCCACCCTTCAATGCCCTCCTTCTCGCCTCGCGGTACATCCTTCGCGCACAATCCTGCCGGTGGACCAAAGAATATGCTTCGTGTTCCTTGCGAAACACGATCAGATTCTGAACGACCACGGCCTCAATGCCCAGGCGGGCGGCCATATCCACGAAATCGGGAAGTTGTTCGATATTCTGCACCAGGGCCACGAAGGAGAGGCATAGGTAGGGACTGCACCGGCCTTCGGCCCGCCGCAATCCGATCACGCGGCGCAGGTTCTCCATGACCTGCTCGAAACGGTCGCTCCCGGACAGCATTCTATGCATCGACGCATCCGTGGCATTCACCGAGACCGTCAACGTCGTCCAATGGTACGACACCAGCTTCCTCGCCCAATCCTCGTTCAGCAGGCTTCCGTTGGTGACGATCGAAAGCCCGATACCCGGGTGGTTCTCGGTTACGTGGTCGAAAATGGCCGGGTATTCAGGATTCAGGAGAGGCTCGGACCAGCCGTAAAGACTGACTCGCAGAGCCCGATGCAAAGGGGCGGCGTGCGCAAGGAACCGCTCCAACGACAAATCGGCCTCGTCACGATGCTGCCCGCCAATTCTCTCGGTGCAGAAAATGCACTGGAAATTGCACCTCGACCCTGTATGAAGCATCACGCTCACCGGCAAAGATCGCAGCACGGTGGCCTGAGCGGCGCATTCGTACGCGTTCAGCCAGGCGTTCCGAATCCTCCTTTCTCTGCCAAGGGCGTCCATCAGGTATCGCTCCTGCCAAATGAAGCGGAACGTGCCATGTCCCAAAAGGACCCGGTTGCCTCCTGCGCAGGCTTGCTGCCCAACGTGAATTCTCCCACGGAAGTCTCGGCATAGTAGTCGCTGCCGATCGCCTTGGAGAACACATCGGAATCCCCGCAACCGAGCGCGCAGGGAGCCAGTCCCATGGCGGTCGCGGCGAGATACATGTTCTGGAAAACCACGCCGACATCTTTCAGGATCAACGAGTACCCCAGGCTCGAGTATTTCCAGAAGACGCGGTCAAATCGGGACGTCAGCACCAGCAGCACTTGAAGGTGCTGACGGGATGTTCGGATGGCGTCGGCCGCCCTGTCCAGAAGCTGCACGACTTCGGCGGTCTGTCCACAGATCGGGCCCAGGCGGTGTCGCAGGGGATCGTAATGATAGAGTCCCGGATCCAGGCCGTCACACCTCTCGACCACGGGATAGACTTCCAGCTCGAAGAGCGCTCCGCCGGTCGGGTAAGGGCGCGAAGAAAGCTCCACCCGAAAACGCCCGCGTGGCGTGTCGAGGTCGACGGGGCAGACCTCTCTGACGCGGGCCACGCGGTACAGAAACTCGCCGAGCTGCCTCGCGCTGATAGGCTCGGTCGCATACTGGCGGATGGAACGCCGCTCTTCCATCACCTTGGCCAGGGGCGGGTCTTCCGTTTTCAGGTTGTCCAGTTCCGGTCGATACAGTTCGATCGCCTCGCCAGCAGGGATCGCTTTCACCGCGGGGAGCGGTTGCCGCTGACCCGCCAGGGGATAGGAGTTCCCGAAGACCCCGTTGTGCCGGCCTTCACGACAGCGGGCATGGAACAGCAGGTCGTGAAACTCCCAGCCCTCCAGGTCGGCCTTCTCGTCCTCGGACGAAGCGCCTCGCTCATTCGCTTGCGCGATCATTCCGGCAGCCACGAATAGACTCATGATCTGCCGGACCGCTTCTTGCGGCAGGCCGAAGGCTCGCTCAGCCACCTGCTCCACGGTCGCGGGCGCTGCCAGCACACACGCCAGGAGGGCGGCCCGATCATCGTGCAAAATCACCTGGGCAGCGGAAAGAGGCGACTCGAGGACCGCCTGGCTGCCGAGCCTCCGGATGCAGGCGAAGCGGGAGAGTACGTAGGCCTGGTCGCCCATCGGGCGGCCAACCAGTTCAAACGACGACGCCGTCGGCACCAGACTTGCCCAGCGCTGTTCCCCCGTACCGGCCGAAAAGAACAAGAACCCCCGGGCACCCAATTGGCGGAGGCAGAAGAACAGGTGGGCAACGGCATGGGGACCGTGCGAGTTCTGAACCTGCGCCGCCAGCCGCCCGAGCGAGTCGCCGGGAGATACTAGCCGCGCCAACGCCTCCTGCACCGCAGAAGTCAGCCTGCGGAAGACAACCTGCACGCCCGAGCCGCAGACCGCCGACTGTCCGTAGTTGTCGGAGAAGACGGAGACTCCCTCTCGAAGCGATGCAACCAGCGAAAAATCCACAGTCTCTCCCTCGCAATCCAGGCTGCTCACAGAAACATGAACGTGGGATTCAGTTCCTCTTCGCGAAGCGGCTTCTCAAGCCATCCCATCTTCGGCGGCACGTCGTAAAGCCGCCCGGGTGCAAAACGAGCCCAGAAATGCCTCAGGCCGGGCACGATCACTTTGACGACCGGCATTCCGATCTCCGCTCTCGTCTGGTCCAGAACCAGCAGCTCCAGGCCAATCGCCTCGACGCGGGCCTGGCAGGTGAGCACGTCCTCCTTCAAATCGTCGGTCCACGATTCGGGGAAGAAAGAAGCCGTTCGCCGCGGCCCTTCCCGCGGAACCAGGTACGGGTGGTCGGCAATCGTGGCGTTCTCGAGCCAATCCAGGGTCGCCGGATCGGTGATATTCCCGGTCGGCCGGCCGGCCGGCGCCTGCAGCAAAGGCACCAGCATTTGGTTCAACTCCGTGACCGCCCTCAACAGCGCGATCCTCGGATCCAGATGGGCGCCGAAACCAAGCATGATCTGCTCGCTCTCTCCCTCCGTGCGGCGCGATACGGCAACGAACACGGGAATCCCCAGGTCCGTCGTCAGATCCAGGGCCCAGAGGTCCCGCTGATAGGTTCGCAGGAAAACGGCAAGACGCTCGAGATACGGCTCGTCGAAACTCTCCAGATCCACGCCGGGCATGCCAGTCCGGTTGTACCACCACAGGGATACCCCATCCCGCTCGACCAGCTCAGAGAAGCCCTGCAGGATCGCCTCCTCCAGAGTGTTTCCGGCGGCGTTTCCATTGGAGCAGGGGATGCAGAACTCCGGCTCGCCGGACTGCGAGCGCCCGTAGTAGCAGAAAGCCGTGGGCAGGTACCGCACCGTCCCGGCTGTGAGCGACCAGACCGCCGTCCACTCGATCCTGCAGGCCGGATCGAAGGGGAGCGGCACTCGATGGTAGGAGGCTTCATTCCGCCCCCCCTTCTCTCTGTACTGCGCCTGGCTGAACAACATGCAGGCATTCGGGTGGATGGCGGCACTGCCCAATTCGTCGAACCGTGCCGAACACCGCGGTTCGTCGCCGTGAAACAGCCCGCAGTAACGTTCCAGGCCCTCGCACAGGGCACTGGCTTTGGCCTGCACACCACTGGTCCCCTTCCCGCAACTCATGCTGCGCAGATCGACCCTCAGATCCATCAGGTCGCGGGGGCCTCGGGCAATGTTCGTCCCCGAGAGATAAACGTGCATGACTCCGCTGTCGGGTGGAAAGTAGGGCTCGAGCATCGTCACGGCCCCCGAGATCGGGCTGACCAGGTGGCTGTACCTGTGCAGCGTTTCCTCCGGAGAGAGGGCGCGATGCCCGCCGTCCTCGGTATAGGACTTCTTGCGGCTTTCCAGGACGAGCGGCGATCCGCCAGACTCCGCGGACCTGCTCTCGCCACCGCAGGCGGGGCAGTGGAGCTGACGTATCAAATGATGTGTCTGCCACGTCCAGGTCACGGTATCGAACGTCTGAAGCTTTCCCTCCAACCACGGCAACTCGCCACCCCGTGCGACCCACGCCGACACGGCGTTGGCTGCCAACCCCGCCGCCAGCGAAAGAGTTGCCGGCGTACGGCTGTGATCCGCTACCGGCACTCCCCGCATCCCGTAAATCCTGTCCAGATAGCCCAGCACCGGGAAATTGGCGCGGATCCTCTCCGCCAGGCATTGCCAGCAACCGGTTCTGCCAGGGCGAAACAGCGGTCCCACCCAGATCAGGCTTCCTGCGGGTTTCACCAGCAGCCAGGAGCGGCCGGCATCGAGAGCCTCCTGATTCCAGAGTTCCAGTTCCCGGCGGAGATAATGATCGGTCAGAACCACATCCAGTTGCCCCTGCTCGTCCAGTTGAACTTGGAGCGATTCAATCAGCGATCGGAAAGGCGATGGGTCGATGCCCAGCGTCCGGAGCGAGACCTTCGTCTCCGCCATCCGCTGCCGCACGACGGCCGCGTCCAGTCCCTGGACAGTCCAGAAGGCGGTTTCCTCCGGCTGAGAGGCACCATTGCCGTCGCAGAGACAACCGCGCTGTTCCAGTTGCCGCAACGTATAGAAGACTCGGGCCGGCGTCGTCAGGCCGTAAAGCTGTTGGCATATCTGCTCGACGGTGCGTCCGTCCAGGCAACGGGCAACCAGTTCGTAGAGCCGCCCTTGAAGCACCATCTGCTCTCTCTCGGACAGGATGAACACACCCTCTCCGTCGATCACCTCCACTTGAAGGTGAGGCTTGAATTCCGGGCGGCGCAATAGGGAATCAGGCACAAGATCACCCTCGAAGATAGACCGAAGTGTCAAGCCAAACCTCCCTGATCTCGGGCAAGCACTCCGCCTGCCCGAGATCGGGAGCAGTCCCCTTGCTGCCGGCCACAACCGGGCCGGCTCGTCCACCTGTTCCGTCCTGCGGCGTGTCTCATCTCACCTCACACGACCGCAACGACGTTTATGGTCGGCAAGGTGGCGGCGGGCCGCAAGGGCCGCCACAGGGCGGCGGCGGGCCACAGGGACCGCCACACGGCGGCGGCGGGCCGCAGGGACCACCACACGGCGGCGGCGGACCGCAGGGAGGTCCGCACCGAGGGGGAGGCCCGAAACAGGGTGGCGGAGGCGGAAAGCAAGGCCAGCCCCCCGCCACGCCCTGAAGGGCCTGCGGCGAAAGCTCGCCGCTGGTTGGTTGTCTTGGAATGACCAGGGGCCAGCTCCTGTCGGTTTCTTCAAAGACCTTGACTTCCACGCCCTCGGGAACCTGAATGCCTCGTTCCCTGAGCACCGCCATGGGATCGGCCATCAGTCTCTGCTTGAGCCCCGGATCGGCCCATGCATCGGCTACCAGCAGTTCCCATCGGTAGAGGAAGTCCTGTTGCGGATCAGCCATAGCGCTCACCCTTTCATGAAACAGGTACTGCCACGAAACGGAATCTGCAACGCGCAGATCTCCCAACCAAACCACACACGCTGCTACAAGAGGGAACGCCGAATCGAACGCAGCCCCGTACCGGCTCTGGATGGAGTCTCTTGATGGAGTGGTGTTTTCACCGGACTGGTCCCTCGAAGAAGCTTCAAGGATTCCTCGTCTTCACACACGGTTGCCCGGCCCACGCAATTGGTCGCTGGAAGAGTCTGCGAAATCCGCTCCAGCACACGGTGCCCCTTTTTCTGAACAGCACAGCCGCCCCGGCGACTGGAATGCTGAGACATTCAGCCGCTATTGTACCCCCAAAACCTCGCCACTCAATACCCCCCGCGAGAGCCGGTGTGTTTTGTATACAATTTCATTCGCCTGCCGGCAGCAACGGGTTTCCTCCCGGCCGCCGATCACCTCGGTCAGACACAACGAACCTGGACCGGCGTACAGGCAGACGCTCAGAATGCCGACGTTCTTGCCGCCGGCCCCAGCATCGCACCACCGCGATCGAGCGGCCCTGGTGCACTTGCCGGCGCAGACTGCCTCTGCAAGGAATATGGCCAAAAGCCTTGCCAGTCCGACAGCGATTTCCTCGCCGCCGGGTAGGGTCTACCGAGCTGGCCCACCGAAGCTGCGCATCTGGGCTTCGGCAGGCGATCCCAGTTCCGCCTTGTCGACCTTGCCTGCCCATGCCCCGACGGCCTTGAGATCAAGAACTCGATCATGAGCCGCCTTCTGAAGGCTTTGCTGCAGGACCCGATAGAGATCACCTGCCATCCCTCCCCGCAACGACTCCGGCGGCGGCAGCGATACCCGCTCGTGCGCGGAAAGGACTTCCAGAAAGGAATCGCCCTCCAGGAAGTACCTTCCGGTGAGCAGCTCGTACACGATGCAACCAAAGGCAAACACGTCCACCCGCTGGTCAACCTGGTCGCCCTCGATCTGCTCCAGTGGCATATAGCGAATCGTCCCCAGGACCTGGCCTTCAGACGTCAGGTCGCTGCTGTACATCGATCGCGACTTGGCAAGTCCGAAATCCATCAGTTTCAGCAGTCCATCGTCGCGAATCATGATGTTCGACGGCTTGATGTCCCTGTGGACCACTCCCAGGTCATGAGCATAGGAAATTGCCTTTGCGAGCTGGCCGGCGACCTTGCGGACCACAACTTCCGGCAGGGGGGCACTGCACTGGATGAAGTCCCGCAAGGTTTGCCCCGGGCAGTACTCCATCACGATGAAATGCGTTCCGAAGGCCGTGAAGTGGTCATAAACGTGGGCGATATGGATGTGGCGCAGATCGCGGCAGATCTCAAACTCCCGTTCGAAGCGGGTGAGCGCCTCCGGCTGGCCAATGAAGCGATGGCTCATCATCTTCAGGGCAACATCCTGTCCACGACGAAGGTCGGTGGCCAGATACACCATGGCCATGCCGCCGCGACCAATGCAACGTTTGACCCGGTAATCCTGCAAAACCTTGCCGGCCAGGGCATCGAACTGATCCTGCCCAAGCCGTTCGGCAACCAGGCGGCCGATCGCCGGCAGCAGGACCGGGTAACGGGCAGCCAGGCGATGAAGGCGCTCCACCGGAAGCGACAGCGCACGAACGGGCGAACGGGCAACAATCGTCGCCGTGCATTTCCCCCCTGAGAGAATCCCCATCTCCCCGAGAACACACGGTGCCGCCGCTCGAAACACCACCTCCACACAGTCGCAATTCTCGACATGGATCTCCGTGTCGCCTTCCACAAGCACCAGCAGCCGGCTGGGCGGCTCCCCCTGGCGAATGAGCGCGGCACCGGCGGCGTACTCCTCTTCGTGCATCGCATCAGCGACCGCGCAAACCACGTCCCGAGGCAGTTCCGACATCGGCCAGATGCATCCGAGCGTTCTTCGGCTGCCGGCCCCCGGCTGAGTCTTCTGCCGCAATTCGGTCGACGGGTAGGCGGCCGTTTCGCAGAACGCATGGCCACTGCACGACTCCGCGGCAGATCGCACAGACCTCATTGCCGTCTGGAGAACTTCGGCATACTGGGGAAAACGTGCGCAGTAGTCGTCGAGAATCGCCGCCGCACCGGTCTGCCTATAGGCACACTCAAGCTGGAAGAGTTCCGCCAGGAGCCGGGCCCGAGTCTGCTCGGGAACCTCCAGCAGATAGTCTTCCGCCGCCGGGCGCTCGCCAATCCGCAGG
>CAZLWV010000006.1:32984-33289 GCA_964563135.1 uncultured Planctomycetaceae bacterium
CCGATTCGAAGCAGTCACACAACCGGTCGATGGACGAGAAGTCGGACGGCGATCCCTGGGATTGGCTCATGATGGACGCTCCCGCGCTCGCGCAGCCAGCCGCGACAGGTGTCGAACGGCCGTCAACGGCCTGCGTGGGGAGTAACGGCCGCATGGGGCCGCCAAACGGCCCTCTCGATACCTGCGCCGTAGTGTATCACGAAGGGAGAAGGCGGTAAACGAGCAACGCGACCTGGTCGGATCGATTGATGTCCGCACGCAGAATGCCTGCACCCACCCAACAGAAGACCGCACACAGCCGGGCT
>CAZLWV010000006.1:33299-51374 GCA_964563135.1 uncultured Planctomycetaceae bacterium
CCGTTGGTCGCCCTCGTGCATCGACTGCAGAGACGTCAGTAGCATCCGGGACCCGGCAGACAAGTCCGCCGAAAATGAGGTGAGTCTGGCTGGACTGCACGAAGGCCCCTTGAATCGGCCGTTCGGCAGTCCACCAGACTCTCAGCGCCCCCCAGTTTTTCACACCGTGGGACGCGGTCGTTGCTCGTTCGGGCCCTGGCACTACGGTCCGTTACCGCACCGCCGATGCCCTGGAGCCTACCACCACCGGGGAGGTGGAGGGGGCGGCGGCGGAAACATGCCCGGGAAGAACGGGTACGGAGGCCGAGGCCGGAACGGCGGGAAAAATGGGTACGGGGGCCGAGGCCGGAACGGGGGAAATGGCGGGAACGGGGGCGGAGGGGGCGGCCAGCTTCCGCCGGCCACACCCGCCAGTTCTCCCCACGAAAGTTCTCCCTGCTGGCCCGCGGCAGGCAGGACCAGGTGAATCACGTTCTCCGTATCTTGAACCACCCGGAACTCGGCCCCTTCCGGCGGTGTGATGCCGCGCTCCTGGAGCACGGCCTGCGGGTTCTCGAGGAGCCGCTGCCTCAACTTGGGATCGGCCCACGCGTCGGCGACGAGCAGGTCCCACTTCAACTCGGAATTGCCTGTTTGACCACTCATGTTCATTCCTCCATTCTGTGAGAATACGACATCAACCACTGGCACACACAACCAGAAGAGACGTTCGACGTGAAGGCGGCTGGCCGGGAATTCCGGATATCAGGCAACTCCGGTGACCGCGCCGGCCACTCTCCGCTTCAGTCCCTTTATCCGGGAATGGCAAACCATCGGCAGAATGCGACACTCCCGGTTCGATCGCTGCCAGTTGCCTCTTGGGGGGATCGTTACGGCACAGGCGACCGGCTGCAATGAAGGCACCCCGTGTCCGTTGGACGCCGCAAGAACGATGAGTGCCTCGAAGCTCGCCGCAGGAGACCCTGGTTGGACGGCTGCCACGGCAAACGTATAATCCGTTGCCGTCGCCGCACGAGGGATATCAGGGTAGGGCGCATGCGCATCTGTCTATACACAGAATCCGCACTTCCAACGTCCATAATCACACGCCCGGCGGGCAACAGCCCATTTCGCCCAAACGGAGAAATCGGTCCGGCCAGCCATGTCGCCGCCGCCGGAACCAGCGGCCCGGACGCAGGCCGGAGAGATCCGTTTCCACGCCCGCAGCGCCCATTCCGGCTTGAATCGTGCCCGGCGGCGGGCGAGAATGAACACTGCGGATCGTAGCTGCTTCTTGGACGAAGAGGGAGTAATTGCCTGCGGACGGGCGTTCTCATTCTGGGAATCCGTGCCATGAAGTTCGGAATCGGTGCTCGTCTGGTCCTGTTGGCCTCCGTCCTGATCTGCGTAACGTGCTTCTCGCTGCTCTACTTCATGGCCTCCGGGGCAACCGAGGTCGTTCTCGAGCATGAGGTGCTTGATCTGGGCGATGAAACAGAACTCCGCGCCCGGGAACTGATGTCCGAGATCTATGCACTCCGGTCCGACGTGGAGCGAGTCGTCAAGGAGTATCGCGCCCCGGGGCAGGCCGAACCGGACCGGAAGACCGTCGAGACCTTCTGGCGCACGCGTGTGAGTCAACCAAACTACCTCTGGGCGGAGATCGTTTGGATCGGCCCGACCGGCGAGGTTTCGTGGGTACTCCAGCAGCCCGAGGTAGCGGTCGGGGATATTCCCGGCCGCCAAGGTATCGCCGATCGCGTCAAAGAAAAAAGTCCATCCACCATCGTCTCTGCGATCCAGCGCATCGATATTCCGGCCGGCACTCCGCAATCCTCCAGAAGGGCGAATGTGATATGGGCCGGCTCCTCGAGCAACGTTGAAGGAGGGGTGCCCGGCCGAAGGATCGCGGTGATCGTCGCGCTGGATCTGGATGCAAACCGGACGTCACCGCTCAGCGACGACAAGCGGTCGCCGCTCTGCCGGGTCAACAGCTCGCCCCGGCATCTTGCCGTGCTGGCGAACGATCCGATCGGCAGCACCTTCACCACCGATCATCTCGTGTACCCCTACGACGAACTCAAGTTGCTGCCCGGCGACAAGCTGGCGGAACGCTTCGAGTCGCTCTACCAGCGTTGCCGCGAGACTCCTCCCGAACCGCAGGAATCGGCTTCCGCGCAGTCGCGCCGCGATATCCTCACGTTCCGAACCAGGAAGATCGACGACACGATCGAGCTGCAGAGGTCCGTCTACTTCCTGGAGAGCGGCCCGCTTTCAGATGATTCCATCGAGGTAGCCGCCCCCGTGCTGGCCAGACTGTCGGCCGCCCGGCCGGGCAACCAGCGGATCGGTGAGCTGCTGAGCGGCGTCAAGAGCATTCGACTGCTGGCCGATTCGCCCTCCGGGATCCACGCCCTCAAGGAGAAGATCCTCCAACAGTTGGAGGCGACTCCGTCGGGCAAGCCGGTTGCCGGGGTCACCTGGCAGAAGGTATGCCCGTGCAGGAACTGCTACGTGCAGGTCGTCGTGTTTCCGATCCGCTCCGACGACGCCGGAAACGAGACCAGATACTTCGGGCTGGCTCAGGCTGCCTTCCGCGAGGAAATGACAGCCGACGTGGTTGATGAGTTCAACAGCCTCATCTGGCGCGGAATCCTCATCGTCGCGGGAGCCGCCGTCGTGGCGTTCGCCTTCTCGCTCCTGGTCACGCGGCCGCTCAAGCAGATCACCGCCACCGCCCGGAGCGTGGCCGATGCCGACGCGGCCGCCGGCACGGATCCCGCCGAGAGCGGCTGGCGAACGAATATCTCCTCGGTGATCGATACCCTGCCGGTCAAACGCTACGACGAGATCGGAGTCCTGGCGCGGGCCTTCCGGCAGATGCTCGACGAAGTGGTCAAGGGGCACCAGCGGCTGCGAAAGCTGAACGCAGACCTCGACCGGCTTGTCAAGGAACGTACTGCCGAACTCCAGGAGACGAACCAGACCCTCCAGACCAAGGTCCAGGAACTCGTCGAGGCCCGCAACGCCCAGGCCCGCTTCGTGGCCTCGATCAGCCATGACCTGAAAACACCTCTGACCACGATCAAGGGCTACTGCGAGCTGCTGCTGGAATCGAACCTGACCGAGGAACAGCGGGCCGATCAGACCACGATCTACTTCGCCCGCGAGCGGCTCCAGCGGTTGATCGAAGACATCATCGACTCCCAGCGCATCGACCTCGGACAACTCAAGGTGGAAATGGAAGAGTTCGACGTCGCCGCGCTGATCCACGACGCGAGCCGCGCCATGAAACCGGCCGCCGAGAAGAACGGCAACACCCTCTCGGTCGAGATCGACGAACACATTCCACCCATGTACTCCGATCGGGACAAACTCGCCCGGATCGTCGCCAACCTCCTGAGCAATGCCTGCAAGTTCACCCGGCAGGGAAACGTGGCTCTCCGGGCAACCTGCGCACCCCGCCAGGCAGCTCCCTGGCTGACGATCGAAATTGCCGATACGGGCCGCGGGATCCCGCCGGAATTTCACGACCGCGTCTTCTCTCCTTTCCCCCAGATCCTCGACAAGAGCCAGAACCCCGACGGAACCGGTCTGGGACTCTCCAACTGCCGGGGCTATTGCCAGGCCATGGGAGGCACGATCCGCTTCACCAGCACTCCGGGCGAAGGCACGACCTTCACCATGGAATTGCCTCTGCGCGCCCCAGCCCCCGGCAACGGGGTTTGCCGTCCGCCCAACGGGCCGGCGGTTCGCTCCAACCAGCCGGCCGACGCCGGGCAAAAGGGCTCCGGATCATCGCTGGTCCTGGTGATCGACGATGAGGCGGAGGCCCGGGCCTTGCTCAAGCGATTCCTGGAGAAGCTCGGCTTCGAGGTCGAGACGGCGGCCAGCGCCGCCGATGGCATGCGGCTTGCCGTGGAAAAGAAGCCGGCCCTTGTCACGCTCGACGTCATGATGACCGACGGCGACGGCTGGAGCGTCCTCAAGGAACTCAAGTCGACGGCCCAGACCCGCGATATCCCGGTGATCATGATCTCCGTGCTCGATGACAAATACAAAGGCTACGCCCTGGGCGCCTCCGACTATGTGACCAAACCCATCGACTGGGAACAGCTTGCCCACACCCTGCGCCGCTTTCGGGCCTGCGACAACGCCGGAAATATCCTCGTGGTCGACGACGATCCCGACCTCCGCGCCCTGGCCTCTCGCCACCTGGTCCCCCTGGGCTGGAACGTGCTCGAGGCGGCCAACGGCCGCCAGGCCCTGGACCGGCTCGCCACCTTCCGCCCCGATATCATCCTGCTCGACCTGCTCATGCCGGAAATGGATGGGTTCGAACTCCTCCACCATCTCCGCTGCGAAGAGGCCCTCAAGGCCATTCCAGTCCTGGTTGTGACGGCCAAGAACCTGACCCAGGAGGATCGCGACCGCATGAACGGCCGGGTCCTGCAGATCCTCAATAAGGAGGCGATGGATTGGGACGAACTGGAACGCGAAATCCGTCGAGTCCTGTCGCCTCAGGGACTGATCGGCCCGCCGCCGACGAGGTGACAATATGAACAAGCTCCTGCTGGTCGAAGACGAGGCAGACAATGCCCGCATGATGTCTCGCATGCTCCGCATGCGGGGCTACGAGGTGGTCCTGGCCGCCGACGGCGCAACGGCCGTCGAAATGGCCCGCCAGCACCTGCCCGATGCAATCATCATGGACCTGCTCCTGGCCGGCGGCATCGACGGCCTCGAGGCCACCCGCCGCATCAAGAGCGATGCCGCCACCCAGCGCATCCCCATTATCATCCTCTCCGCCATGCAACTGGCTTCCTTTCAAACCCAGGCCCTGGAGGCCGGTGCCGCGGACGTGGACGACAAACCGGTCGATTTCGACCGTCTCGTCGGCAAGATCCAAACCGTGCTCAAACCCGTATAGTCCCTATGGCGACCAGGCGAACCAGGAAAATGAAGGTCGATCGCGATCAGTCCGGCAAACAGAACCGGCTCGACAGCTCGCTGTCCACAACCCCCTCGCCACGCATGCTCCGGCAGCTCCGTTGCGAACCCCTGGCGAGGCTCCGCTGCATCGACGAGATCTGCCAGACGATCCTCGCCGACCCCTTGAGCCAGCACATGGCCGAGGAAGGAGGAGATGCCGAGGACGGATTCGTGGCGGTCGTTGGCCAGATCGCCGAGATCTGCGCCAAAGGAATGCGGTTTCTCCGCGAGGCTTTTGGCGGAAACCCGCCTGCCCAGGATGCCCTGCCCGACATGGAGCAGGTGAACAAGACCGTCCACGACTTCAAGAACCTCGTGTCGGGAATCACCTATCGTAGCCAGTTCCTCCTCGAAGAGACCGATCAGCGGTTTCTTCCGTTCACCGACGATCTGCAAGACATCCGCCAGCACTTCGCCGCCACGATGGCCGCCCTGGACGAAGCCCGCGGCCTCGCCAGGCGGACCGTCGCCCCCAGCACTGCGGCGTCTGCCGCCCGGCCGCCCGAACCCGAACAGCCCGGTCGCGCGGTAAATCCCGCCGTCGAGACGCCCGGCTGGAGCCAGCCGGGCCGGGTCCTGATCGTCGACGACGAGGAGGAAGTCCGCCGCCACATGACCCGCGAACTGGAGAAGCACGGGCACCAGGTGCTGGCGGTGGCCGAAGGACGTCAGGCCCTGGAACTGCTGGAATCAAGCTGCTACTTGCCGGAAACCGGCCAGATCGACCTGGTGCTCCTCGACCTCCGCCTCGGCGCCACCAGCGGCCTGGAAGTGCTCCAGGAGATGAAGAAAGACTTCGGGCTGCGCTCCATCCCCGTGGTGATCGTGTCGGCCAGCGACGACCTGGACTGCGTGGTGCAGTGCCTTGCCACGGGCGCCGACGACTACCTCACCAAGCCCTTCGAACCCCGGCTGATGCGGGCTCGCGTGGCGTCGTGCCTCTCGAAACGGCGGCTCCAGCAGCAGCAGCAGTTCTTGAGCGAACAGATCCGCCTTTCGAAAGACCGCGCCAACGACCTCCTCTACCACATCTTTCCCTACACGGTGGCTGAGGAACTGATCACCAGCGGGGCGGTCAAACCTCGCGGCTGCGACCACGTGGCCGTCATGTTCTGCGACGTCGTCGGATTCACCCCATACTGCACCGGCCGGTCGCCTGAAGAGGTCGTCGCCCACCTGGACGAACTGTTCACCGGATACGAGAAAGCCATCTCGCGCCACAAGGTCGAGAAAATCAAGACGATCGGCGATTGCATGATGATCACCGCCGGGCTCATGCAACGCTACGACAACCCCGTCCTGGCCTGCCTGCGCTGCGGCGCGGAAATGATCGAGACGGCTCACAACTGCACGCCCGGCTGGGATGTTCGCATCGGCATCCACACCGGCCCGGTCGTCGCCGGCATGGCCGGCAACCAGCACTACGCCTTCGACGTCTGGGGCGACACCGTCAATACCGCCTCGCGGATCGAAACCACGGCCGCCCCCGGCACCATCAACCTCAGCGAACCGGCCTGGGCGCAGGTCTATCAGCACTGCAAGGGGCGTTCCCAGGGCGTCAAGCCGCTCAAAGGCAAAGCCTCCATGGAAGTCTTCCGCTTCGAAGCGTTCCGCCAGCCGTAACCAGAGAGCGTCTCACCACACGCCGGTGATCAATTCCAGATCGGTTCTCAGGCCTTTCATGTACTTGCGCCATTCCGCCTCCAGCGATTCCAGATCGCTGCCGAAGGCCTGCACGAACAGGTCCTCGTATTCGTCGGCATCGAGTCGCTCTTCCGATTCAACCTGGCCAACGAGCTGGTAATACTTGATGAGCTGGTCGAAGTGGCGCTGCATGAGAAAATGTGTGAGCGCCCAGGCCTGCCCATAGCCGTGAAGCATGGCGTCCATCGTGCCGGCCTTGGAGAAGATCCGGTCGGTAATGACGAAGCTGAGATTGCAGTGCTCCCGGTCCGCTGCCAGCTCCCGGTACCGGTCCAGCCGGTCCGCGTTCACCGTCCCGATCCCGCTCCAGGCCGCCTCGGAGGGGGTCTCGAAGTAGGTGGCCAGGCCCTCGTGGGCCCAGGTGGTCACCGGCGACTTGTTCGGAAAAAGCCCCGTCGCCGCCGCCAGGTGGTGCGTCGCCTCGTGGCTGACAACCTCGATGTCGGCGTTGTCGCGGGCAACCAGCGACAGGAGCCGGATCGTGTCGGCCATGCGGACCGTGTCTTTCGCGTCGTAGGTCCGGTTCTTGATGGCGTACTGCTTCCGCTCCTGGAGCAAGTTGCTGATCGCCTCCAACGCCTTGTGCTCGTCGTTGGTCCCCTGGTCGTAGAAGACAGAAATGTTCTCCTTGCTCGTGTAGAATCCCAACGCGATCTCCAGGCCGTCTTCGCTCGATGCCAGAAAATCCTCACGATCTGCAAACAGGGCCACCTTGAGCCTCTGCGCCGGGACCTGGAGGTTGCAGCCCTCCAGACAGAACTTCATCAGGAAGCTCTCGTAGACCGTTTCAAGCAGCTCCACACGCGTCTCCACGCGGGTCTTCTTCGAGTACGGGTCTCGATCGGAGGACGTGTTGTGAAGAATCAGGAAGTGCTTGCTCTGCACCACCTTCATATCCCGATCGTTCTTGATGTAGAGGCGAATCTCCTTCTCCAGGTCGGGAGAGGGGGGGATCGGCGCGTCGATCTTCTTCTTCATATCCGCCAGCCGCACGACCGTGGGATGATTGGGCTCGATCCTCCAGGCCTCCGCGGCTGCCTGGTAGAAAATGGCAAGCTGGCCGTTGTGCAGCGCCCAGCGGGCGGCATCTAGGCACAGGCTGGCGTTGCCGCTCTGCTTTGCCTCTTTGAACTTGCGATTGGCGATCGATTCGATGGTCGGCGCTTTCCAGTAGCGGATCTCGCTCAGGTCGAAATAGAGATCGCCAAACCGCGAATGGCTCACCGTCACCGTTCGCCCCGGATGGACCGTCACCTGCCCCTGGATCAGGCACACCAGCGGCGTGTTGGGGATGGGAAAGAGAATGATATCGCCCCGCGCCGAACCCGACCCCCAGAGCACGAGAACCACCAGCCCCAGAACCGAGTTTCGCATCACCTATCCCTCCGCCTTGCGCTGCGAAAATGAAACCACCCTTGCAAGCCAGCCGCCCGGGTGGCAGAAAAGAAGCCGACAGCCGTCCTGTCATGTCCCCGGCCGAGCGGGAAGACCAACTCCCGCTCCCTTCCCAGGCTAAGTATTGCCAGTTCCAGAGTCAAGTATGAACCGGGGGCAACTCTGCGGCTGCCCAAGGCCCTTGGGAGCCGGCCCCCCGGTCGGGCACGCCCATGTCGGTGACAAACCCCTGCCGCCGATAGCAAAACTGCCGTAGCTGCCCATCCATGCGGGAAAGCCTCCCGCCATGTACCAGGGCTTTACACGAGGAAGAAATTCTCCCGCGGACTTTGCCGCCTGGGGGGCCGTTCGCCCGCACGGCCTGTAAGAATCATCGCGCCGCCGGTTCTACTGCGGTTTGCCAGAGGCCGTGAGCATGACGGCATCACCCACCGTGCGGCGCTGCCAGCCGATAATCTTGCCGTCATCGTCCACGAGCGGAAAGACGTGAACCAGTGCCAGTTCCGCCTGCCACTCCGCGTCGGCGTTGGGGGCAACGTTCACCTCCAGGTGCCCGTAGTGCTTGCCGCCGGAGATGAGTCGATTTCCCTGCCAGACTTCCGGCTCGTCCTCGTGAGCCACAAACTCGCGGTGGGGGTTGTCGAAGCCCGTCGAAGGCCCGCGCAGCCCATCGCCGCCGATCCCCACGTCGTAGACGTGAATACGGTGGGGGCGTGTGGTGCCGTCGGCAAGCGTCTCTGTTCCCGCGACCAGCGACCGTTCCAGCAGCTCGTCGTGTCCCGAAATGACCGCGTCCACGCCGTATTCGAGCAGCAACGGCATGATCACCCGCATGGCGATTCCCGCCTGCCCGGAAAAGCCGGCCTTGCCAAACGGAATGCTGTGCGGGCCCGAACCGTACATCGTGTGGTGGAACTGTACAAAAGTGAAGCGGGTCCGCTGCCTCGCATCGGCCAGTTGCGACTGGAGCCAGCGGTATTGTTCCGAGCCGGGATTGAAGTCGGGAGAGTTGTTCCCTTCCAGGAAATGGTTCGTGTCGGACTGCGTCTTGTGGGGCAACCCGTTGCTCGAGTCCAGCGTGATGATGGTGACCGGCCCGTAGTCGATGCGGTAGTAACGGCCGCGATGCTTCTCGTTGGAGGCCTGGTTCGAGGGGACCTCAAAATAGGTCAGGAACTTCTCGGCGGCCAGGTTGGAGCCTTCCGCCGAGTAGCCGCCGCCGGGACCGGCGTAGTTCTCATGATTGCCCAGTGCCGGGAAGATCGGCACGCTGCCGGCCAGATCGCCGTAATCCCCGGCAACGTGCCGCCAGAATTCGTCCCAATCGCGCTGCTCGCCTCCCGTTTCGACCAGGTCGCCCACGATGAGCAAAAAATCGGGTTTCCTCGCCGCGATCACCTTGAGATTCTCGCGGTAGCCGGTGGTCTGGTCCGCCACGTAGCGGGTCAACCCTTCCGGCCGGTTGCTGCCCGGCGACGCAGGCCAATCGACCGGCGGATCGGTCGTCGATTCCGGCTCGGTTTCGGAATCGGAATAGGCGATGAAGCGGATTGCCTGGTCGGCGGCCGGAGCCGTCCGGAAGGAACCGGCGTATTGCTGGTTTCCTTGACGCACCCGGTAGACGTACTCCGTCCCCGGTTTCAGATCGGTCACTCGCAGGCTGTGGAGCCAGGGCAAGCCGGGGTGCGGGGCCCCCGGCTCCGGCTTGAAGGGGTTGTAGGCCAGGCTCTGCGCCTCGCGGGGCTGTGAGCGAAACTGGCGGGGCCCGGCGGCGGTTTCCACCGTCAGCATGCCCGGCTCTCCCGCGCCGGACAGCCAGCGGATGGTGACGGCGTCCTCGGCCGGGTTCTGAACGTACGGCCGGACGCGAAACGAGTCCGCACAGGCGGCGCCGGTCGCCAGCAACCCCGTCAGCAACAACGGCAGGAAACGGTGGAAACGGATCACGCGTGCAACCCCTTGCGCCGGCGCGCTACATGGATTTCATGGCAATGTCGATCGTTTGCTTTCCGGCCTTGACCTCCTTCTTGATGGTCGAATTGTATCCATACTCCTCGGGAATCTTCGCGGTCGGAGTTGCCCCGTCCGGCCAGATGACTTTCACCGTGTTCTGTCCCACCGTCGCCCCCTTGACATCGTTGGTGTACATCAGGTCGTACCTCCCCTCGCTGTCGGCATTGGCCACGGCGGGGCGCCCGGAATCGGGCTGGAACGTGACGATCACTCCGGCAAGCGGCTTGCCGTCCAGAGTCACGGTGCCTTGCACTCGCCCCAGTTCGGGCAGATCGCTCCTGCCACAGCCGATACTCGCCAGCACCAGCGCCGGCAACAGTCCAATCAACAACAACCTCCATGGATACGTCATCTCGACCTCGCTTTCTGCCGGAAGAGGAATGGGAGACCCGCGTCCAGGCGGCGAGCCTCGCACAAAGATGGATGGATGCAGAACGGCCGGCACTTCAGCCGGGTGAAGCCGCCGGACGGCCTTCCGGCCGTCACGACACAGTGGTTCCGGGCCCTCGGCCCCGACCGGGCGCAGGGGCGCCCCCGAGCGGCGATCTCCGGACGCTCGCGGCGGCGGACCGCTCAGAATTCCCCAATGGGCTGATTGTCGTTTCTCGACAGCAACCGCTCGAAGGTGCTGTCGACCCAGTGGTTGGCCGCCCCACCCGACGTCAGGTTCCCGGGGCGGAAGTCGATCGTCTCGCTGACGAAGCGAACCGATCCGTCGCACAGTGCAAACTGGGCCCCGCCGGGATGATTGCTGTGAAATCCGCGGTTCTGATGGTCGGCGTTGATCACCGTCTGGTTGATGCCCCAATAGGGGATGCCCAACGCTGCCAGCAGCGAACGATTGCGGCTGCTGTAGCCGGTCACTTCGCTGCTGAATCCCAGGGCGTTCCCTGCCCCCACGTCCAGGCCGTTGACGTGGAAACACCGCTCTCCGATCATCGCCGTATTGCTGGTCCCGTCGGTGGTGTCGCGAAACGAGATGTGGGAGTTCGAAAACAGCACGCCGCTGGCCGGTCCGTAGGTGTTCTCGCCGTTGGGAGGCGTCGTGCTGTTGCCGCTGCACGCCACGCCCACATAGTTCGACTTGGCAATCGCGATCCGGTCCGTCCCGTTGCTGGTTACCTGCTTCTCATAGGTGGAGTAGGCGGCCTTGTACTTGACACCAAAGTCGTTCAATGCCGGGCCGGAGTCGGAGGGGCAGGTGAAAACCGATATCGGCGTCTTCAAAGCAGCCAGCCCGGTGGGCGTCGTCAGGTCGCTCCACAAGGGAACACGCCCCACCTGCAACTGGTCCTGCAAGGGGGTTTGCTCGATGAAACCCAGGATCATCGCTCCCCAACTCCAGTGCGAACGCTCGAGTGTGGCCGGAGATGCCGGCAGGTTGGTGATGAATCCCGAGGGAAAACTCTGGAACGTGTCGGCATAGTTGTGGACTCCCAATGCGAGCTGTTTGAGGTTGTTGCTGCATTGGGAACGTCGGGCTGCCTCCCTGGCTGCCTGGACAGCCGGCAATAGCAGCGCGATCAAGATGCCAATGATGGCGATCACAACCAGCAACTCCACGAGAGTGAACCCAGCCCTTTTTTTTTTTCATGTTACGGCGACCTCCGAGAAATAAGGTGAGCTAGAACGGAGTTGGAAACGCGAGAAGATGACGTTAGTGTATCCGCCCGTGAATGGCCGTCAAGATCCGGGAAGAAATTCCCGCCCCCAGCCGTCGCCCGAAGTTCACGACGGGTTCGGCCGTACCGAGTTCCCCATCTTGCCCGGGCCGATCGCAAGTCTTTCCCCGAGGCAGATTCTACCCCCCTGGAATCCGCTTTCGTACCGTTACGGCTTGCCGTCGCGGATCGGTCAGGGGGAGGCTCGCCGACCGCTCGGCTGAATCCTTCCCGATCGCCCTGCCGAGCACCCAACCCACTTGGGCCCGCACGTCGCGCCACCGATAGGCTGAGATCTTCCCGGGCAGCGGAAGGTTCCTGCACTCCCCCAAAGAGTGAGTTTCACCAGGCCGATACGCCCCTGGCACCTCCGCAGTGTCCCGTCCCGGACCCGCAACCCCGTGCCGCATCTCACAGACACTTCTTGCCGTTGGGCGAGAAGTATTCGTCCCACCACCGGTCCAGCCGGTCCAGGGCAACCTCCAGGTCGAGGGCCTTGAGAACCCGGCGGGGCGTGCCGTCCGGGGCCGTTTCTTCGCAGACCTCGATCAGTTCCTTGTCGATCAGCTTGCGGACCGCGTCGGCCATTTCGAAGTCCACGTTCGGGAGCTGAAAATTCTCGCGGAGCCAGGCCTCCACGCGGGCGTCGAGTTCCTCCATCGTGTAGCCCGCGCCGCGCTCGCTGTACAGAATGTAGTAGGCCAGCAGAAGCTCCTTGATCTCCTCCGCCTCGGCGGTATCCACCAGCCGCGTCAGGGCGCTGACGTTGTTGGCCAGATTCTTGTAGTAGAGGCTGGAGGACAGGGTCTGCATGTACTTCGTCTTGCTGGTCAGGAAGCTGAAGACCCCTTTGAAAAAGGCCCCCACAAACCCCGCCACGATCACCAGCAACACCAGCGGGGAGATGATCGCGGCCGTGAACAGCTTGATGGTGGGCGCGGCCAGGCCGCCGGCCACGGTGCCCCCTACCTTGAGCTTGTCCAGCAGCTTCATCCGCACCCGGACTTCCGGCGAGGTCATCTTCAGGTCTTCCAGCACGATGTCCTTGAAGAGCTTCATGAGCACGACATCTCTGGCCGGCTCCTTTCCCCGTCGCGCATGCCGCCTGCGAACCAGAATGGCGACTCGCGAGAACATCCGAACCGGAACCGTCCGCTTGCGGAAAAGAGTGCTCCAGGTGCGATACGACTGCTGCGCCGCGCGAATCCCCCGGTAGAAGACGTCGAGGACCTCGTAGTCGTCCAGGTTCACCCGGACCGAAAGGCCCAACTCGTTGCGCGACTCCATGCAGGCCAGCAATTGCTCGCGGCTGAGCTTCACGTAGTTGCTGCTCAGGAGCAGCTTCTCGTAACGCCGCCGCAGCTCGGAAAAGGCTTCCTCCCGCTCTTGGGCCGACAACTCCGCCAGCAACTGGGTATCGCGGTCCGGATCGAAAGGATCGTAGAGCCGTTTGAGCGAGTTGATTTCGTCCACAAATTCGAAGTGAAACCTGGCCCGGACCATGTCGAGAAACAGGCAGAATTGCTGCCGCTGCTCGTCGGAACAACCGCCATCGGCCAGGATTCTGCGAAGGATCGCCTCCTCCTTGACGGGCAGAAAACGTTCGTGAGTCTCCAGAAAATCGAGAGAACGGTGGGGCGGATGGAGGTCCATTTCAGTGTCGGTTCAGCCATCGGTGGTTCGTTCCCGCCGGCGATGCGGCAGTACCGGCAGGAATCGGGAGACGGTGGGGCTCAGGGCAGTCGGCCGGCCATTTCCCCGCCGCGACATGCGCGGCAGGCCTGTCCGGAACAGGGCCGGACCGCGCGGCTCCTGTTCCGACCCCGCCCCAGCTTCGACCTGGCATCCGAGCCGGTGCTCTCCGTCCTCGGCTCGCGCATCGGCTCCGTGCTTCGGGCCGCGCTTGCGATCCGGATTTGCGGCGAATGGTGCGGGCGCGTTTTGCGACAAACGTCTCATTTACCGATCCGGCGCCGGCCGGTCAATCCACGCCGCAGACGCGGGAAGGCCGATTCTTCAAAAAAGTACCAGTACGTCTCGAATTTACCGGAAAACCAGCGCCGTCCGAAGACCGAATTCGGTTTGGCAGCGCCTCAGCGCCACGTCCGCAGCCGGGGCCGGCGGTTGCCCCCTCCTGCGAGGTGAACGTTCCCAGATGCGTGCGTTGCGCGCACAAGGCGGCTATAATAGGACCCCTTCGACCTATTTCCCTGCTTTGATTCGATTGAGGAGACCGACCATGTCGCAGAATTACGCGGCGTTTTCACGTCGGCGGTTTCTCCGAACCGCAGCCCAGGCGGGTGCGGTTCTGGTGTTGCCGCAGATCATTCCCAGTTCCGCCTTGGGCGACCACCGAGTCGTGGCTCCAAGCGAGCGGATTGTGATGGGCGGGTTCGGGATTCGTGGCCGCGGCATGCATGACCTGAAATGCCTGCTCGAGTCGCCCGATGTCCAGTTCGTCGCCATTTGCGACGTCCGCCTCAAGTCGCGCCAGACGGTCAAGAAGACGGTCGACGATTTCTACAAAAACACCGACTGCGCAATGTACGAGAATCCCCATGAGTTCCTGGCCCGCCCGGATACCGACGCGGTGCTCATTGCCACCGGCGACCGCTGGCACACCATGGCTGCGATCCTGGCCGCCAAGGCCGGCAAGGACATCTACTCGGAAAAGCCCTGCTCCACCACGATCCAGGAGAGCATCGACCTGGCCGACACGATCAAGCGCTACGGCGTGGTCTACCAGGCCGGCACCCAGCGCCGCAATATCGCCAACTTCATCCTCGCGGCCGACCTCTGCAAGTCCGGCCGGCTCGGCAAACTGACCACCGTCCACGCCAACACGCTCGCTCCCGGCACCACCCAGGAGTGGCTTCAGGCGGAGGATGTGCCCAGCCAGGACGACGCCGAATGGGAGGTCGACTGGGATACCTGGCTCGGCCCCTGCCCCTCACGCCCCTTCAACAAGCGCTACATCGAAGGCGCGTGGCGCGGACACTTCGACTTCCACGGCGGGGGCATCCTGGAATGGGGCTCCCACACGGTCGACCTCTGCCAATGGGCGGCCCAGAAGGATCACACCATGCCCAATATCTACGAGCCGGTCAGCGAGACCCACGTCCATTGCACCTACGACGACGGCCTGAAGCTCGTCATGCGCGACACCGGCTGGATGGGCCTGGGAACCTGCAGCGCCCGCTACGAAGGCGAGACCGGCTGGGTCGAAACCGGCGACAGCGGCCGCATGAAGACCTCGGCTTCCGTCCGCCAGTACCTCAAGAATGTGACCACCGCCGGCACCGACGCGACGAACCACATCCGCGACTTCCTCAACTGCGTCAAGACCCGCGCCATCGCCCAGTCCAACGCCGACCGGGTGGCCAATTCCCACATCGCCTGCCACGCCGCCTACATCGCCTGGCAGCTCGGCCGCAAGCTCACCCTCGACACCCAGCGGATCGAATTCGTAGGCGACGCCGAGGCCAACCGCATGCGCAGTCGCGCCTACCGCGAACCGTGGAGAAGCTGATCCGCCGTCCGGTGTCCCGCGGTGGGATACCTCGCTCGGCAAATCCGAAGCACGAACCACGAAATTCCAGACCAATCCAGAATCCAGAAATGCGAATGCTCCAAACAAGCATTGAGTCGAGGAGATGATCCAATATGTTTTGCTATTCCAAACCCCTGATTGTCGCCCTGGCCCTGCTGGCAGCGGCGGTCGGCACCGCGAGAGTTTTCGGGCAGAATTCCGACCTGCCTTTGCAGTCCGACCAGGATCCCCAGGATGAGACCGCCAAGTGCCTGGCGATCATCCAGTCGGCCGACGCCACGGACAATGCCAAGGCGGTTGCCTTCAAGCGGCTGGCCATCTTCGGCACGAAATACGCCGTTCCCGCCCTGGCGCCGATCCTGGAAGACGCCAAGTGGGCCCACTACGCCCGCTACAGCCTCGAGCCGCTCCCCGATCCATCGGTCGATGCCGCTTTCCGCGACGCTCTGAACAAGGTTCAGGGCAACCTGCTGGTGGGCGTGATCAATTCGATCGGCGTCCGCCGCGACCCGGAGGCCGTCGAGGCGCTCACCGCCTTGATGGATCGCGATGACCAGATCGTGGCCGCCGCGACGGCCGCGCTCGGCAAGATCGCCACGAAAGAGGCGGTTGCCGTGCTCAAGCAGCAGCTCGCCAAAACCAAGGGCTCCCTGAAGATCCAGGTGGCCGACGCCTGCCTGGCCTGCGCCGACAAGCTCCTGGCCGGAGGCGATAAGGCCGTCGCCCTTGACCTGCTCGACACGGTCCGCAAGGCCGATGTTCCCTTGTTCGTCGTCGAAGCAGCCACGCAGAACGCCATCCTTGCCCGCGGCGAGGAAGGTGTCGCCCTGATGGTCGAACAGCTCAAGTCGGACGAGGCCCGCCTGCGCGGCGTCGCCCTGCGGGCCGCCAGGCTGATTCCCGGCCAGGCCGTCGCCGCCGCCCTTCTCGGCCTTCTCGACCAGGTCCCCGCCGACCAGCAGGCCAAGCTGCTGACCGCCCTGGCCGATCGCCGCGACGCCTCGGCCCTGCCGGCCGTGGTCAAGGCGGCCGCTTCCGACACCAAGGAACTGCGCCTGGCAGCCATCGAGGCCCTCGTGGCCCTGGGTGAAGCCGACAATGTCGGCCTCCTCCTGGAAGCTGCAACCGATGCAGATCCCGACATCGCAACGGCTGCCCGTCAGGTGCTCGTCGCCATGCCGGGCCAGCAAGTCGACGCCGCCGTCGTCGCCGCCGTTGCCGGCAGCCAGGGCCAGGCCCTCGCCCTGGCCATCGAAACGGCCGGCGAACGCCGGATCATGGCCGCCAGCGAGGCTCTCGAAAAAGCCGCCCAGTCTCCCGACATGCAGATCCAACTGGCGGCGGTTCGGGCCCTCGGCCAGACCGTCGGCCTGGAACGGCTCCCCGGGCTGGTCGATCGCCTGGCCAAGGCGAAAACGGCCGAGGAACAGGCCGTTGCCCAGCAGGCCATCAAGGATACCGTCATCCGCATGCCCGATGAAGACGCCTGCGCCGCCAAAATCGCCCAGTGCATGCAGGCCGCGCCGGCCCAGGTCAACGTATTCCTCATGGACCGTCTCCTGGACATCAGCGGCCAGACGGCCTTGAAGACCATCGTCGCCTTGGCGCGATCCGGCGACGAGGCCATGCAGGACAAGGCCACCGAGGTCCTCGGCAACTGGACCAGCACCGATGACGCTCCTGAACTGTTCGACCTGGCCAAGGACCTGAAGGAGAACAAGTACAGGATCCGGGCCCTCCGCGGCTATATCCGCATCGCCCGCCAGTTGAATCCCACTCCCGCTGAGGGCTTTACCATCTGCCAAAATGCCCTGGGACTGGCCGATCGCCCCGACGAAAAGGCGATCGTGCTGGAGCACTCGATCATCCGCTACCCTTCGGCCGACGCCCTCAACCTGGTCATGGCCTACGCAGGGGACGCGGTTCTGGGTAAGGTGGCATGCGATGCCGCTATCAAGATCGGCGAGAACATCGTCAACGACAACAAGGCCGCAGTGGCCGCTGCCATGAAGAAGATCGTCGAAACCTCCAACGATGCCGACCAGGTTGCCAGGGCGAAACGGCTCTCGAACCGCGCCAGGTGATCCCCGCTTTTCCAGACGAAACCGCAAAAAGAACCGGCCGGTCCTCCATCGATGGAGGGCCGGCCGGTGTTGTTCAGGAGCCGGTAGTCCACCGGCTTGTCTCTTGCACTGCAGCCATGCCGCCGACTCGGAGCAGGATCGGATCCCTGTCCTGCGGCACAAGTTGCCTCTTCAGCAGGTCACGCCTTCCCCACGCCGGTCTTGAACCGCTTCACCAGGTCGCGAAGCACCGTGGCCTGAGCCCCGAGCTGCTGGCTGCTGGAGGCCATCTCCTCGCTGCCGGCGGCCGTCTGTTCGGTCACCTCCGTCACGTTGCGGATCGCCTTGGAAACCTCCGCGGCGTTGTTGGCCTGTTCCACGGTGGCGGTGGCGATCTCGCCGATCCGCGAGGCGGTGGCCGAGGCCGCTTGGAGGATCGCCTTGAGAGCTTCGCCCGTCTCTTCGCTGAGCTGGGCGCCCTCCTCCACGCGGTTGGTCGACTCTTTGATCAGCTTCGTGATTTCTCCGGCAGCCCGGTTCGACCGTTCGGCCAGTTTCCGGACCTCGTCCGCCACCACGGCGAATCCCATGCCGTGCTCGCCCGCCCGGGCGGCCTCGATCGCCGCATTCAGCGCCAACAGGTTCGTCTGGCTGGCGATCTCCGAAATCACCTGGATAATCTCGCCGATCTGGGTGGAACTCGTCTTGATCAGCTCCA
>CAZLWV010000006.1:51384-52882 GCA_964563135.1 uncultured Planctomycetaceae bacterium
CCCCTTTTCGGCCAGATCATTCGTCTCGCGTGCCACCCTCTCGGCCTCTTTCGCGCTGGCTCGCACTGTTTCGATCGAACGGGTGAGCTCGTCGATCGAGGCATTCATCTCTTCCACCGTCGCACTCTGGGTCTGGGCCCCGGCGGCAAGCGACTGGGAGCTCTCGGCTATCACCCGCGAACCCTCGCCGAACTGGATGGCGTTGTCCGCTACCTGCCCGATGATGCCTCCCAGATCGTTGATCATGCGGTCGATGCCACGGGCAAGCTCGTCAATGGCCTCCTTCCCGTCGCTTTCCACGTGCCGCGTCAGGTCGCCGTCGGCGGCCGAATTCACCACTTCCAGGAGCCGGTCCACCTTCGCCCGAAGCTGTTCCGCCTGCCGGCGATCGGCCTCGGCTCGCTCGCGTTCCTCCTCGGCCTCCCGCTGGCGCCGCTGCTCTTCTTCCTCGCGGCGAACCCGTTCGGCTTCGGCGGCCTCCGCCTGGCGCTGTTTCTCTTCCTCGAGTTGTCTCCGCTCGATCGCCTCGCGCTCCTGCTGGGCCTCCTTCTCGCGGCGGGCAGCCTCGTTCACCTCCTCGAAGGCCTGCTTCGTGGCCTCGATCGACTCGTTGATCGCCGTCGCCATCCGCCCCAACTCGTCCTCCGTGCCGACCTTCGCCTTCTGCGAAAAATCGCCCTTGGCCAGGGCGGCCACTGCACTCATGCAGCGGCGAATCGGCTTGACAATCATGCCGTTGACGCAAAGCTGGATCAGGGCGATCATCACGGCAAAGGTGGCCGCAAGCGACACGATGGCGATGATCGCATGGTTCCTGGCCTCCTGCATCCGGCCGCTGATCGGAACATAGGCATTGAGCGATCCGAGCACCACATTGCGGCCGAAATCGGACTTCAGCCCGTCGATCGTGGCAAAATGGCACTCCGCACACCCCGCGTGGGCCTGGGCGGGCAGCGGAACGGCGATCCGAAGATGGGTCCCGTCGATCTCTTCGATCATCGACTCCCCGGCAGCCAGACGCGCGGCGGCCTGCTTCTCGAATTCCGATTGCAGCACCGTGTTCTTGCCGCCCAGCGGCGGGAACCCGTAGGCCTCCGTGTCGCCCGTCAAGCGAACGCGGGGCTTGTCATCCCCATGGTCGTGAATCACGGCTTCATCCACGGCAAAGATCGTGCGGCTCCAGTCGGCCAGAACCTTCTTCGCCTCCTCGTCGGAAACCGTTTGGGCCTTCCCAAACTCGTCGTGGAACTTGCGCGTCGAAACCAGGAACATCTCGGTCGATCGCTCGAGCAGGCTTTGCGCGTCTTCGCGGGCCTTGGCCACTGTCTGCCGGACCGAATTGGTGTACAGGTAGCTCCCATAGATCGCACAGGCCGCGATGCCCAGCACCGACATGACTACCATCAGCTTCGTCTTCAATCCCAGGTTCATGCAACTCCGCAGCAGTCTCATTCTTGACAATCTCCTGTCTCTTTCCAGCCTGCCCTCACACACTCGA
>CAZLWV010000006.1:52906-80658 GCA_964563135.1 uncultured Planctomycetaceae bacterium
TTGGGAAAACGTAGCCCAAACCGGAACAAGAGGTCGTTTCGAAGGCCCCAAAAAGCGCCAGAAATGGCCCCCCAGAGGGCAGGAAAGAACGTTCCGGATGATGGGGGGGCCCGCTCTCTTGCCGCAGAAGGGCCGGCGAGCCGGAATAGACAGCATTTCCACTGCAATCCGCCCCGCAACCGCGGCCGGCCGATCACGGATTGGCCGCCGCGCTGCCGGGCGCCAACAGCACCCGCACAGAGGCCATCCACTCGTCCGTGGGCAGGCCGTAGGGGCGGAATTTCTCGATCGTGCCGCGCCCTTCGTTGTAGAGAATCGCCCGATGCACTCCGAGCTGGCTGGCCAGCGGCGTGTCGATCAGGTTGCTGGAGTCCGTGGCGTTCATCTGGAACACGACCCGGTGGTCCACGTCGCGCAGGCCCTGGCGATCGAGGGCCCGGATCACATTGTTGTAGGAATCGCACCACATGAGAAGGTGAATGCCGACCGCCGGCCCCTCGCGGAGGATGTTGGCAAACTGCTTTCCCGGGCTCGCCGGCTTCTCTTCGCTCATCGAGAAACTGAAATCGTCCTCCCCCCGCCGCAGGTCACGAAAACGCCCCAGGTCGTAGGCAACCACGAAGATCGGAGGGGCGTCTTCGATATCCCCTTCCCGTCGCCGGCGAACCTCCTCGTCGATCTCGCCGATCACCTTGGCGGCTTCACGCGGCGCAACCACCGTCACCGGGCGGCCGAACTGCCTGGCAAAACGCGGCCAGAACCCCGCCTCGGGGGCGTCCGCTCGCGTTCCATCCAGAACGACGTAACGGCCGAAGTTGCCGTCGTGCGGGCGGTCCTGGGCCGCCAATGCCACCAGCGAGGTGGCCAGCACTCCCAACGCCGCCTCCTCCCGATGGCCCACCAGCAGCAGGTTGCCGCCGCTCTGCCGCAGCATGGGCACGCTGGTGGGCTCCTTGATCGCCACGGCCGCACCAAGCCAGGCGTGAGGCGCGTGGACGAATTCCGGCTCCTGCTCCCCGCTCAGAAGCCGGCCCAGAGACACGTTGGTCCGCGGATCCGCCGGCACGTTGCCCTCGAACACGATCGCCGCCGGACCGGCATAGTTCCGCTCCCGGGCAAAACTCTCCAGGCTTCGCAGGTACTGCTCCCGCTCATGGTCCGGAAGCCACACCACCTGAAACGGATGGTTTCCCTCGAACAGCCCGTTGGCGTCGTTGTAGATCGCCTCGCCCGGCCGGGTCAGAAGACGGGCCGCGGTGTTCTCCTCGCTGAGAATCAGGTGGGCGTCGGCCTCGCTGCACTGCAGCGCGATCCGCACCGCCATCTGGCCGAGTGTGCTGCGGGCCAGGGAATAGGCCCCGGCCAGCGTCTGCGATCCAAGTAGCACGTGAATGCCGAAGGCGCGACCCTGGCGAACGAGCCGGTCCAGAAGCAGCGACGCGCTCTGTGCAATGTGGTCTTCCTCCACAAACAGTTCCTGGAACTCGTCGATGATCAGCAGGATCCGCGGCATGCGGGCCTCCGGCTCGGCGGCGCGGTAGCCCCGCACGTCCTGGACGCCGATCCGCCGGAACATGTCGCCGCGGCGTTTCAGCTCGCCGTCGAGCCGCTCCAGCACGCTCAGGCCGAACTCCCTTTCGCTCTCGATCGCCACGACTTTCGCGTGGGGCAGATTGAAGGCCGCATAGGCCTTGAACTCGACACCCTTCTTGAAGTCGATCAGGTAGAACTCCAGCTCGTCGGGACTGTAGCGCAGCGCGGAGCTGGTGATCAGCGCATGGAGCAAGGTGGATTTCCCGGAACCCGTCTTGCCGGCAATCAGTACGTGCTGCGACGTGCCCTGCCCCAGACGCAGGTGCTGGAGCTTGGTGGCGCCTGCCCGTCCCAGGGGGATGTCGACGCCCCGACGGCTGTCGTCCGTCCACCACGTGCCCTCCTCCGGCGCCACGTTGGCAAAGGGAACCTCCACCCGATCGGCATCCTTGACCTTTCCGCCGACGGTACGCACCAGCTCGGTGAAACGTTCTGCCTCCGGCGGCCGATCCACCTCCAGCGGCAACGGACCGAAGGCCTGGTGGTTCCACACGAAGCAGTCTCCCTGCTGGACCAGTTGAAAGGAGTGGGCCTCCAGGTCGCTGAGGTGGAAATCGCGCGGCATCCGCTGTTTCGGGTCCACGTTCATGATCGTGTAGATGCCGCAGCGGGCCCCCGCCGTGACGATGCTCGTGAGCCGCTTGGCGGCGGCTTCGGAAAAACCCGAGGGGAAGTTGGCGATCACCAGCACCCGATAAGGTTCGGCCAGTTCCCCCGCAAAGTCGTTGTACTCCTGGATCGTCTGGAACTCGTTTCTCAAGTACACCTGGATCACCGTTTCCATGTGCTCGGTCAGGTCCGCCAGACGCCGCTCGATATGTGCGGGCTCGGTCCAGATGCGGCTGGCCACGAGCTGCTCGTCGTAGTCGGCCAGATGCATGAATGCCGAGAAGTTCTCCCCCAGCCCCACCGGATCGATGATCGTGTAGCGGACCTTGCCCGGCGGCAGCGAGGTGAGCATCCGGAGCATCGCCGATCGGATCACCTCGATCGCCGCGGGCCGGCCGCCGTCGTTCGACTTCAGCAACAGGAGCGACCGTTCGGGAAACGGCAACGCGGCCGGCAACTCGTACCTGGTCTGGCCCGGCATCAGGCGGTCGTCCTTGGGAACACCGTATTCCACCCGCGACAGGTCGACCGAGTACCGGCCGAAACAGACGGCCGGCGGGATCGAGGTCGGCATCGTCCACCGCTTCCAGTCGTCGCTGTGCCAGTCGGGCGACGTTTCCCGCTGCTGCCGATTCATCGCCCCGAGAGTCGATTCAAACTCGCCCAGGCTGGCCATCCAGGCCTCCGACATGCTGGTCCAATCCTGTTTCATGGCCCGATCGGTTTCGGAACTCTTCAGTGCCCGCTGGCGTCCCAACTCGTGGGTCCTGGCATGGAACGATTTCTCCATTTGCTCCAGGAGGAGCAGATGCCGCTTCTCTTCCTGGGCGAGCTCCGCTTCGTGCCGCTGGCTCATCTCCTGGAGCTGTCCGGGACATGTCCCCTCCAACCGGGCCAGTTCCTGCAGTTTCTGCGATTCCTGCTCGGAGGAGTGCTTCAAAAAGGCGTCGCTGGCCCGCTTCATCTCCGCGTCGAACTGCTCGTAGATCTCGCGGCTCTGGCGTTCACACTCGCTTTCCGCAAAGTGCGTGGCCCGGCGCAGGGCCGTGTCGGCCGATGCGGCCAGTTCCGCCCACGCTCGATAGTCCTCGCTGGCCTGCCGGCGGCTCTTGCGGAACAGCCAATACCCCCCGGCGCCCCAAAGCGCCAGCCCGAAGGCCGCCGCCCCGATGATCCAAGGCACTCGCGCCTCGCCTGCCGCCACGCCGGCCAGGGCTCCCAGCACTCCGCACACGAGGATCAAAGTGCCCCCCGGGCGGATCACCCCCTGAAAGCATCGGGCCAGACGCTGGTCGGCTATGGCAATGGCACGCTGATGGACCTGCTCGACCAGATTGTCGAATTCCGGCTTCGAGCCGACGTTTCCCTTCAGGTCGGTCCCGTCGGGCCTCTTCTCAGACGACTCGGCCAGGGCCGGTGTCCACATGCGGCGACGCTGGAGCAGGCGGCCGAGGTTCTCCCGGATCGCCTCGACCCGCCCCCAGCCCTCCTCCAGACTCTTCAGGGTCTCCTGGAGCCGGGCGCCGGGTTCGTCCTTCTTCGCGTCGAAGATGGTCGTCGCCTCCCAGTGGGCCTCCTCCAGTTTCTTCTTGGCGAGTTTGACGGCCCCATCGCACACGATGATCGCCTTCCGCTTCGCGGCTTCAAACTCGTCGGCCACCTTGTCGTGCTCCTGGCGGGCCGCCGCGATCATCCGCTCCTTCCGTGCACAGTACTCCTGGACTGCACGCTCCCGGGCTTCGTCGTACTCGTGCTGAAACTTCTCGCGGCCCGTCCGGTACTCTGCCTCCATCCGCTCCCGGATCTCGGCATACTGCCGGGGAATCTCCACTTCGGCCGGCCCGCGACGACCGGCCGCTCGAACAAACTCCGAGAGGGTCCGATCAGCCAGGCTCACGGATAGGGAATTGCTCATGGGGACGCCGCCGAGGTTCGGTGTCGAAGGGAGTTGTCAGGGTTCAACAGGTCGCAGTTCAGGCTTCGGCCTGCGATGCCGCAAGCATCCCGCAGTCCAACGCAGCCGCGCCCCATGGTTGCCCGGGGGCTCGGCTGGGCAGCCGGGGCTTGTCCGCTGTATCAGTCGTTTCCACATTCGCGCCGAGCCTGGCCCAGCACTTCGGCCAGCCGGTGGATCGCGTCCAGTGCACGGCGAATCCTCGGGTCAAGAGGCGCCAGATACGTCTCGTCGAATTTGCGGCTCGTCGAGTCGTGCCAGTACCGCGACGAATCCGTTCGGGCCGCCTTCAGGTCCTCCGCCGCAAGCTCCAGACGGGCTGCCCCACCCGAGAGATCCCAATGCCTAACCATCGGTCTTCTCCTGTCGCTCGTCGAGCGAGTCCGCTGCGGATGGCCCGGAAGTCGCGGTTTCTGGATCGGCCGCCGATACGGGGGCGGGCAAACCTGGCGACCCCTCTTCCCTCCCGGCCGTTTCCGCCTGACGCAAGGCTCGGGGGCCTGCTTCGCCTGCCGGCGCTTCGGCCGGGGGGGCGGTCATCGGACCGGAGCCGATCAACGCCTCCAGCTCGGCCGGAAACGTGGGGGCCACGGCCGATTCCAGGGCAACGTAGTCCTCCAACGCCCTCGCCATCCGCGCCAGATCGGCCTGCGCGCGGGGCAGGTCGAATTCCATCCACTCCCTCAGCACCTGCACCGCGCCGAGGTACTCGTTCACTTCCCGCTCGGCCCGGTGCGACCAGCGCTTCACCGCTTCCAGCTTCTCCTGCGCCAGCCGGAGCCTCCGCTTGGCAGCTTCCAGCGCCAGCCGTTCATCGTGGCAACTGGGACGATCGTCGCCGGGATAGAACATCAGCTTCCGTTCCAGCTCCTTGCGCGCGATGTTCACTTCATCCCAACCACGGCGAATCTGCTGCGTCCAGTAGTCCTTCTGCTCCCGCTGGATCCAGCTCAGGGCCCGCCGGACTTCCATGTCGATGCCGTCGAGCGCCGTCTTTGCGTCCTCGCCGAAGCACTTCATGGCCGCGGCAAAGTGTTCGATCACATCGATCGACGTGACTTTCGCCTGATGCCCCATGGCTGCTCCACGGTTGGGCCCTAACGCTGCTGCAGATACTGCTCGATGATCTCCGCCTTGCGCAGCAGATACGGAATGTGTTCTTCGCTCACTTCGAGAAACCGCGAGATCACCTTCATGTGCTGCTCGAACTGCTCGACGAACTTCTTCTGCTCCTGGTCGCGCCAAGTCCGACCAAGGGCATTCAATTGAGCCCCCAAAGCCCCCGCCTGCTCCTGCACGCTCGTGTTGAACTTCTTCAAGTTCCGGGCAAAACGCCGCAATTCTTCCGGGTCGACGATGGCTTGAGGCATGAAAGCCTCCTCTCGACAGGTTCAGGAAGGTTCGTGGGGATGCGGGCCGTAATCTGGAAAAGATGGGTAGGAAAATGCCCGCTGGCGGACGCCTTCCATTCTAGAAGCCTCTGAAAAATGCGTCAAGTTTTGCGGACCGCCGCCGCTCCCAGTGGACCGGCCGGCAAGATTCTGGGACGATCCGGCAAACGCTAGTGTCACGCAGATCGGCCGGATTCCCACGCTTTCTTGGGGCTTCTCAGGCCTGCCGTCTCGAGCGACTGGTGCTCGGTCACAGCCTGATTCTGGGACCCATGGCGCAGAATCATGCGACAATCGCCGAGTTATTCCGCAGTCTCGATCCCAATTCCTGAATAGACTTGCACGATTCCAAGAGATCCAGACTCCGCCGCCACCCTTCGGGAGGCGGCCTGAAGGAGATGACCCATTCTGGGAATCACGCAGCCCGATTTGGCTGAGACAAAGCACCAGGCAAAAGAAAAACGCACGCCGGATCCTGCTCCAGCATGCGTCATGGCCTCGGTCCGACCGCTTCGATTCTTCTCGGCACTCTGGCCGGCGCGGCCCGGAAAAGCCGGCGTTACCGCTCGACCGAAGGCTCGCTCTTCTGGGCCTTCTCGGGCTTGGTGACCACGAAGCGAACGCGGTACGTGGAATCGTCCTTGAGAGGAAGCGGCCTGCTCGGCACCTTCTTCGCCGCCGTGCTCTCGGCCGGATTCCGGCCGGTTGCGGAGGTTTCGGCTGGAACCTGCTGGATCGAAATCGTGCCCTCAGCACGCGGGGCCTTGGGAGTTTCCGCCGCGGTTGTATCCTCCCTGTGGGAATCCTTCGACCCCATGCCGCTCGGAATTCGCGGAGGAGCGGTCTTCGAAGTGGCCAGAGGGAAAGAGAATCCGCTGAAGTCGCCGGAGCCCTTCTGGAGTTGGGACACAACCTGGAGAAGCTGGTCGGTGGTCAGCGTCAGCTCGATCGAACCGTCCCCCTCGGGGATCGGCCGGTTGCCGCCGATTCCAGCCTCCTCCAGAAGCCTGGCCAGCGACTGGCCGCCGGTGCGGCCCTCCGCCAGTTCGCATTGCAGGATCAGGAGCGGCGGAGCCCCTTCTTCTCCTGGGGCTATCTTCTCAATCGCTCCCCCCTTCGCCTCAGGTCCGCTCTTGGCAACCATCGTGGGCGCCGAAGCGGGCGGGGCCGTATCTGCAATCTCAGGAGCCGCTGGGCTCGGCCGCCGGGTGTCGACGACCGCCGGGATCGATGGATTCTCCACCGCTTCGACCGCCCGGTCCATGTCCAACGGCTCGATCGTGACGCCCCCGGGACTCCAGACCACGTCGCTGCCCGGCGGCGAGTTCTTCGTGTCCGACTCGTTGAGCATCAAGACGACCGCCACGAAGATGGCCACCGCCGACCAGGCAAAATTCCGCGGACGCATGAGTCGGCCTGCCCAGGATTTCGCCTTGGCCTGCGGCACATCAACCTGGTGGAACTTGGGGAGCGGCGTCGCCGGGTGTGCGAGCATCTCCCGCTCCGCCGCCACCAGCACCCGCTCGGCAAGACCCCCGTCGAGCTTGTACGGAGGCAAGGCCTGAAGCCTGAGGCTCAAGGACCGAAGTTCATCCACCAGTTGCTGCGCTTCGGGATTCTCGTTCAGAATCCGTTCCACCGCCGCCCGCTCCTCCACGGTCAATTCGCCGTCGATGTAGGCGCTCAGCAGTTCGTTCTCAGGCAAGTCCAACATGAAATGAGTCTCGTTGCCCCAGGACTGACGGATGCGATGAAGTGTATTCGCGTCTCGTGCTGCGGCGTTTTCCGACTCGCCTCGGCCCATGAGTCGATTCAGAAAAACCTGGGAGCAGAAATGTCAGGCAATCGAATGGAAAAACGTGACAAAAACGAAAACCAGAAAACAGTCTTCTCCATGCTTGACGATTTCACGCTCCCAGGCGGAATCGGCTGACGGCCTCAAACGGCCAGTCGCCGATCCCCGGTGTCACCCCAAAACCCAGAGACGCATATCCCGCCTCCCGGCGGGTGAAAGGTCAAGTCGCGTCCAATTCTCTCGGCACCTCGCTCCGTTATTTCTCGCCCGTGAGCACCTCTCGCAGCTCATCCCGAAGCTGCAGTCGAGCCCGGTGCAGGCGGCTGCGAACCGTCCCCACGGGCAGATCAAGGATTTCAGCGATCATTTCATAGCAACAACCGTCGATTTCACGCAATACGAGAACTTCGCGGTGTTCATCGCTGAGTATCTTGAGGGCCTCGCGGACTTGCCGGCACCGCTCCTCTCTTTCGAGATTCTCCAGAGGGCCTTGATCGGGTCCGATCGGCTCTTCCCCGCCTTCCTCACGTGCCTGGTCGACCGAGAGAACCGGGCGACGTCGTCGTCGGTGGGTCGCGGCCACATTGAAGGCAATCCGGTAGAGCCACGTATAAAACGCGCTTCGCCCGTGAAACGACTCCAGCTTGACGAAGGCCTGCACAAATGCATCCTGCATGATGTCCAGGGCGTCGTCCGGCGATCCGATGACGTGGACCAGGGTATTGAACAGCCGCTCCTGATACCTCGAAACCAGCTCCCCAAACGCGGCAGACTTGCCGGCCAGAGTCTCGTCAATCAATCGGGCGTCGTCGTTCACAGCTTCGAAGTCTTGGACGCGAGGTAGAAAAAGAAAGTTCCAGACCGCCAACACGATCCCGCCCCCGGCAGACCCCGGAAGCTTCCCACCGGTTCATCATGCCGAGGGGGGCTGTTTTTGTCAAATCCTTGAGACAAAAACACTTGCATTCATCTGCGTCCCCTCATTTCGGAAGAAAATCCCTCCCCAAAAAACGCAATTTCCAGCGTGACAAAACATCCTGCCACCCCCCACTCGAACTGCATCCAGCCTGGGCTTCCCCTCACCGGCAACTGGTCCTCCCCAGTTCCCCCACAACCTCCAGGATCCGCCGCACCGCCTCCTCGATTTCCTCCCCGGTCGTCGTTGCCCCCAGGCTGAAACGCAGCGAGCTGCCCACAATCTCCTTGGGCAGCCCCATGGCCAGCAAGGTCGGGGACAGCTCCGTGGAGCCGCTGGCACAGGCCGAACCCACCGACGCAGCCACCCCCACCTCGTCGAGCGCCATCAGCAGCATCTGAGCGTCGAGCCCAGGGAAGGCCACGTTGCTCACGTTGGGCAACCTGACCGTCTCCCCCCCGTTGACTCTCAGGCGGGGGTACCCCTTCCTGAGCCCTGCCTCGAACTTCGCCCGCAACTCGCCCATCCGCCGCGCATGCTCCTCCTGCTCCGCCAGCGACAGTTCCAGCGCCGTGAGCATGCCGACAACCAGGGGAAGTGGTTCTGTCCCAGGACGCAGCCCCCATTGCTGATGACCGCCGTAGTGGATCGGTCGGATCTCCACGCCGCCGCCGAGCAGCAGCGCCCCGATTCCCAACGGCCCCTGGAACTTGTGCGCGGCCAGGCTCAGCGCGTCCACGCCGAGCTTGCCGAAATCGATCGAGATCTTGCCGGCCGCCTGGATCGCATCGGTGTGGAAAGGCACCTCGTGCCGGCGGCAGATTTCCGCCAGTTCCGCCACCGGCTGCACGACCCCCGTATCATGATTGCCGAGCGTCACGCTCACCAGCCGGGTCTTCTCCGATAGCAGCCCCTCGAGCCGTCCCACCTGCACCCGGCCATGCCCGTCAACTCCCACTTGATCCAGACCCCATCCCAGGCTCAGAAGATGCTCGGCCGGCTCGATCACGCTCGAATGCTCCACGGCCGAAATGATGATCTGCCCGGCGGTTTCCCGCTGGTCGCACGCCCCGATGCCAAACAGGGCCAGACAGTTCGACTCGGTGCCGCCGCTGGTAAACACGACCCGGTCGGGCGATGCCCCCGACCGGCTCAGGCCGAGAAGCTCGCCGATCCGCTCCCGTGCGTCCTCCAGCCGCCGCCTCGCCTTCTGGCCGGGCAGGTGCTGGCTGGCCGGATTGGCGTAGCCCTCCCGATAGCAGGCGACCATTGCCTCGACAACCTCCGGCCGGGTGGGTGTGGTCGCGTTGTGGTCGAGATAGATGGAGTCCATGGGCGTTTTCTCAGGCAGGCGGCATTTCACGAATTGTCGAACCCCATACGCCGATGTTCAAGGGGTAACGATTCCAGGAACGAAGTTGTCTTGCCCGCATCGTTCGACTAAGCTCGTCAGAGGGCCGGCGGACCGCCGGATCGACCGCCGCAGCATGCCATCGAGCCAAACCAGAGCATCGGCCGATCTGCCCCGTACGCGGACGGGCCGGCTGCCAAGTGGGGATTGTCGCTCTTCGGGAGATTGCCGGATATGCTCGTTCCCTTTGTCACCAGGGCAGCGCTCGCTGCCGTCACGCTGAGCATGACCTCTGCGGCTCTCGTTCCGAAGCCGGCCGTGGCTGAGGAGAAACACCCCAACCTGATCGTCATCCTCGCCGACGATCTTGGAGCCAAGGAGCTTTCGTGCTACGGCAACCGGAAACACAGCACGCCCAATCTCGATCGGCTGGCTGCCACCGGCGTGCAGTTCGATACGGCCTACACGGCCTGTATCTGCCATCCGACTCGCTTCGAAATCATGACCGGCCAGTATGGATGCACCAACGGCGTCTATCACTTCCCCGGCAGCCCCGGCGGGCCGGACCCCAGCTCGCCCGAAGAACAGATCACCAGCCACCTCACGTTCGGCAAGGTTCTCAAGCAGGCCGGCTATGCGACGGCCCTGTCGGGCAAGTGGCAACTGACGGGCAAGCTTCCGAACCTCATCTACGAGACCGGGTTCGATGAATACTGCATGTGGGCCTACGCCCACAACCTTCCCGAGGGCGTGGTGCACACGGGGGGCTTTGAGGGCAAGAACAAGACTTCGCGATACTGGCATCCTTCCATCCTCATCAACGGCAAGAAGCTGCCGACGACGATCGACGATTTCGGCCCGGATATCTTCACCGATTTCGCCATCGATTTCGCTCGTCGCCACAAGGAGGGCCCGTTCTTCATCTACTTTCCCATGGTTCTCACCCACGCCCCCTTCTACTCCATGCCACCGTCGCATCCCGGCGCGGAAGAAAAGTTCCGCAACTCGAAGGACAAATTCAAGGAGAATGTCGAGTATCTCGATGCCCTCGTGGGCCGGCTCGTCGCTGCCCTCGATGAGATGGGAATCCGCAACGATACGATTCTGCTGTTCACCGGCGACAACGGCACCGGGGGCCAGGGCAAAGGCCAGCCCACCGAACTGGGAGCCCGCGTGCCCATGATCGTCAACTGCCCGGGACGGGTCCAGGCGATCGGACGCAGTAGCGCCCTGGTCGACATGTCCGACGTGATGCCCACGCTCGTGGAACTGGCCGGCGCAAGCCTGCCCGCCGGGCACCCGATCGACGGAAAGAGCATGGTGCCGATCCTCCGCGGCGAGAAGACCGACGTGCGCGATTGGATCTTCAGCTATCTCGGCCAGGGCCGCGTGCTGCGCACGAAACGCTACCTCCTGGAACGCAATACGCCCAGCCACTACGGCCGGCTCTACGACTGCGGCTCCAGCCGCGACGGCACCGGCTACAGGGACGTCACCGATTCGACCGATCCGGACGTGCTGGCGGTCAAGATGCAGTTCGACCAGATCCTGGCGACCAAGCCGGCGCCGGTGGTCGAACCGGCCCCCAAGGCTGCCAAGGCCGGCATGCGGAAAAAAAGCAAGGCCTCGGAAGACAAGTAGCGCTCCCGCCCGCCGCAGACACGGCCCCGCCTTTCAACCTCGGGCGGCCAGCTCCTTGTAGTACTCGATCGAACGCTTGAGACCTTCGTGGAAACCGACCTTCGGCTCGTAGCCGAGCAGCTTGCGGGCCAGGGAGATGTCGGCCAGACTCTGGCGGACATCGCCGGGGCGCGAGTTCTCGAAGATCGGCTGCACGTTGGTGCCCAGCAGCTCGTTCAGCGAGCGCAGGAGTTCCAGAAGACTGATGTTTCCGCCACAGGCGACGTTGAACACCCGGCCGGCTACATCCTGGGCATCGGCGGCCAGCAGGTTCCCGTGCACCACGTTCTCCACGTAGGTGAAATCCCGCGACTGGAGCCCGTCGCCGAAAATCGTCGGCTGTCTGCCGGCGAGAATCGACGTGATGAACCTCGGGATCACCGCCGAGTAGGGGCTGTCCGGGTCCTGCCGAGGCCCGAACACGTTGAAGTAGCGGATGGCAACCGTCTCGAATCGGTACGTGGCGGTGAAGGCCCGGCAGTAGTGTTCGCCCGCCAGCTTGGCAACCGCGTAGGGAGAAAGCGGCGCCGGCACGTCCGTCTCGCGCTTGGAACTGAACGGCTGGTCGCCATAGGCGCTGCTCGAGGCCGCGTAGACCAGCCGCCGCACCCCGGCACGCCGCGCCGCGTCGAGCAGCGTGAGGGTGCCGGTCACGCAGGCGGCGTTCGTCGCCAGGGGGTTCTTCACGCTTCGCGGCACCGAGGCCAATGCCGCCTGGTGAAAGATGCAGTCCACCCCGTCAACAACCTTCTCCACGGTCGGGGCGTCCAGCAGGTCCCCCTCCACAAACTCCACCCGGTCGCGGATGGAATCGAGGTTCGAAAGATGCCCCGTGCTGAGATTGTCGAGGATCCGGACCTTGTTGTGGTGATGAACAAGCGCCTCGGCAATATGCGATCCGATGAAACCTGCCCCGCCGGTTACCAGAAACGTGCGCACCTGATGAGTCCCCTGATCCAAGTACCTTGTGTCCGCCCCAAACTGGGGGCTGCGCCATCTACCGACTGTATTGTATTCCCGGCGATTCGTCCAGACACCGCCGGTCACGTCCGTCAAGCCTGGGCCCGGCGGTGGGCAATCAGCGGCCGAAGGTCGGCCTTGTCGATGACCTCAAACCTGCGGGCAACGGATTGCCAGGCCTCGCCCCGCTGTTCGATGAAGCCCTCCTCGATCGGCCCCAACCGGTCTTCGGCGAGCCGCAGATAGCCTATCTTGCCGGGCAGGATGTCCATCAGGCGACATACCGTGGCATCGACTGCCGTGGGCACCGCTCCAACCACGATCAATCCCATGGGCCGCGGCGTCCCCATCAGAGGGCCGTCGCCTTCCATGCACTGGATGCCGTCGACGATCGCGATCGATTTCGGCAGCGAGGCGTTGATGTCGTAGACCGTGTGCGGGATACCGCTGTAATGCAGCACGTTCTTCGGCCAGCCGTACATGATGCCGGGCATGACCCCGTACAGATTCTTCATCGAGGCGGTCACACCGACCCAGTGATGGGTCTTCATCTTTGGCATCGATACGATCAAGTCGGCCTCGACCACGGATTGCGGAAAATGAAACCCCGGCAATGGCGACGCGCCACCGGTGTTCTTCACCCAACGGGTGTCTTCGTAGTTGAGATCGGCGAACGGTAGATCCGCCGCCTCCAGCGCTTCGTCGATGCCGCATTCCGCCAGCACCATCTGCGTATCGCGCACGTTGGCCGGCCCTTCTCCCACGGATACCACGGCTCCCCAACTGCGGAAGACTTCGGCGGCTGCCACGATCATCGCCGGATGGGTCGTGACGTGGGAATGGCCGTTCGACGGTTCCACAAGGTTCGGTTTGAGCAGGACCCGCTTGCCGCGGACTGCGGCAGGCTCGACGCCCACGGCCGCCAGGCCGTCGCGAATTGTCTGGCTCAACGGGCCGTCGTACCGCTGGTCGCGGGCCACAAAGACCGAAGCACGCTGGTGCAGTATGCGGCGCAGCCATCGCAGGCCCAGGATCCCCGAGGCGGCCAACCCGCCGAAGATCATCAGTTGACGCCGCCCAACAGTCATCTCGCTGGTCGCACTCGCAGAGGTGGTGGATTGTGCGGTCATGGTTGAACTCGGTTCAAGAGGGGGGCAGGTCCGTGGTCTTGCCTGTGCCGGGCGATAGGAGGGGGCACCGCTCAGCCAGAGCGGCCAGCAGAAGCAGCGCCGACGGCATCGGTCCCATCCGATCCGGCACGGATTTCGCAACCTGCTCCAGCCACGCCTCGGCTTCTGCGGGACGTCGGCCATGCGCCGTCAGCCCCATCAACCCCCAGGCAAACGACACGGGCGTCGTCCGCGGCGAGATCGCGCGGCCGAGGTATGCCAGGGAACGCTCGACGCGCCCGTCGCAGTCCGGCTCGCCGGCCAGCGCCAGCATGGCCATGCCCGTCGACTGAATGTAGGGGGGAAGCACCTTGCCCAGCACGATCGTGTTGCCAAAATTGCAGCCGCCGCCAGGCAATTGCCGGTCGATGAGCAGTTCGACCGCCTCGCGCACGCGCGGGTGCCGGCCGAGCTCGGATCTCTTGAGAGCCAGCACCTGCAGGGCCGTCGGCTCTACCCAGGAATGCGTCCCTTCGACCCAGGGCCAGGCCGACAGCGTCATCTGGTGGCCGAACAGCTCGCTCGGTTCGCCGCGCTCGCCGTAGATCGATAGCGACCAGTGGTTGCCTTTCTCGATTTGCCCCGCAAAACGGTTCAGCTCGCCGCCGGTCGCTTGCCAGGCAAGAACCGCCAAGGGCGTCGGCCAGCACGGCTTCGCCGCGTTCTGCCGCACACCGAGGCTCCCGTCGGCAGCCTGCAGGCCGGCGAGCCACTCGGCGGCGGCTCGGGCCTGGGCCAATGAAGACCAGCCCGCCAGGGCCAGGGCGGCCAGGGCCGTCGGCTCGGTGGCGGGCGGTTGCCCGGGATAGTACCCGCATATCGGTTGCCTTGCCAGGCTCTCGATCGCGGAAGAGATCCAGTTCATCGAAGTCCTGCCTGTTGGACGCGATCCTGAAAACAGATTCCTCCCGAATCGTACCTTATATTTCTTCCGGCAAGTGACACCATACAGGCGGTCCCCAGGCAGGGCTCGCAGGAGGGGTGATTCCGGATGCAACGCCCCCGGGGCAGCACGCAGGAAATAAGGTGAAAGAATTCCCCAAGAAAAGTTAAACTCGCCGATTTGACTTCTGCCCTCCGTGACATAGTTTTCAATACAGAGGATGCGACGACTTCGGTTCTCGCCCTCGAAATCGAGAGTCCTTATCCGTCGGCTGCAGCTTACTTGTCTACCCGACGTGACTCTCATGACAACCAGAGGCCTGCCGCCTCCCATCCTCGATAAAGGCAAACCGGCTGCAAAGCCGGGACGCAAAGCCAAGGGCCGGGACAACCCCCGGTAGCCTGGTTGCCGAAGGGATGACGCCGCCGACCGCAAGTCGGCGGGAGGAACAGTGCCGGAAGCAATCGCCTTCCGCCACGGAACCTCGGTACTGACCCATGTCATTGAGCCAATCGGCCGCGAGCGAGGAAGAGGCACTTCCCTGTAATGGTAGAGGGTTTCCGACGATGCACCAGCAGGCAGCGTCTCCCGGCATGGGGGCGTGACGTCGGAGGAATCCCGCCTTGTTTTTTTTCCGGATGGCCCTGGTCCAGGCGAACCAATCACGCCCCCAGGTCCACGAATTTGGAGGAACTCAATGAGATCGCTCGCCCAGAAAGTGCAACGTTTCCTCGTTTCGGAAGATGGCCCCACTGCAGTCGAGTACGCGGTGATGCTCGCCTTGATCATCATCGTCTGCCTGACGGCGATTAGCTCCCTCGGTACGGCCACGTCGGATCAGTTCGACAGGATCACGACCGAGCTCGGCAACGCTACCGCGAATGCTGGCACAGTCGGCACAACCTGATTGGGATTCGCAAACAGGAAAGGTCATCCTCGCGGCAGTGCTGCTTGATCCGATCAAGTAGCGCAACCGCATGGACCGGAAAATCAGCCCCCTCGGCTGTCCAAGATTTTGGCGCCGAGGGGGTTTTTTTTGGCCTAGACTTTCTTGGAGCCGGCCCGCAGCGATCGACTGCCGACCGCGCGGCAATTCCCGGGCTCTCCGGCAGGTTTCCCGCCTGCCAGCACTTCCGTCCTTCCTGCAGGCAAAGGAGTTCGCTGGTGAACCCGGCCCTTTATCCCTCCCTCTACCTGATCGCCGCCCAGTTCGTCCTGGTGTTCGCCACGATCACTGCAAGCTGGATGAACCTTTGGTTGAACGGCCGGGCGTAACACCAACACCGCGCCCGATGCGTCTTGGCTAACGACTATTCCACGGAGAACAGCACGATGTTGGAAATGGTTTCCGATCAACTGGCAGACAATACGGTCCTCGTCTGGACCGTCTGGGGACTGGTCAGCGCGGTCCTGATCGTGGCGGCCGTTATCGACGGGCGGCAACTCAAGGTGCCCAACTGGATCACCTTCCCCATGATCCTCTCCGGCTGGCTCGCCAGCGGCATCATCTACGGCTGGGGCGGCCTGGGAGCCAGCCTCTGGGGAACCGCCATCGGCCTCGGCCTCCTCCTGCCGGCCTATGCCATCGGCGGCATGGGCGCCGGCGACGTGAAATTGCTGGCCGGCGTCGGGGCCTGGGCCGGAGCCTCGCAGACTCTCTGGGCCTTCATCGTCTCGGCCATCATCGGCGCCATCCTCGCCGTGATCATGGTGGTCGTCAGCCGGAAATGGTCGCACCACCAGAAACAGTTCCTCAGCATCCTGTCCGAGATTCTGATCATCCGCAGCCCGAGCAAACTCTCGGAAATTGCGGCCGAGCGAAAACCCAGAATGATGCTCCTTCCTTACGGGATCCCGATCGCCATCGGCACGATCGGCTACTTCGCCTACCTGGGGATCAACCTGTGATTCGCCACTCCCCCAAATTGCCTGTTTTCGCACGTCATCCGGGCCTGCGGCCGACCCCGGTCGAGCAAGCCGGAAAGGAAACGGCCTGCAAGTTGGAGAAAGTAGGCCGATCCTGCCGAAGAAGAGGACAGGGTGTGGTTTCGTCCCCTGCCGCCAAGCGCACGGGCCAGTGCGCCGGCGGCCACGGGTGGGACCGAGACTCCACGGGAGGAATAGATGATGCAGGGCCATGCCCTGCAGCGGAAACGCACCCGGGAAAGCAGGGCCGAGCGGCGTTGGGCCGGCATTGCCCTGGCAATCCCCTACACAAGACATGTCGAGAGACCGTCCCTTGATGAACGACTCGGCGGACGGGGTCCCTCTTGGCACGGCCTTGGGGGCGACCGCCGATCCTCCCGAGGCAGCAAACGGAACTTCTCATGCAATCGAAGTCACTAATTTTGCTTGTTGTCGCCCTGGCTTGCGGCGTGGTCGCGTCGATCGGCATCACCCAGGTGATGGCCCACCGCTCTGCGGTTCCCGCCGTCCAAGATGTGGAGACCTTGCCGGTCTTCGTCGTCAAGGAAGATGTCCCCCTCGGCAGTGTGCTCGACGCCGAAAAACTCAAGCTCGAGAATTGGCCCAAGGACAAGGTGCCCGCAGGCGTGCTGGGCAAGCTCGAGGACATTGAAGGCCGGCGGCCCCGTACCAAACTGTTTGCCGGAGAGCCTGTTCTCGATGTCAAGCTGCTGAGCAAAGGCGAGAGCGCCGGAGGTGCGGCCGTTCAGATTCCGCAGGGCTATCGCTCCGTCCCCGTGAAAGTCGACGAGGTCAGCGGCGGCGCGGCCATGATCCTTCCGGGCGATCGCGTCGACGTGCTCGTCTACGCCCGCGAGAGCAAGGAAATCCGCACCACGATGACCAAGACCATCCTCCAGGACATCAAGGTCTTCGCCGTCGATTCCACCTGGACTCTCGAATCCGACGAAAACGGGCAGTCGATTCGCGCCAAGACGATTTCGCTGCTCCTCACTCCCGAACAGACCGAACGCGTGATGCTGGCCAGCGAGCTGGGCAAGATCCGCCTGGCCCTGCGAAGCCCCACCGACCGTGAGGAAGCAGAATTGCCGGAAGAGGGGCACCGGGTCGGCCAGATCTTCGGCGACTCCGAGGTTGCCGATCGAGAGAAAGACAGCGTTCTGGCCTTGTCGGCCAATGCCCAGCTTCAAGCAGCCGCATCCGCGGCCGTCCCGGTGGCGTCCGACCGGCCGAGCCACACCGTCCGCTTGATCAGCGGGTCACAGGTTCAAGAGGTCGTGATGCAGAGCCAGACCGAGACGCTTCCCGCCGGAGTCGCCGATCCCTCCGATACCTCGGGCGGATCGTCCGCATCGTTCCTCTGGAAGATCATTTCGGGCCCTCCGTCGATGACCGGCGCTGCCCAGGCAAAAAAACCCGAGCCGGCGGCAAGCGCCAAGCCCGACGCCGCTCCAACCCACGAACCGGCTGCTGAGCCGGTGCCGGAACCGGAGCCGGCCGAACCGCAGGATATCAGGGCTCCCGGTTGATGCCGGCAGCCGCGTCGAAGGACAGGCCGCGCCCCATGAGGATCGGGCCAGCCGTCCGGAGACCAACCATACGATACGTTTTGCTGTGGGAAGCCCAGCCAGTGGGCTTCCCGTTCACGGATGAACGAACTTGAATGACATTTCGGTCCCGGGCCACCGGCGCGAGCGGCTGCACCGCCTGTTCGCCCCCCGCGGCGCGCGGAACCGAAGTACCAGCAGAAATTCGGGGGCCGCTGACAAGATCGCCGTCCGGGCATCGCCATGCCCGCGGAAAATGGTCTTGTCAGGACTTCGCAGGATTTCGGCAAAGATCAAGGAAGATGCAAGGATGGTTAGGAAAGCGATCGGGGCTCTTCTTCTTCTCTCCATCGCCGGATCGATCCTGGGAGCGGCCGCCAAGGCCGCTGAGCCCGTCGGAAATCGTCCCGCGTCGATCATTCACCGCATCACCGCGGCCAACGAACGGCAACAGATGGTGGTCAACACCAGCCGGATCCTGACCCTCGACCGGAAGATCCCGCAGGCACAGGTCAACAATCCGGAAATCCTCGACCTGACTCCCCTGTCGCCCACGGAGGTCCAGCTTGCCGCGAAGAAACCCGGCGTCACCCAGGTCAACCTCTGGGACGAAGACAACAAGATCTACACCGTCGATGTGATCGTCTACGGCGACACCCGCGAACTGGAACTGATCCTCGCCGAGCAGTTCCCCAACGCCTCGCTCAAGGTTCGCGGATACGCCGACAGCGTCCTCGTCTCGGGGTTCGTCGACCATGCCTATGACGTGAACTCCATCACCCAGATCGCCCAGACATTCTACCCCAATAAGGTCACCACCCGTTTGCAGGTTGGGGGCGTGCAGGAGGTTCTCCTTCACGTGAAGGTCATGGAGGTGTCACGCACGAAGATGCGGACCCTGGGCTTCGACTGGACCTACATCTGCGGCGCCAACGAAATCACTTCGTCGGCGGCCGGATTGATCTCGGAGGTCGTGCTTCCCGATGGCGATACCCCGGGATCCATCACCCATTCCGGCAGCAACTTCCGCTTCAACGTGATCAACGGTCCTACCACCTTCTTCGGAATCCTCGAAGCCATGCGGCACGACAACATGGCCAAGTTGCTCGCCGAACCGACCCTCGTGACCGTCAGCGGCCGGCCGGCCAGCTTCCAGTGCGGCGGCGAAGTGCCGGTGGTCACCGGAGGCGCCGTGGGCGTCTCGCCCAATACGACCTACAAACCCTATGGCACCCAGGTCGACTTCGTACCCATCGTCCTGGGCAATGGGCGAATCCGCCTGGAGATCCGCCCGGAAGTCAGCGAAATCGATCCTTCGCGCGGCACCGCCGACCAGCCGGCCTTCCGCAACCGGCGCGTCGATACGGGGGTCGAGATGGAGGCCGGGCAGACCCTCGCCATCGCCGGCTTGATCGAAACCAAGATCGAGTCGTCGCGGCAGGGAATCCCCTGGGTCAGCGAACTGCCCTACGTGGGAGCGGCCTTCCGCCGCACCCATGAACAGCGAAACGAGGTGGAACTCCTCATTCTCGTGACCCCAGAACTCGTGGCCGCCATGGATGCCAACCAGGTGCCCCCGTGCGGCCCGGGCATGCAGACCGCCAGCCCCGACGACTGGGAACTCTTCATGAGGGGCTACCTCGAGGTTCCCAACTGCTGCACGGCCTGCGGCGGCAAAGGTTGCACCAAATGTGCCGACGTCGCCGGCAACCAGCCCGACCTGCCGCCGATGGTCGGCCAGGAGGGCCGGGTGATCGAAATGCACGAAATCCCCACGCCCGACACCCATCCAGCGCCCGCGGCCAAACCGGTTCCCCCTGCCGCTCCCGACAAACAGGTGCTGCCGGCGGCTCCCGAAGTGGTGCCCCCCGCTCCGGCGGTCCAGCCGCGGAACCAGGGACCGGTCATACCGAACGAAACGCCTGCGCCCAAGGCTCCGCCCGTGCCGACGGCAACTCGAACTACCTCGCCGCTTCCATCGATGATTGGGCCAATCGGCTATGACTCGGCCGGATAAATAAGCCATATTCACTAGGACGCCGAATTGGTGCGCGCCTTGGCGCGCTTGACCTCGGCCCGATCGCGGGGCGGTTCGACCGCCGACCGACAGAAGCTGCCGCTTGCCTCAGTGCGCTGCATCCTCCGGTCGAAAAGAAACACGGTCTCTGGAATCAAGTACAGGTGATCGAGAGATTCTCGATCGGCTTCATCGAACAGACTGCCATGAGTAACGTCCTCCGACTGGCGATCGTTGACCCCAACGATGCGTCTCGCGAAAGCCTGAAGTCCATGTTGATGGGCATGGACATGATTTGGCTGGAAGCCGAAGCGTCGCGATACGAGTTCTTTGCGGATGTCGTCGGGCAGACCAATCCCGATATCGGCGTGGTGGCCATCGACGCCAACCCGGAGAAAGCCCTTCAGCTCGTCAAGCGTCTGAACGAGAAATCGCCCGAGTGCTCCGTGCTCGTCGTCAGCAAGTCGAACGACGGAAACCTGATCCTCCAGTCCATGCGCGCGGGAGCCAAGGAGTTCCTCCCCCTGCCGGTGCGCCTCGAAGACCTGCTGGCCGCCCTCGGAAGAATCAGCGAACGGCGGTTCGGCAAGGGCGACAGCAAGCCCCGCGGCTGCCAGGTGATCGCCGTCGCCGGAGCGACGGGCGGAGTGGGCAGCACCAGCGTCGCGGTCAACCTGGGCTGCGCCCTGGCCCGGGAACAAACCCACTCCGTCGTTCTCGTCGATCTCGACCTGAGCCTCGGCGACGCCGACGTCTTCCTGGATACGATCCCCGACTACACCCTCGTCGATGTCGCCCAGAATGTCACCCGCCTCGACTTCTCGCTCCTCAAGCGGTCGCTCACCAAACACTCCTCCGGCGTGTTCCTGCTTCCGCGACCCGTACAGCTCGAAGACACGTCGCTTGTCAGCTCCGAAGACCTGCAGCGCGTGATCGGACTCCTGAAAGCCACCTTCACCCACATGGTGATCGACCTCTCGAAGAGCTACAGCCCGATCGACCAGGTAGCCCTCAGGGCGGCCAACGAAATCCTCCTGGTTACCCAGCTCGACCTGCCCTGCCTCCGCAATATCGTCCGCCTCCTCGCCTCCTTCAGCCAGATGGAAGGAATGGCGGAAAAGGTCAAGATCGTGGTCAACCGAGTCGGCCTCGACAGCGGCCATATCACGCTGAAGAAGGCCAAGGACACGATCGGCCGCGATATCTTCTGGCAATTGCCCAACGACTTCCGCACCGTGATCGAGGCCCGCAACAACGGCGTGCCGCTCATCGAGCAGGCCCCCAAGGCCTCGGTGACCCAGTCGTTCACCGCCCTGGCCGACGCCCTGACCTCCGGCGGCGCCGGCGGCGAACAGCAAAGCGGCAAGAAGTCCGGCGGACTGAGCCGCCTCTTCGGCCTCTCGAAGACCTGAAAACAGATCGGCCCGCTCCCCCTAAAAAAAACACCCCCAGAGCACCGGCAAGTAGCCAATGCCCGGGGGGCGTGCTGTCTGCGGAAACGCTCGGGGCGTTCGCCCGCTCAAACCGCTTACTTCGCGGCCTCTTCCTTCGGCGCGTCGGCAGCGCCGGCCGACTGGGCCTTCTCCGCGTCCTCGACCGCTTGATCGTTGGCTTGGATCTGGGCCTCGTCCTCCGGGGTTACCTTGGCCGGGCCGGCGCTCGATCCGCAACCGAGGCAAAACGAAACCGCCAGCAGGGCCAGAGCCCATGTGAGCTTCTTCATTGGTGGTCAGACTCCTTCGTGGGGGTTTATACTTGTGAGACGATCCAACCGATCGCTCACCCGTTCACTGTTTCTACCGGCAAATCGGCTCCACAACCATCACGGCAGTTCAACCGATTCGCCGTCGTTGCTCAGGCTCACCTTGCGGAAGACAATGTCGTCCACCGTCTCCGAGATCAGCCGCACCGAACCGTCCGCCAGGCAGAAGTTCGTGCCGCCCGGATGCGACGAGCCGAAGTAGGGATGCCACTGGCCCCATGCACGGCCGGCCTTGTCGGTCACCGTCGTCCACGTGCCGTTGACGTTCTTCGGGGCGTCGTTGTCGGAGATCGGCGGAAGACCGTAGTAAATGTTGTTGTAGTAGCCCGCTCCGTAACGGACCACGTCCTCATCCCAGCCGGCATTGCTCCAGCGCTCGTTGTCGCCGCCTTCGCTGCCGTGCGACAAGGGATTGAGCGCCTTCTCGCCCACCATGATCGTGTTCGACGATCCGTCCTTGATCAGCTCGATGCGGGTCTTGTTGCGGTCCGTCTGGATGACCACGCCCTTGTCGCCGCCGTTGGAGGCGTTCACCCGCAGGCCGCCGTCGACTCGCTCCCCGGCGTTGCCGGCATAGTCGGCGCGGTAAAACGTGCTGTGCGCCTTCGGATCGCGGCGCGACGGGCAGTAGTAAACCTTGACCGCCTGCTGGGCAACGATGTTCTCCTTGGTGTTGTAAACCGAGTCGCTCGCCGGATCCGGGTCGTTGGCGTCGGAAGCAAGATCGTAAACCACACTCTGCTCAATGAACGGCAGAATCTGGTACGACCAGGCCCAGCCGTGGCGAGTGGTCGCCCGGCAGCAGTAGTCGGTCGAGGAGAATGTCGGGTGAAGACGGTGGTCCAGGTCGCGGACCCCCGTGGGAAGCTGCCCGTATGTGTCCTGGAAGTTGTGGAAGCCCAGCCCGATCTGCTTCAGGTTGTTGGTGCACTGCGAACGCCGTGCGGCTTCGCGCGCGGCCTGCACGGCCGGCAGAAGCAGGGCGATCAAGATGCCGATGATGGCGATGACCACCAAGAGTTCCACGAGAGTGAACCCGCGGTGCGGGCGAAAATTGAAACGAGCAGCGCGATTCCTAGGGTCCGACACAGAAGTCTCCTTTGCGACACAGGGAATGAAAAATGGTCCGGGTCACGGCTCGCCGGGGTGGGGCCACTCCCAGGTGGCAGCGCGCCGCATAGGCAGTCCGGCACTCATCAAGACAATAGCTTTGAGGCTAGATAGCCAACGACTGCATGTCAAGTATGAATAATTACCGCTACAATCCCGATCGCCGGAATTATGGCGTAATGACTGGATGACAAAGAACTTGTCACATGGTCAGCAATTGGTGAAATCCGTGGCAAATAATTATGCACGGCATCGCCCACGATCCGGCTCGCTCACGCGGCTCCCCGTGTTCTTCAAACAGGCCGCGCGATCGCCAGGGCCTTCGATTGCCTTCGCGCCGTCGAGAACCATTCGCCCCATCGCTCGACACGACCGCTCCCGTCCGCCCGAGTTGCCGGCTCCTCTTGCCGTGGCCTGAATCTCAGTCTTCCACAACCGTTGACCGGCTTCGCATGGCCCTGCGAGCGATCCATGTTGCCAGTACCGGCACGGTAATCGATACCACCAATGCGAAGGGCAAGTGGACCCACGCCCCCAGTGCGGAGTACGCGGCGGCGATCGCCAGATTCGTCAGCGCCACCGGCGCCAGAAATCGCCGCCAACCCAGTCCGGTCGCCCCAAAAAAGAGCACGGCCGCCTCCGCAAAAATCGGCACCGGCCGTGTGACCGCCAGCACCATCGGCCCCAGCCGCCCGCTGAGTATTTCGATGTGGGCCACGTCCTCAGGCGACGCCAGGCGGCTGACGAGCGGCCGCCCCGCCACCCTCGCCAGCCCGAAGCCCAGCACGGAGCCCGCCATGAGCCCCGCAAACGACACTCCCGTGCCCAGGCCGAATCCGAGCACCTCGCCCCCGAGCGTGCTCAGCACGCTCGAGGGAATCGGCAGCAGTACATCGGTGCTCAGCAGGCCGATCACCACCAGCGCCGCCGCCCGCCGATCGACGACTCCCCGCACCGTGGCCTCGAGCCAGCCTTCCAGCGCCGGGCCGCAGGCGACAAACGGAATCGCCGGCACCGCCAAAGCAGCAAAGATCGCAGCGATGGGAACCAGAATCCGTCGCATCAGGCACCGCCGACTGGCCAGCGCGGGTCAGTTCGCCTTCACATCATAAACGAACAGGAAGTCTCCGTGGCGCAGATAGAGCCGCCCGCCAATCACGACCGGGTGAGCCCAGGAGTTCCCCTTGCCCCCTTCTGGAATCTGAAAAGCGCTGAGCTGCTCGTAGCCCGCGGGGCTCGGCTTGATCAGGGCCACCGTGCGGTCGTTCTCCCGCTCGTTGAAACCGTACAGCAGCCCGTCGGCAAACGTGACCGAGCCTTTGCCGATCCCCTTCTCTGCCCATTGAACCTTGCCGGTCTTCCAGTCCAGGCACATCCATTGGCCCCGGAAATTGGTGCCGTAGAGATAGCCCTCGTGAAGAATCACCCCGCCGTGATGGTTGTAGAGCTCCTCGTTCTCCCACGCCTGCTCCGCCGAGACCTTCTTGCCGTCCACCGTGAGCTGGATCAGTCGGGAGCCGCTGCCGTAGCCGGAGCTGACGAAGACCTGCCCCTCGTGGAAGATGGGCAGGAGGGCGTTGACGTCATATTTCGTCTCGTGGGGAAAGCGGAATAGTAGCGCGCCCGAGTCGGCGTCGACTCCCACCACCGCCTTCTGGCTCATGGTCACGATCATACGCACCCCGCCGTACTCCGCGATTGCGGGCGTGCCGTACCCGGCCTTGTCGTCGATCCCTTCGGCCGTCCAGATCACCTCGCCCGTCATCTTGTCCAGGGCCGCGATGCTCGCCTCCTTGCCGAAGGGGCAGCAGATCAGCCGGTCGCCGTCCACAAGGAGCGATTCGGCCAGGGCCCAATGGATGTTTTCTCCCTCGAACTTGTCGAGGATGTTCAGGCTCCAGATCTCCTTGCCCGTCCTCGCGTTTAGCGCCACCACATTGCCGAGCGGACTCTCGTGATACAGCCGATCGCCGTCGATCGTCGGCGTCCCACGGGTCCCCGGATACTGACCCGTCCAGCCCTCGCCGGCGGCTACCTGCCACACCTGTTTGCCGTCCAGGTCGAAGGCGGTCACAAGCGTCTTCTCATCCTTGTTGCCCGAGGTGTACACCATGCCCCGGGCAACGCTCACGCTCGCGTAGCCCTCGCCGATTCCTTCGGCCTGCCAGACCAGTTTCGGCCCCCCCTCCGGCCACTCCTTGAGCAGACCCGTGTCGGGCGACTTGTTGGAGCCGTCAGGGCCGTGGAAAACGGGCCAATCGGCAGCGGCAGCCGAGGTCGCCAGTACGATCAGTGCAAGCAGGGCCAGTTCAGGGCGTCGTCTCATCGATCGTTTCCTTCAGTGCAAAAGAATATCTCGTCAACTTGTGCGCCAGGTCTGCAGCGGCAGTCGCGCGCCGCAATCGCCCGCTTCCGGCATGGCAAGGATCGGCCGAAAAATGACTTCCCGATTTCTGGTTTCACCAGCCGAGGTCCGTCGCGAAGCATGGACCGGAAAATCGGCGAGTTATTCGTCGACTGATACTAAAACGTGTCGGTCGGTCCCGCAACACCGTCCCGGCTGCCTGGTCCTCTTCGGCCAGACTCCCGCTGAAGCCGCTGCCGCAAATCGTCGATCTTCCCGCCCGGCGGCGGATCAAAACACGGCCGGCCTGTCGCGGGCTCACCACTTCAAACCGAACTTCTCCCCTTCCGAGCTGCTGCGGAGCCCGCCCTTCAGAGGCGTCTTCGCCGACCGCTGCACCTTCGACTTCAGAGCCGGTTCTCCGGGCTCCTCGTCTTTCTTGCCCTTCTGCTCGCTTTCCGGGGCGGGAATGAGACCCTTCATCGAAAGGCTGATCCGCCGCGCTGCCTTGTCCACCGACTGGACCAGCACGTCGACTTCCTGCCCTTCCTGGACCACGTCGCTCACACGCCACACCTTCTTGTGCGACAGCTCGGAGATGTGAACCAGCCCCTCGATGCCCGGCTCCAGCTCCACGAATGCCCCGAACTCCATGAGCTTGGTCACCCGCCCCTTGGCCTCCGTGTTGGCCGGGTACCGGCTCTCCACCTCTTCCCACGGATCGGGGAGCATGTCGCGGTAGGCAAGGCCGATCCGGCCGGTTGCCGGATCGTACTTCTTGATCTTCACCTTGATCGCCTGGCCTTCGCTCACGACCTCGCTCGGATGCTTGACGCGCCCGTAGGCAAGCTCGCTGATGTGCAACAGCCCGTCCACTCCGCTCCCCAGGTCGACGAACGCCCCAAAATCCATCAGCTTGCGGACCGTTCCTTCAAATACCTGCCCCGGTTGCAGCGATTCGAGCAGTTGCTTGCGGGCCTCTTCCCGTTCCCGCTCCAGGAAGGCACGCCGGCTCAGCACCAGGTTGCGGCGGCTCTCGTTGGCCTCGGTCACCACGCAACGCAGCTTCTCGCCCACGAACTCCTCGATCGTCTCCACCCGGTAGAGCGCAATCTGGCTGATCGGAATGAAACCGCGTATGTGGTTGACTTCGCACTCCAGTCCGCCCGTGTTGTGCCCCGTGACCATCGCCTCCACCACCATCCCCTCTTCCAGATCTCCCCAGTCCTCGATCGAGGCCGCACCGTGGGGCAGCGCCAGTTCGTAGAGCCCGTCTTCCCGGTTGAAACGCACCACGCGCACGTCGATCGTGGCCCCCAGCTCCACAGCCTGCCCCTCAAACTGCCTTACCGGTATGATGCCTTGCTCGCGGCCGCCAAGCTCCACGAAAACATCGCCGCTGCGGATCATCACCACCCGCCCTTTCATCCGCGTGTCGGGCTCGATCACCGTCTGCTTCGTGACGGCCTCCCCTTCGGCAATCAGCGACTCCAGCTCGATCCCCTCAAGCGCTGCCTCGAACTCCTCCTCCAGGTCGGCCGAGAGCTTTCCACGAATGCTCGGCGGCGGAAACTTCTTCGTTCCCGTCGCCTCGGCCTCGACCTCAAACGGCTCCGCATACAGCGCCTCGTCCACAACAATCGGCTCAACCGCCACCGGCTCAACAGCCGCGGCAGCCGGCACGGGAGCCGCAGGAGCCGCAGCCTGCACGGGAGCCACGGCCTGCGGAGCAGCCGCAGCAGAAGGCGGCCCCGCCGCGGGGGCCGCGACCGGCACTGCTGCCGGGGTGGGCCGAACAGACGCCTCCACGCCAGCAGCCGGCTTGGCCACCTCCGCCGCAACGGGCTGCGCAGCCGGCGGCTCGACCGGCTTCTCCGTCTCCGGCTTCTTCTCCACCACCGGTTCCCAGTCCCGCTTGGGCTTCGGACGGTAGGCGTCCGGATTCCGTTGAGACCCGATCAGAATCTTGCGGCGCTCGCCTTGCTCGGAACCGTTTTCGGGCTCCGCCGCGCCATTGCCTGCCGCTTGCGGCTCGGGTTGGTTCTCCAGTCGATCGTTCGGGTCGCCGGTCATCGAATCGCTCTCTTCGCTACAACGGAACAACTGTGCCTGAGGGCCAAGTGCCTCACGGCACCCCACAAACCCGTTATTCTACCAAAGGGGGACTTTCGGAACCAAGCCCCCGACTTGCCGATCGCCGCCTGCCTGCCCCTCCCCGTAGGGTGGTAGTGGTGAGGAAGTCCGCGCGGGCCAACAGCAACCGAACCGTTCAGTAGATCTCGATGCTCTTGACCATCGTCCCGCCTGAGCTGCGGGCACCGTAGAGACAACGATCGGCCGATTCGAGCATCAGCTCCGGATCGAAATTCACCGGGGGCAAACCCGCGCTGGCCACCCCCACGCTCACCCCGATCGGCGGACCGCCCGCGTGCGACTGGCGGCGCACGGCCTGGATCAGAGATTGCCCAAGATGCACGGCCGTCTGCCGTTCGCAGTCCGAGAGAATCACCACGAACCCCACCTCGCCGTACGGGAGACACACCCGCTGCTGGTGTTCAATATCGCGGCAGGCCCGGCCGATTCGCTCGCGAACCTCCAGGAAACCGTGCCGCCCCAGGGCCAGGGCCAGCGACCCCGGCTCGTTCATCTCCACCAGCATCAAGCTCAGCGGGCACCTCGCTTGTCGGCAGGCGGCGGCAGCCGTGGCGGCGGTGCGTCACGCGCGGGCGAACGTTGTCACCGCTT
>CAZLWV010000006.1:80668-87169 GCA_964563135.1 uncultured Planctomycetaceae bacterium
CGCCAGACGGGCCGGCACCGTCGACGACACCTGAGCAGCGGCCCGTGCCGGAGCCTTCAGAGTGGCCGTGTGCACCAAACCGCACCCATCCGCGTTCGAAACCGCCGCATCCTCCGTCTGCCCGGCATGCCCATCCACCCCCGCCGCCGCGTCGGCCAGCGCTGCCAGGACGTCCGCCAACGGCTCGCTGTTCGCTCCAGCGCTGGCGCTGGTGGCCGTCAGATCCCCCGCGACCTCCTCGGCCACGTCGACCAGCCGCCGGTGCGCTTCCTCCAGCAGTTGATGGTAGTCGGTGCCTCCCGCCACATCCACATTGAGCGACGCCCCAAGCTGCTGCACCTTCTCGTCCAGGCCGGCCACTAGCTCTTCAACCGCCGGACGGCTGATCCCGCAGGCGGCGCGCCCCTCCGCCAGTAGTGCGGCCAGCGCGTCCGGTTGGCCGTCGGCCAGCAGCCTGGCCACCAGCTCGGCAAGCCGCAGAATCTTTCTCGTCGCCGCCACGGCGGCCGTCGCCTCGCTCCCCGGTGTCTCCGATACGCACACGGCCTCCACCAGCGACGACGGCAGCTTCCAGTGTCGCAGCAGTTGGGCCGTCAGTTGGGTGTGTTCAAAACCGAGCGACTGCCGCTCCAGTTCGGCAATCTCTCCGCGGTGGTCCGCCACTTCCGCCAGGAATCGCACGTACGGTTCCCCCAGCTCCTGGATCAGCAGCAGGGCCCCGAGGTCCTGCAGCAGGCCGGCAATGAACGGCTCCTCCCCTGCCCGTCGCCAGAACTTCTCCGCGATCTGCCGCGCCGCCACCGCCTTGACCAGCGTGTGCCGCCAGTAGCGAAGCAGCACGTCTCCCACGATCCCTTCGAACAGCCCCGTCGGCAGGCTGAACCCAAGGACCAGCAGTTTGAGCGGCTTGATGCCCAGAAGGGCCAGGGCCTGATTCAGATCCGAAACCTCCCGGCACAGCCCATAGACGGAACTGTTCACGACCCGCAGGATCTTGCTCGTCAGGGCCGGATCGGTCTCCAGGCACTCCTTCAGGGCCGCCGTATCGACCTTGGAGTTCTCGGTGAGTTCCAGAACCTTCATGGCCACGACCGGCAGGCTCAGAAGCCGGCAGGCCTTCGCGGCGATTCGATCAAGCATGTTGCCGGGATCATTCATGGCTGCGCCTCGAACTGGTGGTTGAGTCCCCGACTCCCCCCGACCTCGTCTGCCTTCAGCCAGAGGGTCTGGCCAAGCAGCTCGCGCCCCTCCGAAAGCCGGAACACCTGCACGTCGCGGCCGTGTCCCAGGTTGACGATGTCCAGCTTCTGGCGGCGCCGATTCGGTACGTAAAGATAGCACCGGAAACTGACCGGCTCGTCCGTGTCGTTGATGAAATGCTGCTCCACCTCGAGTTCGCCTTCTTCATTCAGCCGCGTCTGAACCTCCACGCGGATCCCTCCGAGCCCCACGAACATGTGGCGGTAAACGCTGAACTTGATCGGCACCTGGTCCTGGATCTCAAAGTCGCAGCGCACCTTGTGCACCCCGCTGGTCGCATCGTAAGGCAGAAAGATCTCAAACGTCTGGTGATGGACCTGGTCCGCCTCCAGGCGGAAATTCGACTCCGGCGGGGTCACCTTCCAGACCTCCGGGGTCACCAGCCGTGCCCTCACCGAAACCGCATGGTCGAACGTGTTGTGGACCTTGAACCCGTTGGAATACTCCTGTCCGAACAGGCTGGGAATCTGCGGCTCGTCGAAGGCGAAACCCTGCCGCCAGCGAACGATCGACGGGTTCAGTCCGGTCACGAACGTGGGTTGGCTGTCCACCCGGATCACCTGGCGGTGCTGGTCGCGCGCCGGCACGGTCTCCACGCCCCACAAACTGGTCTGCCGCACGTCCTCCCCGAGGTAGACGATCTCCTCGGTCGGCTTGTCGTTCCAGGCCACCATCACCGCATCGTTCTCCCGCAGGAAAATCTGATTCTCGCTCCCGCCGGGAAGCTCAACGCTGCCCGCATACTGCGACGAGCGCAACGTCAGCGCGGTCGTCCGCCAGGGAAGAAACAACTCGCCCGGCCCTCCATCCTCCCGCAACAGGCCGCGCTGGTCGTCGATCGGATCGGGAATGAAAATCCCCTCGGCGCCGTGGATCTTCGCCGCAATCATGCAGCGCACCAGGTCCATGATCCGGGTCTGCGTCGGGTACTCGTTCCTGGCCAGCGGTGCCAGCACGATCCACCGCCGCACGTTGGGCCGCTTGGCCGCCTCCAGATACAGGGGCAGTTCGTGGTCGGCCAGCGGCGTTGTGCTCGAAAGGGCCATGAACTGCCAGGGTGCGTTCTCCTCCGTGGGCAATTCGTGCAGCCAGCTCCAGCCCAGCCCGATATTCACCCCGTACCCGATCTCGTCCAGCTTCTCTCTCAGGCTGGCAACCTTCTGGGCAAGGTTCGGGTAATCGACGAACCCCGTGTCCGTGTCTCCCCCAAACTGCCACCAGCGGACCTGCGTCGTCATCCGGATCATCGTCGGCTCCAGCGACGGGTACCAGATCTGGTCGGCCGCCGTGAAGATCACCGCGGCCGAAAGGGGGTCCACGTCGGTGAAGTGCTCCAGCACCTGCTGCGGTGGATCGCTCAGGAGGCCCACGATCTGGATCCCGTGCACCGAGAGCCGCTCCCCGAATCGGATCAGGTTCTGCAGCATCTCCTCCTCGGTCTCCGCGTTGAACCACATGGGCATCTTCACCCAGCCGATCCCCGCCTGGCTGATCACCTTGCTCAGGTCGAGCAGATTCAGCGGCTTGCCCCCCTCGGGCAACGTCCAGCCGAACTCTCCGGCCGCGGAATCCGGCTGCGGCAACACCACCGCGGCCGTCACGTCCTGAAGGTGCACCGGTCCCTTGTGCCCCTCCAGTTCGGCCCGCATGTGGTAGAACCCGGGGCCCGAGACCGGCGGCTGCCAGCGGAAAGAGCCGATCAGCGTCGGATCGGCCTCGGCCTCGCCGGCGAGCGAATAGCTCCCCGGCGCTGTCGTCGTCTCCAGCTCCTCCTCCGCCTCCGCCAGACGCTCCCCCAGGCCGTCCTCCAGAATCAGCCTCACCCGCTGCGAACTCTGGGTAATCCCCGACACGCGGCAATCCACGGTCATCTCGCTCGGGTCGGTGAACAAGTGGTGAGCGTTCTGCATCCCCAGCGTGATCCTCGGCAGACGCGTCAGCAGAATCTCGTCGAACCGCAGGTGGCCTTTCAGGTCGGCTCGCTTTCCCGGCTGCACGTGCAGTCCCAGCACCGCCAGGCGGACCGCGTCGCTCTGCGGCTTGACCGGACCGAGCTTCAGCACCGTCCATCCCTCCGCCCGACCCACCGGGTCCGAAGAGTAGGATTCCAGCCGCTCGTTGTTCGCATCCAGCAGCGTCAGCGAAAGAAAGGCGCAGTCGTGCTCCAGACCGCTCGTATCCACCACTCCTTGAAGAACGTAGCTGAAAAGCGGTGTCACGCGGATTGCCGGCGTGTAGGCCACCGCCGCTCCCCCGTCCAGTTCGATCTGCAGACACCTCTCCGCCGACGGCGCATCTTCCGCCGAGACCATCTTCACCGATACGTATTCCGGATACCCCTTACCCCGCCGGCGCGACCACCCGTCGGGCCAGTCGTCGTAGTTCTGGTCCCACGACTGGTCAAAGTTGCAGCGAAACACCTCCGACGCATCCTCGGCAGCGTTGGGCGCCGCCGGTATCATTGCTAGAATGACGAGCGTGTGGAGAATCCGCATGATCGATCTGTCCGCCTGCCTGACCAGGAGTCTCCCCGCTTCCCATGGAATAATCAGCCGGTGCCCCAGGGACGGCTTGCAGCCTCTCGGGCCCTCAACACCCCCGCCGTCCCACGGCCGTTGATCCTGCGCCGGTCCTTAGTCTTGTATCGTCTGCCTGTTCGGCAGACTCGACCACCTTCCCCGAGACCGCTACGACCGGAAGGAACCCTGCGTGCCGCATCTGAACATCGGAATTGAACTGGCCGGACTCGGCCTCCCCCCCACCAGACAAGCGCTCCAGGTCGCCGCCGACCTCGGGGCCGATGCCGTCCAACTCGACGCGCGCGGCCCCCTGGCCCCACGCAACCTCTCCCAGACCGGCGTCCGCCAACTGAAAAAAATCCTCGCCGACCTCCGCCTCCGCGTCTCCGCCCTCAGCTTCCGCACCCGCCGGGGATACGACACCCCCGCCGATCTCGATGCCCGCGTCGAGGCCACCAAGGCCGCCATGCGGCTGGCCGCACAGCTCGGCGCCCGGGTTGTCGTCAACCACGTCGGCCGCATCCCCTCCGAACAGGACCAGCCCCAGGGCTCCCTCCTCGCCCAGGTACTCTCCGACCTGGCCGGCTACGGCAACCTCGTGGGAGCCCTCCTGGCCGCCGAAACCGGCTCCGAATCCGGCGAGAGCCTCGCCCAATTCATGCAACAACTTCCCGAAGGCACCATCGGCGTCGACTTCAACCCCGGCAACCTCTCCGCCGCCGGCTTCTCCCCCACCGAGGCCCTCCAGGCCCTCCATACTCGGATCCTCCACGTCCATGCCACCGATGGCGTCTGTGACCTTTCCACCCAAAGAGGGGAAATCGTCCCCCTCGGAGCCGGCACGGCCGATTTCCCCCTCCTCCTCAGCATGCTCCTCCAGTACGGTTACCAGGGCTATTTCACGGTCAACCCCCAGGCCTCCGAAGACCCCCGGGCCGCAGCCGCCAACGCCATCCAGTACCTCCGGAACATGTAGATCTCGGATTTCAAGTTTCCGCTGCCCGGCAGATCCGGTATATTCGCAGGCAGGGAAGATCTTTGTTGTCCAAGGTTGCCGCCCCATGGCCAGAGCACAGGGCCCCTGGCCGGCTCGAGAGATATGGGCGGATTTGGGCCAATCAACGAGCTTTGTCAACGAATAGTTATGGCCCACCCCTCTGTGGACACAGGGGTGCCACTCCCCAGGATCCGTGCATGTCGAGAACCAAGAAACGCCCCAACGAGCACAAGCGCCCGGCAGCCCGGCACGACAAGCCGACCCACGACCACAACGCAAAACCCTCCCCTCCGGGGGGTGGCATGTTCTCCAAGGAGTCCATCCGCGAGACCGTTGAATCGATCGTGATCGCCTTCATCCTGGCGTTCCTGTTCCGCACCTTCGAAGCGGAAGCGTTTGTCATCCCCACCGGATCCATGGCCCCCACCCTCTTGGGACGCCACAAGGACGTCAGGTGTCCCGAGTGCGGCTTCTTCTTCGAGGTCAGCGCCAGCCAGGAGGTCGACCCCAACACCAACAAGCTCACCGGCGACTGGACCATCGGGGCAACTTGCCCGATGTGCCGGCTCCCCATCCGAACCGACCCGAACAACCCCCAGCAGAAAACGTACAAGTCCTATAGCGGCGACCGCATCCTGGTGGAAAAGTTCCCCTACCAGTTTCGGGATCCCGAACGGTTCGAAGTCAGTGTCTTCAAGTTTCCCGGCGGCGCCCACACCAACTACATCAAACGCATCTGCGGCCTGCCCAACGAAACCATCCGTATCCAGCATGGAGACCTGTTCGTAAAACGCAAAGGCGAGACGAGTTTCACCATCGCCCGCAAAGAAGACCTCAAGAAACTCCTGGCTGTCCTCCAGCCCGTCTACGACACCAGGTATCTGAGCCCCACCCTGCTGAAGACCGGCTGGCCCCAGCGCTGGGTCAATGTCGTGGAAACCCCCAACGCCTGGCTCACCAGCGACCAGAAAACCTATCATACCGACGGAACAGGCGCTGAACCCGTGTGGCTCCGCTATCAGCACATCGTGCCAAGCGAGAACGATTGGACCTTCCTCAGCCGGGGAGCAAGCCCACCGGCGTTTCCACCGCCGCAACTGATCTCCGATTTCTCCGCCTACAACACCAAACGCTCGGTCAGGGACCAGAGACCTCCCCTCAGCGGCCGTGGACTCCACTGGGTGGGCGATCTGGTCCTCCAGTGCGACCTCGAGGTCCAGAGCCCGGAGGGCGAATTGCTCTTCGAACTGATCGAGGGAGGCCGGCACTTCCTCTGCTCGATCGATGTCGCCTCCGGCGCCGCTTCCCTGTCCATCGACGGCCAGTCCAGCCTTGCTGCCCCCACCGCCCAGACCAGGCTCCAGGGACCCGGCCGATACCAGGTTGGCTTCGCCAATGTCGACGACCAGTTGCGCCTGTTCGTCGACGGGCGGGAAATCCAGTTCAGCACCCCCACCACCTACCAACCCCTCGGCAATTCCGACCCCACCGAGGCCGACCTCTCCCCGGTCGGTATCGCCTCGCGAGGCGTTCAAATAGAGATCCGCCGCATCCAACTGATGCGGGATCTCCATTACATCGCCGTGAAAACGTCCGACTACAACGGGTTGGCCGACTACGATTACAAACGCCCGTTCTTCAACCAGCCCACCGTGCAAAGCATCGATTCCGTCTTCTCCGATCCCGCCCAGTGGCGCCAGAGCGGCGGATTCCTTCACAAGGGCG
>CAZLWV010000006.1:87179-91732 GCA_964563135.1 uncultured Planctomycetaceae bacterium
CCCTGTTCAATACCCCCAACTACGACAACGGCGCCCAACAATACATCGAGTTCAACTTGGGCGAAGGACAGTTCCTTGCCCTCGGCGACAACAGCGGTGAAAGCAAGGATAGCCGGCTCTGGCCCGTCGACGGCGTCGGGCCGGAGGTCCCTCGCGATCTCCTCGTCGGCAAGGCCCTCTTCATCTACTGGCCCCATTCGGAAGGTCGTATTACAGGCACCCCGATCCCGTTCCCGTTCTTTCCGAATTTCCAGCGTATGAAGGTGATACGGTAACCTGAGTCGCCGGTTGCCGGGGTCGACTGCCTCGAGTCGGGCCGCCCCCCAACCCCCGAGAACCGGCAACTGCCCTGGAGATGGAGCTCCTCGACCATGACCGTTCAAGAAAGCCGGACCTTCGACAAAAACGGCCACGTCGCCATCCGCGGCGGCAGCGAGCCGATCCTCGAGGCCAAAGGACTCGTCAAAATCTACGGAAAACGCCGCGTGGTCGACGGCGTCGATTTCGAAGTCTATCCCGGTGAAATCGTCGGCCTCCTCGGCCCCAACGGAGCCGGCAAGACCACCAGCTTCCGCATGACCTGCGGCATGATCGAACCCAACGCCGGCGAGGTCCGCCTCGGCGGCGTCGACGTCACCGACTGGCCTATGTACCGCCGTGCCCGCGACGGCGGCATGGGGTACCTCGCCCAGGAAGCCAGCGTGTTTCGCAAGCTCTCGGTCCGCGACAACCTCCTCGGCGTGATGGAAATGCTCAAGATGAGCCGCCGCGAACGCCTCGCCCGCTGCAAGACTCTCCTCGAACAGTTCGACATCACCCACCTCCGCAAAAGCAAGGCCATGTCCCTCTCCGGCGGTGAACGCCGCCGCCTCGAAATCGCCCGGGCCCTCGTCTCCAATCCCAAGATCATCCTCCTCGACGAACCCTTCACCGGAATCGACCCGGTCACCATCGACAGCATTCAGGAGATCATCCGCCAGTTGCGCCGCGACGGCATCTCCATCCTGATCACCGACCATCAGGTCCGCGAAACCCTTCAGATCACCGACCGCAGCTACGTCATCCGCAAAGGCCAGGTCCTCTGCCACGGCACCCCCGATGAGGTCCTCTCCAACGAGGAAGCAAGAAAACACTACTTCGGAGAAGACATGGACCTCGGCTTCGCCTCCTCTCCTCCTCCACCTCACATCCCCGACCACGAATCCGTCGATCCGGCGGCCCGATCCACCCCTCCTCCTCCCCACCTTCCCGACAAGAAGCCCGTCGACCCGGCCGACCGGTCCAACTCTCCTCCACCTCGCATCCCCGACAGACCCCGCACCGATCGCTCCAACGACATCTTCCCCCGCCTCGACTGACCCTTGACGGAGTCGGTCGCTCCTGCCGCTTGCGACAAACACGCCCCCATTCTGCTCGCGGATGCGAACAGTCTCTCATCGCCGGAATGAACAACATGCTCCAGGGCTCTGCCGTTCCCATCCGGGAAATCGGCGAGATCCTCAACCGGCTGGCCGTCAAGGATTTCTCCCGAACCGTCGACAAGGCCTATCCCGGAGCCTGCGGCCAGTTGCGCGACGATGTCAACCTCGTGTGGAGAATATCCGCGACGCGATCGTCCAGATCAGCGAAAGCGCCAGCCAGTTCGCCGCAGGCTCCCGCGTCATCATGGCCTCCAGCAGCCAACAGCTCGGAGCCCGGTCCACGTCGCTTCGCGACCTGGTCGCCCAGTTCCAGCTCTCGTAAACCCCTTCCGGCAATCCGCTGCCGCTCCCACACAACACGGCACCGCCGATCCGATCGCCCCCCCTGTATCTGGGCCGTCACCACCCCCATCTTGTGGTGGCCCAGGCTTTCCTTATCCGGGTTCTCCAAGCTGGGAGTGTTCTACAATCAATAAGGGAGACAATGGAGCCGCGGGACTCGTGCAGGAAGAGAGATGCTCTTGCCGGATCTTCGCCCGCATCAGGCCACCTCAGGTTCATATCATGGAGCGACTGGATAAAACCGGATCTTCAACGCCGGATTCTGTCTCATGGGGAACCTGTCTCTGCCGGTTCTACGACAGCAAACGCCTTGAATCCCAGGCAGGCAAACGCCTGATGGACGATCTTCTCGTCCAGAAACACGCTCTGGCATCCTCCATCAGCCCGCTGATAACCTCGGATCTTTCGGGGCGGCTCATCTATTCGAATCCAGCAGCCCTGAGAGCATGGGGATACGACCAGGAAGCGGAGGTCCTTGGCCGTGAAATGCCCGATCTCTGGAAACACCCGCAGCAGGTCGTCTCCTATCTCGACCGCGTGGTTGCCCGGGGCCAGTTCGTGGGAGAGCTGGTTGCCCGGCGGAAAGACGGTTCGGACTTCGACGCCGAAGTGTTTGGCAGCATAGCGCGCAACGACCGCGGAGAACCCATCGGTATCGTAACGTCGATTCTCGACGTGACCGCCCGGAAACGGGCCCAGTCCGAACTGCGTGACAGCGAAGAACGTTATCGCTTGATGTTCGACCAGTCTCGCGATGCGATGCTCACCTTGGTGCCCCCCTCGTGGAAATTCACTTCGGCAAACCCCGCGGCGCTGGCCCTTTTCGGCGCTCGAAACGCCGAGGATTTCCGGGCGCTCGCCCCCTCCGAATTGTCGCCCGCACGACAGCCTGACGGACGCCTTTCCCCTGAGAAAGCCGCGGAAATGATTGCCGCGGCCGTCCGCGATGGCTCCCGCTATTTCGAGTGGACGCACATCCGTCTGGATGGTCAGGAAATCTGCACCAACGTGCTCTTGACCAGAATGAATGCGGCTGGTCAGGTCTTCCTCCAGGCCACGATACGCGACATCACCGCACTGAAGAGGGCGGAGGCCGCACTGCGAGAGAGCGAAGAAAAACACCGGTTGCTGGTCGAGCATGCCGTATCCGGAATGGCCATTCACGACATCGTGCTGGACGCGGCGGGCAAGCCTGTTGACTACCAGTTCGTCAGCGCAAACTCGGCGTTCGAAGCCCAGACCGGTTTGCTCGCGGCCGACATTTGCGGCCGCCGCGTTACCGAGGTTCTCCCCTGCAAAGAAATCGGGGCGCTGATCGAAACCTACGGCAACGTGGTCCTGACCGGCGAACCGGCGAATTTCGAGACCTACTGCGAATCTCTCGGACGCCACTACGCCGTCAGCGCATTTCGCGTCGCGCCGGGACGATTCGCCACGCTGTTTCACGACATCACCGCCCGCAAAAACGCCGAGGAGAGCCTGCGGGAAAGCGAGGCCCGCTTGCGCGCCATCACCGATTCGGCACGCGATGCCATCCTGATGCTCGATCCACAAGGCGCAATTACCTACTGGAACCCCGCGGCCGAGTCCATTCTCGGTTATCAGGCCGGTGAGGCCATCGGGCAGAATCTTCACGACCTGCTCGCCCCCGAACCGTATCTTGATCTCTCTCGCACCGGCTTTGCCCAGTTCGTTCGCACCGGGCAAGGCAGCGCCATCGGCAAGACCGTTGAACACCAAGCCCGGCGGCGCGATGGCTGCTGCATCTCGGTCGCCTTGTCCCTTTCCTCCCTTCAGCTCCACGGCCGCTGGCACGCGGTGGGCATCCTTCGCGATATCACCGAGGCCAAGCAGGCCGAAGAGGAACTCCGCGAAAGCAAGCAGCATCTCGACATTGCCATGGAAGGGGGCGAAATGGGGGCATGGTACTGGGATGGCGCTAACGGCTGCTGCTGTCTCAGCGATCGAGCCTGCTCTCTCCTGGGCATCCATCCGGCCGTATCCCAGCGGACCACCGACGAATGCTTTGCGGCCGTGCCCCCCGAGGACCGCGAAGTCATCAGGGAAGCCCTGCGGCGAACGTTTGAGCAGGGCTTGCCCTATCGAGCCGAACACCGCACCGTGTGGCCCGATGGAAGCATTCACTACGTCAGGAGCCGTGGAAAACTCCTCCGCGACGAAGTCGGCCGACCTCAAAAACTCTGCGGCGTCATCTGGGATGTCACCGAGCAACGCCAGGCCGAAGACGAACTCAGACGCACGGTCGCAGCCCTGGAGGCGGCCAATCGGGAGTTGGAAAGGCTCAACCACCTTGCGGAATCCGCAACCCGGGCCAAGAGCGAGTTTCTGGCCAACATAAGCCACGAGATCCGCACTCCCATGACCGCCATCCTCGGATTCGCCGAACGCCTTCTCGATGAAGATACGATCGATCGGGTGCCCCCCGAACGCATCGAGGCAATCGAGACCATCCGCCGCAACGGACTCTACCTGCTGGGCCTGATCAACGACCTTCTTGACCTCTCCAAGATCGAGGCCGGCAAACTCGATGTCGAACACATCACCTGCTCGCCCGCCCATGTCTTGTCCGAGGTCATGTCGCTCATGCTCGTCCGCGCCGCCGAAAAGAACCTCTCGCTGGAACTCCAGTTCGCCGGTGCGATTCCTGAGACCATCCAGAGCGACCCGGTTCGGCTGCGCCAGGTGCTGATCAACGTGGTCGGCAACGCCATCAAGTTCACCAACACGGGCAGTGTCCGACTGGTTGTCCGGCTCGTACAATCGCCCGTG
>CAZLWV010000006.1:91742-93320 GCA_964563135.1 uncultured Planctomycetaceae bacterium
GTGACCCCTCCCTGCCTTCAGATCGACGTGATCGACACCGGCATAGGCCTGACAGAAGAACAGATCGCCAGGTTGTTCAAACCGTTCAACCAGGCCGATTCCTCCACAACCCGGAAGTTCGGCGGAACCGGCCTCGGCCTGACCATCACCAAACGCCTGGTCGAGATCCTCGGCGGAGACATCACCGTCTGCAGCACGCCCGGAAAGGGGAGCACCTTCAGCGTGACGGTTGCAGCCGGCAGTCTGGAAGGAATCCAATTCTTCGACACTCCATCGGAGGCGGGGGCGCTTGCCGGGTCGCGATCTCCCGAACCTGTTCGTCCCGCCTGCCCACTTGGCTGCCGCATCCTGCTGGCTGAGGACGGTGCCGACAATCAACGGCTCATCACGTTGATCCTCGAAAAGGCCGGCGCCAAAGTCACCCTGGCCGAAAATGGCCGCATCGCCTGCGACCAAGCCCTCGCTGCCCGCGATACGGGAGAACCCTTCGACGTCATCCTCATGGACATGCAGATGCCCGTGCTCGACGGCTATCAGGCCACTCGCAACCTGCGCGCCGCGGGCTACACCGGCCCCATCGTTGCCCTCACCGCCCATGCCATGGAAGGGGACCAGAAAAAATGCATTCAGGCCGGTTGCAACGACTATGCCACGAAACCGATCGATCGCGAAAAACTCTTTGCCGCCGTCGCACGCTGGTCGGGCAACACGCCGGCCTCCCGGCCGTGCGCAGTGCCCCGTCACGCGCAGTAAATAGCTGTGCGTGATTACAGGGTTCGATAACTGTTGCCCTCGCCCCTACAATAGGTGTGCCCGCCGGGCCCGGGCGACCGCCGGCGTCTGCCGGTCGATCTGCGGCAATTGCCTCGTCTTGCGCCACGGTCGGCCGATCCCCAGGTCGCAGTATGCCCCACACATCCTGTACCCTGGATGGAACCCATGCAATCTCTTGCGGCTCCGAAACCGATCTGCTCCTCCTCGAACCGGCCGTCTCGCACCAAGACCTGCAGCGGCCTGCTGCTGGCCGGCGTCGCCGCCATGGCATTCGGCACGCTGGAATCGCCCCTGCGCGGCGCCGAGCCGTGCCGCATCGAGGTGGTCGAGCAAGGAAGCGGCTGGCCGGTCCCGCTCGTGGAACTGCGCACCACGCACCAGGTGCGCCTCGTGACCGACAATGCCGGCCTCCTCGCCGTCGACCAGTCGGAACTGATGAACCGGGAGGTCTGGTTCGAAGTCATCGGCCACGGCTACGAAGTGCCGGCCGATGGTTTCGGCTTTCACGGCCTGCGGCTGCGGCCGCAGCCCGGCAAGACCCTCCGCGTGGAGGTCGTGCGGACCACTGTCGCCAAACGCCTGGGACGGCTGACCGGCGGTGGCCTGTTCGCCGAAAGCCAGAAGCTCGGTGGTGACCTCGATTGGGCCGAATCGGGAGTGTTCGGCTGCGACAGCGTCCAGAACGCCGTGCACCGCGGCAAACTCTTCTGGGCCTGGGGCGACACAACCCTGCCCCACTACCCGCTGGGCATCTTCCACATGTCCAGCGCCACGACCGACCCGAGGCCGCTGGAGTCCTTCGAG
>CAZLWV010000006.1:93342-93688 GCA_964563135.1 uncultured Planctomycetaceae bacterium
CCCCCTGCGTCTGAAGCTGAACTACTTCACCGACGACAAGCTAGTGCCCCGCCCGGTGGCCGAGATGCCCGGAAGCGGGCCCACCTGGCTCGACGGCTACGTCAGCCTCCCCGACCAGCACGGCACACCCAGGCTCGTCGCCCGTTACGTCAAGATCCGCCCCCCCATGGAAGCCTACGAAATGGGGCTCTGCGCGTGGAATGATTCCACCTCCAACTTCGAGCGGCTGAAAGTGCTCTGGACCAAGTCGGCCGACACGCCCGGCGAACCGCCCGCCCCCTCGGGCCATCCGGCGTTCTGGAAAGACGCCGCAGGCAAACCGTGGGTGCTGTTCGGCAACCCCCTC
>CAZLWV010000006.1:93819-94076 GCA_964563135.1 uncultured Planctomycetaceae bacterium
GCTCCATAGCCTGGAATGCCTGGCGCAGTCGCTGGGTCACCGTCTTCATGCAGGCCTTCGGCGAGCCGTCGGTGTTCGGCGAACTCTGGTACGCCGAGGCCCCCTCGCCAACCGGCCCCTGGGGAAAGGCGGTCAAAATCCTCAGCCACGACAACTACACCTTCTACAACCCGCGGCTGCATCCCGAATTCGCCCCGGAAGAGTCGCCGATCCTGATCTTCGAAGGCACCTACACGATGACCTTCGCCAGGCAGCCG
>CAZLWV010000007.1:0-92827 GCA_964563135.1 uncultured Planctomycetaceae bacterium
TGGCCCTGCAACTGGCCGAGCGGGCCTGCGGACTGATCGAGCGCGCGGATCGCGTTTCGGTCGCCGCAGTCATGGTCAAGGCCGAAGTTCACGCCCAGGCAGGGCGGACCGGGAAAACGGTCGCCGCCGTCGAGGAAGCGATTTCCCTTGCCCGGGCAGCCGGGGAGACAGAACTCGCCGAAGAGCTTCGACTCCGGTTGACCCGCTATCAGAATACCCCCGATTCCCTTCCCTGAGGAGCGGGAGACTCCCTCCAAGGACATCTTCTGTATGCTCAATTGCCCAACTGCCGAGGGTGGTGCTGTCCGCCGAAGAGTCGCCCGACGACCAGCCGTGATCGCCGCACTGGCCCTGGCCTATCTGGTCGCCGCGGTCTTCTTCCCGATCCTGGGATTCGAGTTCGTCAACATCGATGTCGAAGAGCAGGTGATTCACAATCCGTATATCCGGGGCCTGACGGGCGAGAATCTCAGGCACATCCTCACGTCGCGGTGCATCCACAGCTACTATCCGGTACGCACCTTGAGCTTCGCCCTCGACTATCAGATCTGGGGACTGAATCCCCTGGGGTTCAAGCTCACCAACGCCCTGATCCACCTGGCCAATGTTCTGCTGCTCTTCTGGCTGATCCTGAGACTCTTCCAGTCGCCGGTCCTATCCGGCGGATCTCATCCCACGTGGAAAGAAGTGCTCATCGCGGCCTTTTCCGCCGCCATTTTTGCGGTCCATCCGGTAGTGGTCGAGCCTGTCACGTGGGTGGCAGGGCGGGAAGAGCTGTTGATGACTCTGGGGGCGCTGGGCTGCATCCACTTCCATCTCTCCGCCCGACGGCTGGCCGAGCAGGGCCGGTCGACCACGGCCGTCGTGGCCTTCCACACCTGCGCGGCAGTCTGCTGCGCCTGGGCCTGCTTGAGCAACGCCGTGGCGGCAGCGATCCCGCTGTTGATCGTAACATGGGACGCATTGACCCTCTCACGGCCCCGTTTCTGGAAGATCCTCGCCGGATCACTCGCACTCTGGATCATCGCCGCAGCCACCGTGGTGATCAAGAAGCTGGGATCCGATCCGCGGGCAACCGGTTTCCAGCCTGAACTGTTCTCGGCCGAATGGGTGGCACTGATCTTGAGTACGTATTGGGTGAATCTGCAAACGCTGGCCTGGCCCACGAACCTGACCATTTCCTATTCGCGGTTCAGACCGGAGGGACTGCTGGCCCCGCAGGTGGTTCTTGGAGCCCTGGCGATCGGCCTTACGGTCGCGGCCCTCTGGCGTCTCCGGCGACAGAAGCCGGTCGTCTGCGGACTGGCCTGGTTTCTCATCGCCCTGGCTCCCGCATCCCAGGTAATGGCGCACCACGTTCATCGCGCAGACCGCTTCCTCTACCTTCCGCTGGCAGGGCTGGCGCTGGCCGCGGCCGCCGGACTCAAGCCGCTCAGTGCCGCTCTCCGGGGAAAGGGACCGTGGGCCGGTGCGATGATGGCAGGTGGGGCGGGAGTGTTTGTCCTGGTGACTGTCAGCGCCAGCCAGGTTCAAACCTGGCGAAGTAGCAGGACCCTTTGGCAACACTGCCTGGAGGTGGACCCCAACAACGCCACGGCCCACGATCTGTTTGGAAAACTGCTCAAGGAACAGGGCGACTGGCAGCTCGCCGAGGAGCACTTTCGCCGAGCCATGGAACTGGACGCCGACAATCCCGACGTATTGCAGGCCGTGGCACTCCAGATGGCGTCCTTCGAAGACCAGCGGATGCGAAACTATCCGGAAGCAATCCGCTTGGCGCGACGGGCATGTGAACTGACAAAGTGGAAAGACGTCCGCCATCGACACACCCTGGCAACCGTCTACGCCCTCCTGGCAGCATCGCAGGCGGACCATGGCAGTTTTGCGCCGGCCATCGAAAACTACCGCCATGCGATTCAGACGCATCCAACCCTTGCACCGGCCTTCTACAACCTTGCCCTCATCCTGGCAACCTGCCCCCAGACCTCGCTGCGGAATCCCCAGCAGGCCGTCTCTCTTGCGGAAAAGGCCTATCACCTCACGGAAGACGCCGGTGCCGAGCACGTCAGGGTGCTCCTCGACGTCTATGCCTCGGCAGGACGGTTCGACAAGGCGGTAGCCACGGCCGAGCAGGCGCTGCAATCGGCCCGGGCTGCGGGCAATCGAGCGTTGGAGAACGAGTTTCGGGATCGACTGCAGAGCCTCCGCAGCGCACCGCGAAACCCGAACTGACAAGGCACGCCCCGCCTGTTCTGCGCCAAACGCCGATCGCGCGTGCTTGGCACGTGGTAATCCACGCCACACAGACCCCAGATCGAGTGGGGCTTTTTTCCTGTTTACTAGCCCCCTCTTGCGTTTGTTGGAGGGGCGAAACGAACCGGTGAATATTTTCCGCAAATCGCCAGCCAGTTGCTTGACACCAGACGGGGCGGCGTCAAAATCATGTTTGCAGCGTTGTTATGGTTCGCGAAGGGGGGCAGTTTCGCTTTCATCGTCGAGTTGTATTCTGACTTTTCCCTATTCCTCTGACTGCTTTTTCGCTCGACCAACCGAACAGGCAAGTTGACCCGAACATGTCTTTCGGGGAGGGGCAGTTCAGCGAAGGCTGTGGTTTTCGCTCTTCTCCAAATTTCCGCAATGGCAACATCGGTACGGGTGTACTTGCGCCAGAAGGAATGGACGCCGGGTCAAGATGTGGTTTCGGCAGTCGGCGCGATCGACTTTCCCTGGGCTGGAGAACAAGTGACTATCGCGGGACTGGTTTGTGGCCCGTCCGGAGGGGATGCGATCTCGTCCAGGGAAATGATGCCTGGTCATGTGTCCGTTTTTTCGCATAAGGAGAGATAGAAGCTTCAGGGCGCAGGGCGGGGCGGAGTGACTCTTCTGCTGGCGGTCGTTTTCTCTTCTTCTCTTTTGGAGGTGCGGTACTATGAGATTGCGCTTAAGAGGCGGTTTTACGCTTGTGGAATTATTGGTGGTAATTGCCATCATTGGAATCCTGATCGCCTTGCTGCTCCCTGCCGTCCAGGCCGCCCGAGAGGCCGCGCGGCGAGCACAGTGCACAAACAACCTCAAGCAGATCGGCTTGGGGATGCAGAACTATCACGACAGTTTCAAGGTCTTTCCACCGGCAATCGTGAACAACGGGAGGACGACCTGCAGTGGCGTCGCCATCGACTGGGCCCCAACCCAGCAAGTGTTGAATACGACAGGTTGGATGCTGCTCGCCCCATTCATGGAGCAAGCGCCTCTGGCAGACCAGTACAACTTCAACCTCTGCTCGACCCCCGCCGGCGCCGTGGCTTGCCGGCCGGCGGCCGGCGTTACGGCCACGGTCAATCTCCCGGTCATTTCCACGCGGTTGGCCATGCTGGAATGCCCGTCCTCCGACAGCGTGGGCGTGCAGCGCACCAACGTCCCGGACACGACCGACAACTACTCCATGAACCGCGCCTGGCAGACAAGCTACGTCTTCTGCAGCGGGGTCTTCACCGATGCCAACCGGGACTACAGCAGCCTCGGTAATGACGTCCGAAAGGGCGTATTCGGCAACAACGGGGCTGCCGCCATCGGCCACATCCTCGACGGCACCAGCAACACGATTGCGGCAGGAGAGATCGTGGCAGGATCACGCCACTCAACGTCGTCCAACTACGGGCCCTGGGGACTCACCGGGACCCATACCTGCTGCTACGGACGGGTCTACTCGAACAGTTCCTCCGCAATAGCAATCACCGACGTGACCATGGGACGTGCCTTCGCCATCAACGGCATCTGGGTCAACACCGCGGGCCAGGCCGATACCCAGGGCAGACACTACGCCTGGGTATTCAGCAGCAACCATCCCGGGGGTGCAAATTTCGTCTTCGGCGACGGCTCCTGCCATTTTCTGGGCGAAACGATCGATCTGCTCACGTTCTGCCGTCTCGGTTACATTGCCGATCGCGAACCTGTCGGCACCTTCTGATCGAGCGTCTCCGAGGGGAACAACCGATCCGGCGGGGCTGAATCGCGCTTTGGGTGCGAGGAAGCCCCGCCGCGGACGCTGTTTCCCTGCCAACACGTCTATCACATGAACGGGCCTGTCCCATTTCTGCTTTTCGGGAGTACAAACAATGAAACATCGGGCATGCGTTGATATCGTGGTTCTGAGCCTTGGGCTTTGCCTCTTGGCAGGCTGCGCCAAGCCTGGACGCCAGCCGGTAAAGACGGTCGATGTCTCGGGCAAGGTCACGCTTGACGGCAAACCCCTGGAGGGAGTCGCGGTCCACTTCTCATCCACTCTAAATCACGCCGGAACCGGCGTAACCGGGGCTGACGGCAGCTACAAACTGACCGACGGAGCCGAGCCCGGCGAGAACAAGGTGTACTTCACGGCCGTCGACAGCGTGAGCGAGGGCGATGATGCGGGCGAAGGAGACGCCGGCGACATCGGTGAGGAAGAGGCCGGTCCGAAAAAGAAAGACTCCAAGGTTCCAGCCAAGTACGCCAGCGCGGCCAGCCCCGCCATGAGCTTTACCGTGCCCGCCGAAGGAACCGCCGCTGCCAACTTCGACCTGACCAGCAAGTAGGTGCGAACAACCGCTGGGCGCCTTCGGCCTTCCCGCTGATCCTTGGCGCAGACCGATCCCCAGCAGCGGGGACTGCCGTCCGACCGGCAGTCCTCGTTCTATCTCCAGCCTGCCCAACTCCCCGGCAACCCTCCCGGACACAGCTCCGGTCATCCAGATCGAAATCGCTCTATTGGCAAACCGTCAACCCTTCTCACCCCACTTGGGCAACACTCCAGCGCCGGCCTCCGCTGCCATGATGAAGAATCCAATGCGTGTCTTCCGGAGTATTCTGATCCTTGAGTTTGCCGTTCTGGCCGGCTGCGGCAGGCCTGAACCGGAGGCACCGCGAACCGTCGCGGTCTCCGGAATCGTGACCCTCGACGGCCAACCCCTGGCCAGCGTGGCCGTCCACTTCTACCGAGACATGGATCATGTGGGAGTTGGAATCACCGGTGCTGACGGCAGGTACCGATTGACGACCGGGGCACAACCGGGCCTGAATTCCGTGTACTTCAAGGCGGTCGAGAAAGTGGACGGCACACGCGAGGGCGACCTGCCCGACCCAGGAATGGACCAGGACGGTCGGCCCACGGCCCTGAGCTGGAAAATCCCGCAGAAGTACTCCGATGGCTCCAATCCCGCATTCACGTTCCTTGTGACTGGCGAGGGAACCGCGGAAGCCGACTTCGCCCTGACCTGGGACTGAGGGCTCAGCGACCCAGGTGCGTGCCGACATGGGCCCGCTGGCGGTCGAGCGTCACGGTGACGGCGCCCGCGTCGCCCGTGTAGAGCACTTCCGCGCCCGCCATGCGGTATGTCTGCGTCACCAACTCGGTCCGCTCATCCCGATAGCCGCTCACGACGACCCATCTGGGTGAACACCAGGCCGCCAGGCCTGGTGCGTTGGTCTTGTGGCTGCCGTGGTGCGGCGCAAGCAGAACATCGCACGGCTTCGGCGCGGTGGCCAGCAGGGCGTCGAGCCCCGACTCGTCGACGTCGCCTGGCAGCACGATCCGCCGGCCGGCATATTCGACCGACAGCACCATGCTCCCGGCATTGTCGTGTCCGCTGAACGAACCCTCGGGCGGATGGAGCACCTCCACGATCGCATCGCCCACCCGCAACCGATCCCCGGCAACCAGGTGCGAAATCGGGATCCCCCGTCCCTCGATCGATCGCCTCAGGGCCGCCGCGGCGCCCTGCCGGTCCTCCAGAACTCCGGGCGGCGCGCAGACCGAGCCCACGGCAAATCGGCGGAGCAGTTCGGGAACGGCATTGAAGTGATCGCCATCGGCATGCGAGAGGAGAATCGCATCCAGCCGCCGGATCTTCCGCGCCCACAAACACCCGGCAATGGCGCGGGCCCCGCCGAGCGGAGAGCCCATCTGCCCCGCGTCGCAGAGCATCACCGGCCCGCCGGGCAGTTCGACAAGGACGGCCGACCCGTGCCCTACCGACACGACCGTGCAGACAAGCCGGTCGACGGACGCCGGGCGATGACCGGCGACGGCCCCCACGAGCAGCCACACCGCCACCAGTCCCCATCCCCAAGCCCTCCACCGGTGCCGGTGCTGTGCCATCCACACGGCCGCACCCAGCAGCCCGTAGAATCCGATCAGCCACCAGTCGCCAGGCCCCGCGACCCAAACCGGGTTTCCCGGCAATCGATGGGTTACGTCGACCATCAGTTGAATCGCATGGAACGAGACATCGCAGAACCAGGCAAAGAAAGGGGCCAGCGGAGGGAGAATCCAGCCGCTCAGGATCGTCAGGAAACCCGCCAGCAGCGAGACCGTAGCCGGAATCCACATGAGCACATTCACGACAACCGCGCCAAACGAAACCACGTGGAATCGGCTCGCAACCAGCGGCAGCGTGACCAGCCAGACCGCCGTGGAAGCAACCGCCAAACGCAGGAGCTTGACGCCCAACCGCCGAAACATCCGCTCCGCTCGGCTACGGGATCCTGCGATGAGCCGGTCGAGCGGATCGTCGGATCGGGCGGGCAGAAACCATTGCGGGCTCACGCACATCAGCGTGGCAACCGCCAGAAACGACAGTTGCACCCCCGTGGCAAACAGGTCCAGCGGATTCAGGATTGCCACGATCAACCCCGCAGCAGCAAGCGAGTTCCAGGGGGCCGCAGGCCGCCGCTTGAGCCGTGCGAAACATAGAACGGCCACGAGAATCGTGGCACGAATCGCCGGCGGTTCAGCGTCGGTCAGCAGCGTGTATGCGGCCGTCCAGCCCACCGCGATCAGCAGGACGCTCGTCCGGGAAAGGGGCATCATCCGCAGCACCAGGAGCAGGGCTCCCGCAACGATCGCCACGTGCACTCCCGAAACCGACAGCAAGTGAACCGTCCCGGTCTCGACAAAAGCGCTCGTCTCCTCGGAGTCGATCTCCTCGCGTGCCCCAAGCAGGATGGCCGACGCCAGTTCCGCCCGCCCCGGTGCAAGGTTCTTCCAGAGAATCCGCCTGGCATCGGTTCGCGCCCGCTCGATCCACCAGCCAACTCCATGCGTCCGTGCCGCCTCAACCACCGTCACACATTCCGGGTGAGAGGCCCAGAGGCCGCAGAGCTGGCGCCGAGAGCGGAGATACGAGGCCTGATCGAAACCGCCCGGATTCTCGTCCGCCGACGGCTTCCTCAGCGTGCCGAACACCCGCAGGCGGTCACCGGTCTGTATGCCGAGCAACTGCCCGTCAACCGTCAGCGTCGTGCGACCGGAGACCGGCACCCAGGCCCCCCCGTCACGCAGTGCCACCGCTTCGACCAGCACCCGCGTCCGCTCGCCGACCGGCATGATCCGCATCGGATCAAATGGGGGAGAGGCGACCCGCCGCGGCCCCTTCAGGGCAACGACTTCCACACAAACGGGCTGGGGCTCGCCGACGGCAAACGTTGCCAGATTGTCGGCCGAAAACAGCAGCCACCGGCAGTGATGCCACGCGCCGCCGATCGTGCCGATCACCAGAACCAGCGCAACCGTCGCAAAGCACTGCCTGCGAAGGGCAACCAGCAAGAGCCAGCCCAGTCCGCTCCCGCCGCCGGCCAGCGCCCATACGGCCAGGGAGACGCTGTGCCAGTGATCCAGAAGAATCCCTGCGCAGAACGCCGCCAGAACGATCATTAACGGCTGGTAATGCGGCCTGGACGGCATCTGGCTTGCGGGGTCTTCCATCGGGGGTAGTTTCTGCGATCCGCCCCTCCCACGCAAGCCGTCCGCGATCAGGCCGCGCAAAATGCGCTTCGCAGGGCCTGCAGCCTCCTCGCCCGTTCCCAACCACTCCAGCAGCATCGCCCCTCAGCACCCCACCAGCCAATTGCCAGGCACCCCACCAGCGCGGGGGATAGCTCGAACCAGGAATTTTCCAAAAATCGGCCCAAAAGGGGCTTCCATCGATTCAATCAGGAATTGGCAGGTGCTAGAATGATCCCCCATAGTGGCGAGAAACGGTGTGAGCCCCAACTCCTGAAGTTCCTCGTTCGAAACACCCAGACAAAGCGAGTCTGGACCTGTCGTGCGGCAGTGTCAATAGGGCCACTTGTTCTTGGGATTGTTTTCTCCCTCTAGTGTTTGACCGCACCCCTCCTTAACGAGACGGGGGCTCAAGGAGATGTGGCTGCGGTGTTTCGGTTCGTTCGTTTTTGCGTGAAGGAATGGCAACATGCCGCAGGGTACGGTCAAGAAGGTGATCGCCGACAAGGGGTTTGGTTTCATCGAGGGTGAGCGGGGAGACGTGTTCTTCCACTTCAGCGCTCTGGAGGGTGTCACCATCGAGGAACTGCAGGTTGGACAGACTGTGACGTACGAAGAAGGCAGCGGCCCCAAGGGCCCGAGGGCAGAAAACGTCCGCGTCTCGTAGGGCGGTATCGCTCAACAGACTACGCGGTGGTCCGGAATTCTCTTCCGTGCCGCCGCGTTTTTCTTTGATTGCAGCGAAAGGCATCTTCTCGCCTCCCGGCATGGAAAGCACCGCCCCGACCGAGCCCCAAACCGCAAAGGTGGTGATCGCCGCGCCTGCCCGTTCGCCGGCAGCGTGCCGCCGGTACAAGAATTCCCCCTCTGCCTTCGTACTGCCTTGCGGACCAGCCTTGCTGCAAGCTCTGTCTTGTCGGCAGCTCGGATTCGCCTCAGCGATCCAGGATCTGCAGACTCTCGCTCGGAAGGACGGCGTTCAGACTGCCGGAACGGAAACCGATCAGGTCAAGCGAGACATAGCGGAAGCCCGCATCGAGCAGCGCCGCAGTCACCTCGTCTCGAAAGGCGGGGTCCAGAAACCGCCCCATCGCCTCGGCCGCCACCTCGATTCTCGCCATATCCCCCCTGTGGTAGCGAACGCGAAGCGGCTGGAACCCCTTTCCTCGCAGAAAACGCTCGGCGCGGTCGACCATGGCCAGCCTCTCCGGCGTCACCTGTTCCCCGTAGGCGATCCGGCTGCTCAGGCAGGGAGTGGCCGGTTTGTCCCAGATAGAAAGACCCCATGATGCGGCGAGCTCGCGGATCTCCGCCTTGGTGAATCCGCATTCAGCCAACGGGCTGCGAATTCGCTGCTCGCGGGCCGCCCGCATTCCCGGGCGATGCTCTCCTCGATCGTCCCGGTTCGAACCGTCGCAGACCACCGACACCCCGAGTCGCTGGCTGAGCTGCTCCACCTGGGAAAACAACTCCGTCTTGCAGTGGTAGCAGCGATTGGCATCATTTCTCTGATACTCGGGATTCGACACTTCGCCCGTCTGCAGAATCTCGTGGCGAATGCCGATCTGGCTGGCCAACTGGCAGCATTCCTCCAGTTCCCCCGCCGCCAGACTCGCACTCACCCCGGTCGCGGCAACCGCATGATCGCCGAGAGCCACTTGGGCCGCTTTCGCCAGTACCGTGCTGTCCAATCCCCCTGAGAAGGCCACCGCACAGCTCCCGTAACTCCGGAGCAGTCCGATCAGTCGATCACGCTTGGCAGCAACCTCTGGCGACAACTCGGTTCTCGTCATTGCAGTCACTCGATCCCCTTGGCAAACGCCTGTTTCCCAGGCAGCAGGCACGCGCACCATGGGCGGCTCTGGCTGCTTCCTGCACTAAGTCTAGGCGGCCTGGGCGCATAAAAAAAGCCGCCAGGTTTGCGGAGCCCGCCAACCTGCCGGCGCAAAAAGCTCATAACATCCCAGACAACCGAAGCTGCAGCATACGTCGGTAGGCGACCTGACCAGCGTCGATTACCAGCCCCCCTGGATGCCTGGAATCGCTCCTGCGGTTGAACCCGCGTCGCCCGCCTTCCGACCGGCAGTCTCGCTGCTGGAGATGGCCGACAAGATACCAAAAAAAGCCGGTTCTCTACCGCAATGCCGTGGCGGTGCGTTATTGAGAGCCCGTCGCGTAACGGGGGCGACCTGGACCTCAGGTTGTGTGATCCGTTGCGTCCCCAAGGGGACGTCACCGGCTATACACGCGGCCGAAGTCGTTGTTTCAGGCACCCAACGGGCAAATTATCGGCTCACCAAGTTAGGACACCGGCAGCACGAACATGATAGAGAACCGGCGTTGAATCTTCGCTGATTTCCAGCGTTGGCCAACACCGGAAACAGCCAGGAGTCAACGCGCGCCATCCTAGCAAGTTCCCCGCGACGCGGCAAGAACGTTTGGAGGGCCGGCGGCACCTTTTTTCCGTGCGGATGTCCACCTGTAAGGGCTGGGAAGACACTCTGGGGCCGGCCCCTCAATCCGAACCGCCCGAAAACCGATCTTCTTTCCGCGACCACCGTGGGGGGATGAAAAGAAACGTCAGCAGTACCACCACTGCAAAGGCAGTGTAGCTCCCGGCGATCACCCGCGGCGACACCTCCACGAAAAGCAGTTCGTGGACCCAGTGCGCAACGAAGGAGCCAGGATACGTTGCCACGCCCCCCTGCTTGCGGAGCCAGTTCTCAAGGTCGGTCAGCGGACACAGGCCGCCGATCAGGGGAAACGCTGCGATCACGGCGATCAGCCCCAGGTGAACCGAACGAAACCAGGCGTTTCGAATCCACCGCCAGCCCGCAACCCACCCCACCGGCACGACCAGCAGCCCCAGTACCGCAAAGGCGGCCAACAGAGCGTGAATCACGACGGTCGCGTCGGCCAGTATGCGATAGACCAGCATGAGCGTGCATTCTCCGGCAACCAATCATACCCCCAAGAGATGACCCGCCAGCCGGACAGTTTATTCCCTTCCAAGCCCAGACCGGCAGTCCAGCTACCCCCAGGGGCATGGATGCACACACCCGGTGAGCGGCTCTCAATTCCTGCCGTACCGGGCCATCGCAGCCGGAAGATAGGCCACAAGGTCCTTGGCGATCAGCGATTCCTCCCCCAGCGACTCCGCCGCGATATCGCCGGCCAGGCCGTGAAGAAACACCCCCAGGCGTGCGGCCTCGAAAGGGCCGAGATTCTGCCCGACAAGCGCAGCGATCAATCCGGTCAACACATCACCCGAACCGCCGGTCGCCATTCCCGGATTGCCCGTCGTGTTGACGGCGGTTCGGCGTCCATCGGAGACCACAGTCCGATGCCCCTTGAGCACAACGACTGCGCCGAACCGAGCCGCAAGCTGCGCCGCCGCCTCCATCCGCTCCTCCTCGCCGCGAGGCTTCATTCCGCAGAGCCGGGCAAATTCTCCCGGATGGGGCGTGAGTATCCGCGGTCCGGCAACCTGACCGGCGCGATTCTGGCGGGCGGCAAGTGCATTGAGCCCGTCAGCGTCCAGCACCAGCGGCACCGGCAGCGTCTCAAAAAGCCGCCCAACGACCGCCTCAAGCCCCAAAGAACACCCCAGACCGGGCCCGAGGGCCACAACCGTGGCCGGTTCCGCATGGCGAAGAATCTGCGGCAAGGCGTCCAGAGCGATTCGCCCCCGCCGATCGCTCGCCAGCGGCACCGTCATGTAGCAGGGCTCCAGGGCTGCCACCGTCTCGAGGCATACATCGGGCACCGCAAGTCGAACCAGCCCGGCTCCGCCACGCAGCGCGGCCATTCCCGCAAGGGCTGCAGCCCCCCCCATCCCCCGGGAACCGCCGACGATCAATGCCAGCCCAAAATGGCCCTTATGGGCATCTCTGTCGCGCCGCGGAAGACGGGGCAACCCCGACGGAAATGGTTCGGCAGGCATGAGACTGGACACTCCCGGGCTTCAAGGACCAACGACGAACACAACAGGGCGCCGGCACACTGAGGCACGCTCAATCACGCGAGTCGCTCACCGCCGCAGCCCCCCTTCTGCCACATTCTTGGCAATCAGCCCCGCGATATACCCACCTTTGAAGCCGGCGTCGATGTTGACCACCGTAACATTGGACGCGCAACTGTTGAGCATCCCCAGAAGAGCCGCCAATCCGCCAAAGCTGGCTCCGTAACCCACACTCGTGGGCACCGCAATCACCGGGCAGGCCACGTGCCCCCCCACGACGCTCGGCAGTGCCCCTTCCATCCCCGCAACCACCACAACAGCATCCGCCGTGGTGATCAACGGCAGATTGGCCTGGAGACGGTGAGGACCAGCCACACCCACGTCCTGGATCGTCGTCACCTCGGCGCCCGTCCACACCGCCGTTTCCCTGGCCTCCTCGGCAACCGGCAGATCGCTCGTCCCCGCCGTCACGATCGCGACCCGGCCGGTTGTCGATCTCGCCTCAGGCAGTGCAATCCGGAAGGTCCGTCCGACAGGGTTGTATCTGCCGCCGGGGAATCTAACCTCCAGCACGGCAGCTTGCTCGGCCGACATCCGGGTCGCCAGAATATCGACTCCGCGAGATTGCAGGGCGACGAATATCTTCTCCAGCGCTTCAATCGATTTGCCCTGGGCATACACCACTTCCGGAAACCCGCATCGGCGGGATCGGTCCAGATCCAACTGGGCCTCGCCCACGTTGGCAATGGTCGGCCGGCAGATCCGCTCCGCAAAAGCCTCGACCGTCAGTTCCCCGCCAACGAGCAACCGGGCCAGCTTCTCGATTTCGTGAGGGTCGTTCCTGTTCATAGGCTCCATCGTAATAGAGGCCCCCGCACGCAACCAGTCCGGCTCGCACTCGGCCAGCAGAACTGCAGTTTCCGCCTGGGAGAAGGCCTTTGGGCACTTCCGGCCATGGCCTCCCCTGGCAGACTTGGGGTCCCGGTGTTCCGCAGGCGGAGGAGAGATCTGCGCTGGCAGCCAGCGGCCCATTTTCGCCGTGGACGCCTTGAGAGAAACCTCCTTTGGGCTTACCCTGAGGGATTACGCGAATCTCTTCCCCCTGGATCCGGGTCATGAAAGACCGATACCTTGGCCGCCGCGACAAGCTGCGTTACGCCCTCAAAAAAACCGCTGCCGAGGCCATCCTGGTCACAAACTTCACCAACGTCACCTATCTGACCGGCTTCACCGGGGATGACACGTACCTGTTGGTGCGGCGAGACGGCGATGTCGTCCTGAGCGACTTTCGCTATACCACCCAGTTGGAGGAGGAATGCCCGGGCCTCGAAGTCCAGATCCGTCCTCACACATCCACCATGCCGCAGTGGGTGGCCAGGATGCTGAAGAGCGCCAAGGTCGGGCGTCTGGCTCTTGAGGCCGATTCCGTCTCCTGGGCGCTCCTGAAGGATATCTCCGAGAAGTCCGAGGGCGTTGAGACCATTCCTGCGTCAGGCCTCGTGGAGAAACTGCGGGAAATCAAGGACAAGGACGAGATCCAGGAGATCCGGACCGCCATCCAGGCAGCCCAGAAGGCCTTTGGTGTGCTGCGGGCGACTCTTCGTCCTGACAAGTCGGAACGCCAGGTTCGCGACGAACTGGAATATCATCTGCAGCTCTTCGGCGCAGAGGACCGGGGCTTCGCATCCATTGTTGCCGTGGGCCCGCGGGCGGCCCTCCCGCATGCCGTCCCGGGAGAAACGCTGGTCGGAAGCGACAACCTCCTCTTAGTCGACTGGGGGGCAAGGTGCAACCTCTATCGCAGCGACTTGACGAGGGTCCTGATCACCGGTAGAATCTCGCCCAAACTCGAACGTATCTATGGAGTTGTGTTGAACGCTCAACTCAGGGCGATCGAGGCCATACGCCCTGGCGTAACCGGCCAGGAGATCGACGGGATCGCCCGAGGAGTGATAGCAGACGCTGGCTTTAGCCGCTTTTTCGGCCATGGTCTCGGCCATGGCATCGGCCTGGATATCCACGAACTGCCGCGCCTGGCCGCCACAAGCACCACCGTTCTCAAACCCGGCATGGTCGCCACTGTGGAACCGGGAATCTACATCCCCGGATGGGGCGGTGTCCGAATCGAGGATGATGTTCTCGTCACCCGCGATGGTCATGAAGTGCTGACCTCGGTGCCGAAGACACTGGAGGAAATGGCCAACTAGGGCCCCATGACCTGGCGGGAAAAGCAGGCAGTACGCGTGGTTCGACCCCGGCGGTTGTGCTTCACGACGGGCCGACGCAAAACAAAGCATGGAATCCATGGACCACAAACATACGCAAAGCGGAGCAAACGGGATGGGCGGGACTAGCACCAACCAGGACGTTTTCGACGTTCGCAGGATCCGTCGACTCATTGAGTTGATGAACGAGCACGACCTTCAGGAGATGGATCTCCGGCAGGGCGATACCCGGATCCAGTTGCGGCGCCGGGGCGAGACCCTCGTCGCAGGCGCTCCCGCGGCCGGCTCATCGCCGCTGCCGCTGCTGGCCCCCGTGCATGCCCCCGTTGCGGCGCCGGCCGCTGCTCCACCGGCTGCCTCCGCCGCCGCGGCGGAAGACGCCAACACGGTGCTGATCAAGAGCCCCATGGTCGGCACGTTCTATTCCGCCCCCGATCCTGACTCCAGCCCCTACGTCAAAGTGGGCGATCCGATTGGCAAGGAAACGACCGTCTGCATCGTGGAGGCCATGAAGGTCTTCAACGAGATCCAGGCCGAAGTCTCGGGCACCATCGTCGCCGTCCTGGTCGAAAACGGCGAGCCCGTCGAGTTCGGCCAACCGCTGTTCCGAGTCAAGACGGGCTGATACCCATGTTCAAACGAATCCTGGTTGCCAACCGCGGCGAAATCGCTCTGCGTGTGATTCGGGCCTGCCGCGAACTGGGCATCGAAACCGTGGCCATCTACAGCGAGGCCGATCGCGGGGCCGCTTACCTGAGCCTCGCCGACGAAGCCTACTGCGTCGGCCCCCCGCGCGCCGCCGAGAGCTACCTGAAGATCGACCGCGTCATCAGCGCCGCTGAGATCGGAAACGCCCAGGCAATCCATCCCGGTTATGGATTCCTGGCCGAGAACTCCCATTTCGCCGACGTCTGCCGGAGCTGCAAGATCGAGTTCATCGGTCCGACCCCGGAGGCCATGGCCCTGGTCGGCGACAAGAACGCCGCCAGAAGCATGGCCAGGCAGATCGGCGTGCCGACGGTGCCCGGCAGTGACGGGCTGGTCGAAGACAAGAAACAGGCTCTGGCCATCTCCCGCCAGATCGGTTTTCCGGTGCTGATCAAGGCCTCGGCCGGCGGCGGCGGACGCGGAATGCGGGTCGCCCTCACCGAGAAAGCGCTCGAGTCCGCCCTCGATCAGGCCCAGGCCGAAGCGGGTGCCGCCTTCGGCAATGCCGACATCTACCTGGAGAAGTACGTCGAACATCCCCGCCATGTCGAGGTTCAGGTCCTGGCCGACACCCACGGCAATGTGGTTCATCTCTGGGAACGCGACTGCACCATGCAGAGACGCCACCAGAAGCTCATCGAAGAGAGCCCGGCCCCCAATCTCGACGCCAACACCCGCTCCGCCATGTGCGACGCCGCTGTCCGACTGGTCAAGGCGGCCAACTACACCAACGCCGCCACGGTCGAGTTCATTGTCGACCGCCAGGGAAACTTCTACTTCATTGAACTCAACGCCCGCATCCAGGTCGAGCATCCGGTCACCGAGCTGGTGACCGGCATCGACCTGATCAAGGCCCAGATCCGCGTGGCCTCCGGCGAACCTCTCCCGTTCAAACAGGAGGATATTCGCCACACCGGCGCCGCAATCGAATGCCGCATCAACGCCGAAGATCCATCCAGAAACTTCATGCCTTCCCCCGGCACGATCACCAGAATGATCGTCCCGGGCGGTTTCGGGGTCCGCTTCGATTCCCACGTCCATGCGGGCTACACCGTTTCACCCCACTACGACTCGATGATCGGCAAACTGCTGGTTCACCAGCCCACGCGCGAGGAGGCCATCGCCTCGATGCTCCGGGCCCTCCGAGAGTTCCACGTCGAGGGAATCAAGACGACCGTGCCACGGCTGAAAGAACTCCTTTCCCATTCTGCCTTCGCGGAAGGCCGCGTCGATACGACGTTCATCGAGCGCAATTTTCCCAGCTAGCTCGCCAGCCAGGCTGGATCCAGTACCCAACAACGCTTTTCGGAGCTTCCCATGGCAACGCCCCTTTCCAGCCCCACCAGGCCCGCCACAGACCTCAAACGCGTCACGATTCTGTTCTCCGGTGGCCCCGCGCCGGCCGCCAACTCCGTGATCGCCAGCGCCGCCATGTGCTTCTCCCGCGCCGGCATCGAAGTGCTCGGCATGAAAAACGGCTACACCCACCTGGTCTCCTACAAGCCGGGCAGCAAGCTCGAGGAGGGCAAGGCCTTCACCATCCTGGACCACAAGGATCTGGAGGGCCTGCGCACTGCCCAGGGGATCATGATTGGTACCGCCCGCGCCAATCCCGGCAAACCCCTCAAAACGCCCGAGGACCTGACCAATCCCGAGAAGACCGCCCAGATGCAGGCGGTGTACGACGCCCTGCGATCGCTCGGCGCCGGCGCCCTGATCTCGATCGGCGGGGACGACACGCTGACCACCGCCGCCAAGTTCAAGCTCTTCCAGGACAACCTTCCCAAGGGCGCTCCGCGGATCCGCGTGGTCCACCTCCCCAAAACCATCGACAACGACTACAAGGGGATCGACTTCACCTTCGGCTACTTCACCGCCGTCGAGATGCTCGCCATCCAGACCCGCAACCTGCTTGCCGACTCCCAGGCGGCTGGAGCCTGGTTCCTCTGTCAGATCATGGGCCGGGCCGCCGGCTGGCTCACCTACGGCGCCGCCATCGGCGGCGAGGCCAGCCTGGCCATCGGCATGGAAGACATCGACGAGTCGTGGTGGGGTACCGAGCCGACGATCGAACCCGGCACCGGCAAACCGCTGAAGGACGAGTCCGGCAACGTCGTGATGCGAAAGATCTTCGACGTGCAGAAGCTCGTCGACCGCATCGCTTCCCTGATCGTCGCCCGCGAGGCGGAAGGCAAGGGCTACGGCGTCGTGCTCATGGCCGAAGGCTTGGCCGAGTTCCTCCCCCTCGACGAGATCCACAAGACCCTCAGCGAAGACGAGTACCACAGCCTCAAGCCCGACAGTTTTGGCCACTTCCCCGTCTCCCAGCTCAAGTACTCCAGCCGCCTCGGCCGCCTCGTCTCCGCCGAATACAAGAAACGCTCCGGGAAGGAGAAGAAGGTCAACGGCCTCCAGTTCGGCTACGAGGTCCGCTGCCACAAGCCCACGGCCTTCGACGTCGTTCTCGGCAGCCAGCTCGGCGTCGGCGCCTATCGCGCCCTGGCCGAAAGAGGCATGGACGGCGTGATGGTCTCCGTCACCGGCCAGCTCGGCCTGGTGTTCCCGAAATTCGAAGAACTGGTCAACTACAAGAAGCTCCGCGCTCACTCTCGCCCGATCGTGCCCGGCGAAGACTTCCATCAGCTCGCCCGCTACCTGGAGACTTGGGTGAGCGAGTAGTGGTTGCGGCCGCAGAGCGAATCCCTGGAGATCCCAAAACGCCCCAGTCAAACACCGGGGCGTTTTTGTTGCGCCTCTATGCCCGCGATTCCGTTTCCTTGGGACCGGAATAGCCCACTCCGAACGGAAAACTCGCCAGCAGCCGCGCCTTCACCCCTTCCACTCCCGGCCGCTCATAGCAGCTCATCTTCTCCAGGATGGCATCCAGTCCCGTCGCATCCGCCGGCGTCACCGCGCAACAATGGCATCTATGGCAACAATGCAAACAATGCAGAGAACGCACCCGCCACCGTAATCGCCACGTCGACAAGCCTCCCGCTACCCCCTCTTGCATATCCGGAACCGCTGCTCCTCACCCTGCACCTATCACCAGACGCTGCCCCCCGCCAATACTTGCCCCTCCTTGGCGAATCACGTATAAACGCAAACGGTAAAGGCAGAAACCACAACGCACGGTCTTGCTTTGAGCCTTTGTTATTTGCGTTTCTGGTTCCATTTCGGATTTCGTGCTTCGCATTTCGGATTTCAAAACTGAGCGCACCATGCGCACAAGTCCCGAACTGAGACACTAAAGGGGGGGCCTATGTTCGCCGTCTCGATCCTGATCGGTGTGATTGTCGTCGGCCTCGTCTTCGTGGTCGTCGCCGTCGGCATCTACAACAAGCTCGTCACTCTCCGCAACCGCTACAAGAACGCCTTCGCCCAGATCGACGTTCAGCTCAAACGCCGCTACGATCTGATCCCCAATCTCGTCGAGACCGCCAAGGGCTACCTGAAACACGAACGCGAGACGCTCGAGGCCGTGATCGCCGCCCGCAACCAGGCCGCCGCCGCAGGGCAGGCGGCCGCGGCCAATCCCGGCGACCCGTCCGCAATGCGATCCCTGGGCAGCGCGGAAGGCGCATTGAGCGGCGCCCTGGGACGGCTGTTCGCCGTGGTTGAGGCCTACCCCGACCTGAAGGCCAACCAGAACATGCTCAGCCTCCAGGAGGAACTCACTTCCACGGAGAACAAGATTGCCTTCTCTCGCCAGGCCTACAACGACGCGGTGACCGGCTACAACACCCAGCGGGAAACTTTCCCGACCGTCATCGTGGCCGGCATGTTCAATTTCCAGGAAGCCAATCTGTTCGAGATCGAGGAGCCTCAGCAGCGTGAAGCTCCCAAGGTTGCCTTCTGACGGACATGAGCACCAGTTTCTTCCAGCAACAAGACGTCGCCCGTCGCAAAACAGGCCGCTTGATCCTGCTTTTCTGCGCGGCCGTGGTGGCGATCGTGCTGGCGGTCTACACGGTCATAGCCCTGATCCACCTCAACCTCCGTTTCGCCGATTTGGACCCCGGCGCTGCCGGCGGGACCGTGGTGGCCCGATTCTGGGACCCGATGCTGTTTGCCGTCGTTGCCCTGGCCACGGTGGCCGTGATTGCGATCGGCAGCTTGTACAAGATCTCGGAACTGTCGGCGGGAGGCGAGGCCGTTGCGCTCATGCTGGGGGGGCGGCGGATCAACCCGGCAAGCAAGGATTTCGCCGAACGGCAACTGCTCAACGTGGTGGAAGAAATGGCGCTCGCATCCGGAGTGCCTGTTCCCCCGGTGTATGTGCTCGACGAGGAAGACGGCATCAACGCCTTTGCCGCAGGGCATCGCCCAGGCGATGCCGTGATCGGCGTTTCGCGCGGCTCGCTCGACTATCTCAGCCGCGATGAGTTGCAGGGCGTGATGGCCCACGAATTCAGCCATATCCTCAACGGCGACATGCGGCTCAATCTCCGCCTGGTCGGCGCGCTTCACGGGATCCTCCTGTTGGCCATCATCGGCTACTACATCCTCCGCAGCGGTGCCGGCTCGGGCGGGTCCAACAGGAAGGGCGGAGCAGGGGCCCTCCTTCTGGTCGCCTTCGGATTGATGGTGATCGGCAGCGTGGGCAGTTTCTTCGGACGGCTGATCAAGGCGGCTGTCTCCCGGCAACGCGAGTACCTGGCCGATGCTTCGGCCGTTCAGTTCACCCGTTATCCGGATGGAATCGCCGGCGCCCTGAAGAAGATCGGCGGATTGAGCCGCGGTTCGCGGATCAACGACCCCCATGCCAGCGAAGTCAGCCACCTGTTCTTCGGAGAGGCCGTTTCCTCGCTGGGCATGAACTGGCTCGGAACCCATCCGCCCCTCGCCCAGCGCATCCGCCGTATCGATCCGCGTTTCGACGGTCGCTTTCCCAAGGTCGCGCCCCTCGGCCGCCGCCAGGCCGCCCCACAGCCTTCCCAAGCTCCCGACCGGCGGCAGGCCCTCGGACAGGCCCTCGGCCAGGTTCTCCCCGGGGCTGTGCTGTCCGGGACGGCGCCAGCAGCGCTGCCGGCTCTGCCCATCCCCGGACTCGAACACATCCTCTACGCGGCTGCCATCCTCGAAATGTTGCCACGGCCGGTGACCGATTCCGTCCACGAGCCCTACGGGGCCCGGGCCGTCGTCTATTGCCTCCTGCTGAGCGGGGACCGGCAGATCCGAGACCTGCAGCTCCAGGCCCTGCGCGACAACGCGGAACCCCAGTCCTGTCAAGAGACGGTCCGCCTGGCGCCGCAGATTCTCCAGTTGCCCGCCGATACCCGCATTCCTCTTGCCGATATGGCCATCGCCACGCTCAAGCAGCTCTCACCCGGCCAGTACGACCGCTTCTGCCGGATTGTCGACGCGCTGGTCCGGGCCGACAACAAGATCGAGCTGTTCGAGTATGCCCTGCAGAAGATGCTGCTGGCCACCCTCGACGTGCATTTCGGCCGGCGAAAGCCGGCTCGCACCCAGTACTATGCCCTCGGGCAACTGGGTGTTCCCCTTTCGCGGGTGTTCGCCACACTCGCCTACGCCGGCCAAAGCGATCCCGAGAAGGCGGCGGCCGCCTACCGCGCTGCCATGCAGCACGTTGATCGTCCCGAGCCTTTTCCTTCTCGTTCCGATTGCTCTCTGAAAGCCTTCGACGACGCCCTCGGCATGCTCAACTCCGCTTCCATGAAGCTGAAACAGAAGATCCTCGATGCCTGCGAGCTGTGCGTGTTTGCCGACCGGCAGGTGACCACCCGAGAACGCGAACTTGTCCGCGCGATCGCGGCCGCACTTGAGTGCCCTCTGCCTCTGGTTCCCGATCCCTCGAGGCAGCAAGACAAAGCGGCACTCGCCCCTTGAGCCCCTCGGCCCCCGGCGCTCGCGGAGGCTCACTCCCCAAACACCCGCCCGTGCCGGTTCCGGCCTTCTACCCCGGGCGACCACCCGAATTCGCGGGTGCAACCGGCGGAACACGCCCGAGACATTCCCCTATCTTTCCTGGCTTCTCTGCGCGCAAGCCCTTTCCGAAATTTTGCGATTGCCATAACCGGCAAACTTTGAGTAATCCTCAAGATCAAAAAACACAACGCCGATAACGCCTATCGATCGAACAACCCCCGGCAGCCCCTGCGCATGGATGCGCGCTATGGGGAATCAACGCAAGAAGGAACGTGCGATGAGTGAATACGAGCGGTTCGAAGCAGCCCAAGGCGATCCCTGGTCGACTGAGCCCGTCGGTGACTATCCTCGTCAGCCGCGGGAATCGGACACGGGGAGTTACCACGACGAGTCGCAGGTGCTGGCTCGCATGCCGCACGTTGGCGACGAACCCTCGAGCGATCAATATTCGCAGTACGGGCAGGGGCGCGGCAGCCATCGACGGCGCCGGAGCTCTTCAGGCCGGGCCGCCATCCCCGCGCCGGTGTGGGTCCTGATCGGCATGGGACTGGTGGTGGTCATTGGCTTTCCATTCGTGCTGGCAAACAAGTCCCACAACGAGACCGCCATGGACGGCCCCGGATGGGAGGTGGAGATGCCCGCCCCAGACGCAGACGTCGCTCCCAAGTGGGAGGCGACTGCTGCGGGCTCTGCCTGGCCGCAGCCCGGATCGCTCAATCAAGGCGTGCCGCCCACCACGACGGTGACCGCCGAACCGGCCGCCGCCCCGGGGTGGGCTCCGAGTGGTGAACTGATCGGAGCCCCCGCAGGCGCTCCCTACGCCCTCAATGCGGCTGACGTGACGGCGCCGATTCAGGGCGATCGCACCAACTCCGTCATGCCCCTCGAGGCCTCCCCTTATCCGGCAACAGCGCCGCTCGGCCAGGCTCCGGGCGCGTGGGCCGCAAACGATCCCTCATCGATCGCGGCCGCTCCCCCAACGCCCGCCTACCAGGACACCCAGTTGCCCTCCCAGCCGGGATACCCCCCCACAGCCGGTGCTGCAACCGGCCCCTGGTCCGATCCGATGCTGGCGCCGGGCACTCCTGCCGCCGGTGTCGAGTCGTCGTCACCCATGCCCAGCGCCTATCCCTGGCAGCAGTCCGCGCCGGCGCCCTCGCTGGCCGCGCCGCAGCCGGAAAACGTCATGCCCGGCTACGGAACCTATCCCACGCCACAGCAGAATCCCTACGTGACCAGCCCCTCCAACGTCGCTGTCGGCACCGCGCCCGGTTACCCGGCAGCCCAAGGCACCCTGGCCGCTCCGCAGTATCCCAGTGTCGCGCCGAGCTATCCGGCCGCCGGATATCCCGCCGCCACCTACCCAACCCCGGGCTATCCGCAGACCGCCATGTCGCCCAGAACCGCGCCGACCATGCCGCTGCCTGCCGCGCCGGCTTACTCTTCCCAGCCGCTCGCCCCCTCCAACCCGTATCCACCGGCAACCACCGCTCCCTACGCCCCCCAGACCATGCCGGCGGCCCCCGGTATTCAGCCCTACTACGGCTCGGGAGCCTCCACCGCAACCTCGCCGCAGAGCGTCGCTCGGCTGAACGGAACGATTCAGGAACCTGCTACCAGACAAGCATACGATGACCGCGCTCGACCAAGCTATTATTAAGGCTTATCTGCGTCGGGGTGGTCGTCCGGCCCCGGACGAAGCGGAACCGCGTGAAAAGGTCCACCTGAACGCGGCTCCTCCCCATCCTCCGCAGCAGCGCCAAGGGGAACCGCCTCCGCAGATTCGGCCCGGCGGAAATACGCCGCCGGCCGGCACGGCCCGACCGGCCTCCATACCCTTCGATGCCCTCGATCCGCCGCTGGGACTTTCGGCCAGTCCGGTGGAGACCTTGGCCCGCCCGGCCGCCAGTCCTGCCAGCACTGCCGCACCGCAGATAGCCACACCCCAGATTGCGGCGGCCGAGCACGCGCCGGCCACCATCGAGGCCAGGCTGTCGTGCGGGCCGCGGGGCCTGGCTGGCACCGAGCGAAAGCCGTTCGAGCCTCGATTGCGTATCGACGCCATTTCCTGGCCTCGACCGAGCCGCAGGCTGCGGCAGGTGGCCGGGCAGCAAATCAAGCGGCTGGCCGAGGCCGTGCGAAGGGCCGCCGTTTCCGGCGGCAAGGTCATCGGCCTGGTCGCCTCTTCGCACGGAGAAGGCTGTACAACAGTCCTCCTGGCAGTCGCCATGAGGCTCGCCGAACTGGGGCAGAAAACGCTCCTCCTCGACGCCGACATCGCCAGGCCGACCCTGGCCGACCAGGTTGCCCTGGCAAACCAGTCCGGCTGGCGCGATGTCGCAGTCGGGGCCGTGCCGCTCGAGGAGGTCGTCACCCAGTCGGACTGCGAATCCGTGGCGATTCTTCCTTACTGCGGTCCGGCTTCGCCGGCAGACGGTCCCGAGCCCACAAGGCAGGCGATCGCCGCACTGCTTGGCCGAATCCGCATCCACTACGACGTGGTGCTCGTCGACCTTGGCGGTTCCCTTGCCGGCGGAGCCCTGGTCGAGAACCTCGCCGAACACATCGATTCGGTCCTCGCCGTGCAGAATGTGCAGACCTCGTCGCCGGACCGCCTCGCAGCGTTTCGCAAGCGTCTCAGGCGGATCGGCCTCCAGGAAACGGGCGTTATCGAAAACTTCGTCGAAGACCAGACGGCATGACCCAGGGATCAGGCCGACGGGCCAGCCCAACGCGTCCGCCGAGCCGGTCGCCTGGTACCGGAAACACAAGCGGGGCGGTGCTCCACGAGCACGGCCTCAGGCAAGGCCCGATCGCCCCTCCGCCGCACGTTCCTCGTGCGCTCCAGAGCCGATCGCAAGACCTCTGCCCCTGCGTCGGCACGGAATGGAATGAGCCGGGACTGCAAACGGCAGCTACGCTTCGGAGCCCGTTGTCAGCCTTCTGCCGCTGCCGGCAGCGGCCCTCCTTGGCGGTTATGAGATAGGCCCTCTGCAACATGTACGAGTCCTTCTGGCAACTGGATGCAAAGCCGTTCGAAACGGGCTGCGACTGCCGCTACTTCTTCCCCGCAGAAGTCCACCAGGCGGCCCTTCTGAAACTCCGCTACGCCATCGAGAACCGGCGCGGCGCCACCATGCTCGCCGGCGCTTCCGGGCTCGGCAAGACGCTCCTGGTTCAGCTTCTGCGTTCGACCCTCTCCGACAGCATCGCCCCGTTCGTCCACCTGGTCTTTCCGCGCATGAGGTCCGACGAACTGCTCGCCTACCTGGCCGACGAGCTCACGGGCTCCTCCGTCCCCCATGCACCGGCCGGTCTCCACCAGTCCATCCGGCGGATTCGCGACTTCCTCGAAAAAAACGCCCAGAACGGGCGCCACGCCGTGATCGTGGTCGACGAAGCCCATTCGATCGACGATCCGGCCGTCCTCGACTCGCTGCGGATGCTGCTGAACTTCGAGCGCCAGGGGCGGCCGTCGCTGACGCTCCTGCTGGCCGGCCAGCCGGGCCTCCTGACCGCCGTGGAGCGCACCCCGCAGCTCGAAGAACGGCTCGATGTGAAATGTCTCCTTCTCCCCCTCGGCCGGGCAGAAACCGCCGCCTACGTGGCCCACCGGCTCCGTTCGGCCGGGGCCGTCAAGGAACTCTTCTCCGACGACGCTCTGGACACCCTCCACGAACTGTCGGCAGGCGTGCCGCGCCGTATCAACCGCCTCTGCGACCTGGCACTTCTGGTCGGGTATGCCGAGGAACTCGACTCGATCACCTCGCCGCACCTCCAGTCGGTGCACCGGGAACTGGTGACAGTGGCCTCGCCGTGACGCAAGTCCCTGTTTCTCCCCGAGTTGCCGGTTTCTCAGTGCCAGCTTGAGTCCCCTCCAAAAGGCGTTATCATGTTAGTTGGCGATCGGCCGCCCCCGGCGGCCGTTTGCCGCTGGGAACGGGAGCGGCGCTGGTTCATTTCGGGCCCTTTTCCGAGATGCACGCAACCCCTTCGATTCCAATGCGTCGGGGATTCGGCATGGAGCCTGGCGGGCGTCGTAGGTTTCCCCTGGTTGAGGTGTCTGGATTATGACGATGGTCCTTGTGGTTGACGATTCGGCAATTGACCGGCGACTGGTCGGCGGCTTGCTGGGCAAGGCCTCCGACTGGCAGATCGAGTACGCGGCAGACGGTGCCGAGGCTCTCGAAAGCGTCGAGCACTCCATTCCCGACCTCGTCGTCACCGATCTGCACATGCCCCGCATGGACGGTCTGGAACTTGTGCGCGCCATGCGCATCCATCACCCCGAAGTGCCCGTTATCCTCATGACCGCCTACGGCAGCGAGGCCTTCGCCGTCGAGGCCCTGGAACAGGGTGCCGCCAGCTACGTCCCCAAATCCCAGTTGGCCGACAAGCTCTGCGGCACCGTCCGCGAGATCCTGGCCCGGGCCAGCGCCCATCGCAGCTACGAGGACCTCCTCAGCCGCTTGAATCGCAGCGAATTCACCTTCTTCGTCGAACTCGGAAACGACGCCTCGCTCATCGATCCCCTGGTCGACCTGGTTCAGCAGACGGTCGCCAGGGCCAGACTCTGCGACTCCAGCGGCCAGTTGCGGATCGGCGTCGCCCTGCGCGAAGCGCTGCTCAACGCGCTGCTCCACGGAAACCTCGAAATCTCCCTCCAGCATATGGACGACGCCCGGGAGCAACTGCTCCGGCAGCGCGACCTGCCGCTCCCGACCGACAAGCCCGAACAGATCGCCTTTGCCGACCGCCGGATCTTCGTCAATGTCCGGATCTCGACCGAAGAGGCCCGCTTCGTGATCCGCGATGAAGGGCCGGGGTTCGACGTGTCCGCCGTACCGAGCTCCTGGGAGCCCGGCGGGCTGGAACAGCAGGGATCGCGCAGCCTGTCCTTGATCCGGGCGCTCATGGACGAAGTGATCTACAATGAGGCAGGCAACGAAGTGACCCTCATCAAACGCAAAGAGGTGAGCAAACCGCCGACCCAGAGCATCGACGTTTGAAATCGTCGCCGCCTGCGCGGGCAAGCGGCGGCAGCAGGCCATTGGCGACAAGACGAAAAGCAGCACGACCGGCAGTTACTGATGAATCCACGACCCACCGAGCGCGAATACTCTGTGGAACACGCAGCCCTGAGCGATGTTGGGCTCCGCCGCTCCAACAACCAGGACTCGCTGATCGTGGCCGGCGCCGAACAGGCCGGGCCCGATCAGGCCCCAGGGCACCTCCTGGTGGTGGCCGACGGAATGGGAGCCCACGCCGCCGGTGAGGTCGCCAGTCGCGTCGCCGCCGAAACCGTCCTCAAGGTCTACCGCGCCCAGCAGAATGGCGCCCCTGAAGAGGCCCTCCGGGCCGCAATCCGCGAAGCCAACTCCGCCATCTACCGCCAGGGCCTCGAATCCGACGAACTGCGGGGCATGGGTACCACCGTCAGCTCGCTCCTCCTCCTCCCCCAGGAAGCCTTGATAGGCCATGTCGGCGACAGCCGAATCTACCGTCTCCGCGACAGCGAACTCCAGCAACTCACCTTCGACCATAGCCTCGTGTGGGAAATCTGCGCCGCGGAAAACGTGATGGAGTCCGAGGTCCCGGCCTTCGTCCCCAGAAATATCATCACCCGCAGCGTCGGCCCCACGCCGGAGGTCGACGTCGACCTCGAAGGGCCGTTCTCTCTGCGGACCGGCGACGTCTTCCTTCTCTGCAGCGACGGGCTCTCCGGGCAAATCGAGGACGAGGAGATCGGCACCGTCCTGCGCGTGTTTGACCCCGACGAAGCGGCGCACATCCTCGTGGACCTGGCCAACCTGCGAGGCAGCCCCGACAACGTCACCGTCATTGTCGCCCGCGTCAACCGCTGGCAACCCACCCGTTCGTCGAAGGTCAAACCCGACAGCGCCCCGCACCAGGCCTCGCTGGCCACGAAGGTCTTCCGTACCGTGGTGACCGCCGCGGGACTGTTCGGCCTCGGCGGGCTCATCAGCGGCGGCAGCCTCGCCCTGGCAATCTCGGCCGCAGCCGTGGGCGCCATCGTCGCCGCCATCTGGAACTTCCGCGCCGCCAAACCCAGCGCCGCCAGCACCGCCGGCCAGCATGCCCGCCCACGACTCGGCAAGGCCCCCTACACCACCTGCGATTGCACCCTCAACGAGCAATCCCCCAAGTGCCTTGCCAGGGCGGTCCACGAAATCCGCGACGTCGCCATCAACCGGCTCTGGCAGGTCAACTGGGACCGCTACGAGGAACTGACCGGAACGGCCGACCGGGCCGCCACCGCGGGCGATTTCGAGCAGAGCGTCCGCACTTACGGCCAGATCATCCGCTTCTTCATGACCCAGTTCCGCAACACCACGCAGGGCGAGAAGTAGCCGCCCCGTTCGGATCGTGCGGGCTGAAGGGGTTGTGCCGCCCCTTCCTGTCGCGAGAGTCTTGCGCGGCCGGGTCGGCCTCCTCCCCCACTCTGGCGTGAGCTACATTTGGATGAACTGATCGTCGTACCCCCGCCGCGAGCGGCCGGTGGTACGTTCACCTCATTGGCCCACCACGGTCCGAGAGCCACCATGCCTGCCGGCAAGACCCGCGTTGTCGTCGTCGATGACTCGGCGCTCATGCGCCGTATGATCAGCGACTACATCTCCCAAACCGACGACATGGAGGTCGTGGCAACCGCATCCGATGGCACCAAGGCCCTCGCGATGTGCGCCAAACACTGCCCCGACGTCGTCACCCTCGACATTCAGATGCCGCACATGGACGGCCTGGCCACGCTCGATGCGCTCCTCCAGCAGCGGCCCGTCCCGGTGATCATGGTCAGCGCCCTCACCCAGGCCGGGGCAAATGTCACCCTCGATGCGCTCGAACGCGGGGCCCTCGACTACGTGGCAAAACCGGATCGCGGCTCCGGCGTCGAAAGGGCCCTCGGCTACGCCCTGATCCGCAAGATCCGCTCCGTTGCCGGCTCCGATGTGCAGCGCGTTCTCCGCATCCGCCGCGACCGCCGGCAGCGCCAGGCCGAGAGGACCCCTCCGCGGCCGGTCCCCACTTCCGTCATCGAAACCGGGGCCGGAGGCCTTGCCGACAAGTGCATCGCCATCGGCATCTCCACCGGCGGCCCACCCGCACTCTCCTCCCTCTTCGAAACCTTGCGGCCCCCCATGCCGCCCATCGTCGTCGTCCAGCATATGCCCGCCACGTTCACCGGCCCCTTCTCCAGGCGGCTCAACGGCATCTCCAAGCTGTCGGTCAAAGAGGCCGCGTCCGGCGACATCCTCCGGCCCAACCATGTGCTCATCGCCAACGGCGGCTGCCACCTCGAATTGCGGCGCCAGGGTAAACTTGTCAAGGCCCTCCTCCGCGACGGCGAACCCGTCAGCGGCCACAAGCCGTCCGCCGACGTCATGATGAAATCCGCCGCAGAAATCTACGGCCACCACTGCATGGGTATCATCATGACTGGAATGGGGCGCGACGGCGCCGACGGCTGCGGCGCCATTCGCCGACGGGGCGGCTTCGTCCTCGGACAGGACGAAGCCACCTCCGATGTCTACGGTATGAACAAGGTCGCCTTCGTCGAAGGCCACGTCGACCGCCAGTTCAGCCTCAACGAGGCCGCCACCGTCATCACCCGCCAGGTCGCCCAGCTCTGGTGCCGATCCGCCGAACCCGCCCCGGCCTGATCCGCTCCGCCAAAACAGAGGATGCAGGCAATCCTGCCGACGATCGCAGGCACGCGAACCGTTCGGCAGACCACGGTTGCGGTCGCTTATTTGTACGGCTGGCTCCAGGCGGCAGGCTTCGATTGCCAGTCGTCCTGAAGATCGTCGCTCACTTTGACGATTTTGGCCCGAACGTAGAGATCGTCCGGCTTGAGCGTGTACGAGCCCTCCGCGCCTTCGACCGTGGCCAGGACACGGCCGATGCTGTCGGAGTAGATGTCGATCTTCCGCGCCGGGCAGCGGGGACCTTCGGCCACCTCGATCACGCGGCTTGCCGGATCGTAGCCCATCTTCGTTCCGAGGAACTGAATCCGGTGTCCTGGCCGTACATCTGGCGGCCTTTCTCGAAGGTCTGTTCGAGAATCTCCTTCGGCTTTTCCGCCGCGATGTACGGAAACACCTCGCGGACATTGATGAAATTCATATGCACCTGCTGATCGTTGTGGCAGGTGCCCGTCTGCTCGTATCCGGGAATCATCAGGAACTTGCCCGGCTCGACGAACTGCTTCTCCAGTTCGGCGAAGGGCTTCAGGCGAACGTAGGTCTTGTCGCCGGCAGTGATCGTCCGCACGCAACCGTCGCCGAACTTCTCAATTGCCTCGTCAATATGTTGCTGCGTCAGTTTCGGCCAGCCGGCAGTCGGCGAAATGACTTTCCAAAGAGAAGTCTCTCCCTTGAACGCGGCCATGTCGGAAGGCGTGTTCTCGAACCCGAAACCATTAAAACGAAGTTCATCCGACTGGAAGATATTGTGGTCGGACGGGCAGATGAAATTTCACGAATCCAACGACTCGGGGTTTTTCAGCGACTTCTTCTCTTCTGATGCCAGCCGGCGTTCCAGTTTCTTTGGGGTCCCCGTTTTGGGCCGTCAAGTAGCAGGCGTAACGGGTGAGCATGATATCGTCGATTTCGCGCTGGCTACCGGAGCCCAGGTCGACCATTTTGTTGACGTCAACAAAATGGTCGGCGATCGAATGGCCCGACGCTTTGCAAGCCGTTCTTGCCTTGCTGATCACGAGTGTGAAGTTGCGCCATTCGGTGTAGCCCAGCAGGTGCTGAAGGTCGCGCGCGAGCCAGTATTCGACGCCGTTTTCGGTCTGCTGGGCATGGGCCTCGAAGGTGCTGGTCAGTGTCTGGATCAGTTCAGTTTTCATATGTCGGTCCCTGTCGGCTGAGCAACTTGGTTATTGGAGGCGGTGTACACCGCTGCAACCATCTCGTTGAACTTCGACCACCGGCCTTCAGCTCGCCAGGCAAATCACGACAGCTCTGCCCCTGCCGCTGACCATCGGCGGACAAATCGCCGCACCCCACCTATCCAGGGGATACGATACTGGCAACCGTTCCGGCAGAATGGTAATCTAAGGAGAGAGGGTTCAGCCTCAGACAGTGAGGCACGGGTAACAAGGGGGCTGCTCTTCCCTGTCGGCACAGTTTCTCCGGCATTGATTCCTCGCACGCGCAGATGGCTGATCCGTTCGGAGTTCCTCCAATCCTGTCGGGCTTCCCATGCCCAAGCTGACCGCAGATAGATTTCTCGAGTTGGTGGGAAAGAGCAAGCTGGTCGACCACGACCGCTGGCAGCAGTTCCTCGCCGCTCTCGGGGACCGGACCGGTTGCCAGTCCGACCCCCAGCCCGCCTCGAAGCCCGACCCGCGGCAGTTGGCCGATCAGCTTGTCGAGAAAGAGCTGCTCACCCGCTGGCAGGCCGACAAGCTCCTGGAAGGTCGCCACAAGGGTTTCGTTGTCGGAAAGTACAAGCTCCTCGGCCATCTCGGCACCGGCGGCATGAGTACCGTCTACCTGGCCGAGCATCTCCTCATGCACCGGCGCGTGGCCATCAAGGTCCTGCCCAAGTCTCGCGGTACCGACACCGAATCCTCTTACCTCGAACGATTCCACCGCGAAGCCCAGGCCATCGCCTCTCTGGACCACGTCAACATCGTTCGCGCGTATGATATCGACAACGAGGGGGACACGCACTACCTGGTGATGGAGTACATCAACGGGCACGATCTCAACTACATCGTGCACGAGTCGGGTCCGCTCGACTACATCACCGCCGCACGCTACACCCGCCAGGCTGCCCGGGGGCTCCATTACGCCCACTCCGTCGGCCTCATTCATCGCGACGTCAAGCCGGCCAACCTCCTGGTCGATGCCGACGGGGTCGTCAAGATTCTCGATCTCGGCCTGGCCCGGTTCATCGCCGAAGAGGAGCGGGCGTCGCTCACCGTGGCCTACGACGAAAACGTGCTCGGCACCGCCGACTACCTGGCGCCCGAACAGGCCATCGACAGCCACGGCGTCGATGCCCGCGCCGACATCTACGCCCTCGGATGCTCCCTCTACTACTTCCTCACAGGACACCCGCCTTTCACCGAGGGGACCCTCACCCAGCGGCTGATGTCGCACCAGAAAGACCCGCCGCCGGATATCTGCAACGATCGCAAGGACGCGCCGCCGGGGCTGGTGAGAATCTGCCTGAAAATGATGGCAAAGAAGCCGACCGACCGCTACCGGAATTGCGCCGAGGTCGCCCGTGCCCTTGGCGACTGGCTGGCCGAGCAGGGGATCAACGATCCCGATCCGACCGCTTGCGGCGACGTCGGCAGTTCCTCGAGCCGCCTCCTTGTGGCCGCCGCCATAACCGCTGCCGATGCCGGCGCACCGGCCGACGGAGGTTCATCGCGGATCCGCAGGGCCCGGGCAATCGGCGAGCCTTTGCCCAACCGGGTGACCGCCAAGGCCCTCGACCTGCCCGTCCGAACCGCCTCGTTTCTCCCCACCGCGCAGCCCCTGGGAATCGAGCTGGCCCTCGACCAGGAGTCGGCCACCGAGGGCCTGCCCATCGCCAGGTCCTACGAGCAGGACACCGAAGTCCCGATCCGGACCGCAATCGAACGATCGGCTCCGCGACAGGTGCGGGAGAAGGCCGAAGCCCCGGCCCGGCGGGCCCCCGCCTCCAAGCCCAAAGCGCACGAGCTTCCGCTCTGGGCCTGGATTGCCCTGGGCAGCAGCGCACTGGTCATTCTTCTCCTGCTGGCCAAGATCATCTTCGGCTGACTCCGATCAGACGCCAGCCGCCGCCCTCTTCTCCCGACGCGATCGCTGCGCTGGCGGCCCGATCTTCTTTCCAACCGCCTCGGCAACCCGACGAACAAGCTCCATCGTCTCCTCGAACTGCTGGAAGGTCAGCGACTGGTAGCCGTCGGAAAGCGCTTTTTCCGGATCGGGATGGACTTCGAGAATCAGCCCGTCGGCCCCCGCCGCCACCGCCGCCGCCGCGGTTCGCGGCACCAGGCTCGTGTGCCCCGTGCCGTGGCTCGGGTCGACGATCACGGGCAGATGGGTCCGCTCGTGCAGATAGGGCACGGTGGCCACCGGCAACGTGAAGCGTGTGTGGGTCTCAAAGGTGCGGATCCCCCGTTCGCAGAGCATCACGTTCTGATTGCCGGCGTTGAGGATGTATTCCGAGGCCAGCAGCAGCTCGTCGAGGGTCGCCGCAGCGCCCCGTTTGAGCAGCACCGGCTTGTTCACCACGCCGACTGCCTCGAGCAGCGGATAGTTCTGCATGTTCCTCGCCCCGATCTGCAGCACATCGGCATATTTCGCCACCAGCGGAACGTCGGCCGCAGCGATCACCTCGGTCACCACCGGCAGCCCGGTTTCCGCCCGCGCGGCCGCCAGAATCCGGAGCCCCTCTTCCTTCAGCCCCTGGAAACTGTAGGGGCTCGTTCGCGGCTTGAACGCGCCGCCCCTGAGCGCGGTGGCGCCGGCCGCCTTCACCGCCCGGGCCGTCGCCAGAGTCTGCTCCTCGCTCTCCACCGAACATGGACCGGCAATCACCCCCAGGTGGCAGTTGCCGACTGACAGCGAGCCGGTCTGCACGATCGTCCGTTCCCGTTTGACCTCCAGGCTGGCCACCTTGTAGGGAGCCAGAATCGGCACGACCTCGGCTACTCCGGGACCGCTTTCCAGCGACTGCCGGTATTCGTCTCGCTTGTCGCCGATCGCGGCAATCACCGTCCGCTCCGTGCCCTGAATCACATGCGACTTGAGGCCCAACTCTTCGACTCGCCGGATCATGTGTTCGATCTCCTCCTCCGCTGCCCCCTGTTTCATAACCACAATCATGACAACACCTGCTTTCTTCTTGCGTGGTCCAGAATGTCGTGTTGGTTTCTTGACTGGCCGTCACTCCGGCGGTCGCCTGCCTTCGGATCCGGCCGGTCAGGACCGCGACCGAGCAGATCGCCCAGGGCGACTTCCGATTGCCTCGCGTTTCGGTTCGGCTCCGGCTGCGGTCCATCGTTTCCGCCCCGGCAGCACCCGGTTCCCGCAGCAAAACAAAAAAAGCCCTGAGACCGGATTTCCGAGTCTCAGGGCTTCTGGTGTCTTGTCAGTTTCTAGGATTCGAACCTACAAACCACCTCCGGGCCCGCGACTCGGCGGGATAAAGTAAAACCAGAAATAGTAAGCGGTGGTTCGGTTCATAGAGTCTGTTTCGGCCAGCAGGGGGCCCAAAAATTCCCCCATTCCTTCTATTTTCGTGACGCCGGCGGAAAACGCAAGGGCCAAAGAGGAAAAAACGGACGACCCGCGCATCCCGGTCACTTCTCCGCGCCCTTGGCAGGCGCCGCCTTCCCCCCGCCCCGCAGACCATCCAGAAACCGCTCGACTTCGGCCTGGACTCGTTGCGGTTGGAAGACGATCAGGTATCGGGATGGTTTGTCGAACACAACCACCCCCTTGCCGCCGTCGGCCTCCCAGGTGCCCGCCGCAATCTCTCCCCGCACCCGCTCGCTCAGGGCTCCGGCATCCTCTCCGGCGTCCAGGAGGTCGCCGATCGGATAGAACTCGCGTTCCGGATGCCCAGCGGCGGCTGCCCGGGTCGTCACCTCGACGGTCCGCTCGTCGATCGCCCGATAGTCCAATCCCAGCGGTTCGAAAAATTGCCCCAGGGCGGTTCCCAGTGGAGCCTGCGAAACCGTGAGCACCGCGGGCCAGTCGGGCCGTTTCTCCTCTTCCGCCAGCGCCAGCCAGTTCACGGCCACCTGCACCTTCGCGGCACGTCCCACTTCCTCGAGAATCCGGCCCAGTCCGGTCGGCCGGAAGAAGTTGATCGTGACCGGCTGCTCGAGGCTCGCCGCCGCCCGGGCCCGGCGCGTGGCCAGACGGAACCTCTCGGCCGGCTGACCGCTCCGCGGAGACAGCCCCCTCGCCACTCGCAGTCGCTCGCAGAACCCCAGGATCTCCAGGTGAACGGTTTCCGACTGGGTGATTTCAACCACTCCGGCATTCTCGCGAATCGTACCCCGTCCCCCGCTTCCCTCCCAGGTGCCCGCCGCAATCAAACGCGGAATCCACGACACAAGCTCCGCCGCAGACGCTGCGTCGGCCGAGATCAGGTCGGCAGCGGAATACCGCACCGTCCGCAGAGCGCCTGAAGCCTGGCCGACACCGGTAACCCAGATCTGCTCGCCGCGCACAGTCGGTTTCAAACCGCACGACGCCAGAATCGCGTCCAGAGCCTGCCCCACCGCCGTCCCGGTCAGACGCACGCTCACCGGCCTGTCCAACGAGACCCCGAGAGCCGACATCGTATCCAGATCGAACGAAACCTGCAGCAGACCGAGGTCTTCCATCGATCGGATGGCCTGTCCGAGCGGCGCGTCGGTAATCGCGATACCCGAAAGAGGCATCTGCAAACGGTCGCTGAGGGCAACCGGAGCGGGCTCGGCGGCTCCGGGTCCTTCTGCCGGTTCGGGAGCGGCAGGCTCTGCGGCCGGAGAGGCAACCGGTTCCTTCGCAGAAGGTGTTGGCTCCACCGGCCCCAGCGCGGGGGGCGGCGGCTCCACTCCAACCACCTGCCCGTCGGGCGGGGATGCGGGACTGACAGACTCGCCGCCGGCAGCGGTCGCCAATTGCTCCAGCACCGTGGGGTCAATGCTGGACGACAAGAACCGCGCCGAGCCGTCGGCCATGCCCACGCACATTCCCCCGGGCTGTCCGCTGCCAAAACCGTCTGGCCCGTTGATGTACGGTTTGCGGGTAAACCCGCGGACGGTGGCAGGCCCGCCTGACGCCCAGGAGCCGAGTTGCCCGCTGACACCAACCGTGGCAATCGTGTTGCTCGCTCCGTCAGGAACATCGGTCAGACGACGGCTCTTCTGGTAGCCGAATATGCCCGCGCGGCGGTCGTCGCGAGGCAGATCGGCCGCATCGGCGCCGACACCGGCAACGCCCACATAATGGGTGACCGGAAATCCGGACTCCGTCTGGCGGACGGCCACTGCCGGATTCTGCACGGCGTCGAGCGTCCGCGTCGTGACCGGCCGGTTCTTCGCACTGTCCCACGAGTAGCTCGGGTTAAGATCCTGCGCCCACGGCTCGTGCCCCAGATAGGGCAGCATCGCCGTGATCCAGCTCAGCACTTTGTCGGGGGGCAAAGGTCCACTGTTGATCGCGCCCGCCGGCGCCGCCTGTTTCGCCTCATCGTAGGACACGATCGCTCGGTGGAGCCCGCTCTGGAGCGTGGCGTCGAGCTTGCCCGCCGCTCGATACCAGTCGGCCTGGATCGCATCTCGGCTGTCGGCCGCCGCGTCCGTCCACGAAGGCGAATTCTTGCCACAATCGGCGCGGAGCCAGACGCATTGACTGGCCACTTCCAGATGGGCGCTGGCCAGAGCGGCCGCAGCCCCAGTCAGGGCCAGGCGGTATCCAGCGGCCGACTCGGCGGTTGCCCCTCCCGCGCCGGCGGGAGCTGCCAGTTCGTCGAGCCGGGCGGCAAGCACCGATTTTGCCTGCGGAATCCACTGCTCCAAGGCCGCTCTCACCTTGTCGGCAACGGTCTGGCCCTCACACAGCAGCCCCACTTCCGCCAGCGCCAGGTCGGCGCGGTCAAAGCTCAACGACAAGGCCGACGGAAGACTCCAGACGAGCCGCCATGCATCCCGCCCCGACGGCCAGACGTCGAGCCAGTCTGCCGGCATCGGCCAACCGGCTTCCGTGGCCGCCTGAAGATCCAGGGCCAGAAAAAAATCGGCGTCGGCAGGTGCCACTTCCAGAAGCGGCCGGAGCAACCCCAACTCTGCAGGCTTCCGGCCCCGCTGGACCAACTGCCGCAGAAGGCTCTCTTCGCCCGTCACGATCGTCCGCTCGTCCAGCACAACAAAGGCCCGTTGCCACGTGGGCCGCGCCAACTTTCGAAGTTGAACCCCGCCAACCTCCCCAGCCAGCACCGTGCCCGCAGCCCCAAGCCGGATCGCGCTCTGGCCTGGAGTGAGCGTGATCACCACAACCCCGGTCTCCGACCAGGTAGACAGGTCGGAAGAAGCCCAAGTCAGATGCTGAACCGCGTTGGGCTTCAGACCAAACCCCTGAAACAGCTTCTCCATGATCGCCTGCGTCACGGGAGGAACTGCCTTCAAAAGCGGGGCCAATTGGCCTGCCGCTTCGCTGCCGGCGATGTCAAGGCTCAGCACGAACTCCGGACGGTCCGGCACCCAACGGTCGTCGTACTCCGGCAGCACCGTGGCAGGCACCTGGGCAGCGCCGGGATCGGCTGCAGCCACCGGAGGCTTTGGACTCCTGTCTGGCTGCGGTCTCTGATTGCTTCCACCCGACAACAGGGCCCACACCCCCAGTGCCACGACCACCCCGGCGGCCGGAATCGTGCTCCACCACAGCCAGCGGCGAGTGGCCGCCTCGGCGGGCGATGCCCACTGAGTCAGTGGGGGTGCCGACGCCGGACTTGCCGGGTCCGGAAGGGGCTGGACGGGTGGCGCCTCGACCGCCGGCGGCCCAAATACCGCCGGGCCCTCGGGGAGGTCTGGAGGAATCGTCGGCGGGGGAGTGCCAGAGCCCGCCGCTGGCCCCGCCGCCCCGGCTGATAGACCCGCCGCAGCCGCAGCAATCTTGGCTGCCGCTGGCTTCTTCGGCCGCTCCTCCATGGTCGAGGGAAGCGGTGCCGTCGATCCGGCCAACGGTGGTGGAACGGAGATGGCTGCCACTCTCGCTGATGCCGCTGGAGCGGGGATCGGCTCAGGCTTCTCCGCCACAGCACGCGGCGGCTCCTCGGCCGGGGGGGAGGAAGTGGCGGGTCCCGGCTGGTCCAGTTCCGCTGGTTCTTCCGGCGCCTGCCAACCGGCAGGCGCCACGATCTGAACCATGCTCCCGCACTTCGGGCACATCACGATCTGCCCGATTGCCGACTTGTCGCGCACATTGAGCCGCGCTTCGCAGGTCGTGCAGGTGATGGTGAAGAGCGCGTCGGCCAAGACAAACAACCTGCTGCTGTTCCAATGTCGGGATCTGAAAGGGAAAGATTCCCCTCCCCAATTGTAGGGCGCTACTGCCGGGGACTGCCAGCATCTGGCGGGTTTCAGCAAGAAAACGCCGGGGCTCCGCCCCGGGGCCGGAGCCTCGCTCCCGGGGCCGGGAGGCAACCCACAGACACCCACCGGAAAGCTGGTCGCAGGCGACCCGCCGGTTGCCAGCGGCCTGGTCCCGTGGCACCAAGTGCCTGCAAAGCCTCTGACCTCCTGGGTCAGGTATGTGCGTCACTCAGGTTTCCCGGCGCAGCAGCCCGCCAGACGGTCCACTCAGCCGCTCCACTCCGCACAATCGTTAAAGTCCATTCATATTCACGTCGATAGAAAGACTACGTTGCGCGAGCGTCACGTCTGGGGGCATCTCCACTGGACTCTGACAAGAAAAACTCGCCTCAAGAAACTGGCGGTCGTGCCCGTCACGGGCACCAGGCGATGCGCGAAGGCCGGACCTCATTTGACTGGGAAGCGTGCGATGGGTGATCGCCAGACGAACGGACCACCGCAGGACGGATGTGAGAATTGCGGTTTCCATCCCCTCACCCGATTCGACGTCCCCGACCTGTCGACCATGTGGTACTGCCGGCGGTGCAGGCTTTATCAACAGGGCCAGAACATCGGTCCGGAGATCTACAGTCTGCGGTACCACGACGGCTACGCGTCCAAACGCAAACACAAACTGAGAACGGCGTCCGCCCGACTCAACCAGGTCGCCGGACTGATCGACCAGGGTGAACCGCGGCTGTTGGATATCGGCTGTTCGCTGGGCTACACCGTCGAAGCGGCGGTCGAGCGAGGCTGGGACGCTTATGGTGCAGATATCAGTGCGGAAGTCGTTCAATCTTGCCGCGACCGCGGCCTGAATTGCCACCTGAGCGATGGACAACAGCTCCCCTTCGGCGACGCCTCCTTCGACGTGGTAACCGCTTGGCACGTGATCGAACATGTCACCAACGTGGCTGAAACGCTGCGCGAATGGCGCCGCGTTCTCAAGGACCATGGACTGCTTGCGTTGGAGACGCCCGACTCCTCCTGCCTCAAAGTCCGCCTGCGGGGCACTGCCTATCGCCGCTTCTGGCAGCCGGAGCATACCTACACGTTCTGCCCGCAGAACCTTGTCCCAATGGTCACCGCCGCAGGATTTCAGGTGGTTCGCAGGCCCATCCTCGGTCCCTGGAGGCAAATGCGTCCAGGCTTGACGGCCTACAGCTTGGGCTATCAGATCCACAACGCGATCATGCGGCTTGCTGGCCTCCGCAAAGCCTTTCAGATCTTCTGCCGCCGTGTGCCGGACGAAGCCGGTTCAAACACCGTTCGTTTTCAACCCCGTCGCGTTCCGGTCCCAGCCCAGCCCTCGGCGCTCCGCAAGAGTGCCTGATCGCCTCGCAAGGGCCAGCGCGGTGTCAGCGGTCCATCGCTGGCCCGCCCGCCCGCTTGAGCAGCTTGCCCGACTCCTGGTCCCAGACGCGGGTCCGGTGGGCAATGCGATGCTCGCCGTGGCACTGGATACAGTACTTCTCCCCGGGCTTGGCCTTCGCCGGTTCCTCCCAGCGGAGAAACATCTCGCGGTGCGACAGGGCAGCCGTCTTGTCAACGAGCAGTTCTTCGCGGGGATGGCACGTCATACAGCGAGGATTGATCCGTGGCTTGCCCCACATGATTTCCGGCGCCGTCAAGCCGTCCTCGTCGGCGCTGTGGTCTTCCGACAAGCCGTGGCAGGTCTCGCAGCCGACTCCCGCAGCCAGATGAATGTCCACCAGTTCCTCTTCCTCGAGGTTGACGTGGCACACCAGGCAATAGGAGTTGTCGGCCTCCTCGACCGGCTTGGCCGGATCAGGCCGGGTCACCTTCCACTTCAGGTCCTTGCCCACAGGCAGCTTCCCTTCCTCCGGCGCACCGGTCTTCAGCCCAGCCTGGCCTGCAGCCGTTTCGGAAGATCCGTTTTCTTCCGCCGGCGCTCGTGCCGACAAGCCCACCGCCAGTGCAGCGACCGCTCCGAGCAGGCAGGCAGCCGCACCGGACAGACACCTCGGGCTCATGCTCTGGATTGCTCCTGGCATCAAACGTACTCCCAGTCTTTCAGCCAGCGGTAGCCGCTTCCCAGTTTGTCCCACATTTTTCCGGTGGCCGCCTCGAGTGCCTGCCGATCCGCCGGTGGCATCTGGTTGGCCGCGGAATCCTTCTGCTCGGGAAGGTCCAATTCCCGCCGTTCCCGGATGGCCAGGGCCATGTTGTCGACCTGCTGCGGGCTGGCCAACCCGGGAATCGGCGCCGTGATTGCCGGGTTGGTGAGGATGTAGCGAATCGTGAGCCGGGCCGTGCGGTTGTCTTCTTCCACATGGGGCCCGTTCGGCGAGCCGTCCCCCTGGAAAACCGCGTTGCTGGCAAAAGGCTTGATCCCCAGGATGCCGACATCTTGTTTTCGGACGACGTCGAAGAAACTGCCGCTTTCGAGCACCTTCGACTTGGCTGTGTACGGCGTGCAGCAGAACTGCATCACAGCAGGATAGGTCTCAAAAAGCATGGCGGCCCAGCGGCGATCGTGCGTGGAGAAACCAGTGAAACGGCACAGTCCCTTCTGCCTGGCGATCTCCAACGCCTTGACCATCTCGTCCACTTCCTGCTGGGTATGTTGACCACCCCGTTCGTAAGCCATCAGCCGCCAGCAGTCGGCATATTCCAGTCCGGTGTCTTTCAGTCCCTTGGCCAGGATGTCGACCAGGATGTCTGCCTTGCGATGCTCCTCGTGACGCAGTTCCTGGCCACCCATCGACCAGGCCACGTACATCTGATCGCGACGGCCCTTGAGTGCCTTCCCGTAAACCCCCGGTTCCGCCGACCCGGCAAAGTCGATCAGGTTGATGCCGACCTCCAGACAGCGGTCGAGCACCGCCGCGCGGTTCTTGTGAAACGCCTGCAGGTCCAGGTTCGACGTGTTGGCGTCGCCTTCGCAGCCTTCAAAGGCCGCCGCCCCCTTGAGCACCCGGTCCACCCGCTTCCAGTGCCCGCCCATGCAGACCGCCGACACCCACAGCCCCGTCTTTCCCAGCCGGCGATACTCCATCTCCGGCCGGTAGCTCCGCGTCTTTTCCACTTCCGACGACTGCTCCCCTCGGCTCTCCGAGGAAGCCAGCGCCGCCAGGGCCGCTGCCGATGCGGTGGCCGCCCCAGTACGGCAAATGAACTGACGCCGTGACAGATCATGGTTCCCGCGATTGGTCATCACGACTCTCCTGAGAGGCTGAAAATGCTTCCAACTCAACAAACACGCTGCCCCAAGGACACAAACGCGAGACACCCGCGTCGGCAATCACCGTCCGCTCCCGCGATAGTAACCTATCGGCCAGAGAGGAATTGCGTCCAGCGCCCGCACGCCCATCAGCGTTTATCGCTTCTGGCGGGCTCCCAGTCCATGATCGCAGACCCAACTTTCAGGATTTTCTCGCCGTCCCACCCATTTTGGCCACTTCCGGTCGCCGCTGGCGGCATCTCCTCGCCAACCCGCGGCCCCGCCGCCATTCTCACCTCTTCCGGCAAGAGCACCATTTACGCCCCCTTCAACCACCTGGCTGACATCCAGGACATGACCAGGAGTTGCGCCGCGTCGTGCGTACGACCCTCCGGCAGTGCCGGCAACTTCGGAACGTCCCATGCCCCACCCGTGGGTACCAGGGGCTTCCTATGACGCCCTGAACCGACCAGAATGAAGGGTTTGCGGCCACCTGCCTGCAACTGGGGAAGTCCTCTATGCCCTGCGAACTGAATATCACCTGGATCGACAGCCGCCGCGACGACATCCGTGAGGCAATGGCCCGGTTGCGGGAGAAACTCAGCCCGCGAGGCGACATCGTCAGCCAGGCGGGCCGAAAGCGGACGATGGAGATCTTCGGCGCCCCTCTTACGCCCCTGGAGGTCGTCGGCCGCATCTGCCGCGACGTGGAAACCAGGGGCCTCGAGGCCGTGCTCGACTACTCGGCTCGTATCGACCGGGCCGATCTCACTGCCCAGACACTTCGCGTGCCCGTTGCCGATCTGGCGGCAGCACACGCCCGCGCAGAACCGGAATTCCTGGACGCCGTCCGCAGGGTCCGTGACAACATCGCCGAGTTCCAGCAGGCTATTCTCCACAAGGATGTGCGCGTGGTGCGGCTCGGCGGGTACCTCATCGAGCGCTATCTCCCGCTCGACCGGGTCGGCATCTGCGTGCCCGGCGGGGCTGCGGCCTATCCGTCCACCGTTCTCATGACCGCCGTCCCAGCCCAGGTGGCAGGCGTCAAGGAACTGGTGATCGTGGCTCCCCCGACCCCCTTCGGGGCCTACAACGTCGACATGCTGGCCACCTGCCATGAACTGGGAATCACGGAGGTCTACCGACTTGGTGGGGCCCAGGCGGTCGCAGCCCTGGCCTACGGTGTCGAGGGTCTCCCCCGCGTCGACAAGATCGTCGGTCCCGGCAACCTGTTTGTGGCCCTGGCCAAGAAACATGTTTTTGGCGAAGTTGCCATCGACTCGATTGCCGGTCCGAGCGAGGTAGTCGTGATTGTCGACGGCTCCACCCGTGCGGACTATACGGCTTTCGATTTGCTGGCCCAGGCTGAACATGCGCCAGGGGCCAGTGTCTTGATCGGTTGGAACGAGAAGGTGCTCCGCGACACGGTGGCCGAGATCGCCAGGCAGTTGGATCGCGTCGAGCGCGGCAGTCTGGCCCGTCAGAGCCTGGAGGACTTCGGGGCAGTGATCCTCGCCCACGATGTCGACGAGGCCTGCCGTCTGGCCGACGAGATCGCGCCGGAACACCTCCACGTGGCCACCGAGAACTCCGAACAGTTGCTGGGGAAACTCCGCCATGCAGGCGCGATCTTCCTCGGCAACTACACGCCGGTCGCCCTTGGCGACTATGCCGCGGGCCCGTCGCACGTGTTGCCCACCAGCGGCACCGCCCGGTTTGCCAGCGGACTGTCGGCCAATGATTTTCTCCGCCCGGGGAGCGTGATCCACTTCGATCGCGAAGGAATGCAGCGTCTCGCCCCGGCGGTACGTGCGCTGGCCACCAAAGAAGGCCTGACCGCCCACCGCGAAAGCGTGGAAATCCGTATGGCAGGTCCATAGGCTGGCCGACGGTCTCGCGACGGCGAGCCCCAGCGTCACTCAACTCTCGAGATCCCCATCCCAGTTCACCCCTCTCAGCCCCAATGTCCTACTTCCGCCCCGAAATCGAAGCCATGACGGGTTACATCCCCGGTGAGCAACCGCGGCAGGGGCAATTCGTCAAGCTCAACACAAACGAAAACCCCTACCCCGCCTCGCCGGCCGTGGCCGCAGCGATCCGCAGCGAACTTGACCGCGGGCTCAGACGCTATCCCGACTCGATGGGGCAACCCTTCCGCGAGGCAGCGTCCGAGGTCCTCGGCGTCCCCCCCGACTGGATCCTCTGCGGCAACGGGAGCGACGACATCCTCACGATCGTCACCCGGACCTTCGTCGGCTCCGGCCAGCTCCTGCGACTTCCCTACCCAAGTTACATCCTCTACAAGACCCTGGCCCAGCTCCAGGGAGCACAAGGCGAGGAGGTCAGGTTCCAGCCCGACTGGACCTTAGCCGACGACTTCGCTCGCCTGACCGACGGCCTGCGGCTCGTGTTCCTGCCGAATCCGAACAGCCCTTCGGGCACGATGCTTCCTCCCGAACGGATCCTGGAGATCGCCCGTCAGCTCCCCTGCCCGCTGCTGGTGGACGAGGCCTATGCCGACTTCGCCGACACCAACTGCCTTCACCTGGTGAAGCAGGAGGAGAAGATTCTCGTCTCCCGGACCATGAGCAAGTCTTACGCCCTGGCCGGCCTGCGCTTCGGCTATGTGGTGGCCCAGCCTCACATCATCGAGCAGCTCGTCAAAGTGAAGGATTCGTACAACTGCGACGCCCTGGCCATCGCCGGGGCGGCGGCGGCCATTGGCGACCAGGCTTGGCTGGCGGAAAACCGCCTCAAGATTCTGGCCACCCGGCAGCGGCTGGCCGATGGCATGCGGCGTCTAGGGTTTGTAACGGTCCCGTCGCAGGCAAACTTCACATGGAACACCCATCCGGAACTGCCGCTACAACCGCTCTGTCAGGGGCTCAAACAACACGGCTTTCTCGTCCGATACATGAATTATCCCGGCTGGAGCGACGGCCTGCGTATTAGCGTTGGAACGGACGACCAGATTGATACCGTGCTGCAGCTCCTGGACCGGATGATGAAGGCGTCGCAATAACGAGTGAACTGCGAAGCACCAGTGACCGGTCGGTTCGTCCTGTCGCATTCGTCCTGGAGGCGTTCGACATTCCGTCATCATTCCGGATTCGACATTCGTCATTGATGCCCTGACTTTCCACAACCGGCGTCCCATGCCCATGCGTACCTCCCGAATCGAACGAAAAACGGCCGAGACCGATATCCGCATCGAACTGAACCTCGATGGCACAGGCCAAAGCGACGCGTCCACCGGTGTGGGGTTCTTCGATCACATGCTTCAACTGCTCGCCAGGCACGGGGCGCTGGACCTCTCGGTCCACGTGGACGGAGATTTGCAGGTCGACCAGCATCACACGGTGGAAGACACCGGCATCTGCCTCGGGCAGGCGGTACGTGAAGCTCTCGGCAATAAGGCCGGGATCCGCCGCTACGGCCACTTCACTTTGCCGATGGAAGAAGTGCTCGCGACAACGGCGATCGATCTGGGGGGGCGGGCCTGGTTCGTCTTCAACGCGGAGTTCCCCTCCCCCAAGATTGGCCAGTTCGACAGCGAACTGGTCTACGACTTCTGGCAAGCCTTCTCGGCCAACGCCCTCTGCAACCTGCACATCCAGGTCCATTACGGGCGCAACAGCCACCACGTGGCCGAAGGCATCTTCAAGGCCACCGCCCGCGCGCTGCGCATGGCCACCGACCGCGACGACCGGATGACGGACGTGCCGAGCACCAAGGGGACGCTCTAGGAGAGGGAGACGCGGACGCCGGGAGAATCCTCTACTTCACCCACCCGATCGACATCAACACGTTGCCGGCCACCAGCGACAGGATTGCCGCCAGGGGAAAGTACTCCAGGCAGAAGTTGATCGGCTGGGCCATGGCAGCAGGGACCTGCTGTCCGTGCAGAAAGCCGCCGACCACGAATCCGATCCCCAGCAGCGCCACGGTCGCCGTGTAGAAGAGCATCGCCTTCTGCGGCTGAGGCCAGACCGCCTTGAGCGTGGCGCCCAGCGGCAGGAGCATGAACAGGAAGAAGACCGTCAGGTGGGCCAGCCCCGTGACCTTCAGCACGATGCCGGCGACCAGGCTTGCCACGGCCGCCAGCAGGCAGCCGCCAATCCAGTTCGAATCGCGGCGTTCTTTCCGCGACAGCGCCAGTCGGCCGAACGGATGGACCCGCAGCGCCAGGTCGGCCAGCGGTGCAGCAAGCCAGGTGCCAAGGGCAAACAACACATAGAGAATCAGGAGCGGAGTAACCCAGGGGGCCAGCGCCGGAACGGCCTGGCCAACCTGCCCCAGCACCACGTAAAGAAGCCACAGCCCCAGAATGAGCTTCCACTGCCCCGATCTCGTCAACCGGCCCATCAGCAGGAAGTAACGAAGGAAGACCCGATACACGACATTGCGGGACTTGAGCGTCTCCACCACCCCCATCCGCGCCCATTCCAGTTCCGGATCGATCCGCAACGCCTCCCGGAAATGGTGCATGGCCTGCTTCGTATCCTTCTTCTCCAGGTACTGCCAGCCCAGGTTGGCGTGAGTCCAGGCATTGTCGGGATCCACCGCCAGGGTCTCGAGCATCTCGGCCTCGGCCGCGGCGCCCTGACCCAGATTGCGCAGCGCCAGCGTCTTCAGGTTGCGGGCATCGACATGTTCGGCGTTGCAGGCCAGGGCCTCCTTGGCGCACTGGAGGGCCTCCTTCCACTCGTGCCGCGAGGTATAGATCCTCCCTAGCAGTTCGTGATAGTCCGCATCGAGCGGCTCCAGGTCGATCGCCGCGCGAATCGCCCTCGTGGCCTCCTTGAGCTGGTTCCGCCGAACGCACACGATGGCCATGCTGTAGTGCGGAAAGGCGATGTCCGGGGCCGCAAGAATCGCCTGCTCGGCATGGTGCGTGGCCCGCTCGAACTGGCTGTTCTCCGACAGACACAGCGCCATCAGCGAGTGCGCCAGGGGATGATTGGGTTCCTCGGCCAGCGCTAGCCCGAGTTCCTTCTCGGCCAGGTCGGTCCGCCGCTGCGAAAGCAGCATTTGAGCCCGTGCGATACGTGGATTCATCTTGGCAACCTGTAAGTCCTGCACCGGCAGGTCCCGCACCGCGGCACCGGACCTGAAATGTCTGATAGTATGTTCGCACCGTATATCCCGCGACGTCTCACGGGAATCGAACCCCTCGAAGCGCGGTCCGGTTTCCGGGGTCCTGTGCGGCATCCGGGATGCACCCGCCGGCCCGCCTGTCGCCTACTTCGGCAAGCTCAAGTACTTGAGTACTTCGTCGTACACCCCGCCCTGGTTCGAGTACAGCGCGTAGTTCCTCGCCGTGGCAAACCATTCCTGGGTCGTCGGCCGCAACCGCTTCGCCGCCGCCAGCAGATCGCCCGTCGACAGCGGCAACGGCACCCCGCGCTTGAGCGACTCGCGCAGCTTGTCCTCGACCGCCGCATCCACGATCGCTTTCAGATCCGCCCCTGAGAACCGTTCGGCCTTCTTGGCCACCTTCGCAAAGTCGATCGACTCGATCGGCTTGCCCCGGCAGTGGATCTTCAGAATCGCCTCACGGGCATCGGCATCCGGAGGGGGCACGAACAGCACCTCGCCAAAACGACCGGGGCGTCGAAACGCCGCATCAACATGCCAGGGTGCGTTCGTCGCGGCCAGCACAAGCACGCCCTCGTTGGAGTACTCCACGCCGTCAAGTTCCGCCAGAAACTGGTTGATCACCTGCCGAGAGCTTCCACCGCTCATGTCGACGCGGCGACCGCCGAGCGCGTCGACCTCATCGAAGAACAGCACGCACGGGGTGTTGTTTCGCGCCAGCTCGAATAGGCCGTGCAGATTCCGTTCGCTGTTGCCCATCCACATCTCCAGCACATCGTTGATCCCCACCGAGATGAACGCAGCGTCGATCTCGCCGGCCGTCGCTCGGGCAAAGTAGGTCTTGCCGCAACCCGGAGGGCCGTAGAGCATCATCCCGCCCCCGGCCGTCTTGCCATAGGCGGCATACAGCTCGGAATGCTGGATCGGGAAGATGATCTTCATGCGGATGTCGTCCTTGAGGGCCTCCATCCCCCCCCCGTCGTCGAATCGTATCTTGGGACGCTCGATCTCCTTGTCCCACTTGATCCCCCCCGACTCGAAGCCCCCCTGCCGCACACGGCCGTCAACCACCTCCCGCTGATCGAACGGATCCTCGTCCACCCCGCTGATGCCGAGTTGAGCCGCCAGACTCTCGTCCCCGGCGTCCTCGTCGAGCTCGATTCCCAGCTTGTACTGGGCAACCGCCGACGCAACGTTCCCTTCCAGAGACAGCAGTCTGGCATAGAGCACGTGGGTCTCGGCTGTCGCATCCCGGCGCCGCGTCAGGTCTTCCAGGATCACCAGGGCCTGCGAGTTCTTGCCAAGCTGGAAGTAAACGCGGGCCAGCCCCGTGAGAATGGCCGCGTTCTTCGGCTGATGCTCCAGGGCCGCTCGGTACTCCGCCAGAGCCTCGTCGAGGAAGCCGGCCGACGCCAGCGTCGCTGCCAGGTGGACTCGCAGAGGAACATTCTCCGGCGACACCTTGACCGCCTCACGCAACTGGCGGATTGTCTCGTTTTCAGCAGGCATACGCTCACCACCGAGGACTGGAAAAAAGGGGGGGTCGGCCGATCCATGCCGAGCAGGAGGCACCACTCGCCCAATACCTCATTTTATGGGGTCGCAGTCATCGCCGCAACCAGCATGAGGGCTATGCCCGTCTGTGAGCCGGCAAGAAAAGACGCCTTCGGGCGTGGTGCCACAAGTCACAGTCGCACCCGTCCACCGGCACTGCCGGGCCGCCGGAAACGGTCAGTCGTACGCTGCCGTTGAGGCGGAAACAAACGCTCGAGGCCCCTCGACATCACGCCGCCCGCCGCCGCGGATTCTTCAACAGCCAGATCTCCTCGTCTTCCACCACGTGCTGAAACGACGCGCCGGCCATTGCCGCCCGCACCCGCCGCCTCACGCTCCTGCGCATCTGCCGGTGATAGCCCACCGTAGACGTGAACATGGTCACCAGGTCCAGAAACCGCCGGTTGTCGCTCAGGGCCGGGTCGTCGATGCGGACCAGAGCGTTGTAGCCGAAACCGAACAGACGCCCGTCGATCAGCCCAATCTTGCGCCCCCCCGATTCGATATCGAAGTCGGCCCCCAGCGAAACCCACTTCCGCTTGATAGCCACGTACCGCACACGATGGTCGTCCTCGTCGAAGAACGAGAACGTGAAGGTCGAGGGAACTGGCAGCAGGCGGTGGTTCTGCTGGATCGTGACGACGAAGTCGTAGCCTGGCAGGAGCACGGCCAGCGAAAGGGCAGGGCGGCCACAGCCAATCGAGTTGTGCACCTCGTGGGTCGTGACCTCCTCGATCGTGCCGGCCCAATGGATCCGCTCGCCCGTCGACCGGAACAACTTCATCACCAACCGGCGATGAATCAGATCGGATGACTTCATCTGCATCACTCGATCGCGATTGAGTTGACGGCCGAGCTGGTACGACTGCCCGTCGTCGAGCCGACCGGACCGCTTGATCTGGCGCCGCAACTCCTCGCGGCGTTCTTCCTTGAGCGCATGCAGTGCCTTCTGCAGCCTCTCTTCGCTGGGCTCCCAGATATCGCTGCGGATCCCCACCAGGTAGTTCTCTTCCCACTTGCCGCTGGCCGGATCCTGCTGCGAAATGTCGCCGCAAACGTCCATGTTGGCCCCGAACTGGCGATCGTCGGCCGACCGCAACCGCTGGATCAGTTGCACGTTCGTTGGATGCATCCCAATGAAGGCCCACATGTCGACGAACCGGGTGGCAACCGGCGATCGGGATTTGGCTCTGCCCATCTGCGTGGACCCCGCTGTCTTTCTGAACCTGCCCTCTCGATGGCATCCAGCCGAAGGCGCCCGCAAGAGACCTGCCATCCCGTGCCTTCTTCTGCCCAGCAGCGTGAAAGACGCCAGCGGGAACCTCGAACGATACTCCGGCGTATGCGTCTGATAGCAAAACCCACGCGCAAGGGCAAGACCACGTTCGAAACGGCAAAATGCCGCGGGTTACCGGAAGACCCTGAACCCTTCGTTGCGATCCGCGAGCCAGCCCCCCCACCCTCTTCTGCCTGGGCCTGACGAACTCACTCCCCAAACGGCAAGAAGCCCCCTCATCCGTCCCCATTCCGCTGACCAGAGAACCTTTCCATTTTACCTATCCATCCTTATTTAACAGCACGACTGCCGCCGCGATAATCTGCGCAAAGCAGGCCATTTCGACAGTCGTCACGCCCCTCGACAAACAGCCAATACAGAACCCCAATTCTCACAAATTCCCACTTTCCCTCTTGCTCTAAATTATGGACATGAGTATACTTGATCATATGCACATGCTTCGGGAGGCTTTTCTCCCGGCCGCCGGCGAATGCTGGCGAGAGGCGAAAATTCCATTAAAATGGCAGGTTATGAGCGATGGTCACTGCAACCGAAAAGGAAACGAGGCCAACCGTGGCAAAGAAACAAACCAAGGCGGCGGAGGGAGAAAAGACGATGGAAAAAAGCGGAAAGGAAAGGGGAGGCAAGGGGGGAGCCATGGCGTCTCTGCTGCGGGACAACGACGCCCTTAAGACCACGGTGGCCCAGATCGAAAAGCAGTTCGGCGAAGGGGCGATCATGGCCCTCGGCGCCGACTACGCCAAACGCATCGAAGGCATCCCCACCGGGAGCCTCTCCCTTGACATCGCCCTGGGCGGACAAGGCATTCCTCGCGGGCGGATCATCGAGATCTTTGGCCCCGAATCGAGCGGCAAAACCACCCTTGCCCTTCACGTCGTCGCCCAGGCCCAGCGGGCCGGCGGAATTGCCGCCTTCATCGACGCCGAGCACGCCCTTGACCCTTCCTGGGCCAAGAAGCTGGGGGTCGAGCTGGCGGGGCTTCTGGTCAGCCAGCCCAGCAGCGGCGAAGAGGCCATGCACATCGCCGAGATGCTCATCCGCTCCAACGCGGTCGACGTCATCGTGATCGACTCAGTCGCCGCACTTGTCCCCCAGAAGGAACTCGACGGCGAGATCGGCGACTCTCACGTCGGCCTGCAGGCCCGGCTGATGAGCCAGTCCATGCGAAAGCTCACCGGGGCAATCGCCAGAAGCAAGAGTGCCGTGATCTTCATCAACCAGATCCGCGAGAAGATTGGCGTCATGTTCGGATCCCCCGAAACAACCCCGGGCGGCCGGGCCCTCAAATTCTACTCGTCTTGCCGGATCGACGTCCGCCGGATCGGGCAGCTCAAGGAGGGCGAAGAGGTCATCGGCCAGCGGGTAAAGGCCAAAGTCGTCAAAAACAAGGTAGCGCCTCCCTTCCGGGCTGCCGAATTTGATATGATGCACAGCGACGGAATCAGCTACGAAGGCGACGTGCTCGACTTGGCCATGGCCCATAAGATTATCACCAAATCGGGGGCCTGGTTCCGCTACAACGACGAACAGCTTGGCCAGGGACGCGAACGAGTCCGCGATCTGCTCAAAGAAAACAAGAAGCTCACTGCCGAGCTTCGAGAGAAGGTCTTTGCTGCCCTCGACGCGACCGGCGGCTCTCCGGCAACACCCGGCGAATAACCCCCCCGCAAGGCTATGCCCGTCCCATGGAGAATTGGGCTACTCATGCCCGTGGCGAATCCCGGGGGCCGGTCCGTGCACGACCGCTGCCCCCCGAGGCTTTTGTGAGATCCTGCAATGGCCGTTAGCGGTCGAAACCTGTTCGTGGCGCTGGCCACCGTTGTGGTGGTATGCCTGCCTGCCATGGCCCAGCAGCCGGCCCCCTCGGCGGTTATTACGGCCGTCGAGGGAGCACTGGTCGAGGCAATCGAGCGGGCCTCTCCTTCCGTCGTGGCGATTTCCCAGGTCCGCAAGCGGAATCCTGGCGAGAGCCTCAACTTCGAGATTCGGCCCGGCCCACTCGGTATGCCCGTGCTCCCCAGCCAATTGCCGTCTCCTGAAGACGCCGATTTCATCCCCACCGAGTATGCCACGGGCGTGGTCCTGGATCGTCGAGGGCTCGTGCTCACCGCCTACCACGCCCTCCAGCCCGAGAACGATTTCTTCGTCACGACGCACCAGCACAAGCGATACCGGGCCTGGATCAAGGCGGCAGATCCCCGAAGCGATCTGGCGATTCTGGCTTTCGAGGCAGACGACCTGGTTCCGATTCCGCTTGGCGACGCCAGCAAGCTGCGCCGAGGCCAATTCGTGATTGCCATGGGCAATCCCTACGCGATTGCCCGTGACGGACAGGCCAGCGCGAGCTGGGGCATCGTGGCTAATCTCAACCGCAAAGCCCCTCCAACTCCCACCGAACTCGATTCGGTAGGAAAAACCACCCTCCACCACTTCGGCACTCTGATCCAGACCGATGCCAGGCTGAATCTGGGCACCAGCGGCGGCGCACTGATCGATCTGGAAGGGCACATGGTCGGCCTGACCACCTCCCTGGCCGCAGTGGCCGGATACGAGACGGCCGCCGGCTACGCCTATCCGGTCGACGAGACCTTTCGCCGCGTCGTGGACACCCTCAAACGGGGCCGCGAGGTCGAGTACGGGTTCCTGGGGATCGAGCCGGCCCCGCTCGCCCAGTCCGAGGTCCGCAAAGGTCTCCACGGTATCCGCGTCGAACGTGTGGAACCTGGAGCCCGGGCAGAAACCTTTGGGCTCAAAATCGACGACATCGTCACCGCCGTCAACGGCAAGGCTATCCACAATGCTGACGACCTGGTTCGAGAGGTGGGCCAACTCCCCGTCGAGGCGACTGCCAAATTGACGGTGTTGCGGGATGGGCGAGAGCGCCCGATCGATGTCGCCTTGAGCAAGTATCCCGTCCGCGGCCTGAAAATCGTCACCGCTCCCAAGCCGCCCTGGCGAGGCCTGCATGTGGAATACACCACGGCAATCACGGACCCGGAAATCCGGAAGATCGCGGGCATGAGGTTCTTCGACGACCGCGTGGTCGTCAGCGAAGTCGAAGCAGATAGCCCTGCCTGGACGGCCGGCCTTCGTCCTGGCGCATTGATCACCCACGTGGGACGTCGCCCCGTTCGCACGCCCGCCGATTTCGATGCTGCCGTGGCCGAGCTCAAGGGCGACGTGCGTGTGCGTACCGGCGACGCTGTGGACCGCAAGTCGGCCGACTTGGTGGTGCCCGAGGCGTGAGAATCCAGGTCAGAGCGATGGGTGAACCGACGTCTCCTCCTCCATGCATGCTCATCGTCGCGGCCTTCAGCCGCCATGACGATGCTCTGGATTGGGCAAGGCAGCGGGCAATCCAGTGCTGGGGCGATCCGGTCCTGCAAAGCCCGCTCTTCGCATTTCGCGAGACAGCCTACTACCAGCAGACAATGGGCGAGGACCTCAAGAAGGTCTTCTGGGGTTTCGCTCCCGGCTTCGAGCCGTCCGGATTGCCCAGCGTGAAACTGGCAACCAACGCCTGGGAGACAGAATTCGCCCGGCAGAGAAATGCCGAATTGAGGCCGCTGAACATCGACCCGGGCTATCTGACTCTGGGAAAACTGATCCTGGCGTCGACCAAGGATTTCACCCACCGTATTTATCTGGAACAAGGGATCTTTGCCGAGGTGACGTTGTTCTATCAGCGGGGCCAGTGGGAACACCATCGCTGGACCTTTCCCGACTACCGCCGTGCGGACTACCAGGAATTCTTCTCCGAGTGTCGGCAATACCTGCATCGCTGGATTCGTGGAGTGCTCAAGCCGTGATCTTCCTCTGGCTCATCGTCGGCTCCGTCCTTCCCAGCATGCTGATCACTTGGGCGGCCGTGTTCGTGATCCGCCGCATCGGTCCGGGGCTGGGCATGGTCGACTCGCCCGGCCACCGCAAGGTACACAGTAGACCCATGCCGACTTGCGGCGGCCTGGGGGTCTGGCTGGGAATCGTCCTTCCTTTCGCAGCCGGGCAAGCCCTGCTGGCGGCAATGGCTGGCGGCGGGGCGGATTTCCTCCTCGAAAAACTCCCGCCCGCCATCACCCAGCATCTTCCCGGCCTGGATCAGCAGACCGACAAGCTATGGCTCCTGCTGGCCGGCGGCACGGTGCTCATGATCCTCGGCCTGATTGATGACCTGCGGGGCCTCGACTGGAAACTGCGACTGGGTGTTCAGAGTCTCGTGGCACTGGTGCTGGTCCTCTCCGGTTGGCAACTGCAGGTGTTCATCGACGCGCCCTGGCTGACCATCCCGCTGAGCGTGTTCTGGATTGTGGGGCTCGTCAACTCGTTCAACATGCTTGACAACATGGACGGCCTGTCGGCCGGCGTGGCAGCCATCGCGGCCACCATGCTCGCAACCGTCATGCTGATCGCCCCCGACCCGATCACCAACCAGCCACAGCTATTCGTGGCAGGGCTGCTGCTGGTCATAGCCGGAGCGCTTGCCGGTTTCCTCTGGCACAACCGGCCTCCGGCACGAATCTTCATGGGGGATACAGGAAGCTATCTGATCGGCTACCTGATCGCGATGGCAACCCTGACGGCCTCGTTTGCCGGCTACGACAAGGTGCCGCCCCACGCGATCCTGGCGCCGCTCTGCGTTCTGGCCGTGCCCATCTACGACACGACCACGGTCATCGTCATTCGCCTCCGCCAGGGGCGCAGTCCCTTCGTGGGCGACAAGAGCCATTTCTCCCATCGCCTGGTCGAATTGGGGATGACCAAGGCCCAGGCCGTCGGCACAATCTACCTGACGACCGCCACCTGTGGACTGGGAGCGCTGCTGCTTCACCAGGTCAACCTCGTCGGAGCCGTCGTGATCCTGATCCTCAACGGCTGCGTGCTGCTGCTCATCGGCATTCTGGAAACGACGGGACGCCGCAACGCCCGGGACAAGAGTGATGGGCCGAAATAAACCTGCCAGATCAGCGCTGCCGCCGGCCCCCGACGACCAGCCCGAGCAGCGCGAAGACAACCCGCAGGCCCGGGCCGTGTTGGCCGGCATCCTGACCGCCCTCTTGGTGTTGCGCCCGCTCTATCCCAGCGAAATGGCAGCGCTCACCTGTGACGGCCTGCCTGTGATGATCTGGCTTCTGGCGCTGATGCTGTGGGCGTTGTTCGTGGCGCGGGGCGCCCTGGTGCACGTCCGCTTTGGCTCGCCAGACGTGGCCATGTTGCTGCTGGTGTTGTGGCACACCGTCGCCGCCCTCTGGGCCGTGGCGCACGAGAGCCCCAGACCCGCACTCAACATGCTCTGGGAATGGCTGGGACTGGCGATCGCCTTCTTCCTGGCCAGACAGGCCCTGGCCACCCCGCGGCAGCGACGGGCCCTCGCAGCGGTGATGGTCGCCCTGGCGGTGGTGGTCTCGATCTACGGGCTGTATCAGTACGCCGTCGAGCTGCCAGCCACACGTGCCGAATACTGGCAATCGGCCGACGAGAAGCTTCGCGAGGCCGGCTTGTGGTTACCCCCCGGTTCTCCCGAGCGCGCGGCGTTCGAGCAGCGACTGGCCAGCTTGGAACCCACGGCAACCTTTGCCCTGACCAACTCGCTGGCCGGCTTCCTGACCCCCTGGACGCTAGTCGCGCTGGCAATATGCACGGTCTTCGCTCGCCGGCTCAGAGCTGACCAGAAACTCGCGATTGCCCTGACGCTGGTGCCCCTCGGCCTGTGCCTTCTACTGACGAAGAGCCGCAGCGCGTTCTTGGCCTGCCTGTGTGGTGGAGCCGCAATCGCGGCCGCCTGGTGGATCGGCGACCGAACCGGCAAGCGGGTTGGCCGCTTGGCGATCGCAATCGGCCTGGCTGTGGCGCTGATCCTGGCGGCAATCGGCGGTGTCGTGGCCGTTGGCGGCCTCGACATGGAAGTGCTCAGCGAGGCGCCCAAATCGCTCGGCTACCGCCTCCAGTACTGGAAGGCCTCGGCGGCCATGATCCGCGACCTGCCGCTCTTGGGATGCGGCCCCGGCAACTTCCAACACCGCTACACGGCCTACAAACTGCCCGAGGCGAGTGAAGAGATTGCAGATCCCCACAACTTCCTCCTCGAGGTCTGGGCCACCGCCGGAACACCGGCCCTGGTGGCACTGGTGGCCGTGGGCACGGCCTCTTGCCTGTGCCTCCTGCGGAGGCGGCCGGCCGGAAAGGGGGGCGGCGAGGAAGACGCCCATGAAACCGGGCTGGAAAAGCAGGATTTGACTGCCATCGCTCTGGGTGCCGCGTTGGGAATGCTCCTCTCGGTGCCGATGGCAATCATGAACGCAACCCCCATCTTCTGGGCCGTTCCACTGACTGGAGTCTTCGTGGGTGCCGGGGTGTTGGCGATCCTGCGACCGTGGGTGGCATGGGGCGACGATTCGCCACTGCTTTGGACGCTGGCAGCGGGTGGACTTCTGATCCATCTCCTGTTTGCAGGGGGGATCTCCTTTCCGGGCGTTGCCGGCAGCCTCTGGGTGCTCGTGGCTATGGCCCTCAACACGGTCCGATGTGGAGAGCGATCGGCCGGGCCGCGGACCGGACTGGTGGTTCTCGTTGCGGGACTCGCGTTGACGGCCGCCTGCTACGTTACCGGCTACCAGCCGATTCTGGCTCGTGGGCTCGTCACCAAGCTCTTCCTTGGCGAAGGAGATGCCCGCGATCTGCTTCTCAAGGCGGCCGCAGTGGATCCATGGGCGTTCGAACCCAGGCAGCATCTCGCGGAGCTGATCCACCAGCAATACTCCGCCGAGCCCTTCCTGCCGGACACGGCCGAATTGGACAACGCGGTCGACGAAGCGATCCAGCGGGCCCCCAGGTCCGCTTCCCTGTATCACCAGTTCGGCACCGCGTATTATGATCTATATCGGCGGCATGGAGACCGCCAGTGCCTGGCCAAAGCGGTACGGCTGCTGACATCGGCCGTGGCTCTGTACCCCAACGACTGCCGCAAGCGCGCCGACTTGGCCGAAGCGTACCAGTCAGCTGGAGATCAGGCCGGCTGCGAGCGACAGAGCGCCGAGGCACTTCGCCTCGACAGGGCCACCCCACACGCCGACAAGCGGCTCACCCCCGAACAACGGCAACGATTGAGTCGTAATGTTCATGCGCCTGCAGCACGCGCCCCCGCTCCCAGGTGACAGGCCCGGAAGCAGCCCACCACGCGGGGGGGCTGGTAATTGTGCATCCGCCTGCCAGCGCTCTCTCGATGCCGAAATCAGGGATAGCGAAGGGGAGTGGCGGCCAACCAGTGAGTGCGGGAACTCGGGGGGCCGCCTGGGGTCGCCCCGGCCGCCCAACGCGAATCTTGGCCTGGAAGAAGCACAAGCCGGTCTGGTTCGGCCGGCCTCATGCTATACTGATATTTTTCCCCACCCTACCTGCTTCAACCATATTACTCAGCGATGCGCATCACAGCCATTCTCCTTCTCCTGGCAGTCCTTGGGGGAGCCGCTCTCGGCTCCGGCTTCGCCTATTGGTCGTTCTTTGAACTGGCCCCGCAGCCCAACCTGGAACTGGGGATCCTGTCGCCGAAGATCGATGCCAACAAGAAATACCCCTCGGTGGAGGTGAACGAGACCGAGTACGACTTTGGCTCGATGGATAGCCAGGCATCGGCCACCCACGAGTTTGTATTCCGCAACGTGGGCGAGGGAACATTGGAATTGAAGAAGGGGAGCACGACCTGCAAGTGCACTCTGAGCGATATTGGCGACGGCATCATTCCGCCGGGTGGGTCGGGAAACGTCACCCTGGAGTGGAGCGGAAAGACGCTGGTGGGGCCCTATGTTCAGACAGCCAACATTCTCACCAACGATCCGGAGAAACCGAAGGTCGAACTGAAGATTCGCGGGGAGATGACGGCCAAGGTGCGTATCGTTCCGGAAACACTCGTTTTCAGTTCTATCAGCTCCGGAGTTGCGGCTCAGGGCAATCTGCGGATCTTCAGCTACCTGCAAGAGCCGCTCAAGGTGGTCGAGCACAAGATGGACAATCCCGAGAACATCGAAGTCTCTTTCTCCCCCCTGCCGAAAGAGGAGATTGAAACCGAGAAATACGCAATTTCCGGCCAACGAGTGGATGTCACCATAAAACCCGGCTTGCCTCCGGGACCGTTTCAAAGGAGAATCCGTGTCAAAACCAGCCTGCCCGGCGTGGAAGAGCTGTTCATCCCCGTGGAAGGCACGGTCATCAGCGAGATCACCCTCTACGGACCGGGATGGAGTTCTTCCCGGGGCGTGCTTCGCCTGGGTGCTGTCAAGGACAAGGCCGTCCGACGACTGCTGGCCCGAGTGGAAGGGCTTCACCCAGACCAGGTGAAGTTCGAGGTTGCCGAGGTGGAACCGAGCTTTGTGAAGGTGCGGATCGGAGAACAGACAACTCCGCCCGGTAGCCGGGTGGCGGATACCTCCATCGAGATCGAGATTCCGGAGGGAAGCCCTCCCGGAAACTATCTCGGTCCGCAGAAGACCGGACGGGTTCACCTGAAGACGAACCACGCACGAGTGACGGATCTGGAGATCAAACTTGAGTTCTTGATTGGTGGATGATCCCGCCGGGTGCAATTCGACGGGGCAAACACGGACGTTATTGAGTCGACACAGCGACCGCCGGGCATCCAGGTCTTCGGCCTGGGCGATCAAGTGCACACTGGCGGAAGGTGGTGTCGGCTAGATCATCGAGGCACGAATGCTTTGCACGCGATCACGCTCTCTGGCAGGTGTTGCGCTTTCCTTGGGCGCATGTCTGGCTCTCCTGTTGCCGGTTGGATGCAATTCGAAGAAGCCGGCCACTCCCAGTGGTTCAGCCAGTGAATCCTTGGCGCCCATCGGGGCAGAGTCGGAAGAAACTGCGGCTGTGGCGGTCCAGAGTGCTGTCCCCGAGTCCCCCTCCGAGCCGGTGAGCCTCCCAAGTCAGCCGGCGCCCCTTGCGGAAGGCTCAGCGGGCAGCCCCGCTCCTTCGCCCTCGCCGGAGCAGGTGGCGTCTCAGACCGAACCGGCTCCACTCGCCCCGCTCGCCCCTCTTACGGCCTTGCCTGGGGCTCCCGGACCAGCGCCCCTGGAGTCCCAACAACCGTCCGCCAGTCCACCGTCTGCAGAAGCCATTCCCCCCACCTCGGCAGCCGCCGCAGGCCCACCCTCGCTCCAGCCGCTGGCCCCCACGACTGTCGCCGGAGATCAGGGCTCGGCAATAACACCAGCCCAGACCGAGCCAGCCGCGGGTATGCTTGCGCCCCCCCGGCCGTTTCTGGAGAACCCACTCCGTGAGGGGACAGACGATTTTCCCCTCGGGCAGCCGAGATTGGGCCCAAGCAGTCCACGGGTCGGCAGTCAGGCAACGGGTCCCAGCACAGATTCCGCAGTGGCCGAGCTGAAGTCCGCAAGCGGTGCGCCCGCCGGGAAGGGAAAGAACAGCGACACCTACGATCCGATCGCCGAGAACGGCAAGATCTTCGTCGGTTGGGAGAAACCAAGAGTCGCCCTGTTGATCAGCGGCCGGCAGGACGGCTATCTCGAACCGTGCGGATGCGCCGGTCTGGAACGTATGAAGGGCGGGCTGACCCGCCGCCATAGCCTGTTCAAGACCCTGAGAGCGGACGGCTGGCCGGTCGTCGGGCTCGATTGCGGGGGCCTGATCAAGGGCTTCGGACGCCAGGCCGAGCTCAAATTCCATATGTCCGTCGATGCCATGAAGGACATGGGCTACAGCGTGATCGGCCTGGGCAAGTCCGACCTGCGCTTGCCGGGAGGCGAGTTGCTGTCGCGAGTCGCGTCGACCGAAGACCTTCCCAGCATGTTCGTTTCCGCGAATGTCGCCGTATTGGGTTTCAGCATGGGAATGACCTCCGACCACCGGATCGTAGAGGCCGGCGGGATGCGGATCGGAGTCACGTCCGTGCTGGGCACCTCCTGGCAGAAAGACATCAACAATTCCGAGATCGAAATGGCCGATCCGCAGGCGAAACTGCGAGAGGTCTTGCCTACGCTCAGGGACCGCAGCGACGTGCTCGTGCTCCTGGCCCATGCCACGGTGGAAGAATCAAAAGCACTGGCGGCCGCGTTTCCCGACTTCCAGATCGTGGTCACCGCCGGCGGCAACCCCGAACCGCCGGACGCCATGGAGGACTTGCCTGGTGGCGCGAAGCTCATCCAGGTCGGCGAGAAAGGCATGCATGCTATCGTGCTGGGAATCTATGAAGACGGAAAGATCCGCTACCAGCGCGTACCTCTGGATTCCCGCTTCGAAGACTCCAAGGACATGAAGGCGTACATGCGGCAGTATCAGCAGCAACTGAAACGCGATGGTCTGGCAGGCCTTGGAATCCGGGCGGTGCCCCATCCGCAAGCCAAGGAACTGGGCAAGTTCGTGGGCTCCAAGAAGTGTGAGAGTTGCCACGAACCGTCCTACGAGGTCTGGAAGAAGTCGGGGCATGCCAAAGCCTGGAAGACCCTTGTCGAGCTGGAGGTGCCCCGTACCCACGATCCCGAGTGCATTAGCTGCCATGTCGTCGGCTGGCATCCCACCGAGTACTTCCCCTACGAGTCGGGTTTCCTCGGCGAGGCAGAAACCCCGCAGATGACTGACGTGGGCTGTGAGAATTGCCACGGGCCGGGCGAAAAGCACGTCGAGGCGGAGTTGGGCTCCAACACGGAACTGCAGAAGAAACTCCAGGCGGCGATGACAGTGACCAAGGAACAAGCGGAAAAGGACAAGACTCGCTGGTGCCTCAACTGCCACGACCTGGATAACAGCCCCGATTTCGACTTCCAGGAGTATTGGCCCCTCATCGAACACAAGGAAGATGTCTGGGGCGAAGACAAGAAGTAGACGCAGCAGATATCGCTGAATGAGCCAGACCCCGCCCGACCGAAAAGGGACGGGCGAGGTCTTGGGTGTATTGCCCACCCTACGCCAGGCTTGGATTGCCCTCCGGGCCCTAGTCGCTGTTGAGTTGTGCCATGACTTCGTCGGGAATGTTGAAATTGGCCGACACATTCTGGACATCGTCGTGATCGTCGAGCCGTTCCATGAGCCGGAGGACCTTCTGCGCCGCCTCGACATCCAGGTCCACCGTTTCCTTGGGAATCAGCGTCAGCTCGCTCACCTCCAGTTCGATTCCCTTCGCCGTGAGAGCCTCCGAGACGGCCCGGAATTCCGACACTGGGCAGGTAATCTCGAACTTGTCGCCCGACGCCCTGACATCGTCGGCGCCTGCCTCAAGGGCGATTTCCATCAGCGAATCCTCGTCGATCTTGCCACCGGGAACGAGAAATAGACCCTTCTTCTCGAAGTTCCATGCCACGCAGCCTCCCTTGCCGAGTTTGCCGCCGGAAACCTCGAACAGCTTGCGGATCTCGGGGGCCGTGCGGTTCAGGTTGTCGGTGAGGCACTCGCACAGCACCGCGACCCCGTTGGGGCCGTAACCCTCGTAGACGACTTCCTCGAAGTTCGCCCCGTCAAGCTCGCCGGTGCCTTTCTTGATGGCCCGGCTGATATTGTCCTTGGGCATACTGACTGCCTTGGCCGCATCGACGGCATAGCGAAGGCGGAGATTCATGTCGAGGTCTCCACCGCCGTGCTTGGCAGCCACGATGATGGCCTTTGACAACTTGCTCCACAACTTGCCCCGTTTTGCATCGACCAGGGCCTTCTTATGTTTGATGCCTGCCCAGTGTGAATGTCCCGACATATGGTCTCCTTCTGTATCAGTTCATCTGTGTGCTGATCGTCATCTGAAACCGGCAGAAGGCCGCGACACAGAACTGTGCGGCCCTCCGGGCATCTGTCACTTGCTCCCAGCCAGCTTCTCGCGGATTCTGGCTGCTTCGTCCGTCTTCTTCACCTGTTCGAGTTCGGCCGCCGCCCTCTCCCACGCCGCCTTGGCCTTGTCGGCCTGCCCTGTCTTCGAGTGGGCGTCTCCCAGATGCTCAAGCACGACCGGGTCGGGCTCCATCTCGACGGCCTTGGCCAATTCCACAACCGCCTCCTCGAACCGCCCTCTGCGATAGAGAACCCAACCGAGGCTGTCGCGATAGGCCGCGTTCTCCGGCTCGCTTTCGACCGCCTGCTCGATCATTCGATGGGCACGCTCCAGATGCTGGTTCTCGTCGGCCCACAGGTATCCCAGATCGTTGAGAGCCCCGGGGTCTCGGGGTGATTCGTCCAGAACCTGTTCGAGCCATTCGACCGCCTCCCTGACACGGCGGTCGGCAACGCACATCGCGGAGAGGACCATGCGGGCCTGCCGTACGGCTTGGCGCGCAGCAACCGACCGGTCCCCGTCGAAACGTTCGATGACGGCCCGATATTCTCTGGCCGCTTCGTCCTTTCGGTCGGCGTGATAGAGGACCCAGGCGACGCGGGCACGGAACGGGGCCGAGTCTTTCTTGAGTCTTGCGGCCTCGCGTGCCGCCCCGAGGGCAGCCTCGGTCTGGGCGTCGAGTTCCAGGACCGTCGCCAGGTAGTAGTTCAACAGGGCAAGCTGGTCGTCGCCGACCCCTTCCCGCCGCAAGCCCTCCTGGAAAACCCGCGCCGCCTCCTGGTTGCGGTCGGCAGACATCAGGTCGAGGCCCCAGATCAACACCAGATTGTCCGCCCGGTCGGGAAAGGAAAGGACCGCCGATCTCATCAGCGGCTCCGCGGAGTCGAACCTTTCGGCGGCCAGCGACAGAAGGGCCGCCGCCAGGGTGTACCGGCGATCGGCCTCCTCGCCACTGGCAGCGGACTGCTGCCCCCGCACGATGACCGCCTCCACCGCCTGGTCACACTGCGTCACCGCCGACAGGCTTTCGCCCAGCGCGTCGAGCGATCCGGATTTCTGCACGACCGCCGCGAGCACATCGGCCAGCTTCGAATAGTCGTTCTGGGACAGGTAGATCTCCACCAGGTGCTGGTAGGCCGTGGATGTGGGAGCCTTCTCGATCAGCGACGCGTAGAGTTGCTCGGCGCGATCGAACTGTTTGGCTTCGAAGAACTCCTGGGCCAGGAAGTAGCTCAGCCCTCGGTTCTCCGGCTGTCCCTCGTGCAGAGAGACGAGCCGGTCGAGAAGCTCGCCGCCTCGCCCGAGCCCGTTGAGGATCTCCTCGAGAAGGAAGAACGGGGCGAGCCCCAAATCCTCGGCTTGCGCCTGCAGGCACTCGTCCAACTCCTTGAGGGCTTCGTCGAACCGCCCTGCCTGACGGTGGACCGCAGCGGTATTGAAGGCCGATCTGGCGGGGCTGGGAGCCGCCTGTTCGGCTTTCTGAAAGACGGCCTCGGCCGCCTGGAGATCTCCGGCCTGGAGAAGACACTCGCCAACCAACTGGTACGTCGCCCCGTCGTCGCCAAGCAGGTCGGTTTTTACCTTGGGAGAAATGTTGTGCTTTCGCGGGGAATCGAGGGCCTTGAGGGCCTCCTGGAAGTAGCCCGCCGCCTTCTTGTTGTCGTCGATGAGGCGGCACAGCCGCGCCATCTCCATCATCATGACGACGTCCTCTTCGCTTGTCGGCTCGCGAGGGCTGACCCCCAGGGTCCGCTCGTAGAGTCCGATGGCCTGCTCCCATTCCCCCTGGCGGCTCAGGTGAAGGGCCATGTAGCGAAGCGGGAGACGGTCCTCCTCCTGGCACTCGGAAATCCGCATGGCCGCATCGACGGCCTGGTCCGGGCTCTGCAAGCGGATGGCCAGACGCACTACGGCCCGGGCCGCCGGGAGAGACGTGGGATCATAGCGCAGGGCACGCTGGTACCAGCGCAGGGCTGCGGCAGCATCGTCGCGGGCTTCTGCCTGGCGGGCCATTCCGAAGAAGGCGAGGGCCTGGGCCCGATCCTGCTGGACCTCGGTGACGGCCTGCCGGGGCTCGAAGCTCTCCAGGGGTTCTTCGAACTGGGGCGGTTCGGCCCGCAACGGCGCCGCCACCGGCAGAAGAATCACCATCGCGAGCCAACACGTCACTCGCCCTACACTACGAAAGGACACACCGCGTCTCCTTGGTCGACTACCTCGGTTTTTTCTTGGAGAGCCCTTTGGAGGTGGATCGTTTCGGCGAAGCGGGCTTGGGAGCCACTTTCGGCTTGGCAGGCTTTTTGGGAGACGCCGCTTTCTTGCCCGTTACCGGCTTGGCAGCGCCCGCCTTCGCCTTGCCCGCCTTCTGGGGCTGCTCGGCGATCTCTTCCTTGGCAGGAGCCTTGGCTGCCGGTGGCTTCTTCTCCTCGGCCGGCACGGGGGCGGGTTCCTCCACCTCGGCATCTTTGGGCTGCTTCGATCGTCGCTTTGGCAAGCGTGTGCCCACTTCCGGATCGATCTCCAGCAGGATCTTGCGCAGCTCCGGCTTGTGCGGCGTGGCGGCAAAGTCGACGGCGAACTGATGGAGCAAGGCGCCAAACTCGACCCCCTTGTTCTTGGGAATCGCCCGTTCCACGCCCGGTACCCCCCCTTCCGCAACGTCCTTTTCCTTCACCAGGTCAAGAACCTCCATGACGGCCATGGCGGCCGCGTCGATCGGAACCGAGTGCCCACCCAGCGCGGCCTGAACGACATACGAAACCGTGAACGGGGAACTACCCCTGATCTTCCGGAGCCGCTCGGTGGCAGGCCCCAGGTTCTCCTTCCGCAATTCTTCCAGGTCGAACGCATATCGCGTTTCGAACACCGACTGGAGAATCAGCTTGACCCGCTCGGCGGCCTCGGCCGGAGAGGGAAGGCAGGCCATCTCTTCCGCCAGCTCGCGAACGGTCGTAACCCGCACCTCATTCCAGTCGAAGAAGTTGTGGCCCAGGGCGGCGAAAGCCTGCTCCGCAGCATCGAACTTGGCGTTTTCCAGGCACGCGGCAAAAAGAAACTGCTCCAGAACCGTTCGGCGGGGATCGGGGACCACCGGTTGGTAGCCGGCCGACTTCAGAACCTTGTGGATCTTGCTGATCTTCGTGCTTCGATTGCTGCTTGCCATGGATTTGCCGTCAATAGTCCACAGGTTGTTGGGGCCACGATCACCAAGCCCCTTAAGTCTCGTCCGCTTCATCGGCAGCGTCGGCATCGGTCATCGAAGGTTCGGCTGCCTCCTCGGGAAGTACCTCCTTGAGAATTCTCGATATCTCGATCGAGTTCTTCACTCCCTGGTCGAGATAGAACTCGATCTTGGGCGTGTAACGCGTGTTGATACGTTTGGCGCATTTGGCCTGAAGGAACCCGGCAGCGCTCTGCAGGCCCCGAAGGCTGAGCTGCTGCCGCGTCTCGTCTCCCATCACCGAAACATGAATCTTGGCCAGACGAAGATCCCCCGAAACCTCGACATACGTGACCGTGACGTCCCGAATTCGGGGATCGTTCAGCTCAGCCAGGATCGCCAACGCGACGACCTCGCGAATTGCCTCGGCTGCTTTCTGAGCTCGGCGAGAGGCCATGGCTTCTCCCAATCGATGAAGAACGTGAATCCGCTCCGTACCCGGGAGGCAATCGGCGCACCATCCAGGGAACACACAACCACGCCGGACAGCCCGGCCCGCCATGCTGAAACGAACAGCCGCCTGCACGCTTCCAGAGAGCCGCCTGTCCCCTTCGGGACGCTGGTCAGAAGGTCCGGGCTACCTCCTCAATCTTGTACGCTTCGAGGATGTCGCCTTCCTTGAGGTCGTTGAATCCCTTGAGCTTCATCCCGCATTCGAGGCCCTCCCGGACTTCCCTCGCGTCGTCCTTCTCGCGTTTGAGGGAGTCGAGAGCATAGTCTCCGATGACGCGGTTCTCGCGGATCACGCGGACTCGGCAGTCGCGTTGAACATTCCCGGACAGGACTCGGCAACCGGCAATCGTCCCCACGCGACTAATGGAAAAGGTCTTCTGGACGAGGGCTCGCCCCAGATCGGCTTCCCGTTTTTCGGGACGCAACATCCCTTCCAGAGCGGCTCGCAGATCTTCCGTCACCTGGTAGATGATATCATAGCGCCGAACCTGAACGCCCCGTTTCTCGGCCAGAATACGGGCGTTCTCTTCGGGCACCACGTTGAACCCGATGATCACGCCGTCAGAAGCGTCGGCCAGAGTCACGTCGGCTTCCGTGATGCCACCCACCGATGCCTGCAGGATCTTGATCTGCACCTCCGGATGCTCGAGCTTGAGAAGCTCTTTCTTGATCGCTTCGATAGAGCCGCGAACGTCGGCACGCAGGATGATGTTGAGGGTCTGGATCTCCGTCTCGTCGAGACGTTCGAACAGGTTCTCGAGAGTGACGTGGGGACGGGTATCCGACAGCTCTTCCTGCCGATGGAGGGCAGCCCGTTCTTCGGCCACGTGCCGCGCCTCGGCAATGCTGTCGAGGACCTGGAAACGATCGCCGGCCCCCGGGGGCGAGTCCAGGCCGGTCAGGTTGACGGGGGTCGAGGGACCGGCTTCCTTGTACCGCTTGCGGGGATTGAGCGTATCGTACATGGCCTTGACGCGGCCAAACGCCGGACCGCAGACAATCACGTCCCCCACGCGCAGCGTGCCCCGCTGCACCAGAACCTTGCACACAACGCCGCGCCCCTGCTGGACCTCGGTTTCCAGGCAGACACCGGCTCCGGGTGCCTCGGGATTGGCCGAGAACTCGTGCAACTCGGCCACCGTCAGCAGCGTATCCAGCAGGTCGCTGATCCCCTCGCCGGTCACCGCACTGGTCCGGACCACTTCGACGTCGCCGCCCCACTCGCTCGGAAGCAACTCGGCAGCCGCAAGCTGCTGAAAGACCCGGTCGGGATTGGCACCGGGGAGGTCGATCTTGTTGAGCGCTACCACGATCGGCACGCCCGCCGCCCGAGCGTGGCTGATGGCCTCCTCCGTCTGTGGCATGACACCGTCGTCGGCAGCCACGACGAGGACCGCGATGTCCGTGCAGTTGGCCCCCCGTGCCCGCATCTCGGTGAAGGCCTCGTGCCCAGGGGTATCGACGAACGCGATCGGGTGGTCGTCCTTGTTGATCCGGTAGGCGCGGATGTGCTGGGTGATGCCCCCCTTCTCCCTCGAAGCTACGTCGATCTGGATGATCCGATCCAGGAGAGACGTCTTGCCGTGGTCCACGTGCCCGAGGAAGGTGATCACGGGCGGCCGAGGCCTGAGAGACGCGGCATCCTCTTCCACTTCCTCCAACTGCTGCTGCATCTTCTCTTCAGCCGACATCTCCCGGCGGAAATCGACCTCGACCTCGAACGCTTCCGCCAGTAACCCGGCAGTCTCCAGGTCGAGGTTGGCCGTGATCGTCAGCATCAGCCCCAGTTCGAACAACTTGCCCTGGACTGCCGCCACCGACAGGCCCAGGTTCTCCGCAAAACTCTTCACAGTGCAGGGAAGTGTGAGCACGACTCTATGCTTTCGTGGGGCAGCCGTATTCGCCGTGCCCGTGCGGCGCAAACGCTTGAACTGGCGAGGCGTCTGCGTCTCGTCTTCGTCACGCCGCCGACGCCCCACCGCGGCCCGTTTCCGTTTCAACTGCCGTTGCTCGCGGCCGCCAAGGGTCCCGCTCGAGTCGTCCCCCTGCCCGACGAGCCGCTTGCCCTTCTTGCCACGATCCTTGCCACCGACCGGTTCCACAACCTCGGCGGGCACAACCGGCTCAACCTCCTCCGACGCCTTGCCGCCACCCTTTCGCTTCTTCTCATGCTTGCGAAGGTGATCGGAAAGCGGCTTCGTCCCGGCCTTGCCCGCCTTCATCGCTCCAGGGGGAAGCCTCAGATCGGGCTTCTGCGCGCGCGGTTCCTCTTTCTTCTTCTGCGGAGGAGCCTTCGCGATCGGCATGGGAGCCAACTTGATCGACGGACCAGTCCTTTCCGCCGGGGATGCCGCCCGATCCCCTCCCTCGGTTCGCCGGTGCGCCGAGGGTCTCCCGCCAAGAACCGGGATCTTCTTATCGGCCACTCCACCCGGACCAATGTAGTCTTCGCGACGCACCGCCCCCACGGGACGAGCAGGAGGAGTAGGCGTCACGACCGGAGACTGATCAGGGAGCGATGAGACGGTTGGCGTGACGGCAGGCGCAGGAGCCGACAAGTCAACGACGGGAACCGCCGGCCCAGGAGCTTCGACCGGCGCAACAGGAGTGACAGGGAGCACTGAAGACGCCACGGGCGCTGGCGGAGCAAGGACAGGCTCCGGGGGAATCTGAGGCTCCGGAGCGGGGGCAGGAGCGGGACGCGGCGTGGGAGGCAAGGTCCGCACCCGGCCCATCGGCTTCTCTTCGCGTTTCGGCGCGGCCAGCACTTCTGGCTCCGCAGCCGGCGCCGGCTTCCTGCCGCCGCTGACGTACTCCTTGATCGTCACCACCTGATCGTCCGACAGGCTGGCCAGGGCCGAGCCCTTGCCCGGGAACCCCAGCTTGTTGCAGACATCGACCAGGGCCTTGTTGTCGATCTTCAGCTGTTTCGCTAGTTGGTAGATGCGAATAGCCAACTCGTGCTCTCTCTTTCCTCTGCCGATGACAATCGGCACCAACCGATGTGTGACAGAAACGAATCAATTCCGCATTGCTATTCTCTCCCTCTGGCAATCGCGAGACAATGGAACGGCCCGTCGCGCAATTCCATCGCTGCTGGACATCGGAGAATGGCCGACTCATGGCTCCTCAGCCGGTCCCTCGGGAATTACGTCTCCCGGAATTTCCGGCTCCGCCGCCTCGGGTTGACCTGAACCATCCTCAGCTTCGGGCGACTCCTCGGCCTGGGGGCTCGTGTTCTCCGCGGCGTCTTCGGCCGCTTGCCTTCTCTCCTGCTCTCGTTGACGGCGACGCGCCTCGTCGGCGGCCTTCTCGGCGACCGCAGCTCGCTTCTCGGCCTGCTCGACGATATGCTCGACCTGCTCTCGCGCCAGGCCGCCCATTTCCATCAAATCGTCAGGCTCGATCACCGAAAGATCGTCATAAGTGAGAAAACCTTCGCCGACCAGCCGGTCGGCCAGTTCCTCGTCGATCCCTTCGATCTCCGTGAAGCCCATCAGCGCGCCTTCGAGCTGTTCCTCAAGCTCGTCACGCGTCATGATCTCGATATCCCAGCCGCAGAGCTTGCTTGCCAGACGAACATTCTGCCCTCGCCGGCCGATCGCCAGCGACAACTGGTCCTCGCGCACCAGCACGATTGCCCTTCCCAGCATCTGGCAGAGGATCACCTCCTCCACCTCGGCGGGCTGAAGGGCGTTGGGTATCAAAACCTGCATGTCGTCGCTCCAGCGAACGATGTCAATTCGCTCGCCGGCCAACTCGTCAACTATATTCTTGATGCGATTTCCACGCACGCCAACGCACGCCCCCACGCAATCCACACGCTGGTCGGTGCTGTTGACGGCTATCTTCGTGCGATAGCCCGGCTCACGGGCCTTGGCCTTGATCTCGATCACCCCGTCACCAATCTCGGGAATCTCCTGCTCAAACAGGCGCTCAACCAGCGAGGGACGGATGCGACTCAGAATGATCTTGACCCGCGACCCCTGCTTGCGAACCTCATACACAGTGGCACGGACCCGTTCGTTGTTGTGATGCGTTTCCCCTGGAATCTGCTCGCTCTTGGGAAGGATCGCCTCCACATTGCCCAACGCTACCGTGGCTGTCCCCCCGTCGTATCGCTGGATCACGCCGGTGACAAGCTGGTCCCGCAACTCATCGTACTCGTCGTAGAGCGCATCCCGCTCCGCCTCTCGGATCTTCTGGATCATCACCTGCTTGGCGGTCTGCGCCCCAATCCGCTCCGACATGTCGGTAGGATCCAGCGGCACTCCGTTGCGCGTACCAGCGATCGAACCGTCTTGGCGGTTAATCTGGACGACAATTTCCTGATCCTCGCCGAAGTGCTTCTTCGCCGCGGAGATCAAGGCCGCCTCGATTCCCTCAAAGACGATTTCTTTGTCGATGTTCTTGTCGCGGTGGATCGCATCAACGATCCGCAGCACTTCGCTGGGGTTCATTGAGGTTCAATTCTCCCTCCCATGGGCGGGAGGGTCCAGGCTGTACTAACGAGTCCAATCGTTTAAGAGCCCGCCACAAACGGCGGCCAACTACCATATATCATTATATGGCAATCGCTTGCGCTGTGTGCCTGCCGAAGATACAAACACACCCCGAGCGCATCCGCCTCGCAGCGAGCTACGTAGTCTGGTAAACATAACGGCCGGAACCGGGGGTGTCAAGTGAGCACACCCTGCGAGGGTGGGGATTCCCCTGCGGATCCGTGGCCAGACAAACCCGGCTTACGCCGCGCGGACGATGGCCGCACTCGCCTGCCCCTGCGGAGTGACGCTCAGATTGACGAAAGAACTGCCTGGACCGGTAATATCGCCTTTGGCGATCAGGACTGGGCACTCCGGGTCCGGGGTCTGGTGATTCAGGACAGGGAAAAGCCAATTGTGCCGGAGCGACAGAATCCCGGCAATCAACTCCACCATGCCGCTCCCCGCCCCCAGGTTGCCGAAGTAGCTCTTGGCAGCGGTCACCGGAATACCGTTGGCCTGGCTGCCCAGGACGCTTTCGATCGCCCGGGCCTCCTCCGAATCGCAGCTTCGGGTGCCCAGGCCGTGGGCCTGGACGTGGCCGACCGAACGGGCGGAAGCGCCGCTGGTCCTGAGCACCGACGACAGGACGGCTTCGAGGGCGGGCCCCCGCCGGGCAACCAGTTTCGGCCCCACGGATGCCGAACAAGCCGTTCCCAGAACCTCACCGTAGATTTCCGCCCCACGCTTTTCCGCCCGCCGGCGCTCCTCGAGAATCACCGCTCCCGCTCCTTCGCCGAGAACCATGCCGGTGCGATCGCGATCGAAGGGTCGACTCGCCTCCTGGGGCGGCCGGTTGCCGTCGGCGAGCTCCTCGTTCTGAACCGCGTGAATCATCTTCATCGGATGAAGGCGGGTACCGGTGGCGCCGGCAATCATCACGTCGGCACGATCCCGCGCGATCGCCTGGTAGGCCTCGCCGAGGGCAATGTTGGGCACAGCCTCCCGAAGCGTGAGCGAATTGTTCGGCCCCCTCAGGTCGTTGTAGATCGCTACATGGCTGGCCGGCATGTTCGGGAGGTATTTCAGCAACCACAGGGGAGACATTTTAGGCATCCCATCCCGCGGCCATCGCCGGAAGTCGAACTGGCCTTCCTCGGTCAGGCAGTGGAGCACCCCCTCCGTGAACTCCTCCGCAAGAGTCAACATGTAGTCGCTGCCAAAGGCCACTCCCGTGCGTTCAGGTTCGAAATTCCCCGGAGTCAGGCCGGCGTGGGCCAGTGCCTTCTGGGCCACGGCCACCCCCATCTGGCACTCCCGGCACATGACCTTGAGCCCCTTCCGGATGGCCTTCTTCTGCTCGCTCTCCAGCGTGCCAAAATCATCGATCTGCCCGCAAAACCCAGTGACCTCCCCCGCAAAGGCCACAGGAAAGGCCTCGGCCGGAACCGACGTGAGCGGCCCCACGCCACTGCGCCCCTGGCGAAGGGAATCCCAGAATTCTTCCAGCGTGTTTCCCGTGGGACTGACCAGCCCCATTCCGGTAATCACAACCTGCCGAAGGTCTGCCATCCTGATTCTGCCTGGGGTGTCGATCGTTGAAGGCAAGTCGGCCGCCCACATTGGGAGGCTGGAGAAACCGGCATCAGCATGCGGTTCGTGCCTCGGCCGGGGAAGGAAACTCGTCCGACCAGCCAGACCAGGCCCGTCGATCCCGGTTCCGTGTGATGATGCGGCTGCCAAAGGCAGGCCCGAGACCGTATTCTAGCCGGAAAGCGCCCAATCGTCGAGATGATCGCAGGCAAGCACACCCCTCCGTCAGCAGGCAACCTACCGGACAGCCCCTGCCTGATCGGGACGTCTTGCAGTCTGCGCGGGGGAGACTGTGGATGCCGACGCCTGCCTGGCTTCCACAAACACGAGCACATCCCCCCGATTGTCCCCAGCCGCCACGCCGGGAATCGGCAGCCCGGGAACCAGTGGTTTTGTCTCCGACGCCGTTGGCAGCGGAACCATGCTCATGCCGATCAACAGAACCTGATCCTGCGGCCACCGAAACCGCTCGTGAAGCTGAAAATGGGCCAGTTGCGGAACCTCGACCTTCGTGCGCTGACGTGGCGCCACCGCCGTAGGAACATCAACCATCACGGAAACCATCTTCTCCACCTGATCGATCTGGCACTTGACCACCGCATCGATCGATGCGCCGTCGGCCGACATGAGCGGACTGAATTCAAGCGAAAACCCTTCATCAACCACCGCGTTTTCGGGCTGGTACCCCGGCCAGACGTTGCCGGTCAGATGGACTTGGCGGATGTAGTAATGGCTGCGTGTGGAGGAGACCACGGCGGATTGCCCATTGCTCACCACCTGCTGGGGCGAACTGTGCTCCCGGAAATCGGTACGCCGGCTCAACTCGGCAACCAGGCTGACCGCCGCCTCTCTCTGCAGGAGCCAGGCCTGCGTGCCCGGCGTCTGGACCTGAATGGCGTTGAGGACGCTCTGGGCGCGAGCCCGCCAGTTCGGATTGCCGATCGTGACGACTCGCAGGGAGAACTCGCTGGTGTTCGCGTCCTGGCTCACGAACCGGTCCACGATGTCGGCAACCGTCTTCTGCATCTCGGCGGTATGGTAGACGTAGAGACTGCGGCGGCTCGCGCTGAGAATTGCCAGAGGTTCGCCGTGCCAGGTTTCGTAGCCCGTTTCCTGAAGGATCCAGTCGACAAGGGCCTGTTCGGGGCGATTGGTCGAGGCCACCTGCAGCGTGTAGGGACTGATGTCGTACTCCCGCCACAGTTGTCCGTGCTCGTTGGGAAGAGCGCCCTGCCCCATGCTCACCCGGGTGGCCCTGGGGCGGTCCGACTCCCCTGAATCGGCCGCCGGCGCAGGAGGGGTTGCCGGCCGCGCCGGCCCGGTACTGGTGGCGGCAGATCCGTCTCCGGCGTGTCGCCAGTCCCTGGAGCCTGCATCCTGGGCTCGCGCCGAAACCGCCACCAGCAGGGCCGCAGCACCCGACAGGACAAACCAGCACCTATTCAAAGCCATCCTTCAGCCTCCATGCCGAAGCCTTGCGGGAAAGAAGCGCCCGGCCGGTCGCAAGCACGCGCCACCCCAACTTGCTCGCGGCCACATCCGGCACGACACCGCCAGGACTCGCCTGCGCAATCATCAACCCAGTGGGCGGCAATATAGGCAGGATTGCCGTGCGAGGCAATAGCGATGTACGGCTAGACCGTACCGTTGCGAAGAGCCCCGGCTACCACCGACACATTGTGTCCGCCAAACCCGAAACTGTTTGACATCACGGCGTCGATCTGGCGCTCCCGCGGCCTGTTCGGGGTGTAATCCAGATCGCAATCGGGATCAGGGGTCTCGTAATTGATGGTCGGCGGGCAGATGTTCCGACGCAGCGCCAGCACCGACAGCACCATCTCGATCCCGCCGCTGGCACCGAGAGTATGCCCGATCTGGCTCTTGGTGCTGGAAATGCTGACCTTCTTGGCGTCCTCTCCAAAAACGGCTTTGATGGCCTGGGTCTCCGCCTTGTCGCCCAAAGGCGTGCTCGTTCCATGGGCGTTGATGTACTGCACCTGGTCGGGACGCAAACGTGCATCCTTGAGAGCCAGGCTCATGGCCTTGGCAGCGCCCACACCGTGCGGATCGGGCTGAGTGATGTGGCCGCCATCGGCACTGACGCCGCATCCGAGCACCTCGGCCAGGATTTCGGCGCCTCGAGCCTTGGCATGCTCCAACTCCTCGAAGATCAGAAGACCGGCACCCTCACTGAGCACGAAACCGTCGCGGTCCCTGTCGAACGGACGGCTGGCACGGGCGGGATCATCGTTCCGCTCCGAAAGGGCGCGGAGAGCACAGAACGCGCTCATGCCGATCGGCGTTACGGCTGCCTCGCTGCCGCCGGTGATGATGATCTCCGCCTCGTCGTACTGGATCGCCTTGCAGGCGTCCGCCATGGCGTTCGAAGCGCTGGCACACGCGGTCGCCACGCCAGCATTCGGACCACGAAGCCCGAAGAGAATCGAAACGTGCCCGCTGGCGGCGTTCAGCATCATCTTCGGAATGGTGAAAGCCGAAACCTTGTCCGGCCCCTTCTGCAACAGCCGCTGATGCTGCACCTCGATCTCGCGCAGGCCTCCCACCCCCGATCCGATGATGGCTCCGCAACGATAGGGGTCTTCTTTCGAAAAATCGAGCCCCGAGTGGTTCACGGCGTCTTGGGCCGCGACCACCGCGAACTGCGCGAAGCGGTCGAGCCGCTTGGCCTCTTTCTGGGGCAAATACCCATCGCACGACCAGTTGCACACCTCGCCGCCAATCTGCGAACGAAACTGGGAAAAGTCGAAACCTTCGACCCGGCGGATTCCGCTTTCACCGTTGCAGATGCGGGTCCACAGGTCTTCGACTTTGCAGCTCAGTGGGGTGACAACCCCCATGCCGGTGATGACGACGCGACGTTTCATGGAAAACCGGATACCGATCGTGGGATTTGGGGCGGACGCTGCCGATAACGGCGGGTAATTCGCCGTGCCGCTCGCCGGCATTCGGGTTCGCGGCACGGGGGAACTCTCACGAAAGCGCCCGACGTCAATGACTACTCGTTGGCGTCCACAGCCTCTTGGATATGGTCGATGGCTTGCCCGACCGTCTGGATCTTCTCGGCCGCATCATCGGGAATGTTGATGTCGAACTCTTCCTCCAACTCCATCACCAGCTCGACGGTATCGAGCGAGTCGGCTCCAAGGTCGTTCACGAAATGCGTCTCGCGCTTCACCTGGCCACGGTCAACGCCCAACTGCTCCGTGACAATGTCAATCACTCGTTCTTCAACTGAGGCCACCGTTACGGTCCTCCTAGCTTGCTCTGAAAAGGCGACCACGCGGGCCGCATCAACACAAAATCTGTCCAAGAACCAATAGTGCGAAACAAACCCTAACCCAAGTGCGCCCGTGAGATTCTGCCTCGCCTTCCGACCAGACCCAAAAGATATACCGACTTTTGGCACGGCTGTCTATATCAGCGACTGTACTTGGGGAAACTGCGCGGACTAGACCGTCAGCCCTCCATCGACAACAAGCACATGGCCGGTGATGAAACTGGCCGCCTCGCTGGCGAGAAAAAGAACAGCATCTGCCACATCCTGGGGGGAACCAAGTCGTCCCAGGGGTGTCTCCGCCTTGATTTGCTCCAGCATCTCTTCACCCAGCTTCGCAGCCATGTCCGTGGCGATAAACCCCGGAGCCACCGCGTTGACGGTGATGTTCCGCTTCGACAACTCGCGAGAGACGGTGCGTGTCAGCCCGATGACGCCGGCCTTCGAGGCCGAGTAGTTCACCTGGCCCGGATTGCCCATCATGCCAGACACGCTGGCAATGTTGATAATACGGCCGCGCTTGCCTTTCGACATGTACTTCGACGCGGCGCGGGTGAACAGGAACGTGCCCCGGAGATTGACTCCGAGAACAAGATCCCATTCTTCGTCCTTCATCCGCATGATCAGGTTGTCCCGCGTCACCCCAGCGTTGTTGACCAGGATATCCAAACGGCCGAACTGCTTGGCAATCGCCTGAACGACCTCTGTCACCCCCTCGCTGCTGGTAACGTCGCAGGGAAACGCATGGACCCTGCCCCCCGCCTGTTGGAGGCATCGGACGCTGTCGTTGAGCAACTGCTCATTGACATCGATGCAAGCAACGATCGCGCCGCTGGCCGCCAGGTCGCGAGAGATCGTCTGGCCCAGGCCGCGGGCAGCCCCTGTAACGACTGCAACCTGATCGGTCAGATCGACCGTGAGGCGGCGTTGTGTGGTCTCACTCATCATCTTCAAACTTCCGTCGTCTGGCACGAGGTCTTGCGATCGATCCGGCGCAGCAAGCCGCGAAGCACCCGCCCCGGTCCTATTTCGTGAAACTGGTCGAATCCTTGATCCAGCAGATATCGCATCGAGTCTTCCCACAAGACCGGTTGCAGCACCTGCTGGATCAACAACCGGCGAATCTCGTCGGGATCGTCGTGAGGTCTGGCATCCACGTTGAAAACGACCGGAAGCGTGGGCTTCTGCAGCACAACCCGGTCGAGGGCCTCCGCAAGGCGTTCGTCCGCCGGCCGCATGATCCGTGTGTGGAATGCGCCGGCAACGGCCAGAGGCACCGCCTTCATCGCCCCGGCCTGCTGGGCCACCTCGGCCGCGCGGAGGCAGGCCGCATTGCTTCCGGAAATGACGATATTCCCCGGGCACAGCAGGTTGGCGATCTCCAGAATATCGTCGCCACGCACCTTGTCACAAAGCGCCTCGACTTCCACCCGCTCCAGCCCCAGAATGCTCACCATGCCGCTCGGGGTGGCATCGGCGGCTTCCTGCATCGCCGCGCCGCGCTTCTGCACCAGGGTCAGCCCCGACTCGAAATCCAGTGCCCCAGCGAAAACCATCGCCGAGTACTCGCCCAGGCTCAGTCCGGCCGCCGCCTCGCAGGCCAATACCACGTCGGGCGACTCGGAACGCAGCGATTCAAGCGCGGCCAGACTGGTGACAAACAACGCCGGCTGGCTGCAGATCGTCGAATCCAGCTGCTCGGCCGGCCCTTCGAAACACAGCTTTGCCAAATCGTATCCGAGAACTTCTCCTGCCCGGTCGTAGAGTTGCCGCGCTGCAGGAACGGATTCATACAGCCGCCTGCCCATTCCGACGGTCTGAGCGCCCTGGCCGGGAAAAAGGAATGCGATTCGACTCACGGTATGCTAAACCTCGGAGGCCGCGGCTACGTTTCGGTTTCGACGACCTTGCGGCCCATGTAGTGGCCGCAGTTCGGGCACACCGCATGAGACGGCACGGCCGTACTGCACTCGGGGCAGTAGTTCAGTTGCAGCGCTTTCTTGTGGTCGTGGGCGCGGCGCGTTCCCGTGCGGGAATTCGAATGCTTGCGTTTCGGGACTGCCATTTTCTGTACTCGTCAAGATAAAGCTTCGGCGTGTGTCTTTCGGTCTGTACAGAACCGAAAGGGTGGGAGACATGACCGGGGAAGAACACCGGCGTTTTCCAGGCCACATCGGACGATAGAGATCAGCGAACGCCACCCCTACTGCTGGCGATGTTTCGCGACCACGCAAACCAGCAAGTTTAGAGAGCCCTCGCAGCCCTGTCAACCGATCCGGTCGCGCCGCCAGAGGCAAGCGGGTGCCAATTCCACCATCTGCCAGCAGAATCCACCATTAGGGGGGGGTCACGTATCCAGACCCGCCACCTGTTTGATCATGTCGATGATGGCCTCACGCTGCTCATAGATTATCGCCAGTCCGAGGAGAGCGTTTGAGGCCAACGCCTCGTTTTTTGCCAGCAGCAAATTCTCTTCCTCCTCGTTGTACCCATCCGTGGCCGTGATGGCGTCCTCCAGATCGGTCGTCAGGTCGTCCAGAAGAGCGTTGGAGCTCGATACCGACGAGTTGTAGAAACCATCGACGATGCCGGAGGCAACGTCAACTTGCCCGAGTGCCTCGGCGATGATCCTCAGAGCGCGGGATGTGTTTTCACCCAGCCCCGCAGCAGCCCCCCCACTGAGTAGTTCCGTCAGCCGTCCACTGCCTTCCCCCAATTCAGCGGCCTCCAGACCGGGAATCGCCAGAGTCCCCTGATAGTGAAGATCGGTCGACAAGGCAAAACTCAGGGCCCCGCCTCCGATGGTCATGGTGCTGAACTGCCCCGTGAAGCCGTCGGCCATCTCGATCCGGAAATGGGTGCCATTGCGGTTGACCGTCAATTGATTGCCCCGTAGAACCGCATGCGGGGTATCCGCATCCCCGCCATTGGAAGAGGCCGCCGCGTTCGTCCCATCGGCAGTGCCGTCCCCGTTTCCGCCCGTCAACTCGAACGTTCCGACCACGCCGGTCACCGCGATCGAAGCTGCGGAACCGGTGGCCGTGGAACGGAAGATCAGCCGATCGCCGTCGACGCTCGCCTCAACGCCGGTTGTAGCGCTGTCGAGATTGATCGTGTCGCGCATCGAGGCGAGACTGTCGCCGTCGGTGAAGGAGTAGCTGTGGCTGCCGGTTCCGGTCAGGTCGAAGCTCACGTCGCCGACCAGTTTGCCATTGGTCCCTGTGTGGATCAGCTCGGCAGCCGTGGCAGCCTGGTAGTCTTCCACCGCCTCGAAGCTCCCGGAAGTGACTTCGAAAGCCACTTGGCTGGTGCCGCCGGTCTGCCGGCTTTCGAGGACCAGATCGACATCGTCGACGCGGGCCACAACCCCAGTGGAGCCCTGCTGGGCGTTGATCGCCGCCGCCACGGCGGCAAGGGTTTGGCCGGTCGTCACGCCGATGCTGACGCTGCCAAGTTCGCCCGTGATCTTAAGCGTCGCATCCGAGGTGATCAGGCCGGTCACCTCGCGGTGCCTCAGTTCGGCCGACTCGGCGGGCGCGTACCGAACGGACCCGATATCCAGAGTCATATCGCTCCCCTCGGCCTGGCCATCGCCATAGCCGCCGCTGACGGAGAAGGCCGAGTCGGCCGCCACGCTCACGGTCGCGTCGGAACCGAAGTCCACGCTGCGCAGCGTAAGGGTATCCCCCGCCACCTCGGCGGTTACGCCGGTGGTGTGGCTCACGTTGTTGATCTTCTTGGCCACCTCGGTGAGAGCCTCAGCGTCGGCGATCGTGATCTCGGCGGAACCGTCTCGGCCGGTGATCGTCAGATTTCCGCCGTCGCCCACGCCAACGCCGCCCGCCGTGCCCGTATAGACGAGCTCAGCTTGGGTCGCCGCCTTGATGACCCGCCCCGCGATTGCCGGCTCGGAACCGTAAACCGTGTCCACGCCGTTAGCCGTTCCATCGCCGTTGCCGCCGCTGACCGCAAATGTCCCTGCGGTCGCGGCCACCTCGATCGCCTGGTCCGCACCCATCGCCGCACTGGCGAAGGTCAGCGTGTTGCCATCCACGCTCGCCGTGACGCCGGTGGTGCTGGTTCGCTGGTTGACTTTTGCCGCCAGGGCCTCGAGGGTGTCGACGGTTGTCGTAGCGATGACCGTGGTTCCGAGATTGCCCGTGATCTCCAGGGTCGCATTGGCGGTCACATAGCGGCTGGTGCCAGTGTAGGTCAGTTCCGCCGGGGCTCCCGGCACCAGCGGACCACTTGCCCCCTTGGAGTAGACCGTCAGTCGCGAAACCTGTGCGGGATTGCGTCCCTGGACTTGATAGGCCGCCGAGCCGTCGAGCATCCGCCTGCCGTCGATGCTCGTAGCGGCCAGGGAGTTGATCGCAGCGATGGCTGAATCGATCTTGGCCTGCCCCGCGGCCCTCTCCTGGTCATCGAGCGACTGGTCTTCGTCTTTGAGTAGTTCCGTCTGGATCAGTTCCAGTTGCTCGCGAATCTGCCCCACCACGCTCTGGGTCTGCGAAACGAGGCTGTTGGCCGCCGTCACGTTCGACATGGTGGCCGTGACGACGGAAAACCGAGCCTGCAGCCCGCTCAGGGTCGTGAAGGCCGAAACGTCGTCGCGAGGCGAGAGGATGCGTCGGCCGGCCGCCAGGCGCAGGGTGCTCATGGTCGCAGCGGCATTACTCTCGGCAAGCCGATTGAGCAGGGACCGCTCGATACCCGACAGTGACGCTCCAATGCGAGCCATGACACGCCATCTCTCTCACGACAACCTGGGCCGTCCGCGGCTGCGCCGCGTGGACACATACTCCCCGGACTTGAGCCCGTACAAAAGCATACGTCAGCCCAGCGGAGCAAAACCGGCAACCGGACCGGCAAGGCACCCCAAGAGAACTACCCCTCATGTGGAGGGATAGGCGTCAATAGGCGGTCCGCCAGAAACACCACCATGGCTTCGACGCTGCCGCTTCGACCGGAATGGAACCGGAGTGGTGTTCGCTGCTCTCAACGGCCCCCAGGTAGGACCGTAGACTGACGATCACGTCGCGTGCAGCGTCTTCCACGCCGTTGCGTCGCCGGTCGCGAAGCCGCCTCGGGCGAATGGTCACGGTGATGCAGGAATACGGGACTCCCCATTTGCCGGCAACCTGGACGCCGGAATCCGAACCGGTTCGCCGACCGAGGTTCAGTGTCACCTCGAACGAGACGCTCCGGTCGCCCCGCCGCCGTTGCGGACCGCGGTTCTCCAGACGCATCAGAATCGACGTATCGTCCTGGGCGAGGACCTTGGCCTGGTGGTCGGCAACGAACCCCACGAGTTTCTCCCGGAGCACCGGCAGCGGCATCGGGGTGAACAGCTCCGTCGAGAAGCAGGTTTCACTTCCAGGCACGGCGCGGCCCCAGATCACGGGTGCCTCGTGCGAATCACCGGAGCCGGCTCCCAGTTGGACCACCGTATTGCGCCCCTTCTCCTTGGCAATCAGCAGTCCGCGATCGGCACGGCGCAGCATGGTTTCCGAGGTGTCGCCGGGCTGGACTTCCGTGACCCCGAAACTGGCGGTGATGCTGCGCCCCCCCAAGGCGGCCTGGGGGGTCTGCTCGAGACGTTTGCGCAACTCGTCCGCCCGTCTGGCGGCAGCGGCGTTGTCGCAATCGGCGTAGAGCAGCACGAATTCCTCGCCTCCGTAGCGAGCGACCAGGTCCCCGGGGCGGCAGGACGATTTCAGAAGCGTAGCCAGAGTCTTGATCGCCTCGTCACCGGCCTGGTGTCCGTAGGTATCGTTGATCGTCTTGAATTTGTCGAGGTCGCAGATGATCAGGCTGCAAGGCACCCTCTGCTGCCGGTGGGTGCTGATGAACAGCTCGAAAACCCGATCGAACTCGGCTCGATTGGCGACTTGGGTGAGCGGGTCGCGCGTGGCCTTGGTATGAAGGCTCTGGCAGCGCTCCTCCAGCGACGTCTCGGACGAGGCATCGTGAAGTATGAGCACGGCCCCCAGTACGCTGCCGTCGGGATCGATTACCGGAATGGCGTGGGTGTCGACCGCGACCCGATCGCCGCTGCGGCCACCGATGCTCAACCGGCGCAGCGATTGGACGCCCGACGTGATCGCGCTGACGACGGGGCAGTCCTCGTCCGAAACGACAGCCCCCTTTTCACCGCGAACGTTCAGGAGTGTCGACGTCCAGCGCCGGTCGCAGATGCTCGTCCCGGCGATTCCCGTCATCCGCTCCGCACCGTGATTCCAGCGCAGGACGCGCATCGAGGCATCGACGAAAACAACCGCATCGTGCATGTTGTCCAGAAGACGATCCTCGAAAAACCTCAGGTCGTGCCGGTTTCTGGTCTGGGCGGAGTTGTCTGTGAGAGCCCAGTAGGAATTGGAGATCTCGGGGGCGAGCGTATGCAGCCACCGTCCCGCAACCTCACCGCGAATTCGATCCAGGTTGCCGGACTGGAATTCCACGAAACCGTTGACCAGCCTGGGATCGAACTGGACGCCGGCGCCGGCAAACAGTTCGAATCCGGCGCGCTCCAGCGACATCGCCGGGCGATACACCTGGTCGGTGGTCATTGCGTCAAAGGCCTCGACGATCGCAATCATTCTCGCTCCGAGGGGCAGATCGTCGCCTCGGAGCGAATAACCCGGCCGTGAACCGTCGTACCAGGCCGGAACATACTCCACAATCTCGAGTACCCGGGGCTGGGCGCAGGCATTGCGAAGGATCTCGACGCTCATCTTCCTGGCGTCGTCGACCATGCGGATCTCATCGGAGTGCAGGGGGCCTGGCTTGCGCAGAATCTCGTCCGGCAAACCGATCATCCCTACGTCATGCAGGAGGGCAGCCACCTCGATGGCTTCGCGCAGGCCTTCGGGGAGTTGCAGGCATGTGGCCCAGCCGGAGGAGAGGAGCGATACCCTCAGACCATGCGACGCCGATTGCACCGACTTGCACCGCAGCGCAACGTAGAGACTGCTCGCAACTCCAAGACGTGCCTGGGTCAACCGGTCGATGCCCACCGCATCGCTCCCGTTAACCACGGCCGGATCGGGGATCACTTCAGGCGGTACGGAAACCGGCGGAAATGACAGGGCGGAAGCAATCGAGGCGGGTTCGTCCCTGGGGGACTGCAAAGCAGGGAAGAGGACGGATTGCGAATCCAGGATGTCGGTCATTGGTGTCAATTCCCGGTTTGCCGACGCGTCGTGCACCGGTGGCCTTCATGGCAGGATGCGGGCCGGCTCACTTCCGGTTCGCATGGAAACCTGCAACTGCCGGGCAAGGGGCCGGAAAATCGCAGGTTTGCGATCGTCGCATTCCACTTCACGTGGCTTAGCGCCGCACAAGACACGTGCCTCGCCATGCTGCGTGGAAATCTGCCTCTCACTCGGCAGATCTCGGCGTGTCTCGGCGGATGCTCCCGCTCCCTGCCGCAGGTCCGGGAATGCGAATACGTTACCTACCGAAAATCTAGAACGTGCGCGGCAGAAGGTCAAATTGCACTGGTCTCGTCCAGATCGAGATCCCCCGGGATTCCTTTCCCGTCTCGTGGAATGAATCGTTCGATAGGTGTGCGTCACTCGTAGCGGACTTCCCAGATGTGGCGCACAGGGTCGCCCCGCATCCGGCGGCGGTTGCAGCAAAGCCACGATGATGCACGATCGCAACACCGGACGCGGCCGGAGCTGCGGAATGTGGGTACCCAACACCGCTGCGAACCGGGGCAACTTGTCCAATCCGCGGCCATGGTTTAAGCTGCCAGTCCGCCGGGAAACATCGAAGAACTGCCAATCCCTTTCGTTCTCAGACGAGGCGCCAGATGAAACTCGTATCTTTCCTGCAAGACGACCAGACCCGCATCGGCCTGGTTCGCGGCAATGAGGTTGTCGACCTGTCCACCGCCGATCCACGCCTTCCCCGATGCATGAAGGCCTTGCTCGAAATGGGACCGGAGGGACTCCAACGTGCAGCCGCCTGCGCCGGCGCCCCGGCGGCGCTGCCCTGGGGCGGCCTGCGGCTCCTGCCGCCGGTCACACATCCGGAAAAAGTCATCTGCGTGGGGGTCAACTACGCGGACCACGCGGCGGAAAGCGGGATGAAACCGCCTTCGGAACCCGTGATCTTCAACAAGCTCCCCACCACGCTTCGTGCGCACGGCGACGAAATCGTCTTGCCCGCTTCCAGCCGCGAGGTCGACTACGAGGCGGAACTGGTCGTCGTCATCGGAACCGGTGGAAAGGACATCCCGAAGCAGCGGGCCCTCGAACATGTCGCCGGATACACCTGCGGAAACGACGTTTCCGCCCGCGACTGGCAGAAGGAGAAACCCGGCGGCCAGTGGCTCCTCGGCAAGTCTTTCGACAGTTTCGGCCCCACAGGACCGGTCCTCGTCACGGCCGATGAGATCGGGGATCCGGGCCGCTTGGCCATCCGCTGCCGTCTGAACAACCAGACCATGCAGGACTCCTCGACCGACCAGCTCATCTTTCCGGTCCAGGAACTGATCGCCTATGTGTCCAGCGTGGCAACTCTCAAACCGGGCGATCTCCTATTCACGGGTACCCCGCCGGGGGTGGGCATGGCCAGAAACCCAGCCGTCTTCCTTCAACCAGGCGACCGCGTCGAGGTCGAAATCCAGGGGATCGGCATCCTGAGTAACCCGGTCGTCGGCCCGAAATAGCAGCCGAGCTTTCCCACCGGCTGCGCAGTTCGCGGCAGGATCTCCCGAGTCCCGGAAGAAGGGGCCCTTGTCGGAATAGGCCCGCCCGATATTATTTTTGACAGCTGCGGCAGTCAAAAATAACTGCCCAGGAGCATCCTGAGTTCCATTTGCCGAAGGGAAGGCGACATGAAATACGTTCTGCCGGATCTGCCTCACAGCTACGACGCGTTGGAGCCGCACATCGACGCCAGGACGATGGAGATCCACCACACCAAGCACCATCAGACCTACGTCGACAAGCTGAACTCCGCAATCGAGGGTTACGACCTCGGCAGCCCGCCGATTGAAGAACTGCTGGCCGCTATCCACACGGTTCCCCAGGGAATTCGTCCCGCAGTACGCAATCACGGTGGCGGGCATGCCAACCATAGCCTCTTCTGGACGATTCTGTCCGCTCGCGGTGGGGGTAACCCGACCGGTGCTCTGGCCGAAGCGATTGCCAGGCAGCTAGGCGGCTTCGACGTCTTCAAGAGCAAGTTCTCGGCTGCGGCTGCCGGCCGGTTCGGGAGCGGCTGGGCATGGCTCTGCCTGAATCCCGACAGGCAACTGGTCATCGAAGACACTCCCAACCAGGACAGCCCCTTGATGCACGGCAATACGCCCATTCTCGGGCTGGACGTCTGGGAACACGCCTACTACTTGAAGTATCAGAACCGTCGACCGGAGTACATCAGTGCATTTTTCAACGTGATTGACTGGAATGCGGTTGGCAGACGCTATGAAGACGCCCTGCAGACGCAGTCCCAGACAGTCATCTCCTCGAGCGCCAATGGCTAGTGCTCTGTCTCAGTCAGGAATTGGGATCGAAGGCTGCGCAGCAACTCGGTGATTGTTGCATGATTCTACGCCATGGATCCCAAGAACTAAGCTGTGACACGGCACTGGATCCGCCGCCGAGGCAACAATAGCCGCTGTCTGCGCGGCAGATGGTCTGCCGCGCAGTACCTGGGCGGTAGCGAACCACGACCCGTTCCAGACCGGGGTCGGTTCTGCTGCCGCCCTTTTTCTTTGCCCAAACCCGCTATCTTTCCCTGTTGTGCCGGATTTTCCTGTTGGGACGGCTAAAGTTCCGCCGATCACTACTTGTGGGGAACGACAGCGTCAGCGGAACTGGCATTGACCCCACAGGTTGCCCTACTATAATCCCCACTCGAATTTCGGCCGGGGCGGCAACACCCCGGTCGCGACACTGATCACAGAAGCCCTCAAGGATGAGGGCCAAATGGCCCACTTCGCCGTCGGTCCGATTCCCGTCGTGGCCAATTCACAAGGCCACTCGAATGCCGAGAGCAGGCGAGATGGAGCGTGTTGGCACTGAATTGCGGCAAGGAAGTCGATTCTCTCGGTGCACTCCCCTTGTCGTCCAATCTGAAGGACACTCAGACCATGCGAAAACTCGTTGCGCGGTCTTTTGCGGCTGCACTCGTTGTCGTATTGATTTCGGGATGCAGCAGCACGGGCGGAAAGAAGTCGTTTTCCTGGTCGAGCCTTAATCCGGCCACCTACTTCGCCAAATCGGACTCCAAGTCGGATATCAGCAAGCCGAAGGACAAGATGCCCCCCAAGGTGACCTTGGAGGATGCGTCCGAGGTAGCTTATGCAAACGGCCAGTCGGGTGGGACCGCTCCGCTGAGCCCCTACAACCAGAAGAGTGTCGGAACCTCTGACTACCGATCGACTGCCGGTCAGCTGTCCTCAAACACGGTGAGCCCGCAGTACGGCGCATACAATCCCAACGGCTACACGGGGGGCAGCCTGCCACTGTCGCCCTCATCAACTGACTACAGCCAGTACCCCCAGCCTTCCACGGGGTCCGCCTATAACTCGCTTCCCACCGGAACCGCCAACTACCAGCCTTCCGGGAGTGGCTACCAGATGCAGGCCAGTTCGGGATATAGCTCAACTCCGCCGGCATCCTATTCGCTTGGCGGCGGCAGCTACGACATTCAACCGGGATCTACCCCGGCTTACGCCAACGCGGCTGCACCCTACGCCAACAACGCCGTGTATGGCAGCGGTACCGTGCCTGCCGGCTCGGCCACCCCCACCTATCAGGCTCCGTTTCCGGCCCAAGGAAGTGGCTACGAGAGCGGACTTGCCCAGGACCCCTATCGGTCCTCGGCCTTGCCTTACAACGGAGCTTCAACCACCCCCGACAATTCATCGTCGAGCTACAATCCGCCACTTGCCAATCCTGGCGCGGTCAACAGTATTGCGTCACTGCCGGCCCTGCCGCCGCTCCCCAATCAGTACTCCAATACGCAGCCACCCTACGAGCCCGGGAAGACCGGATTCAATCCGCCGAACGTGCCCGAATACACACCCCCATTGAATGGGGGGTTCGTTCAGCCGGCCGCGGCCACCGAGTCGACCTATGCTCCCGGCAGCGTCTCCCGTTACTCGAGCACTCCATCTCCGACAACCTCCAACGGCTACAACACGACCGGAGGCCTGTACTGAGAGCGCTGGTCTCCAATTGACCGATTTCCCAGACGCCGCACGACCAGTTCGTGCGGCGTTTTTTTGTTCTCGCGGTCCCAAAGGCCGCTTCGGCCGGGCAATCGACCTTTCCCCTCTCTGGCCGGCTCCATGGGAGCACACGACTGTGTTAAGATAGAGGTTTGTTTGCCTAAGGATCGAGGGCCACCCTCAGGGATGACTCGGAACTGGCCTCCTGGTCTGCTGCCCCGTCGCCCTCCTCCATGGCTGAGTTGTCTCCGAATCGTCCCTTGAGCAGCCGCGTGCTGGCGTTCTGCTCACCGGAAGCAACCCCGTCGGAGAACGGCAGAAGGAGAATTCGATTGTTGATCGGCCCCGTTTTCACTCGCGAAGTGGCCATCGCTCCGCGCCGTTCCCGCGTCTACGTAGCAAGGACCGCCTACGGGATCGCGCTGCTGGTCTTGATGGCCACTGCGTGGCTGGTTCTCACGGGCACACAAGATGTCCGCGACGTGGGAGACCTCGCCCGTTTCGGCACGATCCTCCTCCAGATCCTGGCGCCCCTCCAACTGGCCCTGGCAATCTTCTTCTCGGCCATGCTTTCAGCCAGTGCCGTCTCGCAGGAAAAGGACCGAAAGACGCTGATCCTGCTGTTGCTGACCAACCTCTCAAACAGCGAACTGGTCCTGGGCAAGCTCCTGGCCTCACTTCTGCACGTGGCAGTACTTGGCACGGCCGCGCTACCCCTGTTCATGCTGGTAACCTGGTTCGGCGGCGTATCGTTTGACCAGGTGGCCCGCGTCTTCGTCGTCACCCTGATCTCGGTGATGGCCTGCGGGAGCCTGGGTTCCGTCATCGCCCTGTGGCGGGAAAAGACCTTCCAGGCGCTGGCCATAACCGTTCTCACCCTGGTGCTCTGGCTGGGAGTGTGGGAAATGGCCGGGTCCGGAGCGTTCGGAACGCACTGGATGGGGCTGGATCTTCGCCGATTGGCATTGGCCTTCAGCCCCTGGCAGGCGATCCTGGAGGCCACCCGTCCCAGGCTGCTGACAGATAGCTCGTGGCTGGGGATTGTGGCTGCGGCCGTCCGCGGCATCGAACCCTTCGTGCTTGCCGGAGTCTCGATCACGGCCCTGCTCAACGGGTTTGCGATTGCCATGGTTCGCGTGTGGAATCCCTCCCGGGAGTCCACCCAGGCGGTCCGGGAGGACGAGACCTGGAAACGAGAGAGCATCTGGGGAGCCGAATATGATGTTCGGCAGGAGCAGGGCCAAGGGGAGGCCCTGGAATCGCCGCGGAGCCCACAACCAGTGCAGCCGACCCGCACGCGGCACGTCTGGGACAACCCGATCATCTGGCGCGAGGTATGCACCTGGGCACACGGGCGCAAGATCCTCTTCGTCAAACTCGTGTATCTGATCCTGTTTGCCCTGGCCGCAGTCAGCCTGCATTGGGCTGGCGCCCATGGCGGGATCGAGGCGGCAACCGCCGCCAAGGCCCTGGTGCCGCTCCTCTTCTTGAGCCTGGTCCTGGTGAATACCCAGTCGGTCACCTCGCTCACGTCGGAACGTGACGGCAAGGCCTTGGATCTGCTGCTGGTGAGCGATCTGACCCCGCGGGAATTTGTGTTCGGAAAACTGGGAGGAGCCTTCTACAACACCAAGGAGATGGTCCTCCTGCCGGCTGCCTTGTGCGCCTACCTGTGGTGGAGTGAGGTCTTCACACTTGAGAACCTGATCTACATGCTTCTCGGCTTGGGAGTCCTCTACGGCTTTGTAGCTATGCTTGGCATCCATTCGGGCATGCACTACGAGAACTCGCGCAGCGCAATCGGTATCAGCCTGGGAACGGTCTTCTTCCTCGTCGTGGGCGTGGCAACCTGCATGCGGATGATGGTGGCCTTCAGCGGAGCTTTCGAGGCCCAGTTCCAGCCGTTCTTCGTGTTCATGGTCGGCGGCGGGGTCGGGCTGTACGTGGCCCTCGGGGCCCGCAATCCGTCAAAGGCGATTGGAGTCGCCTCCTTTCTCTGCCCGCTGGCAACTTTCTATGCCATGACGAGCTTCCTCCTCGAGAAACCGTATCTGGCCTTTGTGGCAGCGGCCGCCGCCTACGGTTTCACCACGGTGGCGATGCTGATCCCGGCGATCGACGAATTCGACGTGGCCACCGGGCGTACGACCATTGGAGAATAGCCGTGGATCTGGCGGCTTCTGCTCCCGGCGTGGCGATGGGAGTGCTGGCACTCGCTTCCGCCTTCTTTTCTTGCAGCGAGGCCGCCCTCTTCTCCCTCGACGCGCGCGAGCGGCGGCAACTGGCCTCGGGGCGGCCGGCGGCCAGAATTGCCCTCCGCCTGCTCGACGACCCGGACCGTCTGCTCACGGCGGTCCTGTTCTGGAATCTGCTGGTGAACCTGACCTATTTTGCGATCGGATCCATGGTCAGCCTCCGCCTGGAGCGGAGCGACCGGCCGACCGAAGCCGCCGCTCTGGCGGCAGGGTCGCTGGTCGTGCTGATCATCTTCGGCGAGATGCTTCCCAAGACCCTGGCAGTTCTCATCCCCCGCCGGGTGGCCGTGGTCGTGGCCATCCCCCTGGCCACAATGACCAGGCTCCTCGATCCGGTCCTCCCTGTCGTGCGGACCGCCAACCTCCTGTCCCGCCGTCTGTTCTGCCCCAACTTCCAGACGGAACCCTACTTGCAGGTGGGCGACCTGGAACGGGCGGTGCAGCTCTCGACCGGCAACGCCGCCCTGCTGAAGCAGGAGCAGCAGGTCCTGGAGAACATCGTGCTCCTATCGGAGATACGCGTGGAGGAGCTGATGCGGCCGCGGATGAATTGCCGCGTGTTCCATCCACCCGTGTCGCTGGCCGACCTGAACGGGCAGCTCACGCGGAGCGGTTATCTGCTGATCACGGAGCCCGAGAGCGACGAGGTTGCCCGTGCGGTGAACCTGAAGAACCTCTCGCAGATTCCCGCGGAAAATCTGGAGCGGCATGCCCACGCGGTGGCCTACGTGCCCTGGTGCACGACGGTGGCCGCGGCGCTGGACACAGTCTTTCGCGGACCGTGCGGAGTTGCGGCAGTCGTCAACGAGAACGGCGAAACCGTGGGAGTTCTTACCCAGGACGATATTCTCCATGCGGTCTTCAGCCCGGCCGGCAGCCGGTCTGAACGGATCCTCGATCGCAAGCCGATCCGAATGCTCGAGCCGGGACGCTGGCACGTGAGCGGCATGACAACCCTCCGGCGCCTCCGCCGCAGCTTCGAGCTGGAATGCCCTTCGAGCGCAAGCGTGACGGTGGCTGGCGTTGTGCAGGAGATGCTTGGGCGGATTCCCCAGGCAGGCGACACCTGCACGTGGGGCCCCTTTGCCTTTCGCATCCTCGAAGCGCCGCCGCGCGGACCGATGCTGCTGGAGCTGACCCTCGCCCCTCCGGCCCAGGAGAGCAGGTCATGATCTGGATCGCTCTGGTTCTCGGCTCGGTGGGATTGGGTTTGAGCGCCTTCTTCAGCGGCTCAGAAACCGGTTTCTACCGCGCCGCCAGGATCCGCCTCGTGCTCGATGCCATCGGTGGCGACTGGGTCGCGCGAGGGCTGGTGGGACTGGCAAACCGGCCCACAATGTTCGTGGCCACGTGCCTGGTCGGAAACAATCTGGCCAACTACTCGATCTCCCTGGCAGTCGTGATGGCCACGAGTTGGGCGCTGCAGTCCCAGTCATGGCTGGCGGAACTGATGGCCCCAATCGCGCTGGCGCCGGTACTGTTCGTTTATGGAGAACTGATGCCAAAATATCTCTTCCTCCACGCACCGAACCGACTGCTGCGGCGAGTGGGGCCGGCGTTCTTGGCCTTCACGGTGCTGTTCCTGCCCATCAGCCTTCTCCTCTGGATTCTGAACCGCACTCTGGCCGGTGCCCTGGGGGAGTCGCCCGAAAAAGTCCGCCTGCGGATCGCGCGCCGCGAGTTGCGGGGCATCCTGGAAGAGGGGCACGACGTCGGGATTCTCTACCCGGCCCAGAAGAAACTGGCCTCGGGGATCTTCGTATCCGCCGATCATACGGTGCGGCGGCACGCAGTGCCCCTGAGCGAGGTGCCCCGGGCCCGCCCCGGCATGTCGAAACAAGAGGTCCTTGGACTGGCGAGCCGGCTGAAACTCTCGGAGGTGCCGATCGAAGATGAAAAGCTTCCCGGCGAGCTGACGGCCTACGTGCGCGTCATCGACCTGGCTCTGAGCCAATCGCCGCAGGTCGGGTGCATCAGGCCGATGATAACCATCTCGGCGGAAGACACGCCGATCGAAGCACTCATCCGCATGCACGCGGAACAGGAAAACATGGCCCGTGCGATCGATGCCGACGGCCAGACCGTCGGTATCGTCTTCGCCTCCCGCCTGCGCCAGCAGCTCCTCCAGGGGCAGCCCGAAAAGCCGGCCCCCGCGCTGGCGCGGCGAGGGAACTGATCGCCGCGTCAAAACCTCCGCAAGCAGGCCGGGCCCACCCCCGGAACATCACTTGTGGTAGCCCAATTCCTTGACAACCGCAAGCATCTCCTCGTAGGTAATGAAGCGACGGCGGTGCCGAAGCTTGTATTGGTCAATCGCCGTGGCGAGTTCTCGGGCCTCTGGAGACAAGCCCTCGTGACTGTTGGTGAACTGACGTCGTTCCTGTCCAGAGGGCCCCAAGGGACCTGCGTCGTAGTTCCGACGATCGACAAAGGTTCCATCCGTTCCGAAACACTGCGACATGATCGTCTTCCTTCGCTGAAAGGAGCCGCATTTGCCCTTGGCAGGTGGCCAGCGCCGGCCAGTGTGGGCAGAAAACGCCGGCATCCTGAAAAACGTAGCGCACGATTGCCGCTGCGTCAAATCGGCCGGTCCGGTTGTGGCAACCAGCAGGGAAATCCCGATGAAAACAATCGCCCGCTGCGTCCGGTCGTGCCGGATATTCGAGCGATCTACCGGCGCAGCGGCCCCCGGTCGACTCCCAGTTGCGCCAGGAGATGACGGCTTGCCGAGTGCTCGGGATCCAGTGCCAGTGCCCTCTCGGCCGCCGCCACCGCCTCGGCTGGACGCCCCGCCTGCAGCTGTGATTCCGCCAGCAGGAAAAGCGTTTGACTGTCCACGGCCCCGCGGCTGGAGGCGAGAAGAAAGCTGTCGGCGGCGTCTTCATAGCGGCCCATGGCCGAATAAGCCCTCCCTTTGGCTGCAAGCACAACCGCAGGTTCTTCCTGCATCGACCAGTTGCCCGAAAGAGTCTCCAGGGTGGCCAGGGCCCGGTCGGGCTCGTTGAGACAAAGGTGGAGATTGGCAATTTCCAGGGGGTACGAAACGTTCTTCGGATCCAGCCCCTCGGCGCGGTGAAGATCGGAAATCGCCTCGCGGTGGTTGCCCCGCTGTCCCATCAGCCGCCCCCGCAACGCCCAGGCCCCGGCCGCCTGCGGCTGCATGTCCAGGGCCAGATCGGCCTCTTGCCGGGCAGCCTCCAGATTGCCCATCGCAAGCTGCATCTCACCGTAGGCAACGTGGAGCATGACGTCGTCCGGCGCCAGCCGCACGGCTTCGGACATCTCGCGGAGCGCCTGGGCCCGATGATTGCGCCGCCAGAGCAGATCGGCATACTTGGCCCGGGCGTCACATGCCTCCGGGCACACGTCCACCGCCTTCGCCAGCAGCGGCTCCGCAGCGTCCCACTGGTTGTGTTCCATGGCGGCAACACCCTGGCGGCAGAGCTGCCGCGAGACGATCGTCTTCGGAGACACCGCCGCTTCCCGCCGCCACAGGCAACCCGTCTGGCCCGCCAACAGCAGGCCGGCTGCCAACAGAAACTGGATGCGGTAATGACGGCGGATGCTCATGCCAACGACGGCCCCGATGCGGGCGTCCCAAAACGCCAACCTGGGAACGTGCGGATCCTTGTTGCTGGATTTGGATGGGTGCGCACTCTGGGCCGTGATCGTATCAGAACCAATAGGGCGCAACCAGATCGGTTTTTGTCTCGACAAACTAGGGAGAATAGCCTGACAAGATAAACCAGAGCAAACCAGGCACACCCACAACCGCGAATCGGTTTTGGGAGGCAGCAACCCTGGACAACGCGTGACGGGAGACGCCCAGCCAGGCTGCCCCGCCGGCCCCGAAGCGGTGGTGGCAGGCACCAAAAACGCGGCAAACGCAAGCTGCTCATCGAGATCCAGGAGCCGGAGTTCCGTTTGGCCCTGCATTTGCACAGGAAACGCCTTCCCGGCGGCACGAAACCTCGCCGGTCCGCGATCGGCGCCTTGGCCAACAAAACACCCGTTAAATACAACAGAGCATGCCGTGATATGTAATGGAATACCCATGACAGATGATAGGGAGAGGTTCTCGCCGGATATCGCGCCCGTGCTGATGGAGGCGTGGCGAGAGGCATGCCGGCATATTGAGGTCAGCGAGTCAACCGCCAGGATTGCTCAGACCCTTGCAGCCCGGATGCCGGTTCGCCAATGCATGGTCCGCAGAATCGATCCGGCAAGGTGCCTGCTGGAGACGGTGGCTGTCTGCGACCTGGCTCACAACAGCCAGCCTTCGACCGCCCGAACTACATGTTCCGAAGCACAACTACGTGAGGTAATGACCTGGTGCCGGGCAGGGCAGGTCGTGCGGTTTGCCGATAGCCCCTCGCACAGCGCGATCCGCGACACTCTTGTGCCGGCGGTGGTCACCGGCGAGATTCTCGCCGGACCGCTGTCGGATCACGCCGGTCCTTGCGGAGTGCTGCTCCTCGTTGCCGACCGGGGTAGCACTTTCGACGAACGTGAGATCTCGCTGGCCCAGTCGCTCCTGGAACCGTTTTCGGCAGCGCTGGACAACGATCGCCGGCTCCGCGAACTGGCAACCCTGCAGTCGGCAGCGGAGGCCGACAAGCGGTCGCTGCTGACGCGTCTGGGCCGCAACGAGATGACCGAAACGGTGGTGGGTACCGATTCGGGGCTTCGCAGCGTGATCGAGCGCGTGGAACTGGTGGCCAGGTCGGATGTTCCGGTTCTGGTGCTGGGAGAAACAGGAACCGGCAAGGAGGTCATAGCCCGCATGATCCATCAGCGATCGTCGCGAGCCGGCGGTCCGTTCCTGAGAGTCAACTGCGGCGCGATCCCGCTGGAACTCATCGATTCGCAGCTCTTCGGGCACGAACGGGGGGCCTTCACCGGGGCCGTCGAGGCTCGCCAGGGCTGGTTTGAGCGAGCCGACGGCGGAACGCTGCTGCTGGACGAGATCGGCGAATTGCCGCTGGCGGCCCAGGTGCGTCTGCTCCGCATCGTTCAAGACGGCTGGCTGGAGAGGGTAGGGGGGCAGAATCCGATCCATGTCGACGTGCGCATCGTGGCGGCAACCCACCGCGACCTGGCGGCCATGGTGGGCAAGGGCAAGTTCCGTGAGGACCTCTGGTATCGGCTGGCGGTGTTCCCGATTTCGTTGCCGCCGCTCCGCGAGCGGACCAGGGACCTGCCGGAATTGGCCCGTCATTTCGCCCAACGAGCGGCCGCCAGACTGGTGCTGCCGTTGTCGATGCCCTCGGCAGAAGATCTCCAGCTTCTTGGCTCCTATGCATGGCCGGGCAACATTCGGGAGTTGGCTGCCGTCATCGACCGCGCGGCGATCCTGGGAAACGGAAAGGGCCTCGAGGTAGCCAAGGCCCTCGGCGTGCCAACCGCTCCCGGCGACAGGCCGTCGACAGAGAGCTGCCCGAGGGCCTCGGACTCCATTGACAGGCCCCAAATCGTGTCGCTCGACGAGGCAAACAAGCGCCATATCGAGGCAGCGTTGGCCGTCACCCGGGGTCGGATCGAGGGGCGGCAGGGGGCCGCCGCCCTGCTGAAGATCAACCCCCACACGCTCCGGGCAAGGATGCGGAAGTTGGGCATCGACTGGACGCAGTTTCGTCAGGACGCAGATGCCTGACACGTCTAGGTCCGCCACGGCTTGCAGCCGCGATCGAGGTTATTTGTAGCCCAGCGCAGGCTGGTTCCTGCACGCCTGCCCGACATGGAAGACGCGCTCGGCACACTGCTCGTCCACGGCTGCCGGCCAGTCCCACGGCCCCGGCATTCTTGCCGGATGACTCCACAGCGCGGCCCGGGCTGCTGCGCGCCGGAAACTCTGGGCAGCCTGCCGCCGGCCAGCGTATGGCCAGTCCGGCGGGTCTGCCATCTTGACACACTGCCGTATTGGGCGGCATCACGCATCCCGCACGGCCCGTATGGGATGGTGCACTCGATACGACTGGCACAATCACGCTAAGCGACTCACCCGGCCACCGGATAGACAGCGCCGGAACTTCCGCGTGCTATATACCACTAGCAGACGGCATAGACGGTCTATCGGAGTGCAGTTGCCTCGCTCCTGGGCGCGGATCGACGCGAGAGTCAGCCTGGCACGTGGGAGACTGCACCGGTGGCCGCGTCGACCTTCTGGCCGTATCCTCTGAACGAGCCCCTTGATTTGCGATCTCACAAGGTTGGAGCAGGAAGATGATTGTCATCGTTGGCTGGATCGTGGTCGTCGGCGCGGTGCTGGGTGGCTTCACCATGGCCGGCGGAAGCCTCCACGCGCTCGTCCACCCGTCCGAGTTCGTAACCATCGGCGGAGCGGCTCTGGGGGCAATGATCCTCATGTCGCCCAAGAAGGTCCTGGTCGACCTGATTCACGGCCTGATCCAGTGCATCAAGGGTACGCCTTACAACAAGAAGGCCTACGAGGATATGTTCAAACTTCTCTACAGCCTGCTTCGCGTAGCCCGACGCGACGGCCTCATGGCCCTGGAACCGCACCTCAGAGAAACCGCCAGCAGCACGATCTTCACGAAGTTTCCGAACTTCGTACGCAATCACCACGCCATGCACTTCCTCGTCGGCGCGATGACCCCGATCGCGGAAGGTACCGTCAAGCCCGACGATCTGCCCGCCCTGCTGGCCACAGACATCAGACTCGTCGAGGAGGAGCATCACGCCACCACGTCCGTGCTGGTGAAGACCGCCGACGGGTTGCCGGGATTCGGCATCGTGGCCGCCGTGATGGGAATCGTGATCACCATGGGCGCGATCGACG
>CAZLWV010000008.1:0-49180 GCA_964563135.1 uncultured Planctomycetaceae bacterium
GCCTGATAGCACCGCTCCTCCGGCCGCAGTCCCTCCTCCTGGCTCAGCCAGTTGCAGTAGGCGGCCGCCTCGTACCAGGTGACCCCCGTCTGGGGAACGCCTGGCGGAGTATCGCCTCCAGGCAGCCGAGCGGAGGACACCCAGGGACTTGCATCCACAAACCGGCGGAACTGCTCCACGGTGGTCTCGGTGCTGGCAATGCTGTAGCTCCGCGGGATTCGCTGGTAGTGGCGGCCGCCCCCGCCGATCGAATCCAGCCCCTCGGGCTCGACCACCTGGAACTGCGCTGGCCCCGCCACGCCGATCATCGTGTGCCCCTGGCTGCTCACGTACCACTGGCGGTCGCCGCGGGGGGCCGGTGAAGCAACCTGCCGGACTGATCTTGCGATCCGGTCTTCCCTCTTGCAGCGGCGCAGCAGCCACTCGGCCGCCGAGTGGATCCCCGGATCCGGATCGTCCTCGAATCGCCGCACGAGCTGTTCGATGATCGGTGTGTCGAGCATGGAGCGGCCCAGATTCTCGCCGCGCGTGTCGTAGGCAGCCGCCGGATCGCCATACAGTTCACCTGCCAGAAACAGCATTGCCCGCCGAACGGAAACGTCGTCCTGCTCGTCCACCTGGCTGAGTACCTCGTCGGGACCGGTCACGATCGGGCCGATGCCGTGAATCACGCGGGTCCGCAGCGACGGATCCGCTCCGCCCTTGAGCAGCGGCCACACCGCCTCGCCGTTGCCGATCGCCATCCAGACAGCCGCACTGCGCGCCCGAAACCCTACCAGCACGTTCTGCATCAGGCTGGCCAGCTCCACCAGCCCACCAAACAGAAACGCCAGTACGATGGCCGAAATAAATCCCATGGTCACGGCATAGTAACGGGTTGCCGAACGCATCATCCGCCTCTGGGCCTCCGTCCAGAGATAATGGCGCGTAAGCAGCCAGATGCTGATCCACTCCCAGAACGAAGGCAGTTGCCGCCACTCCCCGGTCGCGCTCCACATGGCCGTCCGGCTCGCCAGCCGCAGCTCGCTCCGGCCGGCCCGCGTCGACTTCTGCCGCCGCGTGAGCCATTGCCGCAGTGCGGGCACCAGATAGTCGTGGGTGAGCTGGTAGTAGCGCACTCGAGGCTGGACCGTCGAGTCTTCCACAGCCGCCACCTCCGGATCGCAGGGCGTGATCAGCCGTGTGTCGCTGTCGAGAATCCTCATCAACTCCTTGAATGCCCGCGGCTTGTGGCCGTAGCCCGCAAGGTCGAGTAGTTCCGGATAGGATCGGATCCGGCCCTTGATCTCGCTCCCCTCCTCCGGCATCAGGGCCTCGAGCACCGCCCGGGCCGCCTGTTCGTGGACCCGGATCTGCGGATTCCTTGTTCGCGTGTCGAATGTCTCTTCCAGGAACGAGACCCCCACGCCGTCAGCCCCCCCCAGGTCGCGAAGCGTAGTCGGGCTCCAGGCCTTGTCGCTGACCATCTCGGCAAACAGGGCCAGTCGGACCGGAATCACCTTGCCGCCGTCCGTCAGTCCTTCAACCGCCCGGTGGACAAACGAAGTCTGCACGCCAGTCATCTGGCTGAGGTCCTCGGGCAGGCGCCCGTAGGCCCGGCCAAACTCCGCCAGCACCTTGCGTGCGTGGTCGGGATCGAAGAGATCCACCAGGGCCGCATTGTGGCGTTGCACCAGGTCGACTTCCAGTTCCGTCATGAAGCGGCTCAAGGCCAGCCAGAAGTCGTCGCGCACCAGCAGCAGGCACTGCAGGCGCACGCCGTCGCAGTGCCGCAGGGCCTCCACCAGCCCGCAGCGTTCCGCCTCCCCCCGGCCGTGAAGCCATTGCTCGAACTGGTCGATCACCACCAACACCTTGGCCCCTTCGGCCGGCCCCCGGCCGCACCGCAGCGCCGCCAGGCACTCGCCCAGGCTGCCCTCGGCGGGCAACTCGGGATAGCGGTGGCGGAGTTTCTTCTGCAGGCGGGTCTCCGTGTGGTCCGCCGCCGCCTCCACGTAGACCGGATGCACGTGCGTGGCCAGCTTGGGAAGCAGCCCTGCCCGCACCAGCGACGACTTGCCGCAACCCGAGGGCCCATAGAGTACCCCCACCGGAAACGTGTCTTCCGGATCCTCGTTCTCGATCCGGACCTTCCACTGCCGAATACTTTCCGGCAATCCCGTGCGATCGCGCGGCCCCGGAACCAACGCCAGATAGCTCTTCGCGTCGGAAGCGTCGAAAGGCCGCAGGCCGTGGGGCACGATCTTCGGTGCCGGCGACTCCGGCGACGGGGCAACAACCACCAGCGGTCCCCGGCCGCCGTGAGCCGTCCGCAGACAGCGCTCTCCGTGGTCCAGCTCCAGGTACTGCCGGAGATCGTCTGCCAGTTCCCTGGCGGTGCGGTAGCGATCGGCCGCCCGCTTGGCCAGCGTCTTCAGACAGATCCGCTCCAGTTCCGGATGGATCGATGGGTCGCGCTGCCTGAGCGGCTCCGGTTCCGCCCGCAACACCTGCTGGAGCAACTCCGCGCGGGAGTCCGAACGGAACGGTTTGACACCCACCACCAGCTCGTACAGCACCACCCCCAGGCTGAAAATATCCGATCTGGCATCCACGCGGTGCGATTCGCCCCGCGCTTGTTCCGGGCTCATGTAGGCCGGCGTGCCGGCAAAGCTGCGCCCTTCCTCCAGCCGTTTGCCGCTCAGGGCCAGACCGAAATCACCCAGATACGGATTTCCCCTGGCATCCAGGAGAATGTTGGCCGGTTTGACGTCGCGATGAAACAGCCCATGCTGATGGGCGTGATCCAGCGCGTCGGCAACCGAAGTGATGAGCCGGACCGCTTCGTCAACCGGAATCGTCTCCCGTGCCATCCGCAGTTCGAGATCGCTGCCGCAGATCCACTTCGAGACCACGTAGCAGGATCCCTCGGGTGTTCGCCCTGCGTCGTAGACCGGCACCACCGCAGGGTGATCGAGCCGGGCGAGCGTCCGCGCCTCGGCAAGAAAGATCTCGGCGTTCTTGTCGTCCGCATCCCGATAGGGGTGCGAGACCTTGACGGCCACCTCCCTGGCCAGTTCCTCATCCCACGCCAGGTAGACGCATCCAAACGCGCCTTCTCCCAACACGTGCCGCACGCGGTATCGCCCAATCGCGGTCGGAATCCGCGTCCGCCAGGACCGGTCGTCCGGCCCGCCGGAATCGCCCGACGACGGCCTGAGCACCTCCGTGCTGGCCGAGTCGCTCCCCTCCGCTTGCGCCACTTCCCCCCCGTCGCCAGCCGAACTTCCAGGCCCTTCCGCAACCAGACGCGCCATCGCTCGCCGGTAGCGGCTCTCCTCGACTTCGTCCAGGGCAGTCTCGATGCGCCGGATCTTCTCCAGGTGCTCGCCCAGTTCGGGCATCAGCTCGGCATGTTCCGCCGCAATCGATTCAAAAGAAGCCTGGGCTCCGCTGCGGAGACGCCGCGCATATTCCGACACAACTTGCCGGATCCGGTCCGACCGTTCCCTGATCTGTTCGCGATTGGCCGAACTTGTGGACATCAGACATCAAACGTCGTTGTTCGCTCCGCAAAGCCAGACAAGCGTCTCTTCCCGCGGCGACCAGCGACCATGGCCTGCAGACGCCTGCCCGGTCGATGCACGAGGCCGACGCGCGGAAACCCGCTTCTGGTGGTCTTTCGTCGGGTGGCCATGAGCATTTTCCCTGCAGACGTCAATAGCCGCTGAAATACATCGACGACCTGCCCATCAACTCGCGGAGCCTCTTCCTCGCCCGGTAACACATCGCCCGCACCGAGCCCTTCGTCCCCCCCAAGGCCTCGGCAATCTCCTCCAGGGATTGGTCCAGCAGATAGTGCCGCTCGATCACCTGGCGATAGTCCTCGGGAAGGGCGGCCACAGCGGCCCGCAGCCGACGAGCGTTGTCTCCCTGCTGGACCCTGGCGCTCGGCGTGCTCCCCTGGCCGGCGATCTTCTCGACCAGCGCACCCCACGAACTGGCCTGCCCGGCTCCGGCCTGGCTGTCGGCCCGCCGCTCCCGCTGTTTCTTCTTATGGGCGTCGCGGATCAGGTTGTCGGCGATTGTCTTCAGCCAGGCCAGAAACGCGTTCTCGTGACGCGGCTCATACTGCCGGATCCCGACGGCGGCCCGAACCATGGTCTGGTGGAGAATATCGTCGGCTGCAACATGCCGCCGGAGATCGTCCGAGAGCCGCCGCTCGATATGCTGCTGAAGGTGGTCGTAGTGGAGCAGGAGCACCTCCGACAGGGCCGCCCGGTCGCCGCCCACCGCCAGGGAAAGGAGTTCCGATTCCACGTGACCAACTGACATGTCACCATCCCAGAACCTTGAGGAGAAGGGCCCCCCTTTATTCTGGTCCGAACCCGCATTACCCGCAATCGCCGCGATACCCCTCCGCTGGAGTATAGGTTTCAGCACGCCCTTGCAGTGCGTTCTGCGATCCACAATGGCCGCCCCGCCAACCGCACCCTGCCCGCATCACCCCGCTCCCGCCCCCGCGGCTTCCTCTGCCTCCGCCCACGTCTCGGCAATCGCCACCAGCCACTCGGCCGACCGAACCATTTCCTCCAGGCATGCCCATTCGAGCGGGCTGTGGGGGGTGTGTTGCCCCGTCGAGAGATTCGGAGTGGGAAGCCCCATTTCTGTCAGCCGCGAGCCGTCGGTTCCCCCGCGCACGAGGGTTAGCTCCGCAGAACGCCCCAGTCTCTCCAGTGCCCGCCTGGCGTAGTCGACAGCTCGCGGTTCCTTGACGAGACCCTCGGCCATGTTGCGATACTGGGCCTTGACCTGGATTTCCAGCTCCACCCCTGGAAAGGCCCGTCGGGTCTCTTCGGCCGCCGCCTCCAGGACCTTGGCATGTTCGGCCAGGACGCTGGTCTCGAAGTCGCGCAGCAGGATCTTCATCCACACGCTCGCCACTCCCCCCGAAATCTCGTAAGGGTGGAGGAATCCCTCCCGCCCCTCGGTCACTTCCGGGGCCAGCCGGTCCCGAGGAATTCGCGACAGGAAACAGCCGGCTGCGCGGATCGCGTTGATCATCTTGTCCTTGGCGATCGACGGATGGATATTCTTGCCCACCACGTGGACGACCGCCAGGTCGGCTGAAAAGGTCTCCACGTCGATCGTGTCGGCCCCCGAGCCGTCGAGCGTGTAGCACGCGGTCGCTCCAAGTCGGGCAAGATCGATGTGGTCCACCCCGCGTCCGATCTCCTCGTCGCAGGTCAAGAGAATCCGCACCGCCCCGTGCCGCCGCTCCGGATGCTCCATGAGAAAGGCGGCCGCCCCCATGATCACCGCCACGCCCGCCTTGTCGTCGGCCCCCAGCAAGGTCGTTCCGTCGCTCGTGATCAGCGTGCAGCCCACCGCGTCTTCCAGAGCCGGGCATTCGCTGACACGGATCACCTTGGTCGCATCGCCGCGCAGCCGCAGGTCCCCCCCGGCGTACTTCTCGATCACCTGCGGCCGAACACCCGCCCCCGATGTTTCCGGCGAGGTGTCCAGGTGAGAACACAGGGCGATGACCGGTACCGTACCTTCAGCGCTGGCCGGAATCGTGGCGGTCACAATGCCGTAGCTATCCTGGGCTGCGTCGACCAGGCCAATCTGGTGAAGCTCGCCCACGAGCACCCGTCCCAACTCGAGCTGCCCCGGACTGCTCGGATAGCAGTCGGCCTCGTCACGGGCGGTGGTGTCGATGCGAACATAGCGAAGGAACCGCTCCAGGAGTCGGGTCTTGTTCATCAGCGCATGGTCTGCCATATCTGCTTCACGGCCAAAATTTGGGATTGGGTGGCTGGGGTCGAACCTCAAGGATGGCCTATGGAGGCCTGGGTAGTCAATGCACGACGGCGACCGGCGGAAGCCCGCCCTCCTGTGGTCCCCCGTTGGGTGGCCAGGAACATTCTCCAAGCAGCCATCCATAGTCCTGGCCTTCTCGCCGGTCCACGCCGGGCCTCTGCGCTCACTCCCTTCCGGATCCAATTGCCATGCCGGCCCCCACCGGCTAGGATAGAACCCTGCTGGCAATCCCAAATCGGGTTGCGTGATTCCCAGAATGGGCCGTCTCCTGCAGGCCGCCTCCCGAAAGGTGGCGGCGGAGTCTGGATCTCTTGGAATCGTGCAAGTTCATTTAGATTGTCCGGGGCGTGGCGCAGCTTGGCAGCGCGCCTGCTTTGGGAGCAGGAAGTCGGAGGTTCGAATCCTCTCGCCCCGATTATATTGGACACGGTTGAACCAGAAGCCCTTCGACGTTCTCGCCGAAGGGCTTTCGCTTTGTGGGGCAAAGAGTTACGTCATCAAAACGCCAGTTCAGAGGTGGCAAAGAACTCCCGACCTTGCCTTTTCCGACCTGCCGCCGGGCCAAGGGAGCTAGTGGTTGGCCGAAGGCCGAGAACTAGCTGTGTCCCCTCAATTCTGTATGCGGGGGCGTCGTATGGAAGAAATGGCGGCCGACCGCTTTCCCTTCTGTCCTGACGACAAAGAAGAGTGTCCCTTTCCCCCGTTTCCCAGCATGTTCAGTGTGCCCCCGCAGCACCTACCTTCTGACATCGTGCAATTTCCTCGGTACGGTCGGTGCAACGATTCAGAGCGACGATTATCTCCACCTGATCGGGAAACGGAATTGCAGCCACTTCGATGGATTCAAGACATCCGGGAAGGTACTGTTCTTCATTCCGAGTTACGCCATTCATCCCACAATTGAGCTGTGACGGAGCACCAGGCCGATCTGGGCAAGGCCGGAAACCCGGACACCGGGCAGGAGTTGCGACAGCGGGGCCGAGAACATCCTGTCCGGCCTCGTGTCACTTGCGGCAGCCACGGGAAGGGGAGGGCCGTCGCCCTTCTGGATCGGAAGACTCGGCTCTTCCTGGCCGATGAAGGCCCCTTGCGTCAGCTACGTGGTTTTCGACGGCTCTCTGTGGTATTCTGGGAGCCGCGGTGCGCGGAATCGCCCGCTGCCAACGCAGACGCGAAGAGTCCTCCGGAGCAAGAATGCAATGAAAGAGAAAGCCAGCCACCCGACAGGCACCAGCAGACGCAAGTTCATGGCCGCGACGGCCGCATTTTCCGTTTTCTCGATCGTGCCGCGACATGTACTGGCCCGCTCCGGCCAGCAGGCACCAAACGACAAGCTGAACATCGGCTGTGTCGGTGTCGGCGGCATGCAGGGGGCCGGTGACGTCAGGAATGTCAGCCGCGAAAACATCTATGCGCTCTGCGACGTCGATGAGAACCATCTGGCAAAGACGGCGGCAGATTACCCGGGTGCCAAGCGGTACCGGGACTTCCGCGAGATGCTGGACAAGGAGCACAAGAACCTCGACGCGGTCACGGTCACTATTCCCGATCATATGCACGCCACCGTGTCGCTGTGGGCCATCGAGCGGGGTATCGCGGTTCACTGTCAGAAGCCGCTGACCCAGAGCGTCTGGGAAGCCCGTCTGTTGACCAGGGCCGCGGAAAAGTACGGCGTTGCCACTCAGATGGGCAACCAGGGATACTCTTCCGAAGCGACGCGAGTGGCCTGCGAGATCATCTGGAGCGGCCAGCTTGGCGACATCACCGAGGTGCACTCGATGAGCGGCGGCGGGTTTTCGCGAGGTGTCGTCGAGTGGCCCCCTGCGGAAGCGGTCCCCAAGACGCTCGACTGGGACCTCTGGACCGGACGGGCCGCCGAGCACACCTACAGTTCGAAGATCCATCCGATTCACTGGCGGGGGTACCTGGAGTATGGCACGCAAATGATCGGCGACTGGGGAATCCACATGTTGGGCCCGGCCAATTGGGCCCTGCAACTGGCCAGCCCCACCAGCGTCGAGTGCACGGCGGTCGAGGGCGTCAATCCTGTCACCTACCCGAGCTACGCGTGCAAGTTCGAATTCCCGGAGCGTCCCAACAAGTACGTTGCGGCGGGCAAGATGCCCGCGATGACGCTCTATTGGTATGAAGGAAGCATGACGAAGGATTTTGCGGTGCCCGAGGGGTTGACCCGGGAGGATGTCAAGCCGTTCAACGAGATCTTCATCGGCACCAAGGGCCATCTGGGCACTGGGGGGCGAGGTGAGAGTTTCCGCCTGATCCCCGAATCGAAGATGCAGGATTTCAAGCTGCCGCCGCAGGTCCTGAAGCGATCGCCGGGACATTTCCAGGACTGGATCCAGGCCTGCAAGGGGGGCGATCCTGCCTGCTCCAATTTCAGTATCGCCGGCCCCTACACGGAATGGATGCTGCTGGGGGCCATCAGTTGGCGATTTCCAAACGAGAAGCTCCTCTGGGACGGCCCGAACCTGCGCTTCACCAACAACGAAAAGGCCAACGAGTTCGTCAAACCTCGGTTCCGCAAGGGCTGGGAACTCCAAGACCTTCCGGTCTGAACAAGCCAGGATGCGGATGAACCGCCGGTCAACTCGCATCCTCGCTCTGCCAGTTGTATGGCCCGCAGATCGTCCCGGGTCAACGGGGCGTGAGCTTGCTGGCGATCTTTCCTGGTGTAAACAGAGCGACTGCCGAACGCCGGCTCGACCTGCCGCCGGGCACTTGCCCCGGTCACTTGTCGGCGCGGCGCAGTTGGCGTTCTGTTTCGAACGGCAGGCTCTCACTGACCGACTCGCCGGTCCGCTGGCGGATCGTTCCCGGGTCGCGAGCGTGCGACAGGGCCGTATCGTAGGTGATCTCGCCGCGCTGGTAGAGTTCCAGGAGGGAGTTGTCCATGGGCTGCATCTGGTGTTTGCGGCCGGTCTGCATCTCGCTGTAACACCTGTGCTCTTCGCGTGCCCGGATGTGGGACCTCACTGCCGCCGTCGATACGAGCACTTCGCAGGCCAGCACACGTCCCTTGCCGTCGGCCCGCGGAAGGAGCTTCTGGGCCAGCACGGCCTGCAGGCTGCTGGCAAGCTGGACGACGATCGAGTTCTGCTGCTCGGCGGGGAAAACCGAGTAGATTCGCTGAACGGTCTGTACCGTGTCGGGTGTATGCAGGGTGGCCATCACCAGGTGACCCGTCTCGGCGGCGATCAGCGCCGTCTCGATCGTTTCCAGGTCGCGCATCTCACCGATCACGATCACGTCGGGATCCTGCCGCAGAACGTGCACGAGCGCCTCGCGGAACGACTTGACGTCCGTCTGCACCTCCTGCTGGATGATGATGCTGCGGCAGTTCTCATGGACGAATTCCACGGGATCCTCGATCGTCACAATCTTCGCCCGGCGCTGCTGGTTGATGATGTCGATCATGTAATTGAGCGTCGTGGTCTTGCCGACGCCGGTCGGGCCGGTGACAATGATCAACCCGCTGGGTAGTCGAGTCAACTCCTCCAGAATCGGCGGCAGGCCCAGTTCTTCGGCAGTACGAATTGCGGTCTCGCAGAGACGAATCGCCATCTCCGGACACCCGGCGTGATAGTAGAGGCTGGTCCGCATCCGGCCCACACCCTCCCAATGCCGGGAAAAGCACAGTTTCCACTGCGTCTCGAACACTTCGAGGTGCCTGGGTGGCACGATCTCCGTGATGAGTTGCCGCAAACTGGCTTCGTCGAGCGGCTCACCCTGAATGAACTGAATCTCGCCGTTGATCCGCACGACCGGTGCGACGCCGCGCACCAGATGCAGGTCGCTCGCACCCAGCTTGCGGGCGCCGCGAAGGATCTTGTCGATCGTCCATGCCATCGGTGTCTCCAGCCCTTCTTCAGCGGCGGAACAGGTTGCGGAAGAACCGGCCGGGAGAACGCCACGAGTTCTCCAACTCCAGCAGTCGGTGCCTTGCCTCGACATGGCCGGCGCACAGATCCAGACAATGGCCGTAACTCTGCCTGGCCTGGTCGTTGAACCCCAGGTCCTCCTGACAGCGACCTTGAACCAGCCACGCATAGTGTCTGTCGGGCGCCAGCTCGATCGCGCGACGCGCACGAAGGTGAGCCTTGCTGGGGTTGCGATAGTAAAGATAGATCAGCGCTATCTCCAGCGGCACCAGCCAGTCCCGGTCGATCTCCTGGGCCTTGTCGAAGCAGTGCTGATCGGTCGCCTGCCTCCCGGCCACCAGGATCTCTCCGCGCACGACCCAGCGATAGGCCGACTGCCCGGCCTGCTTCAAGGCGCCATCGGACAGCTCATGGGCCCGCTTGAGGTCTTTCATGCGGCACAAGGCTTGGGCCCGGCCGGCCATGAGATCGCCGTTGGACGGAAAAAGCTCCAGTGCCTTGCGGGCCCAGAGCTCGGCTTCGGGGCACTCGTCGAGCTGGACGAGCATTTGCACCTGCCCGAGCCATCCGGCTACCTGCGAGCGATCCTGCTCCAAAGCTCGGGAGTAGTACTTCAGCGCATTCTCGTAGAGACCGGCACGGCGCTGTTCGTCGGCCCGAGCCATCCAGTCGACATCGAGCGGCCGTGCTGGTTTCGGCGCGGACGGCGTCGCGTCCGGCTTCTTCCCCTGACCATCGTTGAATTCCAGCTTCTCGAACCGCGTCATCCAGTCACCCTTCCTCACCGGATCCACCACAAACGCGTGAGCGGCTGATGCCGCAGAAACACCCGCCCCAACACGCTCTGACGCGGTACGATGCTCAGCCCGGACCAGACGCCGGCCGGATACGCCGGCGCATTGTACGGTACCGTGCTGGGCAGAACCAGATAGTGGCTGGGCGGTACCGTCAACTGCAGCTTCTCCCGAACACTCGGCGGATGCAGCGGAAGCCATGGCGACGGTTGTCCATCAACCAACAGCTTGCCGCTCTCCCATTGCACGCTTTGGCCGGGGCCGGCCAACACGCGGTCGATGAACTCCCCTTCGATCCGGTAGACCATGTTGTACCCCTGCGGTGACCGGGCCTGAACCTGTCGCGGAACAATGCGGTAAAGGACCACATCACCTGGAACCGGCTCCGACAGCCAAAAGGCGGAAGGGTTGTAGAGGACCACGTCGCCGGTGGCAAACGGTGCTGCGTCCATCATCAGTCGACGTGGAACGGCCACCCGCGTCACCGCCCACGTGACGGGGAAATACACCACCGTTCCTACCACCGCCAGGCACAGGACGGCACAGGTGACACGGGCCCGCAGATCTCTCGTGCCCGCCCAGACAATGTCAATCACGCTGGCGGCATGGGCCGAGATGGCCAGGCCCAGCAGGACGCTTCCCAGAGGCGTGCCGATGAACACGACACCCGGCAGCAGCAGACCGCAGTACGTCGCAAGAAGAATTCTGCCACGGAGTGCTTGCCCGGTGAACCACTGCGGCCAGCCGGGCACCACCATCCGCGGAAAGACACCGGAGGCCACTTGAAGGGCCTCCGCGTCGGGAGAGGCCGCGCGGGCCAGTGCCGCAATGGCGTCGCGCAACCGCACGATAAGGCCGGTCCAGGGAAACCATCGTCGCAGCCGCTTGACGGCAGGCCGCGCCCGCGGCGGGTGGACGTCGATCGATACGGTCGCCAACTCCAGGCGCGCACCGCAGCGGCCACAGACGGTGATTCCCGGCATGTTCTCGAAGCTGCAGCTTGCGCATTGCATCGGAACTCTACCTCTGCTGGCGCAGATGAATCTGCTCCTGCCCCCGTTCTTCTGCCTCGTAGTACTCGCTCGTCAGCATCCGCGACTCCTCTCGCCCCACGATGCATGCCAGCAGGTCGGCAACCTCCAGGCAGCGGGTGCCCTTGATACCGATCGTTCGCACCGTCACCTTTCCCGAAGAACTGATTTCAATCTCGATTTCTTCCCTCGCCATGGAACCCCCTTTACGTCTTGATCACCAGTTGCGGACGCGGATCCTCACGGTCCGATCCTCCGACACTTCCTCCTCCACGATCGCCATCTTGCGCTGCTTCAACTCGCTGACGACGCGGTGGTACACGTATTGCTGGGTCACGCGGTCCACCAGTTCCTGGCCGATGCGATGCAGCTCGGACTTCGAATACCCCTCCCCTTCCATGCACACCCGGAGCGTACCCCGGGCATCCCGGCTGAAGACACCCCGCAAACCCTCGCGTTCAACAACAATCTCCTCGCCGCATCCAGCCCCCTCCTGAAGAATCTCGCTGTTCTCCACCTCGATTTCCTCCCGGGTCTTCTCCCCGGCACGGAGCGATGTCGTGTCGCCCGAGCGGGCCACGGCAAATCCCACCGTGCTCACGGCCGCCGTCACGACCGCAGTAATCGCCGGCCAATTGGCGATGATGATCGGCGTCAATACCACGACTGTGCTCACCACGCACCTCCTCTCGGTTACACGGGGCTTTCCCCCGCTCTTCAAATCCCTGCGGGCAGGGGACCTTCAACCTGCCTCGGCAACTAGAACTCGATCTTGCGGCTGACCTCCTCCTTGACTCGCGTTTGAACCACGGAAGCCGGCCGAGCTCGCCCCGCAGCCCAGTTCCGCAAGCGGTTCATCTCCTCGTTCATTGTCTTGGAAAGCGGAACCGTCTCGGCAAGGTTGCTCCTGATCAGTTCCGTGCTCAATTCCTCCTGCCGGCTCAATGCATCGAACAGGGCGGAAATGACGGCCTCTTCGATTTCCGCCCCGCTGTACCCCTCGCAGGCGCCCGCCAGCGATTCGAGGTCGAACTGTTCAGGGTCGCGCCCCCGTTTCCGCAAGTGGATCCGGAGCACCTCGACCCGCTCACGCGGGCTGGGAAGGTCGACGAAGAAGATCTCGTCGAGGCGGCCCTTGCGCAGCAGTTCCGCCGGCAAGTGGCTGATGTCGTTGGCCGTACAGATCACAAACACAGATGACGTCTTCTCCGACAACCAGGTGAGGATAGTGCCAAATACCCGAGCAGAAGTGCCGCCATCGCTCGAAGCCGACGCCGTCGATCCGGCCAGGGCCTTGTCGATTTCGTCGATCCAGAGGATCACCGGCGCAACGCTCTCGGCCGTTTGGATCGCCCGGCGGATGTTCTCTTCGCTGGAACCAACCAGGCTGGAAAACATCCGGCCGACGTCGAACCGCAGCAACGGCAGATTCCACAGACTGGCCACCGCCTTGGCGCAAAGGCTCTTGCCGCAGCCTTGCACCCCCAGAAGCATGACTCCGCGAGGCGAAGGAAGACCGAACCGGGCAGCCCGCTCGCTGAACGCGATCTGCCGCTTCACCAGCCATTGCTTGAGGTTGTCGAGCCCCGCAACCTGCTTGAAGTCCTCCTGGGGATCGCAGTACTCCAGAAGTCCACTCTTCTTGATGATCTGCTGCTTTTCGCTGTAGATGATGCTCACATCGTCGGCACTCAATCGGCCATCGAGCACCAAGGTCTTGGCAAATACGTTTTCGGCTTCCTTCAACGTCAACCCGCGAGCCGCGTGGAGCAGACGCTCCCGTGTCTCCGCGTCCAAGTCGACTTCCACATGCGGATTGTCCCGCACATCGTCCACGATTCGATCCAGCAGCTTGCCGAAGTCGGCGGTGCCCGGCAATCCGAATTCCACCAGGGTCACGTCCTTGGCCAGATCGGGAGAGATCCGCATCGCCGGCGCCACGATCACCAGCGTCTTGTACGTGTCGCGGAGATGGTGGGCCAGATCCCGCAAACGCCGGATCACGGCGATGTTGCAGCGGTCTTCCACGGTGAAACGATGGAAGTCTTTGAACAGGTAAATCGCTGGCTCAACGTGCTGGATGACTGCATCCAACGCCACCAGCGGATCCCCGGTATTGCCGGCGCCGACCTTCGCCCTCTGCGGCTCCACACCCGACTTGGTGATTCCCTGGGTCACCGTCCAGACAAACAGGTTCTTGTTCCGCTTTTCCGCGATCTCCCGAAGGTACCGCTCAACCCGCTCTTCCTCCCAACTCACCACGTAGATGATCGGATACCGTGCTCGGATCAGGATCTCCAGTTCGTCGAGCGGGTCCAACCGCCGCGGCGTCTTTGACCCTGCAGCAGGAACCTTCACGGTCTCTTTTCGCTGGGACGGCTGCGTTGGGGGAACCGCCCGCAGCGGCGGCTTTGCCGGCCGATCAGTCATGATTCGTGTTTCTCCTGAAAGGCTTTCGCCGCAGAGACGGAGAGCTTCGTCTTCTCTTCCAGTTTCGCACAATCCTCCAGGCTCACCGCGCGATGCAGTCGGCGTTTGAGTGCTGCATCTTCCGGCCTGAGGTTCTCGAGTATCTCAAGCAACTGCCGCGACGCGCCCAGCACAAACACCCGCCCGTCGGGCTGAATCGTGACCTCGCTCACCGCCGTTTCATCGTCGGGTTTCATCGGCCTCCCGAAAATTCGGGCCTCTGGTCGTCTACTCGATCAAGTTCAGTCCGTTTTCTGTTGCCAAAGCACGGGCGCGCCCCCCGGCATGCCGGTCGAGCGGAACTCGCAATTCCGTGTGCCCGTCCGCTTTCCAGCTTGGCAGATACCCTTCCCGGATGCTTATCGGAACCTGCGGAAGCTGCCGTCGGACCCAATCCACCATCGGCCGATAGCAGCAGTCGAAGTGTCCGGGCAGAAGCAGGTGCCGGATGATGAGTCGCCCCTTTGCCGCCACATCCAGCAGATTGCGGGTGACAACCGCCAAATAGTCGTCAACGTCCGCCAGCCGTTTGGCACACACGTCGTTGCCGAACTTGAAATCGGCCACGTAGACGTCGATCAGACCATCCAGCAGATTCCATGCCTCTTCCGTGGCAAAGAAATTCGATTTCCAGACCACAGGAGGCAGACGGCTGCACTCGGCACTTGCCGCAAGAATTGCCGGGATATGGATGGTTGGCTCCCCACCGATCCACTGCAAATTGCGGGCCCCCTGGTCGATCCCCCACCCGATTGTCTCGCGGAGCCACCACCCCTCCAATGGACGTCCTTGCGAGGAGTCGAACGCGTCGGCCCCCTGGACGCAGAACGCGCAGCCCAGATTGCATCCCGAAAGGTAGAAAAGATGAGAGGGTATCAATTCCAGCTCTTCCCCATACTCGACCCGGTGTCGCCACACGCGAGCCTCAACGCCCGCCTGACAGCGCCCCCGTTGTCCGGCAGCGCGGTCCACCCCGCAACGATGCTCGCACAGCCCGCAGGCTCGGTAGTGCTCTTGCGCGATTCGGGCTCGTTCCGTCGCGATCGCTTGCGACCCCATGATTCTCAGTACCCCCGAGGAAACAACCCAGTTCTCGATTCTATCCCGCTTGAGGCTGGGCAGCAACGCAAATGCGCAAACCATCGACCGCTCGACGAAGTGCCTTCCCGTCAGGTTTCTCGTGCGGATCTCATTGCTGTACAGATACTTACAACGAGCACCCAGGCCTTGATCGCAGCCTTGCCAACTGCCAGCACGCTGGCACCACCGCGAAGTCGCATACCAGCGGCCAAGGGGCCCAGGGAGGCCCCGTGCAACTCCGCCCCTTTGCAGCGCCGCAGCCCCCCGAGGGAACGGGCTGGGCGATGGCTCCCCGGAGACGCCTGCGAAAAAGACAGCCGGCCTGGCCGGCGAAACGTCGCGATCATGAAGGGCAGAAGGCAAAACGACGGCGCGTTGCACGCTTGTCCGGCGGGCAATAGACTGCAGCGTTCCAGAAACCTGTCCGAAGGTGCCATCGAGCCCAGACGTCTGGGAACCATCCACCATGAGCGTGCTCGACCTGTTCAACCTGTCCGGCAGAATCGCGCTGGTTACCGGCTGCCGCCGGGGCATCGGCCGTGCGATGGCCGTGGCTCTGGCCGAGGCCGGGGCCGACATCGTGGGCGTCTCTGCCTCGCTCGAGACCTCCGGAAGCCAGGTCGCCAAGGAAGTGGCCGCCCTCGGACGCACATTCCGTGCTTACCAGTGCGACTTCGGCGATCGGGAGAAGCTCTACCAGTTCATCCGCCAGCTCAAGACCGACGTGCCGCGGATCGACATCCTGGTGAACAATGCCGGCACGATCTTGCGCGCCCCGGCTGTCGAGCATTCCGACGAATACTGGGACAAGGTGGTTGAGGTCAATCTCAACGCCCAGTTCGTGCTGAGCCGCGAAATCGGCAAGGACATGGTGGCTCGCGGGAATGGAAAGATCATCTTCACCGCCTCGCTCCTGACGCTCCAGGGCGGAATCACCGTGCCCAGCTACGCCGCCAGCAAGGGGGGCGTGGGGCAACTGACCATGGCGCTGGCCAACGAATGGGCCGGCAAAGGGGTGAATGTCAACGCCGTCGCACCCGGCTACATCGCTACCGAGTTGACCACTCCCATTCAATCCGATCCGGTCCGCAACCCGGCCATTCTCGCCCGTATCCCGGCCGGACGCTGGGGCAATCCGGACGACTTCAAGGGCCCCATCGTGTTCCTGGCCTCGAAGGCTTCCGATTATATCCACGGTACGATCATCACAATCGACGGCGGCTGGATGGGAAGATAAGGTAAATTGGGCCATTGTGCGATCGGGCTTTTTCCTTTAGCATGTCGACAGGCGGGCAGGCCACAGGGCTCCACAGCCGTCACAACCGCCCCCCCGGACGCCACTCCTCGACAACGCACGCCTGAATATGAAGAATCAGTGACTGTCGCAGGAGAACGTGGGCCGCCGCCGGTCGTCCGCTCCGGCCCAGCAAGTTGATGCGGACACGATCCTTACCTTCGGACAGGTCGAGATGCTCACAGAGAGAATTGGATTTGTTGGCGCCGGCCAGATGGCCATGGCTCTCGCCCAAGGGTTCGTGCGGGCCGGGCTGACCGGCGGCGAGCAGTTGTGGGCGGCCGACCCGGTCGCCAAGTCGGCGCAGGACTTTGCCCAGCGAACCGGCGGGTCAATCGCCGCTGGGAATCTCGACCTCGTCGACCGGGCCAACGTGATCTTCCTGGCGGTCAAGCCGCAGCAGATGGCGGCGGTGCTCGACGAAATCCTGCCCCGCCTGACGGCCGACAAGCTCGTGGTCTCGATCGCGGCGGGTGTGTCGATCGCCACCATGACTGCCGGCCTGGGCGCCCAGATCCGGATCGTCCGGGTTATGCCGAACACACCGTGCCTGGTCGGACGGGGTGCCTGCGCCTTCTGCCTCGGGCTCACGGCCACGGAGGCCGACGCCACCCTGGTGGAGAAGCTGCTTTCTTCGGTGGGTATCGCCTTCCGCGTGCCGGAGAAGTTGATGGATGCGGTAACCGGGCTGTCGGGCTCCGGTCCGGCGTTTGTGTTTACGATCATCGAAGCGCTGAGCGACGGCGGCGTGCGCATGGGCCTCCCCCGCAACATCGCCACCGCCCTGGCGGCCCAGACCGTGGCCGGGGCCGCGGAGATGGTTCTGTCCACGGGAGAACATACCGGTTCGCTGAAAGACCGGGTGACTAGCCCCGGCGGAACGACCATCGCCGGAATCCAGGCCCTGGAGGAAGGCGGTCTGCGGGCCTCCCTGATGGCGGCCGTCGAGGCCGCAACCAGACGCTCGATGGAGCTCGGACGGTCCTGAAAGGCCGGGACACCGGATCGTTCGGCGTAGAATGGGTCCTTGACCGGGATAAGCTGCTGGAGAATCGCTCGACCATGTCTGTCTTCTGCCAAATCGACGACAAGTACGTGCCCCTTTACCGTATCATGTGGATCTCGGCCGTACCGCATTTCTGTGGCGCCGATGACTGCCAGCGCGAGGGCCAGTACGAGATACAGCTCGAGCAAGGAGAAACGCTCTGGGCCAGCGCCAAGGAACAGTTGGCAGCCCTGCAGGCCATCGAAACATGGCACGGGGAAGAAGACGAACTGCTGGACGAGGGAGACTAGCCATGTCGATGTTTGAGGACGGCCAGTACCAGTGGCGAGAAACCTACTTTGTGCTCTTTCCCTCCCAGCGACGGCCCAAGCTCAAAGAGGTGCAGAAGGCGGTCACCCGGCTCCACCAGCACCTGACGCTCACCAACCTCGCCGCAAACAAGGACGGGCTGATCGAATCGCTCACGATCCTTGCCCCCGACGATTTTGCCGCAATCGACATCTCCTACCTTTCCGGAGATGAAGTGCGCGAACAGGTCGCCCAGCTCGCCGAAGAAGTGGAGCCGAGTTGCGGCTGCCAGGACGAAAAAAAACGGTTGGAGAACCTTCGCGCCTGCGACGCGAGACTCGACATCTTCCACTTCGAACAGATGGTCGACACCGACAGCGAAGAAGAAGACGGGATGTTCGATCCCAGCGCCCTGCTGATGATCCTCGACACGCTGGCCGAACTGACCGGCGGAATCTCCGTCGATCCCCAAGGCGGGGCGATGCTCTGAACCCGCCCGTCGGCCGGCAGATGGTCGGTTTCCTGAGGCGGCCGCCCACTCCGCTACGACGGCCTTCAGCCTGCTCGGGACGCCTTTCTGAGATCGCTCGGGCGTGACACGATCCTGCCAGGCCGACTGGCTGGCACTTCCGCGCTCCCCACCGCCTTGCCGATTTCCCGGCCTGCATGCGATAATGAGGCGGTTGATGGCGTGCAAACGCCGAGTCACCATCCTCCCCCCCAGCTTGGGCTGTTCTTCCATGCTCGCCAAGGAAATCAAAACCGGAACGATCGTCAACTACAACGACGCCCCCTGCATCATCGAGACGATCTCCGTCCAGAGCCCCAGCGCCCGTGGGGCTGCCACTTTCTACAAGTACCGAGCCCGGAACCTGGTAACCAAGCAGAAGGTCGACATCACGCTCCGCGGCGGCGAATCGCTGGACGAGGCCGATTTCCAGCGGCGCCCGGTCAAGTATCTGTATGCCGATGCAACGAGTCTCGTGTTCATGGACAACGAGAACTTCGAGCAGTATCCGCTCACGAAGGAAGAGGTCGAGGACGAGGCCGACTACCTCACCGATGACTTGGAGGGCGTGTTCGTTCTGATCTACAACGACCAGCCGGTCGGCATCCAGATCCCCGCGACGGTGGAATTGAAGGTGATCCAGTGTGATCCCGGTATCAAGGGCAACTCGGCCACCTCGCGCACCAAGCCCGCCACCCTGGAGACCGGCCTGGTGGTGCAGGTCCCCGAATACCTGAGCCAGGGCGAGGTCATCAAGGTTGATACCCGCAGCGGCCAGTACCTGTCGCGAGCCTGAAATGGTCGGATCGGGCTGGTACCCGCAGAGAGGATCGTTCGAGAAATGGCTGCCACGGAAATCATCTCCGCTCCCAGGTCCCTGAAGCCTCGCCGGGAGGAACTCCGCGAAGGGGAAGTGCTTTGCCAGTTCTGCACGGCCAAGTGCTGCCGCTACTTTGCCCTGCCGATCGAGAAGCCGGAAGCCTGGAAGGACTTCGAATACATCCGCTGGTACCTGCTCCACGACCGGGCGAGCGTGTTCACCGAGGACGGCACCTGGTACCTGTTGGTCCACACCCCCTGCAAGCACCTGGGTGACGATGATCTCTGCAAGGCCTACCAGACCCGCCCGCAGATCTGCCGGGAGTATACGACCGACAAGTGCGAATACCATGACGATTGGGTCTACGACCACTATTTCGAGACTCCCGAACAGGTGGCCGAGTATGCGGAGGCGATCCTTCCCCTTCGGAAAGGGCGGACGATCCGCACGCCGAAACCCGAACCCTTACCGGTAGTCTCGTAACAACCGTCCCGGTTCTCCCGAAACCGTCGTTGCCCGCCTCCCCCAGACCCGTACAACCGCCAACTACCTGCCAGTGCCCGAACCTCGCATCACTCCCCGCACGCTCAAAGGTTTCCGCGATTACCTGCCCGAGGCCATGATCCCTCGCGAGCGGCTGATCGAAACGGCGCGAACCGTCTACCGCTCCTACGGCTTCAGCCCCATCGATACGCCGGCGCTGGAATACCTGGAGGTCCTGGCGGGCAAGGGAGGCGAGGAAACGGACAAGCAGCTCTACAAGTTCCAGGACCATGGCGGTCGCTGGGTGGGTTTGCGATTCGACCTGACGGTTCCCCTGGCACGCTTTGCCGCCGAGCACATCGCCACGCTTGGTACGCCGCTGAAGCGTTATCACATCGCCTCGGTTTGGCGCGGCGAGAATACCCAACGCGGCCGCTATCGCGAGTTCATGCAGTGCGATTTCGACACGATCGGCACTCTGTCCGTCGCCGCCGACATCGAAACGGCCCTGGTCATCCACGACCTCTTCCGCGCAATCGGCTTCGACGCCTTCACCATCCGCGTCAACAATCGCATGATTCTGAGCGGCCTGCTGGAACGCCTCGACCTGGCGGGTCAGGCCACCGCGATCCTCCGGGCGCTCGACAAACTGGTCAAGATCGGCCCCGAACGCGTGGCGGAAGAGATGCAGGCAACCGCCGGCACCAGCCCCGCCCAGTCGGGCGAGGTCCTGCGCATGGCCGCCCTCCAGGGCTCCAACGATGAGATCCTTTCGCAGCTCGGTCCCCTGGTAGCCGGAAGCGAGAAAGGAACCGAGGGAGTCGCTCGCGTCCACCAACTCCTCCGCGCCGTCGAAGCCGCCGGCGTGCCGCCGCAGCGTCTGGCCCTGGATGTCTCGATCGCCCGGGGACTCGACTACTACACCGGCACCATCTACGAGACCTTTCTCGCCGCCATGCCCGGCATCGGCAGCGTCTGCTCGGGCGGCCGCTACGACAACCTGGCAGAGCTCTTCACCAAACAGGAGCTGCCGGGGATCGGAGCATCTCTGGGCCTGGACCGCCTTCTGGCCGCCATGGAAGAACTGGAGATGATCGAGAAGGTGCGGACCCCGGCTCCGGTCTTCATCCCTTTCTTTGACAAGGACCGCCTCCACGATTACCTGCGACTGGCATCCACTCTTCGGGCAGCGGGAATCGGCGTCGAGGTCTTTCCCGAACCGAGGAAACTGGGCCAGCAGCTCAAGTACGCCGATCGCCGCGGTTTCCGCGTGGCCCTGATTGCCGGCGGCAATGAATTCCAGTCCGGCACCTGCCAGGTCAAGGACCTCGTGGCCGCCAGTCAGCAGGATGTTCCCCTGACCGCCGAGTGCACGGAACTTGTCGCTGCCATTCGCTGCTTGCTCGCCAGGTGAGCCCTGGCACGGACAGCTTCGGTGAAACACACTGCCCCTTGGCCAGCTTCGTCCGCGCAGCCGGCGCTGCTCGCCCCGACGGACTGGCGAATCCCCGTTTTCCGATGCCCGCTCAGAAACCACCCGTTCCGAGCGGGACTACGTGACTCTCCAATGGGGCGTCATGATCAGCACGATCGGCAAAATCGCGGCTTTCGCTTCGACCCGCCGGGCGGCATCGCTCTCTGCGAGCCATCTCGGCCAATGGGGAAGAAAATCCCCTACCATACATGGCCGTAATCTACTCCCCCATTGGTGGCTATTGTGGATAGAGCCGGAAGGCCACCGATGGAATCCTGCTGGAAGATCTGCTATATTTGCGTAAGTACGTTGCGGTTGAGAAGAAGGCTGTTCTCTGAGATCAGACCGCGAGGCCCCACCTGGAGAAACGTTCCATTCTCTCGCAGACATCGAACGTTCTTCGTGACTGGGTTGTCCTTGCCAGGGTCTGATTGAAGCGACCCTCGCCCAAACGAACCTGCCCTTGACGGGTCGCTTCCTGCTGGCGGCGGAACGAGTTCTTCCACGTCGCCGGAAGGCTTTCAGGCTACGCGATCGGGATCCGTGTACACCCGTTACGACCCCTTTGTAGATCACCGTACCAACGAATCACCCCGAATGGCGAGCATCTTCGACTCCCACATGACGGATTCGGACCAGTTGGCCCGGACAGCCGCCGATCTGAGCGGCGACTCCGACTGGGCGGATACTCCGGCCGGAGACGGCGCGGATTGTGCCTGCGTCCCGCGGCTTCTGCGCGAGCCGCTCGATCTGGACCCTCAACAGGTGATCTGCAGCCTCAAACGCGTCTTCTCGACTCTCGAGCGGGAACTGGTCGGTTTCGAGGAGTTGCTGATCCAGGCGGTCTACGCCCTGCTCACCCGCGAGAACCTCCTGGTGTTCAGCCCGGCCGGCACCGCCAAAACGCTCTGCGCCAGCCTGATCTTCGGCCGCATCCGCGGCGCCCGCGTGTTCGACACTCAGATGTCCAAAGGCACGCTGCCCGACGAACTGTTCGGCTCGGTCGATACGGAACAGCTCAAGAAAGGGCGAGTGCTCCACAACACCCGCGGAACACTTGTCGACGCCGACTTCGCCTTCATCGACGAACTGTTCGACGCCAACGACATGGTGCTTCGAGCCCTGCTCGGCATCTTCAACGAACGGGTATTCAAGAAGGGGACCCAGCTCGAACAGGCAAGTCTCCACACGGGCATCGCCGCGGCCAACTACCTGCGGGCTACCGATGTGACGGAGGCCGTGCTGGACCGCTTCCTGTTCCGCTCCTACATTTCGCCCGACTACAATCCCTACACGCTGCTGGCCATCGATCAGGTGTTCACCCGCCACTACGGCCGGGCCAGGGCGGCGGTCCCCGACCAGCAGATCCCCCTGGAGCATGTCGGTTTTCTTGCCGACATCGTGCGGGGCCAGCTTGCCGATTACTCGATCGGCTCGCCGCCCCACGTGATGTTCCTCAAAAACGTCCTCATGAACCGCTACCGGGAACTGGTCGACCAGGCCCAGGAAGGGAGCCGCAAGCGAGCCGTTTACATCAGTCCGCGAACCTACGCAAAGTCGCGCATCCTGCTCAATGCCTCGGCGCTGCTGCACGGGCGGATGGAAGTCACCACAGAGGACCTCTCGCAGCTTCGCTACATCGTCACCACGGTGGGCGGCCCGCCCGAACAGGCCGAAGCCTTCGACAAGGCCCTCAAAGAAACGCTCCTGAAAATCCGCGGCGAAGACCTCGAGGTGATTGACCAGTTGGCGGAGTCCCACGAATTGGCCGAACAGATCATGGCCCGGGTCCGCGACGGCGAAACCGTCCCCTGCACGCGTTTTCTGCAGCGGATCCTCAGGCTCTTCGGCCTGGTCAGCGAGGGAGACGTCACCTTCGATCACGTTCGCCGTTTCGTCGACAAGCTCCAGCCCCGCGACGACCGCGTCAAGACCCTCAAACTGGGCCTGGAACAGCGCATTCAGCAGCTCACGCGTCGTGTCGATCAAGGCCGGTCCAGCGTGCTCAACTGAGTCCCCGGCGGGACGCGTGTCCGGCAGGACAGGCTTCCCGCCTGCAAGCTGCCTGGAGGGCGGATCCACGCCCTCTCCCGGTATTCCGCACAGAACCCGCTCGATCAACCATGCTCACCGTGTCCGCTCCAACCCGCCCCAAAACCGCGTGCGAGGCCCTCGACCTCGCACACTACCTGGGCCTGTTCGATCTCGACTTCGGCGACGTGACCCCCGAGCAGGTGACCATGTTCATTGCGGCCCGGGCTGCAGCTGAGTACGTCGAGGACCTGGCCATTCCGATCGCCACCCGCCCCCGGCCCGACGAAGAAACCACCGTTCGCCAGATCGAGACCGAGCTGCCCATCGCCCTGACCGGCTACATGAGTGATCCGATCGGATCGGAATTGCCCTCCAACGACATGGAAGTGACGACCATCCAGAGCGCCGAGCAACTCGCCCGTATCTTCCCGACCCAGTGGTTGCTGGAAGACGTCTGCCCCGAGGCGTTCTACGCCAAGGTCGCCCAGCGCGAACTGCTCATGCCCGAGTGGCAGCGTCCCTCGCAGAGCCCGGAGGATTCCTGCGACGACTCGCCCGACCACGAGCGGATCGAAGACCAGGCCCTTCCCGACACGCCCAGGCAGCACGCCTACCTCCTCCTCGATACGTCGCGGACCATGTGCGATCACGACCGCCGGGGACCGGTCGCCCGTGGGCTTGCCCTGGCATTCCTCCTCAACGGCTACCAGCAGCGGTCCCAACTCAACTTCCGCCCCTTCACCGACCAGGCCGCCGACCTGTCCAGCGGAAGCTCGCGAGAGGACTTTCGCCGCATCGTGCGCCGCGTGATCGATATCCCCAATGGCGGCCAGACCCGCATCCAGAAGGCCCTGGAACAGGCGGTCGAGGACGTTCGCAAGACCGGCCCATGCTTGCGGGCCGACGTGATGCTGATCAGCGACGGTATCTCGCGGCTCACGGAGAATCCCTTCCGCGGCGAGCACCTCCACACCTTTCTCGTCGCCGACCTCATGGCCGAGGACGAATCGACCGGCATCATCGCCACCTTGCGCCGCTGGAGCACCACGTTCCGCCGCGTGTGGAAGAGCCGTTTCAAGGAGATCCTCACCCCCACAATCGCCGACCTCCAGGCTGCCTGCCGGCAACTCCAGGCCCTGGCCGGCCGCGCAAACGATCAGAATGCCGCCCGGCTTCACCAGATGCTGGAAAACGCCAGGTACCTGGCCGAGGAGATCAAAAAGGCCGCGGGCAACAGGGCGCCCGTGCCGCCGGAGATCCTCGCGATCCAGCGCGAACTGGCGGACACTGAAAAACAGCTTCCCCCTCCCCCTGCTGCCGTGTCTAAGTCCATCGCGGCCGTCAACGCCGATAACCGGAACTCAACGGAAACCTCCCTCACCTCCGGCACCGCCATCGCTCCTGCGGACCAGTCGCCGAGCCTCTGGAGAATGATCCGGCAACTGGTGGCCCGATTGTGGCAAGTCATGGTCCGGCCCGTCGCGCCCATGCGTCGCCGGCGTTAGCACTCGGTCGGGTTGTGACTCTTGGCGCGGCTCCGGCCGCCGAATGAGCCCGATTGGCGTGTTGCCTGAATGCAACATGGCCGTTCCATTTCCAGCTATTCTGCCGGTCGCCCTGCGTCCGACGACGTTCTGTCCAACTGCCGCCTTCGTCGTGGCCGTCTCACCCCTCGAAAGATGCTAAATTACTGGTAAGAGCGCGGCCGACCTGTTCTGGAAGGCCGTCAGCACTCTTGCGAGTCGATCCCAGTACTCCTGCCGCTGCCGGTAATCTCCGCCCGTGGCACACACCCGCTTGGCAGTTCTGGGATAGGCCCCAAGTGGCAGCCATCTCAACCCGCCCATCCGGCCGTCTCCTTGTCCAGGCCTCCAAGATGGTACGGCAGAAGAGGAAACTTCGATGAACGGCACCCCTGATTCAGTCTCCCTGCTGGAACAGTTTGAAGTCGCGGCTGGCTCCCCGCCCGCCGCCGTCTGCCTCAGGCCCGAGCAGGCCGGCTCCTGCCTCCTGGTGGAGGGGGAGGAGATCCCCGCTGAAATCGTCGAAGAATCGTTCGGCAGCGTCAGCGTGCTCGTGGCACGCCTGTTTCACGCGGAGGTCAACGAGCCGATCGAGACGATCTACCACGGCCTCCGGCTGAGCGGCAGAATCCGCTCCATCGCGTCGCAAGGGAAACGCATGCGGTTGGAGATCCAGTGGGCCCGGCGCGAGCGTCGCACTGTCGACGAACAACGCCCCCGGTGCCGGACAGAATCCGACTACGTTCTCCTGGCAGGACTGCCGGTCGCCTGCCGCGTCGTCGACCAGTCCGACACCCAGCTCACCGCCGTGCTCCCCGATGGTACCGAGATACGGGTCGCGGCCGGTGATGTTCACCCGGTCAATCGGTTTCAGCGACTGGCCGATCTGGAGGGAGCCGAGGAAGAACTGCGACTTCTGACCGCCCTCTATCAGCTTGGCGCAACTCCATCCGCCGATGACGCCCTTCGCGACATACTCAACCTCGAATTCGCCCCTTTCTGGGAGTAAGACGCTTCCCCGGAACCGGCAGGCCTGTCCGGCCCGCCAGCCAGAGGCATCGAGCGAGCGTACCAGGTAGCCCGAAGCCTCGCTGAGGCCAAACGGGCATCCCGTCCCTTCCCGCCCAAGGCATTCTGGCCTGACTGGCCAGCCCCGGCTCAGGATTGTTCCCCCCGCGCCGGCGACGCCCTGGAAAAGACGCCGGGCAGAGCATCTCCCTGGCGTTCTGGGCTGCCCAGCCCTCTTCTGCTCCCGCTCTGAGCCTGCTCGACCAATGCTTTCGCCTGGACCATGACTCCAGGGCCGGCAATACCACTTCTGGGTGATATAGACCCCGGTTTCCCAATCCCTGCCGGCCGGTAAGAAAAAAATCCGCGATTTCTCTCTGACGGTTATTGCGTAAACATGGATGAACTGGTAGTTTTTGGCATTGCGCACAAAATAGACAGTTAGGGGATCTTGAGAAATCTGGGATCTTTGAGATCTATGCCTCGAGTAACTCGATTGGCAAGGATTCCCGGGACCGTCTCCTGGTGCCTTATCGCAACCAGAAAATTGGGGTCGAGACTGCGGAACAGCTCGGCGATTGTCGCATGAATCTACGCCATTGATCCCAAAACCAGGCTGTGACAGAGCCCCAGGCTTTGTCGCGAATCTCGAAATCGACAGCAAGACGACAGGAACGATGCGTTCCGGCAACGCGTCGAAAGAATGGCGGGCAGACATCGCTCTGTTTGACTCACCTAACGCACTCCCACCTAAGGGTTTACGAAAAGGCCCTCAGCCTCCTCCCGGTTTTGGCACTGCAAATGCCCTTTGGTCACCTCGGATCTTGAACCGGCCCAGCATGGGGCCCGCCCCCGAGATGTTCCAGGCTTGAGAGGATTTCACCTTGGCACGAGTCAGCACCAAAGCAGTCAATGGGCAGTCGGCGAAGCGGCGCAGCAACGGAACGAGCGCTGCAGAAAACGGTCGGAAGAATGGAACGAGCCGCAATGGTTCGACCAAAGCCAACGGTGACAACGGCACTCACGGCGCGCCCGACATCGAGGAGATTCTCCACGTCGATGACGATGATGTTATCGATCACGATGCGATCGAAATCGAAGACGACCATGCGGAGAAAGAGGATTTCGAGGAACTCGACGAGATCGATTTCGATTCCAGCGGCGACGACAGCCACATCGACGATCCGATCCGCATTTACCTGATGCAGATGGGCGAAATCCCGCTCCTCACGCGGAAAGAAGAAATTGTCGCGGCGATCCGCATCGAGAAGTCGCGGACCCGATTCCGCAACGCCATGCTGGCCACCGACTACGCCCTCCACACCGCCGTGGCGCTGCTGGACAAAGTCCTGGATGGCCGGTTGCGACTGGATCGCACCATCGAGGTCTCGGTAACCAACATCCGCGAGAAGCGCCACATCATGGGCGTGCTTCCGCCCAATCTCCGCACCCTCCGCCACCTGCTCAAGGCGAACCGCCGGGACTTCGCCACGGTGATCAGCAAATCGCACACCCGCAACCAGCGCCGCGAGGCCTGGCGCCGCCTCGTGCGCCGCCGCTACAAGGCCGTGCGGCTCGTCGAAGAGCTGGGCCTGCGGACCCAGCGGCTCCAGCCGGTACTCGACGACCTTCGCGAGATCTCCCGCCGGATGGACGCCCTCTTCGCCGAACTCAAGGAACTGCGGAAGGTCCGCGACACTTCGGGACGCATCGACAAGGTCCGCGCCGACCTCCGCTACCTGATGAAGATCACCCTCGAAAGCCCCTCCACGCTTCGGCGGCGGGTCCGCAGGACGGCCGCTCACCAGCACGATTACGAAGCCGCCAAACGCGGCCTCTCGGCAGGCAACCTGCGGCTGGTCGTCTCGATCGCCAAACGCTATCGCAATCGCGGGCTGAGCTTCCTCGACCTGATCCAGGAAGGCAACACCGGCCTCATGCGGGCCGTCGACAAATTCGAACACGCTCGTGGGTTCAAGTTCTCGACCTACGCGACCTGGTGGATCCGCCAGGCGATCACCCGGGCCATCGCCGATCAAAGCCGCACCATCCGCGTGCCGGTGCACATGATCGAAACCATGAGCAAGGTCCGCACGGTCACCCGGACCCTGGTCCAGGAGAACGGCTGCGAGCCGAGCGTCGAGGAGACCGCGGCCAAGGCCGGTCTGTCGATCGACGAAACGAGCTGCGTGCTCCAGATGAGCCGGCAGCCCCTCTCGCTCGACCAGCCGGTGGGCGATCACGACGACAGCTACTTCGGCGAGTTTCTCCAGGACCACCGCGACGACGATCCGCTCCAGGATATGAACCACGTGTCGCTGAAGGATCGTATCACCGAGGTGCTCGCCGCGCTCAACTACCGCGAACGGGAGATCATCCGCCTGCGATACGGCCTGGCCGACGGCTACACCTACACGCTGGAAGAGGTCGGCAAGATCTTCTCGGTCACCCGCGAACGCGTGCGGCAGATCGAGGCCAAGGCCGTCCGCAAGCTTCAGCACCCCATCCGCAGCCGCAAGCTGTCGGGTTTCCTCGATCGCCCCGTTGCCGTCGCGATCGACTCCCCCTTGGCGCAAAGCACGACCAACTGACCTGCCCTCCTTGCGATTGCGCCGCGTGGACGGCAAGGCCGGCCAGACCGTGCGGGCCCTCGTTTCAAGATCCACCGGGACGGACGTCCCGACTCGTGCCGGCCGGCACTCGTTCGCCCCCTTGCCGCCCCGGCGCAATCGCCCCAAATACTTCCGAAGAGTAGCTCGCAAGACCCTCCTGCGCCATCCCGGGAGGGTCTTCTCTCGTGCGCCGCGTCACCCCTCGGTGATCGGACGGGCGCAGCGGATGAACGTGCAGCACTTGTAGAGATCCTTGAGCCGATCCGCCCCCACATAGGCACAGGCCGACCGCAGGCCGCCGGTCACCTCCCGCATCACCCCTTCCGCCGGCCCGCGGCAAGGCACCTCGATCGATTTGCCTTCCGCCGCGCAGTATTCCTTCACTCCGCCCAGGTGCTTCTCCTGGGCCTCGCGGCTCGACATCCCGTAAAACCTCAGGGCCCTCTTCCGGCCGTCCTCAACAAGCCACTCGCCTTCGCACTCGTCGGTGCCGGCCAGCATCCCCCCCAGCATCACGAAGTCGGCCCCCGCGCCAAAAGCCTTGGCCACATCGCCCGGTGTGCGGCAGCCGCCGTCGGCACAGATGTGGCCCTGGTTTCCGTGGGCCGCATCCGCGCACTCGATGATGGCCGATAGTTGCGGATATCCCACGCCGGTCACCCTCCGGGTCGTGCACACGCTGCCCGGACCGATCCCGACCTTCACGATGTCGGCCCGCCCTTCGATCAGCAGTTCCTGCACCATCTCGGGAGTCGCCACGTTACCGGCCATGATGGTGGCCCCGGGACACAAGGCGCGGACCTGGCGCACGCGATCGACGAAGTACTTGGTGTATCCGTTGGCCGCATCGATACAGATCAGCCCGGGCCCCCCCTCCGACTTCTCGACAAAACGCACGAGCTTCTCGAAATCCTCCTCCCGGACCCCGAGCGTGTAGAAGGCCGAATGCCGGGCCGGATCATGCGTGAAGAAATCGAGCAGCTTCTCCAGCGAATAGAACTTGTGCAGGCAGGTGAGCATATTCAGCTTGTGAAGGGCCGACGCCATCCGCATCGTCCCCACGGTGTCGAAATTGGCCGCAACGAGCGGGATCCCCGTCCAGCCTGCCGCCGAGGGGGCGCTCTGGAACTGGTAGGTCCTGTTCAACTCGATGCTCGCCCTGCTGGGAGCCACCGACCTTTTCGGGCGGATCAGAACATCGTCGAAATCCAGTCTCAGTTCGGATTCAATTCGCATCACCGGTCCTCCTCATTGGGGATCTCGATCACCCTCCGTCCGTGGCAGTCGAGCCAGCGGCTCGAGCAGGATCTCTTCACATTTCGGCTCTGGCCGGCCAGTCCCCGCCGTCTCGATGCGCGATCGCCGTTGAGAATGCCGATATGCAGACGGCCACGTATCGTTTCCGCCTGGATCCGGCGCCTGCCGTGCAGGTGCCCATTTCTCCATCACCTTACTCCCGCCCGGCCGCAGGTGTAAAGCACGGGTGTGCCGTCCGCCACGATTTTCATCTCCGCTGCGACACACGGGCCAGAATGGCTGGTGGCCTCGATCGACTCTTGTTGGTTCCGCTCTTGACTTCGTACAGCAGGAAGATCACCTCATATTTCCGCCGTCCCCACCCACGGCCCGATTCGGCGGAAGCCCGGCCTCTTGCGGTCTGCCGCTGGGTGGCCACGAGCATTCTCCCTGCAAACATCCATAAGCAGCGGCAATGGCCGGCCGCAGTGGCTGGCCCCCTTCCTCGAACGTTCGACAGCCGGCGGGGCGCCGAGTATCGTATGGAAATCTGCGAAGGACAGCTTTCCTCAGGCCGCCCGATCGTGTACCATCACTGCCTGTCGGGAGGTGGGTCGCAAAGTGACACATCTCGGTGGGTGGGACGGAACACGGTTGGCAAACGTGTTGTCGGCTCCAAAGGCCTGCCCCGGAACCGGCGGCCGGATCTCCCAGGCGGAGATCAACAGGACCGACATTGGTTTCGCCATCGATTGCAGCAGAGGCACGTACGCGCTGGAGGTGGAACGGGAGAATGGGGTGTCCTTATTGCGGGTCCGGAGAGCTGAGTGTCAGCCGTTACCCGGGGCCCTGGTACATGTGGTTTCTTCGGCCGCTCTTCCTGCCGATTCGCTGCCGGCGCTGCTCGCGCCGATTCTACCGCTTCCGCCTCCTCTGGATGATCAGCCCGAAGGTCCGGTAGCAGGCACCTGCCGGGCCAGCAGCAGCCGACCGTGGATCGACTCGACCGCGGCGAACTGGCTGGACTCGGGCACTTCCGCGCCCTGGCGGAGATCGGCCAGAAGCTCGCCGAGCAGTTCCTTTTCGAGCCACCCGGCCAGCCATTGGGCCCGCCGTTGGGCATAGCGGGCTTGCAGACGGGCAAACAGCCGGCCTGCCGCCTGGCGAACCCCTTCTCCCGCAGTGCTCACCACCGCCTCGCCTCCCCCCGCGATCCCGCCGGCAATGGCCGCCTCTGTCGCCAACTCGGTTGCCGTGTGGCTCGCCGCATGAACAGCCGCTTGCCCCACCAGATCGCCCGCCACCACGAAACCGCTGACCGCCAGCGTGAGGGTAAGCGCGGGACGAGCAAGGGCCGCCGCGTGGTCAAGCGATCGCAGAAACCGCACTACCCGAGGATTCTCGCCTTTCCAGGCCTCGAGCTCCGAGCGGAGAAACCCGCGATAGTCCTCATCGACCGCCGGCAACGACTCATGGGCCCGGCGGACCCGCACCAGAAGGCTCTGCCGCGAGTCGCCCCCCAGCAGCTTGAGCAACCGCGGACGCAGCGTATCGTTGCCGATTTTGGTCAGTCGTTCCAGTTCGTCGAGAATCGATTCCACCGCCCGCACGATCGCTGCCTCTTCCTCCTGGCGAAACGCATCGAGCGGCTTGCTGTCCGGCCGCCCCATCGACCACAGAGCCTGGACTGGTCGGACGACCTGCTGCCCCACCGTGCGATAGAATCCGTGAATCCGCCGCGACCACTCGCTGCGCCCCGAGTCCCACCAGGAACGAATCTCGCCCGTGAGCACCCCGGCAGGCAGGCTTGGCCAATTGACACGAGCCATGTCGGAGGCCGACAGCGTCTCCGCCGCGGCTGCAAACTCGGCCGAGGCATTGCGGAGCCTGTCCAGGTAGGCCGGCAGGCCCGAGCCCTTGTCGAGCACGCAGTCCAGGGCGCCGCGGAAGGTCCGGATCTTGATGGCGTCGAAATGCAGCGAGGCCAGATGCTCCCGGAGATTGCCGGCCGCTTCGGGCTCGCTTCGCCCGTCAGTGCCGACGGAGAACACCGGCAGGTTTCGCGATTCGGCCGCCGTTCGGTCGTGGGGGGCCACGTACACCAGTTCCGGCGTGATGCGCGTCTCGGCACAGAACGTCGCCAGCCACTGGGGCCAGAAGGGCGGATCGGCCGCTAGATCGCACTGATTGAAAACTACGATCACCGGCTTGTCCGCGTCGGCCGCCTCGCGGAAAAACTGCTTGACGGCCGCGTCGTTGTACTTCTGCTGAGTTAGCACGGCAATCAGCACGTCGGCCGCCTGGCGGATGGCACGCGCACGGCTCCAGTTGACCACGGCGTCGGAATCCACGTCGGGTGCGTCGATCAGCAGCAGCCGCGGCGGCACATGCACACCGGCTCGCCAGAACAGCCGGTCTTCGCCCGATTCCCCCAACGGATCCTCGGCCGACTGCCAGGGCTTGAGGACGAACCCTTCGAACAGCTCGGCCAGCAGGCTCGAATCGTCCATGCCCGGAGGCACCAGGCAGACCGGGTGCTTCGTACCCGCCGCCAGGGGGCTGACGGCGCTGGCGATCTCCCCGGCCAGTTGATTGAAAAGAACCGATTTTCCGATGTTCGTGCCGCCGACCACGGCAACCACCAGAAACGGTTCGCTCTGGAGCTGCGGCACCAGCTTGCGATCCAGGAGCTGGAACCAGTTGCTGTCGGCAGGAGACGAAACCCCAAGATGAGCCGCCATCGGCTCAAGATGCGCCAGCGCCTCTTCGAGTTGGCAGACCTGGTCGGCCCAGGCCCGAAAATCGGCAGTCATACCATGTTCGCATGTTACTGGCGGCCTACGATCACGGCCACGCAATGCCCCATCCGCGACCGGCTGAGCACCAGCGCGGTCGCAGGAGCGCCTTCCAGCGGCACGCCCCGAACCACGTTGACCGGACAGGCCGGATCGGGTGTCTGATAGTTTCGCGTGGGAGGAACCATCCCTCTTTCCAGGCCGATCAGGCTGGCGGCCAGTTCGACCGTGCCGGCCCCGGCCCCCAGGTTGCCGAGAATGCTCTTCGGAGCAGTGACCGGCACGGCCCCCAGCGTTTCGGCAATGGCTTCCGCCTCGGCGCGGTCATCTTCGATCGTTCCCAGGCCATCGGCATTGACATGGCCGATCTCCGCGGGCAACATCCCCGCATTGGCCAGAACACCCTGGATCGCGCGGCGCACCAGGTCCCTCTGCGGCCGCTGGCCTGGAAGCCGGGCCGAAAACACGGAGGAGAACCCGCGGATCCGCGCCAGGATCCTCGCTCCTCTCGCCTCCGCATGGGACCGCTCCTCCAGAATCACGGCCCCGGCCCCCTCGCCGTGCACCGTGCCGTCGCGCTCGGCGTCGAAAGGCCTGCAGGCCCCGGCCGGGTCGTCGGTGCGGCGCGACAGCTCGTAGGCCCTTTCCTTCGCCCACACCTGAGGATGGATCCGGGAACTCGTGCAGCCGGTGATCATGGCATCCGCCTGGCCGCGCTCGATGACCCGTGCAGCCTCCGCCAGCGCCGTCAGCCCCGAGGTTCCCTCGACGGTCACCGTGTCGTTCGGCCCGCGGGCGTCCCGGCCGATCGCGATATGGCACGCCGGCATGTTGGGAAGGTACTTCAGCATCCACAACGGAAACATGTCCTCGGTGATCCGGGTTCCCCACCTGGGATACTCGAACGTCTCCAGGGCCATGCACGCCCGGTAGGCCGGTTCAAGCTCGGCCAGCTCGACAGCAATCAGGTCGGCACCGAAAATCACCCCCAGCCGATCGGGATCCATCGTCCCGTCGGCAACTCCGGCATCGGTCCAGGCCTTGTCGGCCGCCACGAAACCCATCTGGATGTCGCGGCTCATCACCTTGATGTTCTTGCGCGGCTTGACGTGCTCCTTGGCGTGAAAATCCCCCACCCGCGCTCCGATTCGGCTCGCCCAAGAGGTGTCGTGAAGCTCTTCGATCACGCCTACCCCGCTTCGTCCCTCGCAGAACGCGGAAAAGAATTCCTCCCGCTCGAAGCCGACGGGGGTGACCAGGCCGATTCCAGTGATGACCACTTCACGCATTCGCAAACATCCTCCAGGTACGTCCTCTGGCTGGGCTGCCCCACGCATCTCTCCGCGAACCTAACCGCCCGCCTGCCAATCGTAGATCCGGTAGGTCTTCGTCCGTTTGGCGCCCCCCTTTTCCAGGCTGCCCCGCGAAAACGAGTTCGACTCGAGAACCCAGGAAAACTCGGCTTCCTCCATTCCCCATTGGAGCGCCAAAGGCACGATGCCGCTCATGAGGACCAGCCCGATCCCGTGCAACTGGTATTCGGGAACGACGTTTGTGCTGACCAGGCGGATCCGCTTGATGGCCCGTTTGTTGCTCAGCAGCTTCCAGAACCCGAAGGGAAACAGACGGCCGTCGATCTCTCGGATCCGGGGATTGTAGTCCAACAGGGCGAAACACGCTCCAATGATCTCGCCGTTGATCTCGGCGGCAATCGCCAACTCGGGAACCATCAGTTGTTTCAGCCCCTTGGCCTGATGACTGACCTCCGCCTTGGTCATCGGCACGAATCCCCACGTGTTGCTCATGGCCCGGTTGTAAACCGACAGGAAAGACTCCACGTCTTCCCGGAAACGACGCCTGTTGAGCGGCCGGACATTCACTTCGAATCGTTCGATGATCTGCTTGCAGATCGGCGTCAGCCGCTCCATCACCGCCGGAAGCATGTCGATGCTCCCCCAGTAGGCATAGAGATCCTGCGATTTCCGAAAACCGGCCCCCTCGACCAGCCGCTCATAGTAGGGCGGGTTGTAGGTCATCATGAAATAGGGCGTCGTGTCGAATCCCTCAATGAGCAGCCCAACCTCGGAATTCAGGCTGGGATTGGCCGGACCGCGGAGCTGCCGAATCCCCCGATCGGCAAACCACTGGCGAACCGCATCGAACAAGGCGTCGGCTACCTCCTGATCGTCGATCGATTCGAAAAACCCCCAGAAACCGAGGTTCTCCTTGTGATACTCGTTGTGGCCCACGTTCAGAATCGCCGCGATCCGCCCGCAAACCTCGCCCCCACGGAAGGCCAGAAATGTCTGGATCTCGTTCCGGTCGTAAAACGGGTTCTTCGAGTAGCCCACCTGCTCCTTCTGATAGGCACGCAGGGGCGGGATCCATACCGGATCCCCCGCATACTGTCTCCACGGATACTCCAGAAACCGCCTCTTGTCGCGCCGCGAGACGACCGGTTGAACTGCCACTTCTGCCATGGATCGAAGCCTTTGGCCCTTGCTGGCCGCAATCTGCGGGTGGACATGAACGCAACGGGAAGACCGTTCCGCCTCAATTCGCACTTCCCGCACTTGCCCAAACCCTAAATCTTACCCCCCCGTGTGCGGTAAGGTCAACCGGGTATTCATCCGGCAATCGTCTCGAAAGAGATCAGCCCGCACGGGATCGACCTTCTCAAAGGAGCCGGGCAATCCGTTCCAGGAAAAATGCCGTGATGAGTCCCCCGCCGGTACCCAAAACGTAGCCCAGAACCCCCATCAGGACGCCGACCGAGGCCAAAGCGGGGTGAAATGCGGCAGCCACGATCGGAGCCGAAGCGGCTCCGCCAATATTGGCCTGGGAGCCCACCGCCATGCAGAAAACGGGGGCCCGCAGCCACCAGCATAGCAGCAACAGCACGACGCCGTGAAACGTGATCCAGAGGGCGGCAATCGCCAGCAGGGAAGGCACCTTGAGAACCTGGGCAAACTCGGCCCCGGCCCCGATGCTTGCCACCAGGAGATACAGGAGCACGGAGCCGAACTTGCCGGCGCCGGCTCCCTCCAGGTTTCGCAGGCTCGTGCAGGAAATCCCCACGCCAATGGCGGTTGCAGTCAGGACCTTCCAGGCAAAGGGACCCACGATCCCGCTCAGATCGCAGGCGTACGTATCCGTCAGCGAGCCCAACAAGTCTCCGCCCCGATCCGCCAGGGCTGTTCCCACAAAGGCAAGGGCAAGCATCATGAGGAGGTCGGCAAGACTCGGCGACCGGCTTGCCTGTTGCTGAAACTGCTCGGTCTTGTGTCGCAGCTCGTCCAGAGTGGAACGATCGGCGCCGATGAGCCTGTCGATTCTCTTCTCGTTGTTGGCAAAGAAGAGCAGGATGGCCATCCAGGTATTCGCCAGTATGACATCGACCACCACCAGCATGGCCTGCGTGGTTCTCGAAACGTCGACACTGACGGCAACCGCCAGGAAGTTCGCACTGCCGCCAATCCACGATCCGCTCAATGCGGCCAGCCCGCGCCAGGCCTGGTCGTCCATGCTCTCGGGCACCATCCACCCGAGCAGCAGGTAGGCGAGCGGGCCGCCGACAACGATCGAAGCAGACCCGGCCAGAAACAGGGTCAGTTGTTTCGCCCCCAGCCGCATCACGGCCGGAATGTCGACCGACATCGTCAGCAGAATCAGCGACGCTGGCAGCAATGCGTCCTGGATGAAATCGTACAGACCGCAATCCACAGGGATCACGCCCGAGTTCGACAGGGCCGTGGGAATGAAGTAGGCGAAGATCAGAAGTGGTATGACTCGGAAAAACGCGCGGCCTGCCCGCGTCCCTTCAGCCCAGAACAGCGCGGCAAGGACGGCCAAGAAAACCGCAACGATGGCAACCGGTTCCTGAACGAGGGGTGGATCAAACATTCGTCGATTCAGCCGTCCGATCGCCTTGTCGATGTGATGAATCTGGCAGGAACTGGAACCGCGGCGGCCACGGTGTCATCTGGGGGACGGAACTACCTCCACGTTGCCGGCGCCCGGTGCAGCCGGCTCCCGGCTTTCATCGAGCCGCTCGATGAGATCCACAACCTCGAAGAACAGGGGATCCTCGGCACTGACAACGATCGTATCCGGATCGGCACCCTCGCCAACCACCATCTTCCCTGCCGGCACCGTCGGAGCGCCCATCAACGGCGGCGGCTGGACGCCGGGGATCTGCGAAGCGGCCGGCGGCGGCACGGCGCCCGGTTCCACGATCCGATCGCGATACACCTGCTGGATGATCCGCAGGATCTCGGCAGAACCGGCGTTGTACAGCGGAACCACTCGCGGAACAACCGGAATCTCCGCCCCCATGGCAGCCGGCGGGGCGCCTGAAGCAAGACCGGGAACTCCGGTCCGTTCCCCCTCCAGCAGGCTGGCCAGCGTTTCCCGGATCCTGGCGTGGGTGCCGGGCAGGGCGAGAACGAGGATGCTGCGGGTCCGCCCGTCAAAGGTCAATCGCGCCTCGGGCTGGTCCTGCACCAGTTGCTGCAGGGCCGCCAGAGTCCGGCTCGGATCGAGTCCGCGAAGTGGATAGACCTGGAAGTTGGGACGCTCGTTGCTGACCGGCGGTTCGGGCACGGCCGCTAGCGGCGGCTGAACCTGGGGCGGCTCCACCGGCAGCCTGCCGGGCACGGCACGCCGACGCTCCGACCAACGTGGCGCCATCACCAACCCCAGTTCGTCGGCCGACAACTCGGCATTCAGGTTGCGATCCAGCTCCCAGAGCCTCGCAGGGGCGGCGTTCACCTCGTCGCCCGAGAGGCGGCCGTTGCCGTCGGTGTCGAACAGCCTCAGCAGGGCATTGTCAGACTCCTGAACGGCCGGCTGCGCGGCAGGAAGCCCCAAAGTCCCGGCAGCCCCGGCAGCGGCGGAAGGTAACCCACCTGGCTCCGCCCCGGCGGGTGCCATGCCCGGAATGGTTGCGGGAAGACCGGGCACTCCGGGCAGCGGGCTGGCCGGAAGCTCCGGCGGGGCCGGAACAACCGGGACCGACGAGGGTGCCGTCGGAGCAGGCAGTTCGGCTGCCGGTGCCGGCGGAACTGCCGGATCGGCCACCTGCGCAGTTGCCAGACCGGCATAGAACAGCAAGGTGATGGCGGTCAGGGTCGCGATTCGAGAAGCGTTCATGGGTCGCTCCCTCCAAGCATGGGGTGCCGGTTTTCCGCCCAGGTTCTGCGGATAACCGTGTATCCCAACTATTGTCCTTCAGGGGCGTGTGAAAAAGCAACCCAATGTCCGGGATATTGACGAACCGCCACCCAATCAGGGGATCGGAAACGACCCGTCCGACCTCCGACGGGTCGTTTCGCTTATTCCTCGCGCGGCGTCTCCCCGGGCGTCTGTCCGCCCGCGGAACATCAACCCCATTCGCCGCTCTCTACTTGAACTCGGCGAACCCGGGAACGGGGCAGGCATAGCTGCCGTCTTCCCTGGGAAGGACCGGCGGCTGGGTATCCCAGCCCAACTCGGCGGGAGCAAGGACCTCCTGGCTGTCGACCGCTTGCTGCCAGGTGATCTGCTTGCCCGTGTAGCAGACCATGCGGCCGAGCAGGCCCAGCATGGTGCTGTTGACCATGTAGTCGCCGCTGTTGATCGTTTTGCCGTCTCGGATCGCCTTGAACAGGGCCACGTGCTCCTCGTCGTACATGTTGCACTTCGGCCCCTCGTATTTCCAGTTCGTTTCGCCGGTGATCTCATACTTGAGAACATCGCAGCGTCCCTTGGTGCCCAGAACGATGTCGGAGGTCTGGTTGAAAACATTGGCCTGCGCGCGGCTGAAACCATAGACCCGCACGCCGTTCTCGTATTCGTAGCAGATGGCGTTGTGGTCGAACTGATCGCCGAAATGCGGCTCGACGCACTGGCTCCGCCCGCCGACCCCAAAAGCCGAGACGGGGGGCTTGTCCCCGGTGACCCAGCCCGCCTTGTCGAGACTGTGAACGAGCGACTGCAGGATGTCGTCGCCGGAGAGCCAATTGAAGTGGTACCAGTTGCGGAGTTGCCACTCCAGCTCGCTCCACCCTTCCGTGCGGGTGCTGAGGCGATAGGGGCTGCGCATGTAGTTTTCCTGGACGGCAACAACGTCGCCGATGGCCCCGTCGAGGATGCGCTTCATGGTTTCCTGCACCCCGGTATCGTAGCGCCAGCAGAGTCCCGAAAGCACGGAGACTCCCTTTTCCCTGGCCAGCTTGCAGGATTCGGCCACCGACTTGAGGCCCGGAGCATCGACTCCGTGCGGCTTTTCTACAAAAACATGCTTGCCCGCCTCGACAGCCGCCCGGAGATAGGCCGGGTGGAAGCAGGACGCCGTGGCGATCAGAATCACGTCGATGTCCGATTCCAGCACCTTCTTGTAGCCGTCGAAGCCGGCGAAACAGTGTTCGTCGTCGACCTGGGTCTGCTCCGGCTTGATCTCCTTGAGTTGCTTGCGGCCGTTCTGCACCTTGTCGTCAAAAACATCGGCCATGGCCACCAGGTGGGCTCGGGGATCGGCGTTCATCGCATTGGCCGCGGCGCCGCATCCGCGTCCCCCGCAACCGACCAGACCCACGCGGAGAATGTCGTCGCCCGCCGCATGAACCCAGTGCGAGGCAACCATCGTGCCGACCGTGGCAGCAACCGAGGCCTTGAGAAAGTTGCGTCGGGAGGTGGGAAGAAATGCATCGCGTGGCATGGCAGGTTCTCCGATAGAGGATGATCCGAAGCAGGAATCGCCGGTTCGGCGGGAACAGAGACTCCTCAGCGGGCAGCGCCTGCGCAGCAATTGCACAAGGACAACCGGCGGAAAGCCGCCTTCTTGCGGTCTCCCCTTGCCGCCACAAGTGCTTTCCGTGCAGACATCCCTGGCGGCCGCTGCGATCGCACGGAAACCATCGCGATCCGTCGTGGCAGTCCGTGCGGCCGTGCTCGCTGAGTGAGCCCTGTCTGACTGCGATCGTAAGGACTCGCCGGCCCGGAAGCAAGTCCTCGGCAGAACGGCGGAAAAATCGCCTGGGCTTCCCGGCCGATCCCCGCACGCGCGTCGGCACGCGCCGGTTGGAAAGTGCCGCACTGCTCCACAGAAAGCGACGACGACGAGTGGTGGCTATTTCTTCGCCACTTCTTCGCTTTCCTCGGCCGTGCGCCCGACCAGGGGGAACTCGACCGCGATCGTGGTGCCGGCGCCGACCGCCGAATCGATGCGGGCCGTTCCGCCGAACAGACGCGCACGCTGCCGGATCCCCTCCAGCCCAAAGCAGCCGCTGCCCACACCGGCCGGATCGAAACCGACACCCCAGTCCCGGATCTCCACCCGGAGGCGTCCGTCCGACTGGATCACGCGGAGCTGGATCCTGGCGCTGCGGCTGTGGCGTTCGGCGTTGGTGAGCCCCTCCTGAACGACCCGGAAGATGGCCGTCTCCAACGGCGCAACCAGCCGGTCGAAGAACACCTCATCTTGGTAGACAATCTCCGCGTTGCCTGGTTTGCGCCGCTCGCAGACAAGATGCTCGATGGCGGCCATCAGGCCCCGTTCATCGAGAATCAGCGGTCGCTGGCCGCTGATCAGGCGGCGAGCCTCCTGAACACTGCGCTCGATAAGACGGACCGCCTTCTCAAAACGCTCGCGCATGTGGGGATGAACATGCCTGCTCGGCATGTCCAGAAGCATGCGAGCACCCACGAGAGATTGCACAAAACCGTCGTGGATCTCGTAGGCCACAAGCTGCCGGTCATGCTCATGCATCTCCAGCAGAAGCCGCAAGTGGCGCCGCTCTTTCTCCAGGGCCTCTTCCGCCTTCAGCCGAGCCGTCAGATCGCGCACAACGCAAAGGGCAAGCTTCTGGTCCACGAATTCCAGCAGAGACGCACGCAATTCCACCATGAAGAAAGAACCATCCTTGCGGAGATTCAGCGCCCTCAACTGGGCAATGCCCCCGGACACGACCTGGTCTGCAACCTGCTCAAAGAGATGACGATCCTGGGGATGGATGAGTTCGACCACGGCCATGCCGATCAGTTCGTCGGCGCGGTAGCCGAAAACCTCGCATGCGGCCCGGTTCGCCTCGCAGATGGCCCCCTCCGCGTCGACCAGAAGAATCGCGTCCGCGGTCGTCTCGAAGATCCGTTGGTAGAGCTCTCGGTTCGACTCTGCCACCAGCCGACGCCTCGGCTCCTGAATCGCGGCGTTCAAGTCGTCTCGTGTTTGCCGGCAATCGTCCATGGCACCCATACTGCAAATTCTCGAATCCCCGAAAAGGGCCCAGTATAGGATAGCTGAACAAGACAAATCCACTGGCTGGATGGTCCAGGACAAAAAAAACCGCGGCCCGCCACGTGGATCTCCGCAGCATATTCCAGTTAAAGCCACAAAACCGATGCGGTTGACATCGCTTCCGATCCCAGTTATTCCTAGCAGCGTCGTCGCTTGCGCCGAAATACCGCCAGGACAGACTTCTCGATTTCTCGCACGGTCGCCGGATGGGTCGTGAGGCTCGTCGCGAGCGGCCGTGCCATCCTGTCCTGCCATGCGGCAACTGATTCTGCGCCGGCGATAAGCCATACGAGTCGGATCATGAGCAAGTCGAAACAGAAGTACCCGATGACCGGCGCCATCCGGGCTCTGAAGGCCGCTGGGGTGGCCTTCGAAGTCATCCCCTACAAATACGAAGAGCACGGCGGAACGCGGCATTCGGCCGAACAGTTGGGGGTCGAGGAGCACTCCATGATCAAGACCCTGATCATGGAGAACGAAGCGGCGGAGCCGATGATAGTGCTCATGCACGGGGATCGCGAGGTCTCGACAAAGAACCTCGCCCGTCACCTGGCAACAAAGTCCGTCCGCCCCTGTGATCCGGAGGTGGCAAACAAACATTCGGGTTACTTCGTGGGGGGAACCAGCCCGCTGGGGACCCGCCGCAAGATGCCCGTGTATGCCGAGGCAAGCATCTTCGAACTGGCGGAGATCCACATCAACGCGGGGCACCGCGGCTTGATGCTGCGGTTGAATCCCAGGGATTTGCACAAGGCACTGGAGATCACGCTGGTGAACGTGGCGGTTGAATAGACTTCACTGCCCGGCATGTGAGAATCGCGATGGCACACACTTTCCGGCTTTCTGTTGCTGTCTTCATGCTCTGCGCTGGGAGCGTGCTCGGTGCTGCGGAGCCTCCAGGTCCGGTGGCGTTCGAGAAGGTCGTGCTCACGGACAAATACTACTGCGACGGATTGGCCGCCGGCGACATCAATCGCGATGGCATGGTGGACGTGGCAGCCGGTCCCTTCTGGTATGCGGGGCCGCGGCTGGCCGAAGCGCACGAATTCTATCCGGCCGCGGCCCTCGACCCGGCGGCCAGCCCGAGCAACTGCATGCTCATGTACGTGCACGACTTCAATGCCGATCGCTGGCCCGACATCCTCGTCCTCGGCCGGGTCCACCTGCATGAGGCCTTCTGGTATGAGAATCCGCAGGGTGCCCCGGGGCATTGGCCGAAACACTTCGTGTTCCATCGCATCCAGGGAGAAACGCCGCCGTTTGCCGATCTGACGGGCGACGGCCGGCCGGAGTTGATCTGCCATTGGGACGGCCGGTTCGGCTGGGTGGGGCCCGACTGGACAAGACCGATCGAACCCTGGCAATTCCATCCCGTGACCGAGACAGGCGAGTTCAACCAGTTCTATCACGGCACCGGGGTCGGCGACTTGAACGCCGACGGTCGCCCCGACCTGGTTCTGAACGACGGCGTGTGGTTTCATCCCGGCCAGGAGGGACTGGCCAGGCCGTGGCCGCATCACGCCCGCCGGTTTGCCGGACGAGGAGGCGCCCAGATGCCCGTCTACGACATCGACGGGGACGGCGACCGCGACATCATCACCGCCTTGGATGCCCACGGTTGGGGCCTCGCCTGGTTCGAGCAGGTCCAACGCGACGGCAAACTCGATTTCGTCGAACACAAGATCCTGGGGGACCGGACGGAGATCGACAAGTTCGGAGCGGCCTTCACCCAGCCTCACGCCCTCGACGTGGCCGATTTCGACGGCGATGGGCTCATCGACCTGGTCACAGGAAAACGCCGCTGGGCGCACGGGCCCAAGGGCGACATCGAGCCGGAGGCCGATCCGGTCCTGTACTGGTTCCGGCTGGAGCGAACCGGCAAGGGGGTAGTGTTCCACCCCTGCCTGATCGATCGCGGCAGCGGGGTGGGCGTTCAGATCGTGGCAACCGACGTCAGCGGAGACGGCAAGCCCGATGTGCTGACGGCCTCGAAGCTGGGGACGTTCGTGTTTGTGAGCAGGCGATCGCCCGCTGGCGACAAGTCTGCCGCATGCATGCCGGCAGAGTAGCAGCCCCCCTTTCGGCCACATGCCGCCCGGCTGCCTTTTCAAACCGCAAACCGTCTGCTATCACCAGGAAGGACCGCTCCCGCTACCCGGAAGCTCGCGGATTTCCAACGGATCACCATCAGGCTACCCGCGGGCACAGATAGCCGGAATCACCGCGGATTGCCTGGATCGGCGCAGGGAATTCTTTATGGCCATCACGTTCACCACCGGTCTGCCGGGTCTCGACAAGGTGCTCAAGGGGGTCATGCCCGGCGATAACATCGTCTGGCAGGTCGATTCGGTGGGCGACTACCGGGCCCTGGTCGCCCCCTACGCCGAGGCGGCCATCCGCACCCACCAGCGCCTCGTCTACTTCCGCTTTGCCTCTCACGAGCAGCTCGTGCCCGACGATTTCGGGGCCGAGATCCACCACCCGGACCCCAACCTGGGCTTCGAGGCCTTTGTCGGACATGTGCACCGCGTCATCGGCGAGGTGGGCGTCCACGCAATCTACGTCTTCGATTGCCTCTCGGAACTGGCCTCGGTGTGGTCGGCGGACCAGATGCTGGGGAACTTCTTTCTCCTGACCTGCCCACGGCTCTACGATTTGGAGACCGTTACCTACTTCAGCGTCCTCCGCAACCACCACGCGTCCTTCGCGGTCAATCCGATCACCAATACGACCCAGTTCCTGCTGGACGCCTTCCGCTACGAGGGCAAGATCTATATCCGGCCGATCAAGGTCCAGCATCGCTCCGTCCACTCCATGAACACCCTTCACGTCTGGGAGGGGGATGAGTTTCGCCCCATCACCAGCAGCGCCGTGATTTCCGAGGTCCTGGCATCCAGCCGCTGGCCGGGGCTGCGCGCCGACTCGCGGGTGGGGTTCTGGCGTCGCCTGTTCCACGAAGCCCAGCAAACCTGGGAGGACGCCCGTGCCGGCAGTTGCCCTCCGGAGCAGGAAAAGGAGGTCTTCGAGAGGCTCAGCCGGATGGTCCTTTCGCGTGATGAGGGCATGCTCCGCCTGGTCCACCGCTATCTCAGCCTCGCCGACATCCTCGAGATCCACGACCGCATGGTCGGCATCGGCCTGATCGGAGGAAAAGCTCTGGGGATGCTGCTGGCCCGGGCGATCCTCAAACACAACCGCCCGCGACTCTGGAGATTGCTGGAGCTGCACGACTCGTTCTACATCGGCTCCGACGTGTTTTACACCTTTCTGATCCGCAACAAGGTCTGGTGGATCCGCCAGCGCCATCGCGATCCCACGAACCTCCTGGAAGGGCTGGACGAAGCCCGCACGCTGATCCTCAAGGGGCAGTTCCCCGATTACACCATGGACCAGTTCCAGGCCATGCTCGATTACTTCGGAGAATCGCCCTACATCGTCCGTTCCAGCTCGCTCCTGGAAGACGCCTACGGCAACGCCTTTGCCGGCAAGTACGACAGCGTGTTCTGCGTCAACCAGGGAACCCGCGAGGAGCGGCTGGCCGCCCTCCTCGACACGGTGCGGACCGTCTATGCCAGCGCCATGAGCGAGAAAGCCCTCCGCTACCGCGTCGCCCGGGGGCTGCTCGACCGCGACGAGCAGATGGCCCTCCTGGTCATGCGGGTCTCCGGCGAACGCTATGCCGACAAGTGCCTGGCCCACGTGGCCGGGGTCGGCTTCTCGTTCAACCCCTACGTCTGGCACAAAGACATCGATCCCCACGCCGGCGTCGTCCGGCTCGTGTTCGGACTGGGCACGCGGGCCGTCGACCGCTCCGACGACGACTACACCCGGCTCGTGGCCCTCAACGCTCCCTCCCGCCGTCCCGAGGCGAACTTCGACGAGGTCTGCGAATACTCCCAGCGCCGCGTCGACTTCCTCGATTTCACCCGCAATCGGTTCACCTCCGGACACTTCCACGACCTGGTCGACGAGGTACCCGGTTTGCCGCTGGACATGGTCGCCTCCCGCGACGACTCAACCTTCCGCGAAACCGGCAAGAGCCACTATGTCCTGACCTTCGACGGCCTTCTGACGCGGACCCCGTTCGTGGACGACATGCGCGAGATGCTCCAGGCGCTTCAAGAGGCCTACGAGCACCCGGTGGATGTCGAGTTCACCGCCAACTTTCTCCCCGACGGCAAGTACCGGATCAACCTGCTTCAGTGCCGGCCGCTCCAGGTCCAGGGCGCCAAGAGCATGACGCTCCCCACCTTCGATCCGGACAAGACGCAGCGGATCGTCGAGGCCCACGGGGCAATCATCGGGCCCAGCCGCGTCCAGCGCTTGGATCGTTTCATCTACGTCGTTCCCGGGTACTACGGCGAACTGCCCATCAAGGATCGCTACGAAGTGGCCCGGCTTCTGGGACGGATCAATCAGGCCAGCCCCAGGCAGGGAGGCACGACGATGCTTCTGGGTCCGGGCCGCTGGGGCACGTCCAGCCCGGAACTCGGCGTGCCCGTCCATTTCTCCGAGATCAGCCAGGTCTCCGTCCTCTGCGAAATCGTCACCATGCGGGAGAGCCTCATTCCCGACGTGTCGCTGGGAACCCACTTCCTCAACGAGCTGGTGGAGATGAACATCCTCTATATCGCCCTGTTTCCCAAGCAGAAGGGCAATTATCTTCACGAGGGTTTCTTTCTGGACGCCCGGAACCGGCTCGCCGAGATCGTTCCCGGCTCGGAGCGGTGGCAGGAGATGATTCGCGTCGTCGACCCCCGGGACGTGCTTCCCGAGGGCCGAACGGTGCTGCTGGTGGCCGACGCCGGCCGGCAGAAAGCCCAGATGATTGCCGTCTGCGATGAGGACGTTTCTTCCATCGCCTGACAGCTCGCCCGATCGCCAGAAACTTGCCGAACATGACCGAAAGGGTTTGGCAAAGACCCCGCTACAGCCTACAACCCCAAGACAACGGCCAGGTTAACAGAACCTGACCCTTGAACAGCTTCAAACCAAGGGGCAGTATGGATGGTGCGCCCTGCCCGACCACGTTCACGCCATCGTCTGGTTTCCGGTCCCGGGCCAGTTGAGCGTCTTCGAGCGATGTGCGCCTCTTCGGCTCACACATACACCCTCCGGTGATAAACCCACCATTCGAACAGCAGCAGCAGGAAACCTGCCAGAAGGATGTACTTCCAGAACTCCTTGCGGGCCGACTCCCAGCTCGAAGTCCGGCCTTGGACGGGTACATGGCCCACCTGGATCTGCTGCCGCACGGCGATGTCGCTTTCGGCCTTGTCGAACAGATTCACCGAGAAGTAGTCGATCGGCTTCCCGTCGCTCCGTACCTCGTAGATGCCTAGTTCCTCGGTGCCGGTGAACTTTCCCCGGCCGAGCTTGCCGACGGGCACCTTGGCCCGCTCGCCGCTCGGACTGAGCACTTCCAGGGGCCTGTCGGGCACCGGCCCTTGCAGATCCACCCGGCCACCCGCCTGGGCCGAGAGCGAATCGAGCCCCCCCTGCCCGCCGCCGAAATACTGGAGCAGGTTCAGCGTGAACACGGGGAAACTGGAACGCCCCTGCCAGTTGGTCGTCGCCCGCAACCGCTCGGCTCCGTCCTTGTCGGCGGTCTTCTCAACGAACGGAAAGGCGAGAACCAGGTCCTCGAACCCCTCTCGCGGCGCGATTGCCATCATGGGCCCCAAATGCGAATCCATCAGGATGCTGCCTCCCGTCGGAACCTTGATCGGAGCGGCTTCCGCAATCAGCACGTTGTCCATGGCAATCCACTGGGTGAGCGGGTGCGACGAGTCGATATCGATGATCCGCGGCCCTTCCACACGCTGTTCCGCCTGCCAGACGTCGATCCGGCGAGGCTTGCCCTCGGGCGTCTCGGCAGCCACTTCAACCGCCGTGGTCGGCAGCGCACCCAGAAAGAAGGTGTTGGCGTGCGGCATCGTCTTGGGGCGGCAGCGATCGTAGATCACCAGGTCGTAGGCCCCCACGGCCTCGCGCTGGTGGTACTCGCTCTTCTCGTCGGCGAGCACGTCCGGCGACTGGATCGTCACGTTCGCCAGCTTCGAGGCCAGCCCCGTACTCAGCGCAAACTTGAGCGCCTCGCAGCCGGGGGTAACCAGGAGCACGTTGGCCGGGCGGTTCTTCCGCGCCACGATCCAGGCCTCGTTGTCCAACGCGAACTGATCCTTGAGTGCCGCCCCCTCGGCCGTGAAGAACTCCGCCTTGGTGATCGTCAACTTGAGCTTGCCGGTCTCGAACCCCCCCAGGTCACTGCGGACCACGGCGCTCTCGCCCGGCCCGATCTCGTACCGGCCCGCGTCGAGCCGCTGGCCGTCCACGTGAAACTCCACCTCCACCACCGCCTGTGCCTTGCTGGAATTCTCCACACGCCCGAAGGCCTGCATCTGATCGGGACGCGCCTCGTTGCGGCGCACGTTGAAGACGGCGATCCCCACGTTGGCGGCTTCGTCGGTGCCGATCGGCGTGTAGACCGGATCCAGATTTCCCAGGGGGATGGTCGTTTCCGGAAACTTGCCGTCGCTGAAGATATAGAGCGTCGCCGGCTTCGCTTCCGCCACCTGGACGTCCGTCGCGTCGTTGGCATTGCGCCCGGGGTTGGCCAGGCCGGAGGCCACCTTGATCGCCTCCGAAAGCGACGTCGACCGCGCCGTCGGCTTGATCTCGTCCACGCTCCGCAGCAGCGCCCGCCGGTTCTCGGTAAACATCTGCTCGACTTTCGGCGTGTTGGAGAAACTCACCACCATCGCCACGTCCCCCGGCTGCATGAGCTCGATCGCCTCGCGGGCCGAGCGCTTGGCGGCCTCCAGCCGCGAGCTTTCCACGTCGGTCGACTGCATGCTCGCCGAATTGTCGATGAGGAAGATGAACCGGCTCCCCCGCAGAGTCGAGCCCTTCATCCCCGGCCGGAGAACCGCCAGCATGACCAGCAGCACCAGGAGAAGCTGCAGGAACAAGAGCAGGTTGCGCCGCAGGCGCTGCCAGATCGTGTTGACGTGGAGATCCTCGATCGACTTGTGCCACAGATACGTGCTCGGCACCTCCAGCGGGCGGCGTTTCAGCTTCAGAAAATACAGCGCGATGATCGCCGGTGGAACCGCCGCCAGGATCAGCCATTGCCACCACGAAAGCATGTTCATCAGGCTCGGCAACATCAGCGCACCAGTCCTCGCTCCCGCAGGTACCCGCTGATCAGTCGGTCGATCGGCACGTCGTTTCTCGCCGGAAAATACAGAATCCCCCGCCGGTTGCAGAAATCGCGGGCCTGCTCCATGAAGGCGCTCAGCGTCCGCTTGTAGCGCTTCAGCAGCGGCGCCGTGACCGTCACTTCCGCCACATCGCCGTCCTCGCAGTCGATCAGCCGCAGATCTCCCTGCAGCTCCGGCTCAAACTCCTCCACCGACAGCAGATGGATCAGGTAGATGTCGAAGTCCTGGGCCAGCAGGTAGCGCAGGGCCTGCTCGTAACCCGACTTGTCCATCAGGTCGGTGATCAGAACCAGGATCCCCTTCCCCGAGTTGCGGACGCAGAAACTCTTGGCCGCCTCGGCGAGCGAGAACTCCTCGGTGGGCTCCAGACCCTCCAGATGCTCCAGCATCCGCCACAACTGGTGACGGCCGCGGAGCGCCGGGGCCGGATGGGCGGCCGACTGGCCCATCGACAGCACCTTGACCCGGTCCCCGCGCACCAGGCCGATGAATCCCAGCGCGGCCGCCAGCCGCTGCGCGTAGCGAAACTTGGTTGGCTCGCCGAAATTCATCGAAGGGCTCGAATCCACCAGCGCATAGAAGTGGAGGTCCTCCTCTTCCAGGAACATCTTCAGGAACAAACGGTCCAGCCGGGCGTAGGTGTTCCAGTCGATGAACCGCAGGTCGTCGCCGGGCACGTAATTGCGGAAATCGGCAAACTCCACGCTCTGCCCCTTGCGCCGGCTGCGCCGTTCGCCTTTCATCCGCCCGCGGAAGATCTTCCGGCTCACCAGCTCCATCTGTTCGAGCTTGGCCAGCAGGTCGGGGCTCAGCAGATCGCCGTTGGTGTTCGTTGCCATGTTTAAGCTTCGTCTTTCTCGGGAACCTGCTCCAGCAGCTCCAGCAGCACCTGGTCGGGCTGGATCCCTTCGGCCTGGGCCTCGAAGTTGACGATGATCCGGTGCCGCAGCGACGGCAGAAACACCCGCCGCAGATCCTCGAAACTCACGTTGTACCTGCCGTCGAGCAGGGCCCGCACCTTGGCCGTCAGGGCCAGAGCCTGGGCGGCTCGCGGACTGGCCCCCCAGCGGATGAACTTGTTCGTCGCCGGCAAGGCGAACTGCCCCTGCGGATGCGTGGCCAGAACCAGGCGCACAAGGTAGTCGCGCAGGTGGTCGGCCAGGATCACCTCGCGAATCAGACCCTGCCATTTGAGAATCTCCTGGCCGTCCATCACCTTGGCCGGTTCGACGATCTCTCGCCGGGTCGTCCGATCGACGATCGTTGCCAGTTGCTCGCGATTCGAGTAACCCACCTCGAGCTTGAACAGGAACCGGTCGAGCTGCGCCTCCGGCAGCGGATACGTCCCTTCCTGCTCGATCGGGTTCTGGGTGGCCATCACCAGGAACGGCTTCTTGAGCTCGTAGCGGGTGCCGGCGGCCGTGACGGACCCTTCCTGCATCGTCTCGAGCATTGCCGACTGGGTCTTGGGGGTGGCGCGGTTGATTTCGTCCGCCAGGCAGATCTGCGTGAAGATCGGCCCCTGC
>CAZLWV010000008.1:49260-53141 GCA_964563135.1 uncultured Planctomycetaceae bacterium
GGCGAACAGGTCGAGCACCTGGGCCAGCGTCCGAACCAGCAGGGTCTTGCCGAGCCCCGGCACACCTTCCAGAAGGCAATGCCCGCCCACGAACAGGCAGGTAAGAACACCATGGACGATCTCCTCGTGACCCACGATCACCCGTCCGATCTGCTCCTGGATGGCGGTGTAGCGCTGCTTGAACTCTTCCGCACGGCGCTCCATGGTTTCGGCAAGACTCATAGAAGTGTCCCATTGAGTTGTCAGTTTCGGATCTCGACATTCGGTGGTTCGATACTCGAACTTCACCCCTGCTTTCCCTTATCTTTCCAGGCCTTCCTCTTCGCCTGGAGCAACCGCGAGGTGTAGCTGTCCTCCTCGGGCTTCTCCTGGTCGGCCAGGCTCGGAGCCTGGGCCTTCGTGTCGAGCGTTTCGGAGGGCGGAGCGGCCAGATCGATGGGTCGGTCCGTCTCCGCGGTCTTCGACGCCTCGAATCGAGCGGCGGCTCGAAGCTGCTCGACCTGTCCGGCAACCTCCGCCTTGCGGCTGCGCAGGCGGTCGATCGTCTCCACCTGCGGCGCCGGCAACTCCCGCCGCGACAGCCTGGCGCTCACCCGGGCGGCCAGCGCCGGAACCCACGCGAAGTTCACCTGCACCCGCCGCACGAACACATCGAGAAACAGCAGCCACGCCGCCGCCAACACGACCAGGAACCAGATGTCCTGGCTGCTGAACGCCCTGGCCAGGTCGTGGCGGAACGTGTCGAACTCGAGCAGGCCGGTCATGTTGCTGGCCCGATCGATCGGCGGGAGCAGCTTGCCCGGCTTGCCCCCCTTCGGCTCCAGGATCGGAAGCTGGCCGAGAAGCGCCTCGTTGGCCTCGCGATTGCGGAACTCGTCGCTGTAGGGAATGTTCAAGCCCGTTCGCAGCGGAGCCATCTCGGCGCCGGGACTCACTACCACGAAGTAGGATCCCGCATCGCGGCCGGCAAAGGAACCCTGGTATCGTCCCGGCGCGGTCTGTTCGAGCTTCAGCTCCATCGGCTCAAGGTTGGGGCCGACGACCGTGCCCGTCATGTTGAGGAAATTCACGAACTCGTCGTTCTTGTCCAGGGCGTTGACAATGACTTCGATCTGCCCGTCCTTCTCCTCCGTCGAGACGCTGAACTTCCCCTCGTCCCCCAACGGGCGCATCGACCAGATGATCATCTGGCTGAACAGCTTGTCATAGTTCTCCCATCCGGTCCAGCGGGTGGCATAGCGTTTGCCCACATCCGTGGTGTAGGCGACGGTCCGGCCCAGGCCATAGGTCCAGCTCGCCAGAATGGTGCGGTTCTTCTCCGGGCCCGGCAGGGGCGAGACGAGCGATACTTCAACCAGCGGGTTCTCCTTGACGGTGGTCAGCACGTAGCCGGTGATCGCCGGCAGGGGCCCCTCGACTCCGCGAACCATCTCGTGGGGGAAACGGAGCTCCGGCTGCACCCCGGCCGCGTTCTCGTAGATCAGCGGCTGGGCCACCCGGCGGGCCTCGCGCTGGAAGATCTTGGGCAGGGCGTTGGCGCTGCGGACCGCATAGTACTTGCCCCCCAGCTTCTTGGCCAGGTCGGCCAGCAGCGCGCTTTCCGCCGGTCCGTGGGTGCCCACCGCCACGGTCGACACGGTCACGTTCAGATCCTTCAAGGCCTTGATCGAGCCGGCGCTCGGCGCGCTGGGATCGCCGTCGCTGATCACGATCATGTGCTTCACGGCGGCGTCGCGAAGGCTGGCGAATCCCTGCTGGGCCATGACCATGGCTGGATCGAATTGCGGCATGTCGCCGGGCGCCATCCTGCTGATCAGCCCGAGCATGACGTTGCGGTTCGGGCCCACGGTCGCCAGCCCGGGCTTCCACAGCCACTTGGTGGAGGCCATGTTGTCGTAATGAAGCACGCCGCAGTAGTCGCTCGGCCCGAGGGCCTTCATGGCCTCCTCGGCGATCTTCTTCTGCCAGTAGTTGCCCTGCGCCATCTCGGAGGCGTGCATCATCATCACCAGCGCGCCCCGCGGAACCACCTTGGCGGCCTTGATCTGGAAATCGACCGGCATGGCCTTCTCCAGCGACGTGTTCGTCCAGCCGCCGGCGCCGAAGCCGTTCGGCGCTCCCATCATCACCAGCCCGCCGCCAAGCTGCTGCGTATTCCTCACCAGCATCTCGATCTGGGCATCGGTGAAGTTCTCACGCGGCACGTTGGCCAGCACCACCGTGTCGTACTGCTGAAGCTGGCCCAGATCGGTGAACGGCAGCTCCCCGCTCCGCACGTCCACTTCAATGTTCTGCCGCTCCAGAGCCTGCACCAGCGTTTCGTATTCGCCCGCGCTGTCGGCGTCCTCGATCAGCAGCACCTGCCCCTTGCCGCGAATGTAGCTGAACGTCGTGGCGACGTTGTTCTGCTGCATCGCGTCGTCTTCCGCCTTCTCGGGCACGAATTTCGCCTCGTAGCGGTGAAAACCCACTTCCTCGATCTTCTGCCGTACTTCGAACACCTGCTTGCCGGGCTCCAGCGTGACCGCCTCCTCGCTGACCACGTCCTCCCCCCGGCGCACGACCAGCGTGCCGCGGACGGCCCCGTCGTCGCCGGCCGTCGGCTCGGTGAGGTTCGTCACCACGACCCTCAGGTCAAAAGGATGCCCCTTGCGGATATTGCCGGCAGCGGCCACGCGCTCCACCACCACCTCGCCGCGCCGGTCGTAGAGGACCGGCACGACATCGATCCCCACCCCGTCCTCGATCACGTGCTCCGCCTGCTTGAGCGCATCGCCGATATTCTCGTTCCCGTCGCTGACCACCACGATCCGCTTGGCCGCCTCTTCCGGAAACGACGCCTGGGCCAGGCGAATGGCCGCCGAAAGGTTCGTAAACTCCTGGTCCAGCAGGCTCTCGATCAATTGCGTCAACTGCACGTCATCGTCAAACGGGGGAATCTCGATCGCCGCCTCGCGCCCGAACACGATCACCCCGGCAAGGTCGTTGTCCTGGCGGTGCCTGCGGATCTCTTCGTTGACATATTCGATCATCGCCTGACGCTGCTCGACCGGAATACTCAACGACTGGTCGAGCAGATAGATCACCGTCAGCCGGTTGCTGATCCGCACCATCTGGACTTCAGCCAGGGCAAGAGTGAAGGCCACCAGAATCAGCGTGCGCAGCGACAAGGCCAGAATCCGCCGCAGGCGGCCCAGCGGCGCCAGCCCCCGGTAGCTGAACCACCATAGTACCGGTATCACCAGCAACAGCAGGAGATACCACGGCGACTCGAATGTGATTCGATAGTCAAACATCGTGCCGAAGCGCTCCTTCCCCGCCGGACAGCCCCGGCCTCGGGCGGACAACCTGCACCCGGTGATTGTTGGTGTCCAGTATGTGAATCCTCCCGCTGCTATCCTGAACCAGGGCCCACGGATTGAAAAGCTCTCCTTCACCGCGCCCGTGCGATCCCCAGACTCCCAGCGACTTTCCAGCCGCGTCGAAACACTGAATCCGGTGCCCGCCAAACTCGCTCACCAGCACGCATCCGTCTCCCGTCAACACGAGATCATAAGGATATTGCATCTGCCCCGCCGCGCCACCCTGGGTCCCCCAGAACCGAAGAAGATTTCCTTCTCCGTCGAAGACCTGGATGCGGTGGTTGCAGGCGTCGGCCACCCACACCCGGCCCTGCTGGTCGATCGCCAGATTCTGCGGCCGCACAAACTTCCCCGGCTCCGCTCCATGCCCCCCCCACTGGAGAATGTACTCTCCGGTCGGCGAAAACTTCTGAATCCGGTCGTATTCCCCGTACTCCGCCACGTAGAAGTTCCCCGCCTTGTCTTGAACGGCGTCGGTCACCAGGCCGAACTGGCCCGGCTTGTCCCCTTTCACACCAC
>CAZLWV010000008.1:53151-66819 GCA_964563135.1 uncultured Planctomycetaceae bacterium
GTCTGCACCAGGCGCCCCTCGGGCGTGTAGATCAGCACGCGGTAGTAGTGGGTATCGGCCACCAGCACCCGCCCGTCGATGCCGATCGAGAGCCCCGTGGGTTTGCCGAACTCATGGTCCGGCGTGCTCCATCCGCGCAGGAATCGCCCCTCCTTGTCGAACACCTGGATCCGCGCCGTCATGTCGACCACGTAGATTCGGTCTTCCTGGTCGATCGCCATGGCCCGCGGTTTCTGGAACCTCCCGTCGGAAATGCCCCGCGAGCCCCAGATCCCCTCGAACTGGGCCCAGGAAGACTCGTTCGGTTTCGGCTGGCAACCCGGCAGGCCGGCCAGCAGAAGAGCGGCCAGAAGAGAAGAGACGGCCTGAATGCGCCGCGGTGGCAGAACGGCCCATGCACAGAAATCGCCGGCCCGCTTGCGCGTTGTCTCAATCACGGCCACGAGCATGGATCCGGTCACCACCACCGCAAATGCCTGCTGACTTGCCCAGACTTCCCCAGTGGACCCGTCCAAACAGTCCCACGGGTTAGCCTACCCGGTTCCCACAGGAAACGCCAGTCTTCGGCTCCACATCCCGCCGGCAATCCGTGCCGCATCCTCGCGCCGGGGCCTCCAGCGCAAGGTCGCCGTCCCTCGCTCCCGCGCGGCGCGGCACCAGGCACCCATCTGCCTCCGGCGATCGGCATCGGCCCGGCTCCCCACCCAGGAGAACTGCCAAGCAGCAGGCACTCTCCGAGCTCTCCGAGTGCCGTCCGCAGAAGTGCCGGAAACCCCTATTTCCCGCAAGCGCCCTTTCGGAGAGTGCCTGCTGCTTTTCTCGCCACATCAGGACTTCGCAGTTCTCCTGCTCCCCCACCCGGTTCACTTGACCCCAGGGCGCAAAGGCCTGTATAGTAACATATTACGTTCAGCAACGGAGTTCTCCCGCCCGACGGAGTCCCTCATGCCGCCCCTGGTGATTGACGTACGCAACGCCGAAGACCCGCGCGACGTCGTCCATCGGGCGGTTCAAACCCTCTCCGAGGGAAAGATCGTGGCCTTTCCAACCGAAACGGTTTACGGCATCGGGGCCCGGGCTCTCGATCCCCGAGCCGTGGAACGGCTCATCGAGGTCAAGGGTCGAGCCGATGGCAATCCGTTGGCGCTGGCGATCCGCGGTGCCGAAGAGCTTCTCGACTACGCCCCCAATGCCAGCCCCCTGGGTGAACGCCTCGCCCGCCGCTGCTGGCCGGGGCCGGTGACCCTCGTGGTCGATGCCAGCCACGAAGAGAGCGTCGTCGGACGCCTCCCGGCGAGCGTTCGCCAGGCCGTCTCCCCCCGGAACACCGTCGGGCTCCGCGTGCCGGGCCATTCGCTCGTGCTTGACGTGCTGCGTATGATTGCCGGTCCCGTGGCCCTGACCAGCGCCAATCGCTCGGGGCAGCCCGATGCCAGGACGGCCGGCGAGATCGTCGACGCCTTCGGCGATCAGATCGAACTGGTCCTCGACGACGGTCCCTGCCGTTACGGTCAGCCTTCCTCGGTCGTTCGCGTCAACGGCAACCGCTACGAGATCCTCCGCGAAGGCGCGGTCCCCCAATCCACCCTGCGGCGTCTGGCCAGCATGATGGTGCTGTTCGTGTGCACCGGCAATACTTGCCGCAGTCCGATGGCCGAAGGGCTGTTCCGCAAGATGGCGGCCGAACGACTCCGCTGCGCCCCGGAAAACCTCGAGGAACACGGCTGGACGGTGATGTCCGCCGGCGTGGCGGCCATGACCGGCGGGCGGGCAAGCCAGCCGGCCACCGCCGTGATGCAGCAGATGGGAATCGATATCCACACGCATGAGGCTCACCCGGTCACCGAGGCCCTCATGCGCTACGCCGACCACATCTTCACCATGACCGCCTCGCACCGGCAGGCCCTGGTGATGCAGTGGCCCGAAGCGGCCAATCGCACCTCCACGCTCTGCCTCGACGGGTCGGACGTCTGCGACCCCATCGGCGGACCTGTGGAACAGTATCAATGTTGTGCTGGACAGATCCAGGGCGAACTCGCCAAAAGGCTGGATGGCTTGGGCTTGTAGGGCAAGCTTTCTCATTTCAGGTAGACTACCATGCGTATTGCAGTCGGAAGCGATCACCGGGGCACGTCGATTCGCCACAAAATCCTCGAGTTCGTGGCACAGCTTGGGCATGAGGTCGTGGATTTCGGATCCAACGCCGAGGGGCCCGTCGACTACCCCGATATCGCCCAGCTGGTCGCCCGCGAGGTCGGAAACGGCAACGCCGATCGCGGAATACTCGTCTGCGGAACCGGTATCGGCATGTGCATCGCCGCCAACAAGGTCTGCGGTGTTCGCGCCGCACCCTGCCACGACGACCTGACTGCCGAAATGAGCCGCCGCCACAACGATCTGAACGTCCTCTGCCTCTCGGCCGATCTGCTCGGCGAGGCAATCATCCACCGCATGATCGAAATCTGGCTGACAACCCCCTTCGAAGGCGGCCGTCACGCCCGTCGCGTCGACAAAATCACCGCCATCGAGAAGGAATCCGAGCAGAAGCGAGCCCACTGAACTGAAGGGCTGCGGAACGTCGTTTTTCGCCCCCCGGCCGACCCTGTTTCGCCCCGCGAAGCGACGCCCGCACCCGCAGCGCCCCTCCCGCCCGGGCTCGCCGCGGCCGCCGCACGGGAAGATACGCAAGGGGCGGAAGCTTATGCCGGTTGCGCAGGCTTTGCCGGGCAAGGATTTTCGATCGTATCACCTTTGGCAGCCTCCTTTTGCAGGTACGGGCCCGGACTGGCCCCAAAGTCCTTGCAGGTTTTTCGAATCTTGTTAAAGTCGAAGTTGTGGCATACGCAAAGTGCCTGCACCCGGGATCTCTCTCGCGTAGCGTAACGCACTCATAAGGCTTGTTCTTCATGGTCGATTCGCGTCATCCCAATTCTGATGAGGTCGACGAACTCCTCCGCAACGCCCAGCTTCGCGACGAGCTCGAACCCTACTACGACGAATCCATCAGCCGCGTGAATGTCCAGCAGTTGTCCTTGTCCGTCGAGAACGAGTTCCTCGCCTCGATGCTCGCCTGGGAACGGGCGCCGGTGCTCCCCATCTACCGCTGGTTCGAGCCCGAACTCCGCCCGCCACGCCCCTCCGTCCTTGGCGACGACGACCTCCACGAGATCCTCTGGGATGTGATCTGCAAACTCTTCGAGCAGCGAATCGTGCTCGATTTCACCGATCACCTCTCCGATCGCGAACTGTATTGCGTCATCTACCGCGACATCCTCCCGGCCCGCGAGAAGAAAATCGAGCTGTCCACCAACTACCTCCATTGGGATTGCTCCCACGCCGGCGGCGATCCCGATATCTGGCTGCAGTACTACGCCACCGACGAGGAACGCCAGCTCTGGGCCGAATCGTACCGGCAGCCTCTCCCCACGAAGCTCAACCCCCAGTACCTTCGCGATCTGCCGCGAGACCCGCTCTGAAACGGCGGAGCCGCCGAGCCAACCAGCCATGGAACACACCGAGTCTCCAGGTGTCTCGATCCTCGTACCGGCGTACAACGAAGAACACACCATCGAGGCGGTACTCCGTAGCGTCCAGGCCCTCAAGATCGCCCTGAAGGAAATCGTCGTCGTCGACGACGGCTCCACCGATCGCACAGCCGAGATCGTTCGCCGAATCGCGGCCGAGGATCCCCGCCTGCATTTCTTCCAGCTCGACCGTAATCGCGGCAAGACCGCCGCCATCTCCCGGGCCCTGCAGGAGGCCACCGGCGAGATCCTCATCATCCAGGATGCCGACCTGGAATACGACCCCAAGGAAATCCCCGGCGTCATCGAGCCGATCGTCGAAGGAAAGGCCGACGTGGTCTACGGCAGCCGGTTCATGGTCCGCAAGGCGGCCCGCGTACTCTACTACTACCACTTCCTCGCCAACCGGCTGCTGACCTGCTTCTCCAACCTGCTGACGAACCGCAACATGTCCGACATCGAAACCTGCTACAAGGCGTTTCGGTCCGGCGTCATCAAGCCGCTCAAATTGACCAGCAGCGGGTTCGGCATGGAGGTCGAGATCACCGCCATGATTTGCACCACCAAGGCCCGCACCTACGAGGTGCCCATCTCCTACTACGGCCGTACCTACGACGAGGGCAAAAAGATCGGCCTCAAAGATGGCGTGGCGGCGCTCTACTACATCGGCTACTATAACCTCATCCGCCCCCGCACCCGCGCCGGGCGGAAGTATCGCGATGAGGTCAATCAGTATCTGGCCCAGATGCAGTAGGGGGCCGTGTTCTCCCCGAGGAAGGACCCGTGAGCCACAATCCAGTGAACCGGCGGTTTCTTCCCCCCTTGGCTCCCCTCCTCATCCTCCTGGCCATTGCCCTGTTCTACCTGGCCACGCTCCGCCAGGGGCACATCTGGGGCGACGATTTCGCCCAGTACCTCCAGCATGCCGACAACCTCGCCCAGGGCCGACCCTACGCCCAGTCCGGCTACGTCTACAACCCGCTCAACACGATCGTCGGCCCCCAGGCCTACCCCCCCGGCCTGCCCGTCGTGATGGCGCCCGCGGTTGGCCTCGCGGGAAGGAACCTGATCGCCGTCAAGCTGGAGATGGTTCTCCTCTTCCTCGCCACGGTGCTCGTCACCACGGTGCTCTTCGCCCCCGACCTCGCGCGCGGCCAGAACCTGGTCTTCATGGCCCTCGTCGGGTTCAGCCCCGCTTTCTGGCAATACAAGGAAACCATCCTCTCGGAACACCTCTTCCTGCCGCTCTGGTACCTGGCCATCCTCATCGCCGATCGCTGGTATCGCCCGCGTCGGGCCCCGGGCCGGCCCGCACTGCATGGGCTCCTCCTGGGCCTGGTCATCTACCTGGCCTACGCCACGCGGAGCGCTGGCATCGTGCTCCTCCCGGCCGTGCTCCTTGCCGAAATTCTCCTGGCCCGGCGGCTCACGGTCTTCGGACTGGCGGCGCTGGGCACCGGATCGGCACTGGTCGTCCTCCAGAAGGTCTTCCTCCCCGTGGCCGGGCAAGGCTATGCCGAACAGCTCGGCAGTATCGGCCTGGCGACGCTCAAACACAACGTGATTGCCGACGCGGTCTCTATCGGCAATCTCTGGGAAAATGGCTATTCCATGTTCCTGGCCACCCTGGTGACCGTGGCCATGAGTGCTGTCTGCTGCCTCCAGTTCGTCCGCTCCAACTGGCCGAAGCCGACTTTTCTGGGCATCGCCACGGCCCTCTACCTGGTGATGATCACGCTCTGGCCATCGGCCACCGGCCTGCGACTGACCCTGCCGCTCCTCCCGGCGATCCTCTTCTACGTCCTTCTGGCAACGGCCGGTCCGAAGTGGAACCCCGGCACCCGACGGCGCGTGCTTGCCGCCTTCTGTGTCTTCATGGCGGTCTCCTACGTCGCATGGTATTCGGCCGCCGACTACGGCCCGATCGAAGGCGTCGAAGACCCCGCCGCGGCCGAGCTGTTTGCGTTCGTGCGCAGCCACACGGCGGAAGCCGACGTGTGCCTGTTCTTCAAGCCCCGGGCTCTCGCCTTCTACACCCATCGCCGCGCCTCGGCCTATCCCCTGGCACCCGAGACCGCGGACCTCTTCGCCTATGCCGACTCCATCCGCGCCACGCTGCTCATCGCCCGGAAAGACGCCGACGGCCCTCCTGAAACCCTCGTTGCCCAGCGGGCCGATCCGCGGCTGGTGGAGGTCTGGCAGAACGGGCTTTTCCGGGTGTTTCGCCTCATCCGGCCGTGATACGAGAGCCTGCGCGGAGGCCTGCCGCCGCCGAGGCGGAAGCGGCCTGATGGCCCTGTTGTATTCTGCTACACCGCGTCGGGTTGGTAGCGCATAATCGTCCACCGGGGGGAGCTGCCGCCGACCCGCCAATTGTGCCGGCACAACAGAAAACCACGCAGATCCCGGCCAGCAGCACGATCAGCCCAAGAGGAAGACTTGTGGCACGGGGTTTGCACTGGAAACATGCTCGTTGGCGGGGCCAGACCGGCACTGGATGAGGCGGCGCGAACTGACAGTCCCGTGCCGCCAGCGCTCGAGAGGCCCGGGCTGCGGGGCGAGCCGGGCGTCGGGCGTCACCGAGCCCCCAGCCGGCGAGGGAGGCTCGTGCGGCACGGCTTCCGGCCACACGGGACTCACGCTGACAGAGCATGTGCCCTTCCTCTCAGCCTTTGTGGGAGGCCAGGCCCCGGTTATTCCAGCTCTGAAAGGACCCCAGCTTGGCACGACTCAACACCAGAGCGATTCCCGGGCAGCCGGCGATGCGACGCAGTCGCGGAACGTGTACGCGGAAGAACTGTCGCAACAGCCGCACGGGGAAGTACGACCTGTCCAGAACCGGCGGCACGCCGGTCATCCAAAGTACCCTCGGCGCAGACGAGGAGCACGACATCGATCACGAGGCGATCGGTGAGGAAGAGCAACTGGAGGAGTTCGACGAGTTTGGCGTCGATTCGGGCGGCAGCGACGGACCCGTTGATGATCTGGTCCGGATCTATCTGAAACAGACGGGCGAGATTCCGCTCCTGGCACGCACGGAAGAACTGGTTGCCGCGGTCCGGATCGAAAACACCCGCACGCGATTCCGCATGGCCCTGCTGTCAACGGACTATGCCCTGCATGCGGCCCTGAAGCTGCTGCAGAAGGTGCGAGATGGCCGTCTCCGCATCGATCGCGTGCTGGAGGTGTCGGCGGCCGATGCTCGTCAGAAACGGCGCATCGTGGAAATCCTCTCGCCCGGGCTTCGCACCCTTCGTCGCCTCCTCAAGGCAAATCGTCGGGATTTCGCCATGGCTTTCAGCAAATCGCACACGTCCGTTCAACGTCGCGACGCATGGCAGCGGCTTCTGCGTCGCCGTCGCAAGGCCGCGCGGCTTGTCGAACGGTTCGGCCTGCGAGCGCAGCGGCTCCAGCCCATCTTCGACCGGCTTCGGGAGATTTCCCGCCGGATGGACACTCTCTCCGAACAGCTCAGGAGCCTCGGCCAGATGCGCGACGCGTCGGACCGCCTCGACGGCGTCCGCCGCGAACTCCGCCGCCTGATGAAGACCACGTTGGAGAGGCCCGCCACGTTGAGACGGCGGATCTGCAACACGCTCGACTGGCAGAAACAACATGAAGAGGCAAAACGGGACTTTTCGGCCGCCAATCTGCGACTGGTCGTCTCGATCGCCAAACGCTACCAGAATCGCGGGCTGAGCTACATCGACCTGATCCAGGAGGGCAACATCGGGCTGATGCGGGCGGTCGACAAGTTCGAGTACGCTCGCGGGTGCAAGTTTTCCACGTACGCCACCATCTGGATCCGCCAGTTGATCCTGCGGGCAATCGCCAACCAGGGCCGGACGATCCGCCTGCCGGTGAACGTGATCGAGATGATAGGCAAAGTCCGTATGGCCACCCGCAGCTTGATCCAGGAGAACGGGCACGAACCGACCCCGGAGGAGACAGCGGCCAAGGCGGGCCTGACGATCGACGAGACAAAACGTGTCTTGCGGGCGAGCGAACATCCGCTGTCGCTGGATCAGCCGATGAGCGATGACGACGGCGTCTGCTATGGCGAATTCCTTGCGGACCCGCGCTGCCAGGATCCGCTCCAGGGCGCCAGTCACGTGTCGCTGAAAGACTGCATCGCCGAGGCACTGGGCGCACTGGACCCTCGGGAACGGGAAATCATCCGGCTGCGATACGGCCTGGCCGATGGTTGCACCTACACGCTGGAGGAGGTGGGCAGGATCTTCTCGGTCACGCGCGAACGAGTGCGGCAGATCGAAACCAAGGCGGTCCGGAAGCTGCGGCACCCGGTCTGGAGCCGCAGGCTCTCGGGTTTCCTCGAGGGTCCCGTTGCCGCCGCGATCGATGCCACGGTGACCCAAAGCACGACCGGCTGACTCCTTCCGGGATCGCGCAGTCCGTGCCGCCGGACTGAAGAAGCAGTACCCCTCGGCCCGATGCCGTTCCGGCCTGGCGCGGCACGGGATCGGGATCGGGAACTCAAGGGCAAGAGACATCTTTTGATGTGAGGATGAAACATGGGATGCCCGTACTGTGGTTCCGCGGAATTGAGCGTCAGTCGATATCCCGACCCCTGGCTGATGTGGCTGCTTCGGCCGCTGTTCGTGCCGATCCGCTGTTGGCGCTGCACGCGCCGCTTCTACCGCTTCCGACTCCTGTGGATGATCAGCCCCAGAGTCGAATGATCGCCATGCTGCACGGGATCCATCGCCCAGGCAAATGACTCCCCCACCGCTTGCGGCAGGGTGTGCCTGGGCGTATGCTGCCGGAATCGGAGATTGCGTCGCTCGTTGGGTTGGACTGCTCGGTTCCTGTCGCCAGGAGGAAAACGCAATGGATCCCGTGAAACGCTCGGCCACAATTGACGCCGGCAAGAAGGTGTTCTCGATCTTCGAGGAGTTCAAGAACTTCGCCTTCAAGGGGAATGTGATCGATCTGGCTGTCGGCGTGATCATCGGTGCCGCCTTCGGCAAGATCATCGACTCGCTCGTCAAGCACCTGATCATGCCCCTGATCAGCGTGATCATGCCCAGCGAGCAGGGCTACCTGGAGTGGAAATGGGTCCTCAATGGAAAAGAGATCCCGTATGGCCTGTTCTTGGGGGAAATCATCAACTTCTTCATCGTGGCATTGGCGCTGTACATCTTCATCGTGAAGTTCCTCGGCCTGTTGATGAAGGCCAAGAAGGAGGAGGCCGCCGCACCGCCACCGCCGACCAAGGATCAGGAACTGCTGACGGAGATCCGCGATCTGCTGAAGCAGAAGCCGGCCTGAATGGACTTGCGTGATTCCAGGAAAAGACCGCCACGATTGCTGGCTGGTTGTCATGCCTGAGCCTTCTGACCTGCCCGTCGGCAGTGGCCGGATAGACTGGCCATCAATCGTCGCTTCCATCCACACAAGGTGGGTAGCGGCGCTGGAATCTCTCCTGGAATCACACAAGGCAATTTAGCCTATCCACTTCACCCGACCCATCCACCCGGCAGTCCAACCATGAAATCAACGCTCTTCGCGCTGTCCTGCCTGTTGCTGGCAGTGCCCGTCCGGGCCGGCCAGCCGTGCCAGTCCCCTCTGGACGTGGTCAAGCCCCGGGTGCCCGACAGGCTCTGCCGCGTCACCCTCAACCAGCAGGAACTTGGCGGAGAGATTGATCGCCGCATCAAGAACTTGATCTATCAGAACTACATGGTGATCGACCTGGACGGCAAGTGGCTCGATCACTTCCGCCACCGCACGGACCGCGGCGACCAGAGCCGCGTCTACTACGGCATCGGCAAGGTGTTCGACGCCGGCAGCCTGTTTGCCGCCTACACGGGAGACCCGAAGGTGGCCGCACGCACCCAGTACATCATCGACGAACTGGTCAAGTCCCGCGACCCCGACGGATACCTCGGCTTCTGGAACGTCGAGCCGGAAAACCGGCAGGACCACATCAACTGGATTCTCCACGAGCAGGAATACATCAACCTGGCGCTGGTTCGCAACTATCGCACGACCGGCAATCCCCAATCGCTCGCCCACGCCAGGGTCATGGCCGACTACATCCTCAAGACCTTTCCCACGCCCCAGAATCCGTGCTACGACGCCGGCCAGATCTGCACCGCCGGCCTGCCCGAAGGGATGCTCGAGTTGTATCGGGTGACAGGCCAGCAGCGCTACTTCGATTTCGCCGCCGATGTGCCGCACGGAAACAACCGCGGCGAGGTCCAACTCGCTTCGCTGCGGACGTGGGAACAGGATTTCAGCCGCCCCCCGCGCCACGTCTACGTCATGCTCGCACGCTGCTACGCCCAGACCGAGCTCTTCCGACTGACCGGCGAGCAGAATCTCCTGAACATGAGCCAGCTCATGCGCAACGAGCTGCTGAAGAAGGGCGAGGGGGGCATGCTGGTCACCGGCTCCTGCTCCGACGGGGAACAATTCACCTACGACCAGAACGGATGCGGAACGATCGGCGAATCGTGCGTCACCGCCTACGTGCTGCGCTGGATCGACAGCCTCATGCGGCTGGAAGGCGACATGCGCTACGGCGACCTGCTCGAACGAACCATCTACAACGCCCTGCTGGCGGCCAACTCGCCCGACGGACGCTGGATCCGCTACTTCACCCCCTTTACGGGCGAACGTCAGTACGATACCCGCGACTTCTTCTGCTGCTGCGGCAACTATCGCCGCGCCGTGGCCGAGCTGCCGCAGAAAGTCTACTACCGCACTCCGGAAGGCGGAATCGCGCTGAATCTCTTCACCAACTCGAAGAAGACGTTCGACGTGCAGGGCCAGAGTGTCACGATCCTGCAGGAAACCGTCTATCCGAACGACGGGAATGTAAAACTGACGTTCTCCACCCAGAACCCGGTCGCGTTTCCGTTTCAATTCCGCACGCCGCGATGGTGCGAGAAGATCACCCTCCAGGTCAACAACGAAAGCCCGTTGGACATCGACCCCCTGCAGCAGAAACTCGGCTGTTGTGTGCTGGATCGAACGTGGAACAACGGCGACATCGTGCGGATCTCGATGCCCATGGCATGGCGGCTGCTGCGAGGCCGGGGGGTACAGGACGGCCGCGTGGCGCTGTTGCGCGGGCCGATCGTGTATTGCGTCGGCAAGGACCAGAACGCCCAACTGCTGGCAAAATGCTCCGAGCCGCGCAATCTCGTCGTCGATCCGGCCTCCATCACCGAACCGGTCAGAGATGACTCCGTTCGTCCCGGCGGCCTGAAAGTCGTTGCCAAAGCGTGGCTCAATCCGGAACGGGCCGGCGAAAAGGTCGATGTCACCCTGACCGAGTTCATCGACCCCAGCGGCCGGGATGTCTACTTCCGCGTGCCGGACCTGGGCAGTACGCAGCCGGTGCGGCTGACCAACGACGAGATCGTCTCGTGGCCCAACGAGTTTGTCAACGCGCATGTGCTCAAGGCCTTCTACGGTCCCAAAACGACCGGCAACCTCGAAGCAGTCTTCGAGATCCGGGGCCATGTCGTCGCGGACCTGGCGGCCGACTACGTCAACCCGGCCGGCAAGACCGGCCTGCCCGCCAGGTTTCCCGATGCCACCGGCGGAACCTGGACCTTCTGCAACTCGAAAAACGGCGGCCTGCTCTCGACCGCCGCGGCCGGCGATGTCAAGCCGCTCGGCTCGCAATTCAAGGCGTTCGGCTCGCCGCTCGGTTACGCCTACGGCCTGGAAGGCCAGGCGGACCAGCTCGGCTTCGTGTCGGACTACGCCCCCAGCGACCGGCAGGAGGACGCCTGGCGGAAGCACTACACCGAAAGAATGTTCGACCAGGTGCTCGCCCAGGCCGAGCGGAAGCAGTTCCTCTACACGCACCCGATTTCCGACACGGCCGCCTACAACGTCTTCCGCTGGACCCCCTCGCCCAATCTGCAAAACAAGGACCTGACCCTGTGCGGCACGCTGCTGTCGAATCTGGGCAATGGCGTGGAGCTTCGCGTCATCCGCTGGAACGACGAAACGAGCCACGATCTGCTCGGCACGTTCAACACCCGCGAACTGACCGCCGGCAAATGCGACACCGCCGAGCTGGTTCTGCGACTCGGACCCGGCGAAACGGGGAGGCATCTCGATTTCGTCCTGCACAACGCCGGCTCCCATACCTGCGACGCGACGGCCCTGAGGATCCGGGCCTACACCAACGTCGAGCGGGCCGCCGCGCAGACCGACGTGACGGAACACGTGCAGGCCAGGTTTCACAACCGCCTCGTCACCCCCCTCGGCTCCTACTCGGAACTGTTCGGCCCGGCGGCGCCCGGCGGCGAAAACACGCTCAAAGTCAAACTCCACTACTGGCGAGACGGCGTGGTCAAATACCTCGAACTGGCCCAGGACTCGGCTCTCGATCTGACCGGAAAATAGGGACGCCATTCGAGGAAGCCTGCTATGGCGGAGAACCAACCCGTACCTGAAACCGTTGAGCACGCCGGCACGCAGCGCAGGCAATGGGGCTGCGCCGTGGCGCTGCTGGGGCTGATGGCAGTGCTGCTGATCGCCGTCGGCACCAGCCTGTTCCGCTCGACTCCCCTGCGGATCTCGAAGGAGACGACCTATATCACCCAGCCGCTCAAGTCCGACGGCAAACGGGTCGACTACTTCGCCGCGTGGGAGAAAGAGACGTGTCCCAAGAACCTCGCCACGAATGAAAACGGCTACCGGCTCATCGTCGAGCATCTAGGCAAATCGCCCGCGGCCAGCCCTGAGCAGTTTTCCCGGCTCTGCCGCAAACTGGGCCTTTCGGCCGATAAGCTCAACCCCGACATGACGCTCCAGGATCCACACGACGTTGTGACGGCCTACGTGCAGAGCGGCGACTTCGATCGGGCGCTGGTCGAGCGGCTGGCTGGAAAGCAGATCTCTTCCGATCAGGACCCGGCCGGTGCGAACGCTTCCATGCACGGTCGAGATCCCGTCGGCCAGTGCGTCCAGGTGCTCGACACCCGGCTCGGCAGTCCCTGGACGCTCGACGATCTGCCCATGATGAAGACCTGGCTCGCCGAAAACGGCCCGGCCATCGACCTGGTCCGGGAGGCAACACGTAAGCCGGTCTTTCATATCCCGATCGTGCGGGAAAACGAGGATGCCTTGCTGTTCGACCTCTTGCTCCCCCAGGCGCAGGACTTGCGATCGCTGGCGCGTGCCCTGAGCGCCCGCGCCAACCACCGGATCGGCAGCGGTGATCTCAACGGAGCCATCGACGACATCGTGGCCTGCAAACGCCTGGGGCGTCGTATCGGGCCCGGAAGCAATACCATCCAGATGCTCATCGGGATCGCCTTCGAGCAAATCGCCGGCGCGATCGGCATCGCCGGGTCCCTCGAACACCCTCCCACCAAGGAGCAACTCGAACGGCTCGCCGGCGAGCTCAACGACCTGCCCCCCAGGGTCAAGTTCGAGAACGTTTTGCCCTTCGAACGCTATTCGCTGCTCGACATGGTGCAAGCGATGGCCCACGGCAAGGGAGACCTGGAAGAGTTCGGCATGCCCGAGCGAATGGCTGCGAGAATGGCAATCGACTGGAACGTGATTGCCAGCCGCGTCAACCAGCAGTTCGACGCATCGGTCGCCGCAGGAGCCTCCCCCAAGCCGGTCCCGGGTCTCAGGGCCCTCGTATCCATGCGCGCCAGATCCGAGCTTCTGGCCGATACTCTGACCCATCTGCTGCTTCCCACTACCGGCGTCGCAGGGGAAGCGGCCCTTCGCGCCGAGTGCGTCGATCGGATCCACCGAATCACCCTGGCCATGCTCCTCTACGAGCGCGACCATGGCACGCTGCCTCCCGCCTCGACGGCCGATGCCGGCGGCCAGCCGCTGCACTCGTGGCGCGTCCTGCTGCTCCCCTACCTGGGCCAGCAGGCGCTGTACGACAAAATCCGGCTGGACCAGCCTTGGGACAGCGATCACAACCGCCGGTTCCACAACCAAGCGGTCGCCTTCTACCAGTGCCCCAGCGCCCAGTTGCCGCCGGGCCAGACAACCTATGCAGTCGTCGTCGGTCCCGGCACGGCCTTTGAAGCGACCAAGGGCAAGCCCCTCTCCCAGTTCGGCCCCAAGAGCGCGCGCATGATCCTCGTCGTCGAGCGAACGGCTCCCGCCTGCTGGATGGATCCCGCGCAGG
>CAZLWV010000008.1:66835-67688 GCA_964563135.1 uncultured Planctomycetaceae bacterium
CTGCGGAAGAGGGGATCAACGTGCCGAATGGGAGCGGGATGGCGATCGGCAGCCGGCATCCGGGCGGGGCCAATTCTGGACACCGCGACGGAGCCGCTCGTTTCCTCTCGGAGCAGATAGAGCCCGACAATCTCAAGGGACTCCTGTACGGAAAAGACGACAACATTCCATGAATGCCCTTGACTGCCTATATGTATACTGATATACTGCTTCCCAGCAAGCCGATCTCTGACAACTCGGGATTCTGCCGGCCACGTGCTGCACGTTTCCATCAAATGCGCCACAGCCGCTCGGCCGCCTCGCCCCATCACCCCGCCGCCTCCGGCCCCTGCATCCTTTCCGTGACCTGGCAAAAACACCCCTCCAACAGGCCAGCCAATGACATGGTCAGCTCCCCAACAGAGGGAATTGTGCGCCATACCCCCAATGGCTGGATGGATCTTACGATCGGAGACGCCGCCGCAACCGCCTTGGTCGGAAGCCTTTAGGAAGACGTTCCTCGACCAACTTTTCCCGGCATCTTCAAAGGCGTTGCAAAACTCGCCTCGGTCGGAAGCCCTCACAAAGACGCCCCTCGATCAACCTCTCTCGGCATCTTCAAAGACGGTGCAAAACCTGCCTCGGTCGGATGCCCTCAGAAAGACGTCCCTCGACCATCTTCTCTCGGCATCTTCAAAGGCGGGGCAAACTGCCGTGGCCAGCGCGGAACCGCTTTCCGGCACCAGCGCTGGAATGGCCCCCCGTGCCAGGATAGGATGGGAACGGTGCTTTTCCCGTCCTGATCCTGCCTTCCTGGTCGAGATGCCGTGAAAACCTCTGTATCCTCCGGGGCCGCCGGTCTTGTCCTCTTTCT
>CAZLWV010000008.1:67698-79208 GCA_964563135.1 uncultured Planctomycetaceae bacterium
ATGCTGACGGCCGCCCCGCCTGCCATCGAGGGCTACAGCGACCCCAGGACCCTGATCGGCAAGGCCCACACCCTGGACAAATCGGAACTGGTCACCTGCACGCCCCTCGCCCGAACGCTCGGCGGGCGCGAGGTGGGCCTGTTGACCGTCGGTACTGGCCAGACCGACAGGAAACCGGCCCTGCTGGTCGTGGGGGGGACCGACCCGACCCGCCCGGTCGACAGTGAGGTCGTGCTCCGCATGGTACGGCAACTGGCCAGCGCGGCCACGAGCGACGCGGACGTTCGCGGACTGGTCGACCGCGTTACCTTCTACTGCATCGTCCAGGCGGCTCCCGACGGCGCCGAAGCCTTCTTCGAATCGCCCCTTCGCCAGCGCGACGTGAACACTCGTCCGATCGACGACGATGCCGACGGCCAGGTGGACGAAGACGGCCCCGACGATCTCAACGGCGACGGGCTGATCACCGCGATGCGGGTCGAAGATGCCGATGGCCGCTACCTCGCCCACCCGGACGATCCTCGGGTGATGATCGAAGCCGACGCGAAGAAGAACCAGCGGGGACGCTACAAGCTCTATGTGGAAGGCAAGGACAACGACGGCGACGGCGCTCTCAATGAAGACCCGCCAGGTGGCGTGGCCTTCGACCGCAACTTCACCTTCGACTACCCGTATTTCCAGCCCGGTGCCGGCCCGCACCAGGTCTCGGAAATCGAGACCCGGGCAATCGCCGATTTTGCCTTCGAGCACCCCAACATCGTGCTCGTCTGGACACTTTCGGGCCGCGACAATCTGCTTCACAAGTGGAAACCGGACGAGTCGGCCGAGAAGAACAAGATCAAGACGACCTTGCTTGCCAAAGACGCGCCCTACTTCGACCATATCGCCCGCGTTTACGAAGAGATCCACGGTAAAGTGAAACCGCCAGAGATGCCTGCCGCCAAAGGGTCGTTCGTTCCCTGGGCCTACTTCCACTACGGCCGCTGGTCGGTGGCTACTCGCCCCTGGTTCATCCCCAAGGTGGAAAAGGACGAGCTAAAACCGGAAGACGGCGAGGATACGGATAAGAAAAAGGAAGAACAGAAAGCTGGCGACTCGGCCAAGGAGTCCGAGAAAGACAACCGCGTCGCCGACGATGTCAGTGCGCTGGCATGGTTCAAACAGGAGGGCGTGGATGGTTTCGTCGACTGGAAGCCCGTGGAACATCCCGACTTGGAGGGACGAAAGGTCGAAATAGGCGGCTTCAAACCCTTCCTGAAACAGAATCCGCCGGCCAGACTGCTCGACGAGGCAGCCCGAGGGCAGTATGAGTTTCTGCTCAAACTGGCAGGGATGCTCCCCCGCGTCAAGATCGCCTCGCTGCAGGCTGAACCGCTGGGGGCCGACGTGTGGCGGGTCACGGCAGCCGTCGTCAACGAAGGGACCCTGCCGACCGTCTCGGAGATGGGACGCATCACCAGGGAGCCGCAACTTCTGCAGGCCGAACTGGTCTTCCCCAAACAGGTTTCGCTGATGACAGGACACGCCCGCCGCGCCATCGGGCCCCTGGCGGGCGAAGGGGGACGGGAAGAAGTGAAGTGGCTCGTACGGAGCGCCACGAGTAAGACGCTGAAACTCAAGGTGCGGGTCTGGAGCCCGATGGTCGGAAGTGTGACCAAAGACGTGGACTTGGACGCGAAGCGACCCAAGTAGCCGCTCGTCGCCAGACCTGGGAGGATCACGTAAAAGGCCAAATTCCGGCCAGTTCGACTACGCGGAGCAAGTGCATCATGTACCCGCTCGTCGCCAGACCTTGGACGATCACCATAAAGAGCAAGTGCATCATGAAACGAGTTGGATTGACTGGGCCGGTGCTGGTGTTGTTGCTGGTGCCGGGTGTTTTGGCGGCTCCCAAGCAGAAACCCTACCAGCCCATGGGCGCGCCGTCGGATCCTAAGGTACCGGCCAACTGGAACCGCTATCACGACCATGCCGAGGCGACCGGCCTGATGAAGAAAATGGTGGCCGCCCACCCGGATCTGGCGCATCTGGCCAGCCTGGGCAAGTCCTACGAGGGGCGTGACATGTGGCTCCTGACAATCGCCAACCGCAAGACGGGCGACGATCGCAGCAAGCCGGCTTTCTGGATCGACGGGGCCATCCACGCCAACGAGATCCAGGGCACCCAGGTGACACTCTACACGGCCTGGTACCTGCTCGAAATGTACGGGCGACACGACGCCGTCACGCGGCTGGTCGACGAACGGACGTTCTACATGGTGCCCATGATGAATCCCGACTCGCGCGACGCCCACATGTACGAACCCAACACCACCAGCTCTCCCCGCGCGGGCAAGCGCCCGGTCGACGATGATCGCGACGGACTGGTCGATGAGGACGGTTGCGATGATCTCGATGGCGATGGGCAAATCGCGCAGATGCGCCGCCGCGACCCCAATGGCCGTTGGAAGGTCCATCCCGATCATCCCCAGCTCATGATCCCGGCCAGGCCGGACGAGCGGGGCGAGTACGAGCTGCTCGGCAACGAAGGGATCGACAACGACGGCGACGGCCGTGTGAACGAGGACAGCGACGGCTACTACGATCCAAACCGCGACTGGCCCCGGCAATGGCAACCCGCCTACGTCCAGCCGGGAGCCTGCCATTACCCCTTCTCGATCGGCGAGAACCGCCTGGTAGCCGATTTCGTACTCGACCATCCCAACATCGCCGGCGCCCAAACCTATCACAATGCCGGCGGCATGATCCTCCGCGGGCCGGGAAACCGCGAAGACAAGTATTCGGCGGCCGATGTGGCCGTCTACGACGCGATCGCCGCCAAGGGGCAGCAGATGCTGCCGTTCTACAAGTACCTCGAGTGCTCCACCGGACTCTACGAAGTCTACGGCGGCGAGTTCGACTGGCACTTCAGCATGCTGGGGATCTTCTCGTTCTGCAACGAACTGTTCACCCGCGAGAACTACTTCCGCCGCCAACCCCAGGATCGCGGCACGGAAGAACAGGACTTCGACGACCTGCTCCTCCTCGGCCAGGGAACCATCGCCTGGCACGAGGTCGACCATCCGCAGTACGGCCGGATCGAGGTCGGCGGCAGACGGAAGGAGTGGGGGCGCCAGCCGCCGTCTTTCCTGTTGGAGGAAGAGTGCCACCGCAACATGGCCTTCACGCTCTACCATGCCGACCAGATGCCCCAGGTGGCCATCCAGTCGGTCGGTGTGAAACCGCTGGCCGGCAAGCTGCTCGAGGTGACCGCCGCAATCATCAACCAGAAGCTCATCCCCACCCATGCCGACGTGGATCTGCAGAACCATCTGACACCGCCCGACATCGCCTCGATCAGCGGCGAGGGACTCAAAGTGGTGGCCGCCATGCGAAGCCGGGAACCGCTGTTCCAGGACGCCGCCGAACAGGAATTCCGTCCCGCCGAGGTCCGGATCCCCAATATCCCGGGCATGGGGGTCGTCTACGTCCGCTGGCTTGTCGAGGGGGCCGGCCCGTATACAATCAACATCCGATCTGTCAAAGGTGGTAGCGCCCAGGCCCGCAAGGAGTAATCCATCATGCCGAGACTCGCAATCCCCCTCAGTTGGCTCGCCCTCCTTCTTGCCTCCGACCACCCCCTGGCCGCCAAGGAACCGGCAACCCTCGAGATCGGCCAGCCGGCGCCCGATTTCCAGCTTCCCGGCGTCGACGGCAAAACGCACAGCCTGAAGGATTTCGCCGAGGCCAAAGTGCTCGTGGTCGTCTTCACGTGCAACCACTGTCCGACCGCGCAGGCCTATGAAGACCGGATCATCAAGATCCACAACGACTACCAGAACCGCGGCCTGGCCCTGGTCGCCATTTCGCCCAACGATCCGAAAGCGCTGCGCCTCGATGAGCTCGGCTATACCGACGTGGGAGATTCGCTGGAAGACATGAAGATCCGGGCCGAGGACCGGAAGTTCCCCTTCCCCTATCTCTACGACGGCGAGAACCAGAAGGTGTCGGCGGCCTATGGCGTGCTGGCCACTCCCCATGTGTTCATCTTCGACGCCGCCCGTAAGCTGCGCTATGTCGGCCGGGTCGACGATTCCGATATCCGCCAGGTGCAGTCGCACGACGCACGCAATGCGATCGACGCCCTCCTGGCCGGCAAGCCGGTTCCGGTGGAGAAGACCCGCGTCTTCGGCTGCTCGACCAAATGGTCCGACAAGCGGCAGAGCGCCATCGACTCGATCGAAAAATGGAACGCCGAACCGGTCTCCCTCAAGACAATCGATGAAGCGGGCGTGAAGACGCTGGCCGAAAACAAGACCGACAAGCTGCTCTTGGTCAATGTCTGGGCCACGTGGTGCGGACCGTGCACCGCTGAACTGGAGGAACTGGTGACGATCAACCGCATGTATCGCAAGCGACGATTCGAGATGATCACGATCAGTCTCGACGAACCCGCCCGCCGCGACCAGGCCCTCGAGACCCTCACGGAGAAACACGTTTCCTCGACCAACTACCTCTTCACCGGCCCGAGCCGCGACAAGTTTGCCGAAGCCCTCGACGCCCAGTGGCCCGGCCCCGTGCCCTACACAATCCTCGTGGCCCCCGGCGGCAAGGTGGTCGATCGCCAGGTGAACGAAATCGATCCACTCCAGCTCAAGAAAGCGATCGTCAACCAACTGGGGCGGACCTACGCGAGCCGTTGAGCGGGAACAGGAAGCCCTGGCAAAACGTAGAAGTCTCTCACAGGCACAGACCATGCACAGGCGGCAGGTCTGCTTGCACCCTTCGCGGCTCTGTGGTTCTAAAACGCCTTGATTTTGTGCCGCGATTCAGAGAGACTGAAGAGTTCCTGCGGATTATGAGCAACACCCTCCCGCGGGTGAGGGACGGCGGATTGGGCGCGTTTTTGCGACCGGTTCCATGAGACTCTGGCGGAACCGGGCCGCCACCTGCCGCGCGGATTGGCACCCAAGACGGCTTGGGGCTTGTTGGACAGGCCAAAAACCCTCCGCAGGGGCACCATCCCTTTTCCGATTCGACGCGATTCGATGAGTTCCACTTGTGCCACCCCCCCGGCGGACCTTTCTGCGGAGGTTGTCGCTGACGCCTCCCAGCCGGAACCGAAAAGCTGGTGGTCGAAGGTGGTCGTCTGGTCTGCCTGGATCGTGCTGGCCGGCTACCTGTCTCTCCTCTTCTTCCGCGCCCTCGCCCGTCAGAACATCGTGCCGGCAGGGCATGAGATCACACTCACCGATCTCTTCTCCCTCCAACGGTGGATCTACAACACCGTTTCGGCCAACGTCCAGATGGCGGTTGGTCTCTTCCTGTTCGGAATCCTCGTGGCGCTCGGTTTCAGTGGCCAAAGGCCCCTGAGGATCCTCAGGATCGCCGGTCGTTGGATCCTAATGGGTGTGCTGGGCGCTGCCACCTTCGTCTTTCTATACCTCGTCGAAACCGGCCGGTTGCCTGGCTTTCTCTCCTCGCTGCTGCCGCTAGCCGGTTTCGTCACGGGGGTGTGGGTGGGCCGCAACCTGCTGAGAGGCCCGCGGGCCGTTCTCTGGCTGATTCCCAAGGCGCTCGGACTGCTGCTCGCCGGCGTGATTGTCCTGGCGGTGCTCGGTTTCCTGGCCACCGCCCCGGCCCCCCTCGACATCCATCCGCCCAAGGTCACCTCGGCCGAGAAACGCCGCCTGGTGGACATCGCCAAGAAACCGCAGATTCTCGCGGATGGAACCCGCCGGCTCACGCTCAGCGAGCGTGATCTCAACCTGATCCTTGCCATGGGGATTCCCCAGGTTGTTCCCCTCGCTTGCGGCGATATTGGCTTCGACCAGGAAACCATCACCGCCAGGCTTTCGGTTCCACTTGCCAGCTCAGAGAAGCCGGCCCGGTTTGTGAACATCGAGACATCGGGAAAGGCCAGCATCGCCGGCGGCAAGCTCCGGATCGAGTTCGACCATTGCCGCATCGGGCGGCTGCCAGTGCCCCGTTTCGTTCTCGACCGCCTCGTGCAGCAGGGAATCACGCTGGTGATGAACGATCCCGATCTGAACGGGGTGCTGCGAGCAATCGGCTCATTGCGCGTGACCGGTGAACAGGTCGAGGCGGTGCTCGTCGCCCGCGGGCTCGTCGACGACATCATGCCCTCGCTCGTATCGCGGTTCGGCCAGAGCCCCAGCGTGGTCGTCAAAACCAGGGTCTACTACGAGCACCTGGCAAGGCCTTACCCGGGCGTGGCCGAAGACGACCGGTTCCCGGCAATGCTGCAATCGGCCTTCGCACTGGCCCGCGCCCGTTCGACGACCGAGGACCCCGCCGTGGAGAACCGGGCCGCCATCCTCGCTCTGGCGATCCTCCTCGGACACCGGCACGTCGAGCGCCTGGTCGGGCGGGTGACCGACGAAGAATTGACCCGCCAGGCGCGGCGTCATGTCCACTTCGTCCGTCTCCGTGGCCGCACCGACTGGAGCCGCCACTTCCTGGTCAGTGCGGCGCTGGCCCTGGTGTCCAACGAGTTGCTGAGCGACGAAGCCGGCCTGCTCAAAGAGGAACTCGACGCCGGCGAAGGAGAAAGCGGCTTCTCCTTCTCGGATCTGGTGGCCGACCGGGCAGGCACGCTCTTCGCCGTGGCCGCCACCCGCGATGAAAAATCGGCTCGCCGCTTGCAGGACCTTCTGGCCGCCCCTTTTGACCTCGGCGTGGTCTTTCCGGAGGCCGCTGATCTGCCCGAGGGAATCCCCGATGCCCAGTTGCAGTCGCAGTACGGCGGCGTGGGGGGCGAGAAATACCAGAAGATCATCGCCGAGATCGAGCGGCGGCTGGGGGAGTGCGCGGGGCTCAAGTGAGCAATATCTCGTGAGTCAGGGTGCAGGAACTCGCCAGAGGCAACCAGGCGTTTCGGGTTGTCTCAGGGCCGATCCCAGAACCATCGCCGCCCCAGCCATGTTCCGCCCGTGGGAGGCCTTCTCTGTGGTTTTGGGATGAGCTCTTGATGCCACATGGCCCGCCGGGCCCGCGCCAGGCCAAATCTGAAGTCGTTGACGCATTCTCGACCAGACTCGCCATAGGTTTCATATCGCGTTCGTGGTCTCTTGAGACAAATGACACGAGATTCGGTTTTCCACGGTGCGGCCAGTGATCGGTTCGGCCCCAGACAAATGCAACCAATTGCATGGAGATCAAAACAATGAAGACGATGCGAATGACTGTTTGTTCGATGGCGGTGTTTGCCGGAATCTGGGGAGCCTGCTCCAGCGTTTCGGCAGGTGGATTGGTGGGCTTCTACGTATATCCGGATGCATACCAGCGGGGAGTGATCATCAGCCATTTCATCCCTGGCAGTTCGGCCGACATGCTGCATCAGCAAGGGCAGTTGATGTCGGGAGATATCATCACCCGCTATGAGAGTCAGCCGGTCTACAGTGCCGATGATGTGCGGCAGATCTCGGATCAATCTGCTCCAGGCACGTGGCTCCGGATGGAGTTTCTCACTCCTTCCGGCCAACCGTTCTGGCACTGGGTTCAGGCCGGCGGTGGAAGCGTGGTGGCCAGTGCGCCGGGCGCTCCGCATCGGGGAGTGTATCAGATGTTCCGCAAGGGTTCGGACCGTCCTGGAACGCAGTCAGACCCGGATCACCAGCCGATCTTTCAGCCGGACTCGGGAAGCAGTGGCGGCCAGCCTCAACCTCTGCCGCCTGCCCCTGGCCGTCCGGGAATAGCCGATGACTCTTCTTGGGGTCCCGGGCGTCCGTGAGACGAACAAGGTGCCGGTGACGGGTTGACCGATCCTGACCCGGCATCGGCGAGTTCTCGAACGAGTACCTCTCTGGCTGAAGCCGCCAGCGGCAAGACTGGCGGCTTTCGCATTTCCTGGAAAGGTGCGACGGGCCAAAGCGACGAGAGCAAGCTCCTTGAGGCGGAGCCGACCAAGGCCCAGCCGCTGGGCCGCCAGATTCTTACTTTCAAATTCACAGCCCCGGCGATGCCCGCTGATTGCACGCTCGTCGCCGAACTCCAGGCCGGCGGCGAAGACGTGTGCAGCTTGCGGGATTTCAAGGTAACAAAGTGACCGTTGCCGTGTCCGACTCAATCGCGAATACGCCATGCTTGTCGGAAGGCGATGGTCTCGCCTCACTCTTGAGGAACAGGAGCGCTGGTTGGATACACCCCACCCTGAGTCTGGCGCACCGCGAACTTGTCCGGCAGCAGCTGGAAACCGAGAGACGGGCACGGTCATTCCAGCACCGACATCAAATCCCGTCTTCCTTCGATGAACTGCGACACAATCGTGTTGGCCAATTGAAGGCGGTCCTCCAGCTCGATCTCGTCGCAGCCGTGCAGAAGCATGACGCAGACACTCAACAGGTCGCCCGTGCCGGCATTGTTCCTGAATCGCGCCACGGGAACGGCAGGGGCAACCGTCCAGTGCCCTTGCCGATAGTAGCCTGCGCCTTCCGCGCCCATGTGGACGAGGATCGCGCCGGCTCCCCACACCGTGATCTGCCGGAGAGCCGCATTCAAGTCCTGCAGATCGGCAAACCGGGTCAATTCGCGGACATTGCCGTGAACCAGATCGACCGAGGGGAGAACTCGCCGCACCGCCTCCCTGCGTCGGGCAATTCTGCCGGCATCCGCCGATCCCCACCACGGGTCCCAGTTGATGTCCAGCGACGTGGCCAGCCCCATGGCTCGCGCCCTCTGGAAAAGAAGCCTGTTTCCTTCGTCGAGCATCGGTTCGGAAAACCAGACATCCGCCCGCAGCAGATGCATCGCGCCGGAAAGAACCGCCAGGTCGACATCCGGCATTGACAAGCTGTAGTTGTTCGGTTGACAACTGACGAAGTGGCGACTGCCGTTGTCGTAGCTCAACACGACAGAACTTCCGGTTGCCACCTCCGGGTCGTGACGAATGAACGTCTTCACGCCACGACACCCGAGCGATTGCTCCAGACGTTGCCCGAGGGAATCGGTGCCAACCTTGCCGCAGAATCGAACATCGGCCCCCAGGGCTGCCGCTGCCAGGGCGCTATTGGCTCCGCCGCCTCCCAGGGTTTCGACGATCGACTCGGTCGGCGTCTCGCCGTCCTCCAGAAGGTACCCTCCCGGGCGGACCGCGCCGATCTTCACGTCGCGGCAGATATTGCCGACAATCGCCAGGCTGCGGCCGCGGAAGACGGTCTCGTCGAGCATGGGCCACGATCCCCTACTGCATGACTGCGGCCGCCAGACGCCGGCGCAACAATTCCATCAACAGGTGTTCGATCACCAGGTGGATTCCCTCCGTCTGTGGCGTCGATTCGACCGGTACCAGGATCGAACATGTCGACTCTTGGTGCAACACTCCTCCGTCGAATCCGACCAGCGAGATAGTTGTTGCTCCGATCTCTCGGGCATAGCGCAGGGCCTCGACCAGGTCGCCGGAAAAGCCTTTGCCGCCGTGGACCGAGATCAGAATCGCAACATCGTCGGGCCGGAGCAGCCCGCGCATCTGGTTGGCAAAAACCTCTTCCCTGGCCGCATCATTGGCCCAGGCCGTGTAAAGGGCAACATTGTCGGTCAGACAATGCGCGTCGAACGGTCGTGTGCTGGGGGGAATCACGAACTTGGCCAGGTCGCAAGCGAAGTGCTGCGCCGTCGAGGCGGAGCCGCCGTTGCCCAGGCTCCAGACTCGCCCCTGCCGCCGGTAACATTCCAGCAGCAATTCGGCAGCTCGCGCCAGGGCGGTTCGGTCGAGCCCATCCAGCAGCCTGGCGGTTTCCGCCAGGTACTCGTCAGCCTGGCGTATCAATTCGTCCATAGACTCTCCTCAGGAGAAGAAACGCAAATCTGCTCAGTGGCCATGCCCGGCTTCCGTCTCAAGGTACCCCAAGGTCCCGAATCGCGTCAGATCAACTCACCGCGGCAGTACCTGCACCCGAAGCGGTTTGCCCGGCTCCAGTTGCACCATCAGACCCTCGTGGAGAGCCTTGCCGGAAACGGTCTCCGATGAGCCGCGATCCACGTCCTTCACCTCATACAGGTGCGCTTCGTCCGGTTCCACCGTGAACCATTCGGGCATGCAGTTCATCCGCGGCCAGTCCTGCTCGAAGCCCATCGTAATCCGGTGCCGCGGTATGTCGAACTCCAGCCGCCCCTCGTAGGCCTTTTCCGATCGCATGAAGAGGCACACGCCTTGGTCGCATGGCGCCGCCCCCAGCTCGAGCCCCGGCTGCCACGGACGGGCGATCGTGTTGCGGGTGTGCAGCATCGTGTGGATCAGCACCGTGCGAACAGTATTGGCCTCCAGCTTGTGCACGCCCCACAACCGTTCGGGATCGGTATGGTCCACCAGCAGCGTGGCGATCTCGCGATCGGCCCAGAGGAACGTCTCCGGCACCGGCAGCCGGTAGAGGAGGTAGAGGCCCCCTTCGACCGAGTCGGCCACGTTGTCGCGAGAGCCGCTGTCCCAGTTGAACTTCTCGTATCGAGGCTTGAGCAGGTTCCCCATCGCTTTGCGGATCGCCTGCTCGTAGCGGGCCGTCCCCAGGGCCAGGTCGTAATCGAGGAAACCCACGAAATCGTAGCCCCAGCCATCGCGGAGGACTTCGCCGTCGTGCGGGCCGGCCTTGTCCTGCAAAGTGCCGATCACCACGCCGTCCGAGTTCGTGCCGCGCCGCAGGATTTCATCGAACATGTACTCCAGGTGCGGGCGATACTGCTGGCACTTCTCCGGAGCCGCCTTCGCATCGACGGCAAACAGCAATCCCAGCCCGCCGATAATCTCGCAGCCATGGTCCGAGAGCCGTGCCGGCACGAATCCGCCCGGCAGCAGATAGTAGTCGGCCAACCGGTGCGCCCAATCCAGGTACTTCCGCTCACTCGTCATGGAGTACAGCCGTGGAAGGATCTGCAGAAGATCACCGTTGACTTCGACATTTGTGGAGGGAATCTTGCCGTAAGGAGTGTCGTAGGGGGCATGCTTGAAGACGTCGTCCACGATCTCCTGCATCCGCGCCAGCCACGGGTACTTCCGGCCCGTGATCTCCACGATCGGCACCAGGCCGTCTTTGGCATACTCGCTGGCGCCGAAGATCATGGCGTCGAAATCCATGGCAACCTTCTGCCCGGCATCCATGTCGTAGCTGACCGGCAAACGATCCAGGTGGTTGCACCGTTGCTGTTCCGCCTTGAGGGCATCGACCATCACCGTCTCGAGCACCGTCTGGTCGGTGTAGAAGGCGGCCCAGACGTAGAACGGATAGCAGTCGGCCGCCGTGTCGCGGTAGTTCCACTCCGCTCCGGTCGGCCGGAACAGTCCCGACCGTTCGTCCCGCACCGCCAGACAACCTTCGTGCAGCCAGCGCTGGACCTTGCCCAGCGCGATCCCGGCATAACGGGCCGACCGCTCCGCACGCTGCCAGTCGGGTTCTTGCGGAGCCGGATCCCAGAGCTGGCGCACCTGGTCGCTGATCTCGAAACCCGGCATTTCGGACCAGACCGCCGACTGCCTGGGATCGACCGATCCGCCGGCAACCGGAATCGGCCTGACCTTC
>CAZLWV010000008.1:79218-83057 GCA_964563135.1 uncultured Planctomycetaceae bacterium
AGTTCGGCCTTGGACTGGCCAGTGATGCGTACGCCCGCGAGAAAGGCGACCTGCTCGCGTCCCTTTCCGGAGAGGAGTATGGTCTTCCCGCCCGTCAGCTTGCCTAAGGGCAGGGCGATCCACTCGTAGGGCTTCGGGCGGACCTCGACGAGCATGCCGCTCTGCTTGCCGTACTGGTAATGCAGGGTCCGCTTGCCGCTTCCCTTGCTGCCGAAAAGCACCTCCAGCCCCTCGCTGGCACCCACGTCGCCGGGAATGGTGACTTCGAGTTTCCACTCGGCCAGCCAGTAGTACTTTGTTCCCTGATACTCCTGGGGCGCGGCCGTGAAGAGCGTTTCTGCCGCAGTGGCCGCACCGGCCGACGCGGCAACGAACAGAAGAACCGCCAGACGTTTCATGTGTCCCTCCCCGGATTTCTTCCGCGCCCGATCCGCAATTGGTGCGTGGCCGGATACGCTTCCGGCCCGTGAATAGACTAACCGATGAGGCCCGGGCGACACAAGAAATAACCGGAAAAGCCGGCAACGGGAAGATGCCTCGCCGGGCAGCCCTGCGCCGGCCTCAGGATCTCTCCTGGGCCCCTGGGGGCGCGCCGCTCATGTCCGCCAGTCGCCAACAGCGCACAACCCGGCGATTGGCATCAAGACGCGTTTTCCTCCAGCCCGTCAGGCAGGTCGCCCAGAGGCGTACCCGCCGGCGACAGTCCGTGCCGGGCGATCTCGCCGCGAAGCTCCTTGCCCAGGTGGCTGTGATGACGGCCGTAGGCAAAATAGATCACCAGGCCCACCGCCAGCCAGACGAAGAGCCGCACCCAGTTCTGCCAGCCCAGGTAGACCATCAGCCCCAGACACAACACAACGCCGGCTGGGGCCACCAGATTCAGCCACGGCGTACGGAAGGGGCGTTCGGCATTGGGGTTCAGGCGGCGCATCAGCCACACGGCGATGCAGACGACTACGAAGGCAAACAAGGTCCCGATGTTGACCATGTGCCCGATCGCTTCCAGGGGAAACGAGGCGGCGGTCAGACCGCACACCGTACCGGTCAGGATCGTCGACCGGTGAGGAGTACGAAAACGCGGATGGACGGCGGAAAAGACGCTCGGCGGCAGCAGGCCGTCGCGGGCCATCGCCAGGAGCACGCGGGGCTGGCTCAGGAGCATCACCAGAAGCACGCTGGTGATGCCGGTCAGCGCCCCGATCGTGATGATCACCGTGGCGAACTTCAGCTCGAGACTCTCGAAAACGCCGGCAATCGGGGCGTGGAGAGGAATCTGCGGATAGGGAACCATCCCGGTGACGACCGCGGCGACGGCAATGTACAGAACCGTGCAGATCACCAGCGAACTGAGGATGCCGATGGGAACGTCGGTCTTCGGGTTGCGGGCCTCCTCGGCATGGGTCGAAACCGCATCGAACCCCACGTAGGCAAAGAAGATCAATGCCGCCCCGCTGAACACGCCGGTCCAGCCATAGGGGAGGAAGGGGCTCCAGTTGGCCGTGTCAACGTGGCCGATGCCGGCCAGAATCACGAAGAGCACCGCGCCGATCTTGATCAGCACCATCAGCGCATTGACTCCCGCGCTCTCCCGGATCCCGATCACCAGGATGACGGTGATCACGCCGCAGATGGCCAGCGCGATGATGTTCATCGTCAGGTGAATGCCACCCAGAACCACCGGCGTCTGCTCATAGGCCTCGGCCCCCCCACGGTTGTCTTCACGCACCCGGCCCAGCATTTCGGCCGGCGCGACGACCGGATCGTATTGCAGCCGGCTCTCCAGGGCCGCCTGCACACGGGCGATCGACGCCGCGGCCCGCTTGCCGTGCAGCGACTCGACCGCGGCGATCGATTCCGGTGAGAACTTTGCCTCCACCCGCGACACCCGATTGATTCCCGCGTCCGGCGCTACGGGCAGGGCCAGCTTGGTTTGACCTCGATCACCCGCCAACTTCCGCTGAATGGCCAAGGGAGTGGCATCCGCCGAAATGACGACCAGGGTCTTCGAGGTCTGATAGTCGATGTACTGCGTGGATGCCGTGAACGGATCCATCGACAGCCACATCGGTATCGTGAGAATCGTCTGGCCCGATTTCCATTTGAACAACCCGAGAAAACTCAAGAAGTAGTGCGACCAGCCGCTTGCCACCGTGGCCGAGGCCATGGCGTATTCCAGCACCAGGTCCCACCCGATGATCCAGGCCGCCAGCTCCCCGAGCGAAACATAGGCGTAGGTGTAGGCGCTGCCGGCAATAGGGGCCATCGAGGCGAACTCCGCATAGCACAACGCCGCACACGCACAGGCCAGCCCCGCCACGGCAAACGAGATGACCAGGCCCGGACCGGCAAACTGGCGGGCGGCTACCCCGGTCAGCACGAAGATCCCCGTGCCGATGATGGCCCCAATACCCAGCGACGACAAGGCCACCGGCCCCAGCACGCGCCGCAGGCGATTCTCCCCGGCCATTTCCTCCAGCAGGATCTCCAACGACTTCTTGGCGAAAAACTGATTCCGCTTCATGAACGGTCTACCTTGAGGATTGCAGGTGGGGCCAGGGCTGGGTTCGCCCGGCACGATCGCGGGCGAGAAGCCCTTTCCCGAACCCGGCGGCCGAGAGCAACGATCTGCAAGAACGCCCAGACGCATCTTGATGCACGAGACAATCTACAACCCCGTTTCTCTCGAGGCTAGGCCCTTCAGCAATCTCGGCCCGGCCTTTGCCTCGTTCGGCTTGGCAGACACTGCCCCAGACAACCCGCCAGCGGCCGGACTTGCCGCCCCTAACTATTGTGCTCCGAACGACTTCGGGCAGAAACGAACAGGCCGCCCGGACCACGGGGGCCCGGACGGCCTGGCAAGAGCCGGATAAGATGTTTTCTTCAGGCCCGCCGCCTGGGGATCGTCCTATTCCTCCACGGTGACGTTGACCGGATCGCACTCCCAGAGCCCATGCTTCGTGCAATAGGACACTGCCGTCAATTCCAATTGCTTGCCGCTGGGAACGACATGGAAGGTCACCTCTGCCTGCCCCTTCTGCCCTTGCCCCCCCAGAACGCCAGCGACAAACGTGGCCTCAGCCAGAAGCGTCTCCTTGTTGAACAGCCCGATCGAACGGATGTAATGGTCCGGATCGTCAGGGTGGGTGTACTCCTGGCCCATCCGCACGGTCACCGGAAACTTCTGTCCCGCTTTGGCGCTGGCCGCACACACGATGAACGGCGAATGACGGTCGATGTAGTCCTTCTTGGCCTCACGGTCCACGGTCGAAATGTCGACATAACGGTTGATCTTGGGCATGTTCTCTTCCTCCGTTGGTTCAGAACGGCCATGGGCACCTGGATTGCCGGGCCTGGTGGCTGACAGAAACGGGCCGTCATCGCTGCTGATTCTACGCCTGCGCGGCGTCTTGTCCAGCGCGGCTCGCCGCCACGACGGGCCTCGATCCCGGTGCCTGCCCTCTAGCGAGCCCCGCCGCGAATCGCCTTCTGAATGGTCAGAAACTCGCCCACGCTCTCCGTCGTCACGATTCCGTAGAGCTGATCGCCGCGAACCACCGGAATGGCGTGACAATCGCACTCCTGCAGCTTCTCGAAGACCCTGTCCAGCATGTCCGCCGGGTCGGCTGTCTCGAAATTCCGCCGCATCACGCTCGAAACGGGCTGATGAACGCCTTCCTCCGCCAACGATTTGAGCAGGTCCGACCGGGTGAGTACTCCCACGAGCCGGCCGTCGTCCAGCACCGGAAAATCGTGCTGAAACCCCGCGATCACGTGCACCGACGCAGCTCCAATCGGGTCGTCGGGAGCCAGCGTGCGAAACTGAGTGATCATGGCGTGGG
>CAZLWV010000008.1:83067-86195 GCA_964563135.1 uncultured Planctomycetaceae bacterium
CAGGGGAACCCCGCGGAGTCCCGCCTTGACCTGGACCATGGAGGCTTCCGAGGCCGCCCCCATCCACACAAACAGGGCAATCAGCATCAGGAAAGGGTTGTGGAAGACCAACAGTCCCAGAATGCCGAAACCAATCGCCATGATCTGCCCCACCGAGGCTGCCATCTGCGTGGCCCGCACGTAGTCGATGTTCATCGCCAGGATCGCACGCAGCACCCGGCCGCCGTCCATGGGAAATGCCGGCAACAGGTTGAATGCCACGATCGACAGGTTCGCAAACAGCATCTTGCCCAGGAAGACAGCACCCAGAAGCGGGACCTCGCTCAGATTCGGTGTGTACTGGTGATCCTCATAAAGGAAGCCCAGTTCTCTGGCTGCTTCTAGTGCGGCCGGACCAAAGCCGGCAATTCCCAACAGCACGACAATCCCCAGAAAACACAAGATGGCCAGCACCACGTTCACCGCCGGACCGGCGATGGCGACCACCAGTTCCTGCTTGGGATCTTCCGGCATCCGTTCCAGTTGCGCCACTCCGCCGATGGGCAGCAGCGTGATGTCTCGCGTGGCGATTCCGTAGCGCCTGGCCGCCAATGCATGCCCCAGCTCGTGGAGCACGATGATCGAGAACATGGCCGCAACCAGAATCAGGCCGTGCAGCGTGTCGACCGGATCATTGCCGTGGGCATAGTGCGCCCATCCGACCCAGGCCAACAGGATCAAGAATGTCCAATGGACATAGATGCCGATTCCCGAGATCGTGCCGATTCTCCAGGATCCACTCATGGTTTACCGACTTTCTTCCTTCCTCGTGGTTCCAGATGCCCGTTTTTCAACCGCACCCTTGCGGTTCCGGCAGGTTCACAACAAATTCTACCCGCTCACGGCCTTCTGGGTGCCAATTCAACCCGGCAGGGGGTGTCTCTTTCGATCTTACACCACAAAACGAGGTCCGTCCCCTCCATGTGGCGGTGATACCCGAATCTCGCAGCCGGATCCGCCGGCCGCGACTGGCCGTCAATCCTCAGCTCCGCAGCAGCCTCGCCCCAATTCTCCACCACAATCGCCAGGTTCTCGAGCGGACTGCCCTTGCTGGCCTCGAACCGGCACTCGAGCAGCATGGGAGAGGAACCATCGCTCCGCCGGACCCGATACGCCCGTTCCGTCGGATCGTACCGGCCTCCCGCATAGCCCTCCGAAAGGATCTCCATCCTCGCCGGCCGCAGCCAGGACCGGGCCAGCGGGAGCAGTTCCACCGCCTCGCCGCGTTCCGTCATCCCGCAAAGCATGATCTTGACCATCGATTGCCCGCTCGTCGCGTAGGCCGCACTGTGCTGGGTCGAGGTGTAGGTATGGGCGGGCCGGTCCGCAGCCACCGCGTGGCGTCCGATGATGGGAATCTGGGTCACCGGCCAGTGGTTCCGCCAGGGGAAGGGGCTGAACTGCGACCAGCCATCGCCGCCAACCCGCGTGATCGCCGGCCCGTCCGTTCCCTGGTCGTTGGGGCCAGGTCGATCGTCGAGGATCAGGAACGGGTTGAACTTGGAGTTCAGGTAGGTGATCTGCATGTTCGCTCCCGGGAGCGCGGGATAGGCGTACTTCTTCGGCCCCCGCTCCCATCCATACACCTTGCCTTCCCCCTCCATGTTTGCCAGCGAGAGAATCCGGCGCCGGTCCAGCACGTCCTCCGGTCGCTGGCCCGCATGAAGCGGCTCGATCGACTGGCACCACTCGTGCCATTGGTCGAAATTGCCGCTGTACATCACGACCTTCCGCACAGCCACGCCGTCGGGGTAGAGGGTGTGATACTCTTCCGCCCAGTCGCCCCAACCGGTCTCCTCATTGATGAACGGTGCACGGTAGTAGATATCAACCGGCGAATGCCGCCAGTAGACGACGGCTCGCGCCGCGTGGTTCTCGAGAATACTCACGTGGGAAAACTCGGCCCGCTTGTCTGACATCGATTCCGAGCAGCCCCGCTGCCCGCGATCGATTCCCCGTTCCAGAAACTCGTTGGTCAGCCAGTTGCCCCGCTCCGTGACCCAGCAGGGCGCGTAAGAAATGCCCCGCCAGCAGACCAGGCGGCAGGGAATCTGGTCGAACGTGACCACCACATCCGGTCCCGAGCCTCGCCAAAGGGCGTCCCAGCTCCGCGTATACTGGAGCCGCGTATAGAAAGCTCCGAAGTGTTCGCAAGTCTCGGGTCCCGACGGCAGGGGCGTCTGCTCCAGGGGCGCCGCCTCCTTGGGCTGCACGGATTCGAAGGCTCTCTTGACCTCTTCCGCGCTCAACGCCCGATCGTAGATCTTCACCTCGTCGAGCAACCCGTCGAAAGAGAAGTGAACCGGCAGGTTGTTGTTTTCGAACATGGCCGGCTCCGCCCCGTGGTTGCGGCCCAGCAGAAGGTCGACGTCTCGCGCCGGCTCCATCGCTCCGCGCGCTTCAAGGCGTTCCACTTGTTTCCCCCCCACATAGAGCACGACTCCGTTCTCCGGGTCAAAGCACCCTGCCACGTGGACCCACTCCAGCAGCGGCAATCTCTCCCTCGTGGTGCAGGCGAGCCACTGACCGCCGGCGGCCAGTTGGAGTCCCAGATGCCCCTCCGCGTCGACTCCCAGGAAGTAGCCCGCCGCCTTCTCGCGCCGCTGCGAAACGATCGGGCACCATCCCCACGGATACGCCCCCAGGGCGATCCAGGCCTCTATCGCGAGCCCGTCACCGACTCGCGGGGCCGCGTCGGCCTGCCGCACAACGCGCGAGGTGAAACCGTCGCACTGCAGCGCCCGCCCGGCCACCCCCGGCACCCGCCAGGTGTTCCCTGCGATCCGGTCGTCGCGTCCCCCGACCGAATCGGCCGCAACCCCGTCGCCGATCTCGTCAAACGACCACCAGGCAACAGGAAGAGTTTCTCCATGGGCCGCCAGCGGTGCCAACACCAATGCCAGACCCGCACCCAGGCGGACCAGTGCCGATCGACGACTGCGCTGCATGGAACTCGCTCCTGACTTGGGGAGTCTTCTGCCTGAACCGAGCATCATCTTGGCATGCGTCGCCGCTCCTGAAAATACCGCGGACGGGAACGATGCACGAGGCTGCTAAATGGCCTTGCGTGATTCCAGGAGAGATTCCAT
>CAZLWV010000009.1:0-7906 GCA_964563135.1 uncultured Planctomycetaceae bacterium
TATCTGAAGGACCTCGTTCGCTGCAAGTGGCCATAACCTTGCGCAGTAGAACTAAGGGCCCCGCGGGCGGCGATTGCCGACAATGGCACGAGCTCCGGGGCCGGCTCCAGAAACGGCCGACAAAGTGGAACTTGGGATCGACAAGCGTTCCATCCTTGTGGTCGATCTGCAGGCGGTCGAACCGAATTGTCCCCGAGACCTGTGCCGTGAAATACAACAGTCCTAGCTGTTGTATTTAGCAGGTATCTGTGACATCCAACGGCCATTCCACGTGGTGAAGCAGTCCGTGCAGATCCCGGCACACCCCACGGCTGGCGGCGATTCCACGAGCCGCAGGTCTCCGCTTGGCTGACTGGAAGTCGCAAGTTCTTATAGAAAAGCAGTTTGCATCCTCCGGTTCTCGCCGCAAGGTTGAGATTTCTGAACCCGGTGGGCAACGGGGCCCTGGCGCCGAATGCAGTCGCGGCCTGTTGGCACGCATGTTGCTCCATGGATAGGCCGAGATACTGTCTCGGTTTGCCCACCGCCTGGGTCCACTCACGGGAAGGTTCCAGATCATGCTCCTGCATTACTTTGCCCTCCGGGTCGAGTCCCAGTCGGTGGTGGCCGCTGAAGTTTCTGATCGCCATGCGGCGTCTTTGCTGGAGCGAGGAGAACCGGTTCTCCTCGGCACCTTCGCGGAGCTCAATGGCCTTGCCCAGCGGCTTGGTCTGTCTTTGGTGATGATCTCGCGGTCGTCGTCGGTACCGGCACCTCGCGTGGGCACGATTTCCGTTGCCCATGTGGCTGCCGTGGCCTGACGCCGGGGCCAACAGGATCGTCGCGAGTCGAGGAGTCTGCCACGCGCATGGATCGGCACTGTCGATCATTGGCTGATCGGTTCTGATCCGGGGTCCTCGCCAAGCGAGATGCCTTGCAGGGGCGTGGATTTGTGCGTTGAAAACCATTTGGCCGTCGGCCTTGAGAGGAGTCTTGGGTAATGGATCGTCCCATGTGGCGCAGTTGCCTGGCAATCTGCTTGTTGGTGGCTGGAGTTATGCTCGGGTTTAGCGGCTGTGGAGGACCTTCCTCCAGCAGCGGCGATTCAACGGGCAGCAGCGTCGAGCTTCTGAACGTCTCGTACGATCCGACACGAGAACTGTATCAGGACTTCAACGCGGCCTTTGTCGAATACTGGAAAGACAAGACCGGCCAGACGGTCACGGTCACCCAGTCGCACGGTGGCGCAGGAAAGCAGGCCCGGGCGGTGATTGACGGGCTCCAGGCGGATGTGGTGACTCTGGCGCTGGCCTACGACATCGACGCCATTTCCCAGAAAGCCTCCCTTCTACCTGCCGACTGGCAGAAGCGGCTTCCCGAGAACAGTTGTCCTTACACCTCGACCATCGTCTTCCTCGTCCGCAAGGGCAATCCCAAGGGGATCAAGGATTGGGGCGATCTTATTAAGCCGGGCATCCAGGTGATCACGCCGAATCCCAAGACGTCCGGCGGAGCTCGCTGGAACTACCTGGCCGCCTGGGCCTTCGCCCTCAAGAGGGAGCTCGGCGATCTTGGGAAGATGAGTGACCCGGCGCAGGCGTCGCAGGTGGCGGCTGCCGAGAAGAAGGCCCTCGAGTTCGTATCCGAACTATTCAGCCCCAAGCACATTCCCGTGCTCGATTCGGGCGCCCGCGGCGCAACGAATACGTTTGTGCAGCGGGGTATGGGCGATGTGCTTCTGGCCTGGGAGAATGAGGCATTCCTGGCCGTGACGGAGCTCGGTCCCGACAAGTTCGACATCATTGTCCCTTCTCTCAGTATCCTGGCGGAACCTCCGGTGACCGTGGTCGACAAGTGGGCCGATTCGCACGGCGCCCGTGAGGTGGCCGAAGCTTATCTGGAATACCTGTATTCGCCGGTGGGCCAGCGGCTGGCGGCCAAGCACTACTACCGGCCGGTGAAACCCGAAGAGGCGGATCCGGAAGACATGAAGCGATTCCCCAAGTTGGAGCTCGTCCGCATCGATGACGTCTTTGGCGGCTGGCAGAAAGCGCAGAAGACGCATTTCGACGACGGCGGCCTGTTCGACCAGATCTACACCGCGGGAAAATAGCCTCCCCACCAATCGGAAGCAGCAGCGACGACCGAGAACCTTCCTCACAGCCCGCCGAGTCCGCACGAAGCCGGCCCCCGCCAATCATGCCGCCGCCGCTCGCAGCGGCTCGATCGAGTCAACCGAACCCGCAATACGCACGACGGCATGTCCGGAGCGAGGTGAACCTGTGGAAAGTCCGCCGTCCTCGCTGGCGCCTCGCAAGGGTGGCAGACGCCGCCAGCGCAGCGTTCTGCCCGGTTTCGGGCTCACACTGGGATACACGATGCTCTATCTGAGTCTGATCGTGCTGATCCCGCTTTCGGCCCTGTTTCTGAAGACGGCGACCGCTCCCTGGGAACATATCTGGGAGACGATCAGCAGTCCCCGGGTGCTGGCCTCCTTCCGCCTCACCCTGGGGGCGTCGCTGGTGGCCGCCCTGGTCAACGCTGTTTTCGGGCTGGGTGTTGCCTGGATGCTGGTGCGGTACTCGTTTCCCGGAAGACGCATCGTCGACGCCGTCGTCGACCTGCCCTTTGCGCTTCCCACCGCCGTGTCGGGGATCGCGCTTACGACCATCTATGCTCCCTCCGGCTGGATCGGCAGCTTGCTGGAGCCGTGGGGCATCAAGGCCGTGTTTTCCGCCCTGGGAGTGACGATTGCACTTACCTTCATCGGCCTGCCATTCGTAGTTCGCACGCTGCAACCGGCCCTGGAAGACCTGGACCCGGAGGTCGAAGAGGCGGCGGCCAGTCTCGGCGCCGGCCGCTGGCAGGTGTTCCGCCATGTGGTTGTGCCCGCGATCCTGCCGGCGCTGCTGACCGGCTTTGCCCTGGCTTTCGCCCGGGCGCTGGGCGAGTACGGCTCGGTCGTGTTCATTGCCGGCAACATGCCCATGAAGACCGAGATTGTGCCGCTGTTGATCCTGGTGAAACTGGAGCAATACGACTACACCGGCGCAACGGCGATCGCCTCGCTCATGCTGGCCATCTCGTTCCTTCTCCTGTTGGCGATCAATGTCCTTCAGTGGTGGAGCACGCGGCGTCACGTCGCCTAGGAGTGGAACATGGCCGGAACCGCAAAATCACGTCTCAGCCGCCGCCGCACCGCGGCAACCATCAGCGGCACCGGCGACCCGCTATGGGTTCAATGCCTGATCTGCGCCGTTTCCTTCGCCTTCCTGGGGCTGTTCCTGGTGATTCCGCTGGTGGCCGTGTTTACCGAGGCCCTGCGGAAAGGCCTGGAAGTCTACTTCGAGAGCTTCCAGAGCCGCGACGCTCTTGCGGCGATCAGACTCACGCTGCTGGTGGCCGGGATCTCCGTGCCGCTCAACATCGTCTTCGGCCTGGCCGCATCCTGGGCAATCGCGAAGTTCGAGTTTCGCGGCAAGAGCCTGCTGATCACGCTCATCGACCTCCCCTTCGCCGTCTCGCCGGTGATCTCCGGCGTGATCTATGTGCTGATGTTCGGCCTTCAGGGCTGGCTGGGGCCGTGGCTGGCGGCGCACCATATCCAGATCATTTTTGCCGTACCGGGGATCGTGCTGGCCACAATCTTCGTGACCTTCCCCTTCGTGGCCCGCGAGCTGATTCCGCTCATGCAGGAACAGGGAACCGAAGAGGAGGAAGCCGCGCTGGTGCTCGGCGCCAGCGGCCTGCAGACTTTCTGGCGGGTCACGCTTCCCAATGTGAAGTGGGGGCTGCTCTACGGCGTCATTCTCTGCAACGCTCGCGCGATGGGCGAGTTCGGCGCCGTGTCCGTCGTCTCCGGCCACCTGCGGGGCAAGACCAATACGATGCCGCTCCACGTGGAGATCCTCTACAACGAATACAACTTTGTGGCGGCTTTCGCAGTCGCTTCGCTCCTGGCCGTCCTGGCCCTGGTGACGCTCGTCCTCAAAGCACTCGTCGAATGGCACACCCAGCGGGAATCGGCAGCGATTCCCGGCCCGGCGGCAACAAGTTCCCAGGAGGCTGTCTCGTGAGTATCGAGGTCCGCAACGTCAGCAAGAGTTTCGGGAACTTCCTGGCGCTCAACAACGTGTCGCTCAGCATCCCCGACGGGGAACTGGTGGCCCTGCTGGGCCCCTCGGGATCGGGAAAGACCACCCTGCTGCGGATTGTTGCCGGCCTCGAGTCGTTCGACCTGACGGATGAGAGTGCGATTCTTTTCGACGGCCGCGACGTGGCTCGCGAGGCGGTCGGCCGCCGGCAGGTGGGCTTTGTATTCCAGCACTACGCCCTGTTCCGGCACATGACCGTCTATGAGAACATCGCCTTCGGCCTCCGCGTTCGTCCGCGGCGGAGCCGCCCCACCAAGACCGAGATCGACGGGCGGGTCCGCGAACTCCTGCAACTCATCCAGCTCGACACGCTGGCCAACCGCTACCCCTCGCAGCTCTCGGGCGGGCAACGCCAGCGGGTGGCCCTCGCCCGTGCGCTGGCCATCGAACCAAAAGTGCTGCTCCTGGACGAACCGTTCGGGGCCCTTGACGCCAAGGTGCGGCAGGGGCTGCGGCGATGGCTCCGCCGCCTCCACGACGAGATCCACGTGACCAGCGTGTTTGTGACCCACGACCAGGAGGAAGCCCTGGAAGTGGCCGATCGGATCGTGGTGATGAACGAAGGCCGCATCGAACAGGTAGGAACTCCCGACGAGGTCTTCCACCAGCCGGCCAACGCCTTCGTGATGGACTTCCTCGGCAACGTCAACCTGTTCCATGGACGCGTGGAGGCCGGGCGGGCGGTGTTTGGAACGCTCGTGATCGATCCGCCCGGCGGGCTGCAGGTCGACGGCGAGACGGCCCGGCTGCTGATCCGCCCCTACGATCTGGAGATTCATACCGACAATCGGGGCCAGTCCGGCCTGCGGGCCCGGATCACGCGGGTCCAGTCGGCCGGCCCCGTGGTCAAGATCGAACTGGTCGGCACCAACGATCAGCCGATCTACGTGGAAATGTCGCATGACCGGTTCCGCCAGGAACCGCATGCAGTGGGCGACGAGGTCTACGTGACCCCCCGCGTCTCACGGCTCTTCGTTGAGAACTACGCGATCTGAAGCGGGCCGGCGCGAGACCACCAGCCGCAGTTCCTCGACGAAGGCCCGGCAAGTCAGGCAGAACGCCACGAAGAGTATCGAGGCGGCCGGCCAGCGGAACGCATCGACGCAGTCGATGATCTCGCCAACCAGACAGTCCGACCGGCTGACTGCATGCAGCAGCAGGGTGGCAACTCCAATCACCACAATCGTCACCGCGTGTTCCGCGGTGAATCGCCAGGATGCGGCGGACTTGCGTCTCCACGCCTCGACCCGGAATGCCGCCCCCACCGCAAGGATCAGCGTCAAGGCGAGATTGGTAAGCAGGCTGTGCCAGTTGACGTGCAGTTTTGCCGAAACAGCGTCTTCTTCAACCGCGTTGAATGGCCAGCCCGAGACGAGGATCGACGGTCGCACGGGGCCGTACTTCAAGCGGTACAACGCATCGACGACATTGACATTCAGATAAATGCTCGATACGACGACCAGACACCCAACGGCCCATGTCACTCCATGAAGGTGCCACCATGGCCTCTTGTGGACCGTCATTTCTGGTTCCGCAGGGCCGGTATCCATATTTCTACTCATCCAATTGATATTGCTTCAGGAAGCGCCATATCTGCATGTTGCGATCTGGTGGCCACTCATGGCCGCGGCGCGGTACGACGAGCAGTTCGCAGATATGGCCTCGTTGGCGATACTCAGCCGCGTCCTCCCGAGCGGCCGCCACGACGTTGCTCTCTTTTTCACCAACGACCATCATGACAGGGAACGGCCGGGCGCTATCGACTTCGCATGATGCCGACGCCGAACAGGCTGCCACAGCCGCGATCTTCTGAGAACGGGCCATCGCCAGTTCGTGAACAAACTCCGCCCCCATGGACATGCCGGTCACATACACACGGGTGCGATCGATGTCGCAATGGGCGACGAGATGTTCCAGCAACGCATCAAAGAAGCGCACGTCACGGTTGTTGTCTCCGCTTGGTGATCTCACAGCCTGCGTGCTCCAATTCCCATCGACGGCAGCCGGATAGACGACCACGATGCGCCGGGCCGCGGCCAGTTGATCCAGTTTTGTCCGATCTGCCTCCGATTCCGGCGTGTTGCCGTGGCCGTGGAAGTGGAAGATGACTGGAAGGCGCTCGCCGCCTGCTGTCGGCGGCATGACCACGCGGTAGTTTCTTTGACAGCCGTCGACTTGGAGACTGTCGCAGATGACCGTCACCGGGCACGACAAGAGCGAGACTGACATGGCCAGCGAGACGATGCCGAGCACCGTGAAGAGTGGAAAGAGGATTGCCGGATTTCGGCGAGGTTGCCGCTCTTGCTGCATCAAGACATCCTATCTACTTCGAGTGTGTGGATTCATATACCGTCACAATTGTTGCCGCAACGGCGGCGACGGCCAGACAAACGCCGGCTGCAATGAGTGCGACAATCAATAGCCATTGGGAGATTAGCTTGCCAATCGCCTCGCCGAGGTCCGACGGTTGCAGGAAAGCTGATATCGAGAGTCCGATGAAGAACAGTACCGTACCAAAGGTTGCAGCGACGCTCACCACCTTCATCCAAGGAGTACCGCGGAAACGGATCCCAAGACAAAGCCCGATCACTCCTCCTGCCGGGAGCGTCAGCCAGAGCCAATCATCATCTCCTTGCCAGTAGTGACGAATCACGGATTCGCTGAACATTGTCGCAGCCAGGAAGAATAGAATGGAACAGCTGACCATCAACGTCTCCAGAGCCAGCACTAATCGAATCCACGGAACAGTCTTCTGCATGGTGGGGCACTACTAGCCGGAGGTTTGGGCCGAGTGGATGACGTCGAGGTCCGGGTACAACGCATAGCATTCCTGACTCTATCCCGCAACGGCAGCTCGGCTCTTGACGATCACAGCCGCCGCAACACCTCTTTCGCCTTCTCCTCAAAGAGCTGCTGCCACTCGGGGGCAATGAAGCATTCGGTCACCTCGTAGCCTCCCTTATCGTAGTCGGCGGCGGGGGGGCCGTAGTGAATGTAGCCGTTGGAGCAAGCGGCCACGAAGGTGTGTTCGTGGGGCGAAGCCTTCTTGATGTTGAGGCCCACTTCCACGAGCACCTCAGCCGGCGAGGTGACCAGGACGAACTGGCCGATGCGGATGCCCTGGACCTCCGTGGCAACTGTCGGGATTCCTGCGGCATCGTTGATCGCCTGGTGCCGCTGGAGCGTGGCAATCTTGTCTTCGATCCGGGTGAGCTTCTCCATGGCGAGGATGTTTTGGAGATACTTGGCCATGTTGCCGCGGTTCTGGGCATCGATGCCGGACATCTCGGCGCTGCCGGTCTGTTCCGCCTGGAGATAGCGGTAGGAGTAATACGAAGGGTAATCGGGATTCAGGGCGTACTTGATGTACAAGGGAATGAAAGTCTTGATGTTGAGGCTCATGCCTCGCAGGGAGTGGAGCAGCTGGGCCTGCTCTTCCAGGAGTGCTTCGATGCGATGGGGGATATCGGTCCTTCGGGGGAGGGCCAGGGGCTCATTGATCACGCTGAGCGTCGCCTCTTGAGTCTGGATGCCCCGGTAGGCTTCCAGTGTGCTCAGGCCGAGCATCGTGCCAAAAGGCTCGCAGTCTCGGGGGCGGCTGGTGTCTTTGTAGAGGACGGCCGTGATGTCTCCCAGGGCTCCCTGGAGGAAGAGGGCCATGGAGTCGTGCCCCAGGTTGTCCTCGATCACCTTGGCGGCGAAGCCGGGGAAGTCGGCCGTCACCCCTCCGCGCGGCACGCCCAGGTAGGGGTGACAGCCGAAGTTGAACACCA
>CAZLWV010000009.1:7916-37584 GCA_964563135.1 uncultured Planctomycetaceae bacterium
CCGTAGACATGGTCGATCCGCAACACGCTAGTCTCGGGATCGGTGGGGCCCACGCCGGCCACCTCCTCGTCGGGAGGGCAGGGATTCGTATGCCGGATCGTCCAGTGCCGGCCATTCTTGAGGCGGAGCGCCCGGTTCATCATGATCCGGTCTTCATGACCGACGCCGCTACCGACCTTGACGGGCGTCATGGTCTGGGCGGCTCGGCGGACCGCGTCGAACGTCCGCTCGAGCTGCTCGTTATCTTCGCACAGGAGTCGGCCCGGCGGATGGGTGTGGGAGGCGTTGACCAGGACGTTCTTGGCGGGAATGCCCAACTGGTTTTCGATGCGATCTCGCAACTTGGGCAGAAAATCGTCCTTGATATCGCCGATGCCGCCGATCGCCGTCGCATCCATGGCAACGATGGCCAGCCGGGTCTGCCCGTCGTCCAGCACCAGCGCCTTGGCCAGGAGTGGGTCGTTGACCCGCACACCTTCGGCGGCGGTTGTGATGTCGCTCTTGGCCACGCCGGCGCGAAGCGATCCGGTGGGCGTCTCCACCTGGGCCATGGCGGTGAGCGTGCCGGTGGCAACGCCTGCTCCCGCAATCAGGCCGGTACCGAGAAACTGTCGCCGCTTCAGGTGGGTCATGGTGTATGCTCCTCAATCCTGCGCAGCACAGGATTTCAGTCTGTCGGGGCGGGGCAACGGACCCGTCCCGCGTTGAGATGGGCAACGTCCGCGCGTCCTGGGAGTCTGCGTCTCCCGGCCCTGGTTCGGTTGGTGGAACGCTCCAAGTCTGAGTTCACTTCGTCTCCAGTGTCTCCACAGCGCCTCCCTGCGGCTCGCATCGAACCGTCATGAGCGGCACGTCTTCCGGCCGCTCGACCGCCAGATCGATCGCAACAACGGCCGACGTGCCTGCGCTGCCGGCCCGCACGTGGACCCTGTTGCCCTCCACCTGCACCTGGCACTCGGGCCGATCGTCTGCCGTGCTCACATTCATCACGGCGGCAATCCGGCGGACCGCGGCCGGCTCGCGCGTTGTGGCCGTGAAATGCCAGAGCCTGGCCGGCTCCGGTTGCCTGGCGGTGGGAAAACCGGTCTTGGGATCGAGCGGCCACTGGTCGGTTTGCGAGAAGCGGAATCCGCCGGGCGTGACCAGATGCACTTCCATCTCCGCAGTACCGCGTTGGGAGACGAACGTCTGGCCGGCCTGGTCAAGTCTGAGCTGCTCCGCCGCGTGCATCAACCACTGAAACTCGGCCGGCGCGGGAGACTCGAGGTCGTCGACGATGCATACCAGCCCGGGGCGGACCAGCACGACGTGGCGGCGGAAACGGGTAAGCCGTTCCCCGTAGGCGGCTGCCGCATCGCCGCAGACGTAACCGATGTGGGGCGTGGACTGGAAGGCCACGATGTGGCCGTTGGCATTGGCGTCGCGACTGATCTGTCCCTCTCCGTTGACGAGAAGGCCGTTCTGGGCTACGGTCTGCTGGGTGTAACGGGTGTGGAACGGAGTTCCGTGACTCGGATAACGAACCCCTCCGGGGCGAGCCAGCACGTGTCCCCCTTTGAGAATCGCGAAGCTGTTCTGGTCGGCGTAGCTGTGGCTGACACCCCCGAAGGGCGACGACTTGAAGGCCACCAGCAGATCCTGTTCGGGACGGGCCAGATTGCTGTGGAGAGCCGCCCAGCCCACGCCCTGGAAAACGGCGTCGGGAGTCATGTCCATGGGCTCACACGGCTGCACCGTCTGCGGCAGGATCAAACCCGCAATTGCCGGCAGCGACGGTTTCTCGCCGCTCGGTGTGCGGAGCAGGTCCACCCACCAGCGGAGCGCCGGATCGCCGGTCCGCTGGGCATGAAACTGGATCAGCCCGCGAAGCGGTGCCGACCTGTCCATGGCACTGCCGTCGTAGGAATCGCCGAATCCGCAGATCTCCCCTACTGGAGAAACATTGTAGAAGAAGAAGTACGGCAGTTTCCGGTAGAAGGATCGCTGCCATACGTCGAGTCCGGTGGCAATGCGGAGCGACTCCAGCGGAGTGATGAACATGCTGTTGTATGCGATTCCGTAGGAGATCCCCTCGGCCCAGCCGCCGTCGCGTCCGGCCCAGTGCGGAAACACGGTCAAGATCGCCTTCAGCGCATAGTCCATCCAGACCACTGCCCGGGGATGTTCGGCCAGCGCGATGGCATGCTCCAGGAGATAGCCGGGCAACCGCCCGTCGTGGCTTGACTCGGGCCGCTCGAGGAAATCGCGGCGCTGGAGCCGGCGAAGCATCTGATCGGCCCGTGCCGCGAGCATGGTCTCGGCCTTGGCTCGCTCATCGGAGTTCAGCAGTTCGTAGATCCAGTCGTACGTCAGAGCCTCCGACTTGACCAGCCCCAGGCCGACTTCATCGCCATAGGGGGCCATAATCGACGAGATCCCTTCCGGATCCCACTCGGCCGCGCCCAGCAGGAGGGCCTTGGCCGCGTCGCCGTACTTCTTCTCGCCCGTCAGCACAAACATGAGGGCCGTGTGCTGCATGGCCCCCAGATGATAATTTCGCATTTCGATGAAACTGGCCCCGTAGGCAAGCCGCCGCTCGGCCGGATCGCCAATCGTGTCGTAGTCCGGTTCTGGAGGCGGCTGCATCGCAAGACCGCGGCCAGCCTCGCGTTGCAGGCTTTCGAACGCTTCGCGGCGGGTTGTCGTCAGCGTGGCACGGATCTCGTCCAGTTGCCCTCTCGGAAACAGAAGCCGCGGATGACCCTGGGAAACGCGCTTCAGCAGTTCATCGGCCGGTATCCAGGCTTGCGCCACGGCCTTGTCGGCAATCGTGAATTCTCTGGCCGGGGTTGAGTCGGCAACGGCGCCCTTGGCGTCGATCGCTTCGACCCTCCAGGAGTATGTGCCCGGCGGAAGGACCTTGGCCGGAACATGGACTGGATCGGTCAATGGGGGCGAACTATAGGCCTCGGCTCCCGCACTGTCTGTCACCCTGAGCAGGTAGCGGATCCTGCCGACCGGGGCGGCCCGCCACCAGCAGAAGCCTGGGGGCGACACATCCATCACCTCTCCTGCCTCCGGCCGCGAGAAACTCCCTCCGGAGGGACGCGCTTCCGGGAATGCCACAGGGGCATCCGCGGCTTCTGCGATCGGCAAAACCAGGAGACTTGACATCAGACCCGCGAAAGAGACCAGACGGCTGGCTGTGTTGGACATCGGCGCGATCCTTTCTTGCGAGGACCTGCATCTTCGGCAGTTCCGGCAATATAGCCGCTCCTCGTGGACGGGTAAACTTGCCCACTGGCCTGCGAGCTCCCCCCGCGGGTATCATGGGGACATGAGCGACCCGGGAAGATCAGCGGCAGAACGACTTGCCACGCAGATCCAGTATCTCAAGGGGGTGGGCCCCCACCGCGCCGAGATGCTGGAACGCCTCGGCCTGCGCACCGTGGCCGATGTGCTCTTCTTCTTCCCTCGCGACTACGAAGACCACACCGACCGGCGCCAGTTTGCCGATCTGGAGGAAGGATCGCTCCAGTCGGTCCGCGGCCTGGTCGAGGAGGTCGAAATGCGCGACCTGGCGCCGGGACGGAACATTCTCGGCATGCTGGTGCGGGTCGGAAACGATCACATCCGGGCGGTGTGGTTCAACCAGCCTTTTCTTTTCTCCCAGTACCGCCGGGGCCAGGAGGTGCTTGTTTCCGGCAAGCCGAAGCAGCGCGGCCTCATGTGGCAAATGGCCCATCCTCGGGTGACGATCTTGGGCGAAGATGAACCGGAAACACGGGAGAACATCCTTCCGGTCTACCCGCTGACGGAAGGGCTCCAGCAATGGCACGTGCGCCGCATGATGCGGGCTGCGCTCGAGGAATACGCCGGATGTCTGGAGGAGGCGTTCACGGAGGAGTATCTCGCCGCCCACGATCTCTGGGCCCTTGCCCGCGCCCTGCCGGAGATCCACTTTCCCACCACTCGCCAATCGCTCGAGATGGCGCGGCGGCGATTCGTCTATCAGGAACTGTACATCCTGCAACTCGCCCTGGCCATCAAGCGGCAACAACAGCAGACGCTCCATCAGGCGGAGCCCCTGGAGGCGACGCCGCGGATCGATGCCCGCATCCGCCGCCTGTTTCCGTTCGTGCTGACCGGCGCCCAGGAGAAGGCAATCGCCGAAATCGCCGCTGACATGGCGACGACCAGGCCGATGAACCGCCTCCTGCAGGGGGACGTGGGAAGCGGCAAGACGATCGTGGCGGTCTATGCCATGCTTCTGGCTGTCGCCCACGGGGCGCAGGCTGTCCTCATGGCACCCACGGAAATCCTTGCCCGTCAGCATGCCTCCACGCTCAAGCGGATGCTGGCCGCCAGCGAAGTCCGCGTGGTGGAACTGGTTGGCGGCCTTGCGGCAGCCGAGCGCAGCCGGACGCTCCTGCAGATCGCCGCCGGCGAGGTCGACCTGGTCATCGGCACGCAGGCCGTCATCCAGGAAGACGTGCGCTTCAAGCGGATCGGGCTTGCCGTGATCGACGAGCAGCACAAGTTTGGCGTTCGCCAGCGAGCGCTGTTGCGGGAGTCGGGGGGCGACCCGCATTATCTCGTCATGACCGCCACGCCGATTCCCCGCACCGTGACCATGACCTTGTTCGGCGACCTGGACGTGTCGACGCTCTCCGAGACGCCCCCCGGGCGGCAGAAAGTCCACACCTACCTTCCTCGAGAAGACCAGCGCGACCGCTGGTGGTCCTTCTTCGGCAAGAAACTTCTCGAAGGGCGGCAGGGTTACGTAGTTGCGCCCCTGGTGGACGAGTCGGACTCTGTGGCCGCCGCGAGCCTGGAGGCAACCTACGAGGCGCTGGCCAACGGCCCGCTGGAGGCCTTTCGGCTGGGGCTGGTTCACGGCCGTATGAGGGCCGAAGAGAAGGACGCCATCATGGCCGAGTTCCGCTCCGGCGAGATCCAGGTGCTGGTCTCCACTTCGGTGGTCGAAGTGGGCGTCGACGTGCCCAACGCGACGTTGATGACGATCGAGAGCGGCCAGCGATTTGGACTGGCCCAGTTGCACCAGCTCCGCGGCCGCATCAGCCGAGGGAAGTTTCCCGGCTATTGTGCCGTGTTTGCCGACGACAAAAGCGAGGAGGCGGCCGCCCGCCTCAAGGCGTTTGCGTCGACCACTGACGGCTTCCGACTGGCGGAGGTCGATTTCTCACTCCGAGGGCCGGGGGAACTTTTCGGCACTCGGCAGCACGGTTTGCCCCCCTTCCGCATCGCCGACCTCCAGCGAGATGCGGCCGTTGTTGAGGAGGCTCGGCGCGACGCCCAGCAGACAGTCCAGGCCGATCCGGGCCTGGCTGCCCCGGTCCACGCGCGCCTGCGGCGCATGATGCTCGTGCGATACGGAACGGCGCTCGAACTGGGGGATGTGGGATAGGCCGGGCCGCCGACGGCCTTCGGAGTCGATTGCAGGACCATCCGCCACGTCGGACCCTGCCCTTCTTGCCGTTCGCTGCCTGGAGGAATTGCTGGTTCTCGGCGGCCGGAGGCTGGGGAGGCCCGCGGAAGCGGGACTTCGAGGATTGTCGCTCCAGTCCGTGACGCGTAAACTGACAATACTGCTCCGGAAGACGATCTCCCGTGGCGAGCCCGGCCGTCTTTTCCGCCAGCAGCATTCATGCCCTGGGCAGGGGGAATTTTATGGAGCAGCGAGAGGATCCGGCCAGCAGATCCGATTACCGTCTCACCCTGGCCGTCGGAGCGGCGGCCCTGGTGGGGTTGATTCTGACCCGGGGCTACAGCTACACCCTCTTCCACTGCCTGGCCGAGATCTTCAGCATTATCGTTGCCTGCACGGTTTTCGTGGTCTTCTGGAATGCTCGAAGATTCCTCGACAACGCCTCCTACCTGTTCATCGGCATCGCCTTCCTGTTTGTCGCGCTGATCGACCTGATCCACATGCTCGCCTACGGCGACATGAACATCTTCAGCGGCTTCGGGAAGGATCTCGCCATCCAACTGTGGATCCTGGCCCGCGGACTGCAGAGTCTTTCGTTGCTGGCGGCCTTCCTCTTCCTGCACTGGCGACTCATGCCGGGCTATGTCTTCACCGCTTATACCGCCGTGGTTGCCTTCTTCTTCATGACGATCTTCTACTGGCAAGTGTTTCCCAGTTGCTACGATCCGGATGCCGGGCTCACCACGTTCAAAATCGCCAGCGAATACGTCATTTGTGCCATTCTACTGGGCAGCCTCGCGGTGCTCGTCCGGCGGCGGTCGCAGTTCGACCCGACCGTGTTCCTTCTCCTGGCAGCGTCGATCGTGGTGACAATCTGTTCCGAGCTTGCCTTCACCGGCTACACGTCGCTTACTGAAGGGTTGAACGCGCTGGGCCACTGCCTGAAGATCGCCTCTTTCTCGCTCGTCTACCTGGCGCTGGTCGAGGTGGGCCTCAGGAAGCCCCAGGCGATCCTGTTTCGCAGCCTGGAAAAGGCCCGAGAGGCGGAAGCGGCGGCCAACCGCGCCAAGAGCGATTTCCTGGCCAACATGAGCCATGAGATCCGTACACCCATGAACGCGATCATCGGCATGACCGATCTGGTGCTCGATACGGAACTGACGCCGACCCAGCGCGAGTACCTGCGCATGGTGCAGGAATCGGGGGATGCCCTGCTCGGACTGATCAACGATATCCTCGACTTCTCCAAGATCGAAGCGGGAAAGCTGGAAATGGAGGCCGTCCCCTTCGAGATCCGCGAACGGGTCGGCGACGTGCTCAAGACGCTGGCTTTGCGCGTCCACGCCAAGGGACTCGAACTGGCCTGCCGAATTGATGGGGCAATTCCGTCGTCCGTGCTCGGCGATCCGGCGCGTCTGGGCCAGGTCATCACAAACCTCGTGGGCAACGCCACGAAGTTCACCGAGCGCGGCGAGATCGTCGTGAAGGCCCGACTGGAATCCCAGTCCGATTCGGAGGTCGTGGTGCGATTCTCGGTTGCCGATACGGGGATCGGGATTCCGCAGGACAAACTCCAGAGCATCTTTCAAGCGTTCAGCCAGGTCGACTCGTCCACCACCCGCAGATTCGGCGGTACCGGACTGGGGCTGGCAATCTGCCAGCGGCTGGTCGAGCGGATGGGAGGCAGGATTTGGGTGGAGAGCCGTCTGGGCGAGGGGAGCACTTTCTTCTTCACCGCCCGCTTCGGACGACTGGTTGCCGGCCAGGAACCCCGGCGGTTTGCCGCGGCGGAGAGCATTGTCGGGATCCGCGTCCTCATCGTGGACGACAATGCCACGAATCGGTTCCTTCTCGACGAACTGGCGACAAGCTGGGAAATGCGCCCCACAACGGTGGACGGGGCGAACGAGGCACTCCGCGTCATGGATCAGGCGGTTCGGGCGGGCGATCCGTTCCGGATCGTTCTGTCGGATCTCAATATGCCCGAGGTCGACGGCGCGACCTTCGCGCAACGTATCAGTCAGAACTCCGCCTGGCCGAAGACTCCCGTCATTCTCCTGACTTCCGGCATTCGGGCCGAAGACCTCCGTCGCTTCGAAGAGGCGAACCTTGCCGCCCGGTTGATGAAACCGGTCAAGCAGTCGGAGCTGTTCAACGCGATCACGGCATCGCTCGGGCTGACTGCCTCCGAAGAAACGATCCTCGTTTCCGCGGCACCGGAGCCGGTGCGCAACCTGAGGCCCCTGAAGATTCTTCTGGCGGAAGACAGCCTCGTGAACCAGAAGCTTGCCGTCGGCTTGCTGACGAAGTACGGGCACTCCGTGGTCGTCGCCGCTAACGGCAAGGAAGCGGTCAATGCCTGGACCTCCCAACCCTTCGACGTCATCCTCATGGATGTGGAGATGCCCGAGATGAACGGCTACGAGGCAACAGCCGTCATTCGGGTCCAGCAGCGGCAGGCAGGCGGCCATGTCCCCATCATCGCCATGACAGCCCATGCCATGACGGGCGACCGCGAGCGCTGTCTCGAGGCGGGCATGGACGATTACATCTCCAAGCCGATCCGGATCCAGCAGCTCCTCGACAAGTTGGAGGTGGTCTGCGTCCGATCCGGCCCGGCGGGGGCGACCTGAGGGAAGGCTGGCGGCTCCGCGCAGCCGCAGCCCCAATTCGCCGGAATCTGCCTCTACTCCCTGCAGCCGGGTCTGCAGACTCCGGCTTCCGACGGCGTCCCGGCTTTGCCACGCGGGGATCCAAGATCAAGAGACCACCGGGCCGCCCCCCCATTCTCCTGGTCGCTTCTGGCAAACGCCCTTGGAAGTCCCTATGATTGACCTGCTTGCCTGAATCGCTTGCACCCCCGAGGCCGATGCGCGTGGCCAGACGCTCGCGATCCGGGAGTTGGGCCGGCCAGGGAGCCAACTGCGGATTTCGGCAGGAAAACTCCAGTGATTGAGGATTGGAGTACCGGGCCAGGCCGGGCTCTGTCTTCGGCTCATCATCCCGAGACTATGGCATGCGGCGGTTGAAACGCTTCCCCAGACGCAGGGGGCGGGCCGAGAAGTGGAACCTTCTCCCCGGCCCCCTCCGCACGGCATCGTTGTGCTGAATCCCCAGGAGATCCGATCATGCCCACCCCCAAGACCAGCCGACGCGACTTCCTCAAACGCTCCACCGCTGCCACGGCAGCCGCCGGCATGGCGCCCTACTTCTGGACCAGCCCCTGCGCTCGGGCGGAAGGGCCAAACGACAAGCTCACCGTGGCGTCGATCGGAACCAGCATCTACACCGACAAGTGGGGTGTGGCCGGCAAGCGCGACGGCCAGGGGAGCATGATTGGCCGCCGCGCCGCCGAACTGGGCAACATGGTGGCCGTGGCCGACGTGAACCTGGTCCATGCCGAAGCGTTTGCCGACGACTACGAGGGCCGGTGCCAGGTCTACCAGGACTACCGCAAGCTACTGGAGCGGAAAGACATTGAGGCGGTCACGATCGGCACCCCCGATCACTGGCACGTGAAGATCGCTGTGGATGCCATGCGTGCCGGGAAGGATGTCTACTGCGAGAAACCGCTCACGCTGACCGTCGACGAGGGCCGGCAGATCATCAAGGCGGTCGAAGAAACCGGCCGGATCCTCCAGGTCGGCACGCAGCAGCGGACCGAGTACGACGCAATGTTCCTCACCGCCGTGGTCCTGGCCCGCAGCGGGCGTCTCGGCAAGAAGCTGCACGCCCTCTCTTCGGTCGGCACCCCTGAAACCGGCGGGCCTTTCGAGACGGCCCCGGTACCCGAGTATCTCGATTGGGACATGTGGCTCGGGCAGGCTCCCAAGGTGCCCTACACGCCCCAGCGCTGCAACTACGACTTCCGCTGGTGGCTCGAGTACTCCGGCGGGCAGACCACCGACTGGGGCGTGCACCACACCGATATCGCCATGTGGGCCCTCGATCCGGACGAAACCGGCGTGGTGGAGCTGGAAGGCAAAGGCGATTTTCCCCTCGGCCGGCAGGCCACGCTCGCCAAGATGCTCGGCGAAGGGGATCTGCCCAATGGCTACAACGTGGCCAGGTCGTTCGATGTCGACATGACCTTGGGCAACGGCAATACGATCAAGCTCGTCAGCGGCGACAACGAACTGATCATCACCGGCGAGCTGGGCCGCATCCGCGTCAATCGCGGCGGCCTGACCGGCAAGCCGATCGAGGACCTGACCGACGCCGACCGCGACTGGATCCAAGACGAGATCGTCAAGCTCTGCCATGGCAAACAGCCCGGCAGCCACATGAAGAACTTCTTCGAGTGCGTTAAGGATCGCGGCAAGCCCGTGGCCGACGTTCGCAGCCACGTCAACGCCGTCAATGCCTGCCACATGGCCAACCTCGCGATGCTGCTCGGCCGGAAGCTCAAGTTCGATACCAGGAAGTACGAGTTCCCCGGCGACGCGGAAGCCAACAAGCTGGCCAAACGCGTCCAGCGCGAGCCCTACGCGATCCACATCTAGTCCAGCCGGAACCCCGCCGGAGCAGTCGATTGTCAGGCTTCAACCAGCCCTTGCGAGGCGTCCTCAACGGGCTGCAAACCTGTCCTGCCGCTGCTGCCGACAGATCCGTGTTCACTTGCCACTCATACGGGAGACCTGCCGATGAAACTCACGCATGCCACGTGTGCCTTGTTCGTCTGCGAGATTCTGATCCTATCGACGCCTGCGGGGGCGCAGGATATCCCCCTGAAGGCGACGATCCACGCCGACCAGACGGGCGAGCCGATTTCGCCGTTGATCTACGGCCAGTTTATCGAGCACCTCGGACGCTGCATCTATGGTGGGATCTGGGCGGAGATGCTCGAAGACCGCAAGTTCTATTACCCTGTTACCGGCCGGTACGATCCTTACCAGGGTGATATGGGTGGGCGGTTTCCTGTCGTGGGCGCCTCGCCCTGGGAGATCGTTGGCGATGCGGCGGGTGTGACGATGGTCACGGAGGATGCGCTGGTCGGCAAACACGCGCCCCGGATCGCGGCGGGCGTCGCCATCCGGCAGAACGATCTTGGCGTTGTAGCGGGCAAGTCCTACGTGGGCTATGCCTGGCTCAAGGCCGCCGAGGACAAGACGGTCGTTGACGTGTCTCTTGTCTGGGGCGACGGCCAGCAGGACCGCCAGACGGTGAGGATTGCCGGCGTCGGGTCGGAGTATGCCAAATACCCCGTGGAGTTTCAGGCGAAGACGAGCACCGACAAGGCCCGGCTCGAACTGCGCGTGAGCGGCGGGGACTGCCTGGTGGGTACGGTCTCCTTGATGCCGGGCGACCACGTCCGTGGCATGCGGGCCGACACGTTGGCCCTGCTCAAGCAGCTCGACGCGCCCATCTATCGCTGGCCAGGAGGGAATTTCGTCAGCGGCTACAACTGGCGCGACGGGATCGGCGACCGGGACCGGCGCCCGCCGCGTGTCAACCCGGCCTGGACCGGCGTGGAGCACAACGATTTCGGGATCGACGAGTTCATCGAGTTCTGCCGCGAGGTGGGGGCCGAGCCGATGATCGCCGCCAACACGGGCTTTGGCGACGACTACTCGGCCGCCCAGGAGGTGGAGTACTGCAACGGCGCGACCGGGACCCTCGGCGGCTCGTGGCGGGCAAAGAACGGCCACGGCGAACCATTTGGGGTGAAGTACTGGTGCGTGGGAAACGAAATGTTCGGTCCCTGGCAGTTGGGTTTCATGCAGTTGAAGCAGTACACGATCAAGCACAACCGAGTGGCCGAGGCCATGTGGAAGGTGGATCCCAAGATCGAGCTGGTCGGCTGCGGCGCGATCCACACGCGCAACGAGAAACACGACCCGGGCGAGAAACGGTTCTGGTCGGAAGGAATGCTCCAGGACTGCGCCGATCGGATGACCTACCTCTCCGAACACTTCTACGTGGGAAAACAGATGGACGATATCCCTGCCCACGCATCGCAACTGGCCGACTCGATCCGCCGGATCGCCGAGGACCATCGCAAGCTGCAGGCTTCGCTGAAGAATCTCCAGGGACGCATCGTACCGATCGCCATGGATGAATGGAATTACTGGTTCCGTCCCTACGAATACGGTGAGCTGGGCTGTGTCTACCAGCTTCGCGACGCGTTGGGCGTGGCCGTCGGCCTGCACGAGTACTTCCGCAACAGCGACCTCGTGAAGATGGCCCACTATGCCCAGACGGTCAATGTGATCGGCTGCATCAAGACGACGAAAACCGGGGCCTTCATGTCGGCCACGGCCCTGCCGCTGATGCTCTATCGGAGACAATTCGGCACGATTCCGGTGGCCGTTACCGGGAACTGTGCGGAGGCGAAACTCGACGTGGTTGCGGCCTGGACCGAAGATCGCAAGACGCTTTCGATCGGTCTGGTCAATCCGAACGGCCAGGAGAAGGCCGTCCGAATCGATCTGCCGGGAGTGACGCCGGCGGGCAAGGCGACGATCTGGACAATCGCGGGGGATGATCCGATGGCATTCAACACGGTTGACTCGCAACCGCTCGCCGTCAAGGAACAACCCGGCGTGGACATCGGCGGCGTGCTCAAGGCAGCCCGCTACAGCGTGACGTTGGTGCGACTGCCCATCGAGTAGCCCAGATCGCAGCACTGGCGGCAGAGTTCCCCTGCGGCCGCCTGGACAACTTGTTATAATCCGATGGTTTCGGGCAGCAGTCGCCCCCTTTGGCACCGCGTGCCGGAATGCTGCCCGTTTTCCGAATCCCCTGCCATGGAAGGGACCGCTCGATGGAATCCGTTCGTTTTCTCGTGGCCGTGAGCTGCGTGTTCTGCCTGCTTCTCCCATCGCTTTGGGGGGTATTTGCTGCGGAGCCGGAGCCCGTGGCCGAGCCGGCAGCCGAAGCCGTGCCAGCCTACGACAGCGTTCGAACCTTGCCCCACGAGATCACCCTGGCCACCCTTTCCAACGGGCTGACCGTCATCGTTCAGGAGAATCACGTCGCCCCGGTGGCCACGGTTCGCTGCTACGTGAAAAACACGGGAAGCGCCTTTGAAGGACGCCACCTGGGAGCTGGCTTGAGCCATGTCCTGGAGCACGTTGTCGCGGGCGGCTCCACCAGCCGGCGCAGCGAGGACGAGATCGAACAGATCATCGACCGGTTTGGCGGGGCCACGAATGCCTTCACCTCCAACGGGCTGACTGCCTATTTCATCGACTGCCCGGCCAAGGATGTTGATACCTGCATCGAGCTGCTGGCCGACTCCATGCAGCGGATCATCTTCGAGCCGAGCGAATTCCAACGCGAGCTCAAGGTCATCCGGCGGGAACTGTCCGACGGCGAAGCCAACCGCCAACGCGTCCAGTGGAAACTCCTCGGACAGACGATCTACACGACCCATCCGGCACGCCATCCGGTCATCGGGTATCTCGACGTGCTCAACCGCACGACCAACCAGGCGATCATCGATTTCTACCACGAGCGCTACGTGCCCAACAACCAGGTATTCGTGGTCGTCGGCGACGTCAACACCCAGCGGGTCCTGGAGGAGGTCGCACGTCAGTTCGCCGGTATCCCTCGCAGCCCGGAAACCGTGGTCGCCATGCCCGACGAACCGGAACAGTTGGCGCCTCGCGAAGCAATCCATGAGATGGACGGTTCGACTTACGATATCGCCGTCGCCTGGCCCACGGTCGAGCTTTCCCATCGCGATCTGTACGCATTGGACGTGGCGGCCTACATCCTCTGCGAGGGTGACAGCTCGCGGATGGTGCGCCGGCTGAAGTACGATGAGCAACTAGCGCTCGGCATCAGTTCCGCCAGCTACACTCCCTCCTTCGTTCGCGGCTGGTTTGGCGTGTTTGCTGCAGCGCCTCCCGACCGCTGGGAGAAGCTCTCCGAGGAGATGCTCGTGGAGGTGTACCGGCTTCGCGACGAATTGGTCAGCGATGAGGAGCTCGCGAAAGCCAAGAAACAGAAGGCGGCCGAACTCGTTTTCGGCCAGCAGACCGTCCAGCAGATGGCCGATGCCTTGGGCCGCAACTACATCACGGCGGCTGACCCGCTCTTTGACGAGCAGTACGTCAAGGGGATTGAGCAGGTCACGGCGGAGCAGATCCAGGAGGTGGCCCGAAGGTACTTCCGCCCCGAGAGGCTCAGCCGCGTCGTGATCGCGCCCCCCGGCGGGGCGCCCAAGTCTGTGGCCAAGAGTGCCGCGAAGACCGAATCGGAGATCAAGGCCGTCAGACTGCCCAACGGACTGCGAGTCCTGGTCCGGCGCGTTGCCCATCTCCCCATGGTCAATATCCAGGCCTACGTGGTCGGCGGCGGCCTGTTCGACACCCCTCAGACAGCCGGCCGCTCCCAACTCGTCTCCGCCATGCTCGACAAGGGCACAGCGGAGCTCTCGGCCCACGAGATCGCCGGCTACTTCGACTCGATTGGCGGGCAGATCAACTTCAGCGCCGGCCGGAGCACCCTCTACGGCAGCGCGACCGTCCTCCGCGACGACTTTCCCAAAGCGGCCTCCATCTTCGCCGACTGCTTCACTCGCCCCGCCTTCCCCGCCGACGAGTTTGCCAAGGTCAAGACCCTGGCCCTTGGCGCCATCCAGCGCCGGCGCGATGATCCCCAGCAGGAGATCATGGAGTTCTTCTACGACAACCTCCCCGCCGACACCCCCTACCATGTCCTCCAGGGGGGCAAGAAGGAAACCGTCGAGCCGCTCACCGTCGACGACCTTCGCAAGGTGCACCAGACGCTGTTCGTCCCCGAGAACATGCTCGTAACCGTCTTCGGCGATGTCGACGAGGAAGAGACACTCAAGATCGTTGCCGACCGTTTCGGCGATCTTCCCAAGGCACCCGGCTTCCAGCCGCTCGTCTTCGACCGCAACAATGCCATCCCGCAGTCGATCGACCGGCACCTGCAGACCGGCAAGCCCACGGGCATGATCATGATGGGCTACCCGGGCGTGAGCGTCCGCAGCGAGAAGGACTACGCCGCGATGGTCGTGCTGGATGCGATTACCTCTGGCTACAGCTATCCGGGCGGCTGGCTTCACAACGAGCTCCGCGGCGAGGGGCTGGTGTACTTCGTCCACGCACTCCAGATCACCGGCCCGGCGCCAGGTTACTTCGTGGTCATCTCCCAGGTCGCCCCCGATAAGATCGGCGAAGTGGTGGCCCGGATCGAGAAGAACCTCCAGCGGGCCAAGACCGGCGACATCTCCGACGAGGAATTCCAGCGCTGCAAGGAAATGGTCGTCGCGCTTCACGCCCAGGAGAACACCACCATTGCCGCCCAGGCCCAGCAGGCCGCGCTGGATGACCTCTACGGCCTCGGCTACACGTATGACAAGACCTTCGACGCCCGCATCCAGGCCGTCAGCAAGAAAGACGTCATTGCCGCCGCTAACAAGTACCTGCAGAACCGCGTGCTGGTCACCAGCTCGCCGCAACCGGAACGCTGAATTGCCGTGCGCAATTCCGGCAAGTCACTCTGGATTGAACGGTAGGACTCATGATGGAGCCGACCGCACACTCCGGTGGATGATCCTGGGAGGGCCTCATGGCCCTTCTGCCGATTGATTCCCACGCCTTCACACCCTCACCCAAGGAGCCAAACATGAACAAGCAGAGATCCAGTTCCGTCACGCGCCGCCAGATGCTGGGAGCTTCACTGGGAGCCGCTGCTGCCGTCACCGTCGGATCGTCGCGGGCCGGGGCCGCTTCCTGGCGGAAGGACAGTCTCAAGGGAAAGAAGGTGCTGGTCGGCATCGGTGAATTCAGCGAGGGAATGGAAACTTACTATATGGTCTATCGGCTCAAGGAGGAGGGAATCCTTCCGGTCGTGGCCGCCGCCGAAGTCAAGGCCGTCAAGACCGTCGTCCATGATTTCGAACCCCAGTACTCCAACTATACGGAAAAGCCGGGCTACTTCATCCAGGCCGATATCGCCTACAAGGATGTGGACCCGACCGACTACCAGGCCCTCCTCATTCCGGGCGGACGCGGCCCGGAGGAGATGCGTCAACGGGCGGACGTCCTCAAGATCGTCCGTTATTTCCTCGACAAGAAGCTCCCCATCGGTTCGATGTGCCACGGTCCCCAGGTTATCTGGGCCGCCGGCCCTGTGACCGGCCGCAAGATGACCTGCTACTACGCCATCCGTCCCGACCTGGAAATGGCCGGCGCCGAGTTCGTCGACCAGGGGGCCGTTGTCGACGGCAACCTGGTCAGTTCTCGCGGTTGGCCCGATCTGCCCGAGTTCATGCCCGCATTCCTCGACGTCCTGGCTGCTGCCAAGTAACCGGCCTTTCAAAAACCGGCCGAGAGCAGGCGGCCTCGTCTTCCGGGAATAAATCTCCTCTTCACAGCATCTACTGTTACGAGGACAAATCAAGCGCGTCTTTTCGCAGCGGCTCGGGGGTGCTGTTCGCCTGGAATTTCCGCGCCCCCGCACCGCTCGCCTTCCCGGAATCCGTTTCTCAACGGTCGAGGTCTGCCATGCGATGGTCTCTGATAGCAGTGCTAGCGGTGTGCGCGACGGCAATCGGCTGCGGACAGGCGGCAAATCGATCCCCAGGTTCGCTCCCCCCCGCAGCCAGTGCCGTATTGCAGGCCGATGCCAACGGCCTGTTGCCCATTCAGGCCCCCGATTTCCAGCCCGAGTTCAACACGGAGGCCTACGATCGCATCTACGAGAACCCGTTCCTTGCGGCCTCTGAACACCCCTTATCGACCTTCTCCATCGACGTTGACACGGCCTCCTACTCCAACGTGCGCCGGTTCCTGGAAGACGGCCAGTTGCCGCCCCCCGACGCTGTGCGGATCGAGGAGTTCGTCAACTACTTCGCCTACGACTACGAGCCCCCGACCGACGACAAACCGTTCTCCGCGCACGTGGAAGTGGCCTCCTGCCCGTGGAATCCCCGGCATCGGCTCGCCCGCATCGGCCTGAAAGGCCGCCAGATCCACAAGGACCAGCGTGCCGAGGCCAACCTTGTCTTCCTCCTGGATGTCTCCGGTTCGATGAACGAGCCCAATAAGCTCCCGCTGTTGAAATCGGCCATGGAGATGCTGGTCCAGAACCTCTCGGACCGCGACCGCGTGTCGATCGTCGTCTACGCCGGCGCCGCGGGAGTGGTGCTTCCCCCCACGTCCTGCAAGGAACGCGCCGAGATCCTCGCGGCCATGAGCCGCCTCCGGGCGGGCGGCTCGACTGCCGGCAGCGAGGGCATCCAGCTCGCCTACCGGCTCGTCCAGGAGAATTTCGATCCCGAGCGGGTCAATCGTGTCATTCTCTGCACCGACGGCGACTTCAACGTGGGCATCACCAACCAGGGCGACCTGGTCCGCCTCATCGAGCAGAAGGCCAAGGAAGGCGTGTTCCTCACCTGCCTTGGCTTCGGCATGGGCAACTACAAGGATTCCACCCTCGAGAAGCTGGCCGACCAAGGCAACGGCAACTACGCCTACGTCGACACGATCCACGAGGCCCGCAAGGTGCTCGTCGAGCAACTGGCAGGAACGCTCGTCACGATCGCCAAGGATGTCAAGATCCAGGTCGACTTCAATCCGGCCCAGGTCGCCGCCTACCGCCTCCTCGGTTATGAGAACCGCCTCTTGCGGGACGAAGACTTCCACGACGACACCAAGGACGCCGGCGAGATCGGCGCCGGCCACACCGTCACGGCCCTCTACGAACTCATCCCTGCCGGCCAGGAACTCCAGTTGCCGCAGGTCGAGCCGTCCAGATACCAACAGCCCGGCCAGCCCACCGAGGCGGCCGCCAGCGGCGAACTCCTCACACTCCGCCTCCGCTACAAGGAACCGGCCGCCGACACCTCCGAAGAAATCTCTTTCCCTGTCAGCGACGCGGGCCAGTCACTCGACAGCGCGACGGACGATTTCCGTTTCGCCGCCGCCGTGGCCTCCTTTGGCATGCTGCTGCGCAACTCCGAGCACCGGGGCGAGAGCACCTGCGACCTGGTCCTTGAACTGGCCCGGTCCGGCAAAGGCAATGACCCCCACGGCTACCGCGCCGAGTTCATTCAGCTCGTGGAACTGGCCCAATCCCTCCAGATGGGCCGATGAGTAGCGCCATTTCGGAACCAGCCATCGCGTCTGAGACCGTGATCGGCAAATCGCTCAACTCGCGGCCGAAGGCGTGCTCACACGAGGCAACGCAGTTCCCCGGCCGGTCAAGAGGTCGCGGTTTCTATTGGTAACCGCCGCGCGCGGACTGGGGTCATGCGGGAGCCATCCCCCGTCTGCATCACCGCCGGAAATCGCGTTCTCAGTCTTCGGCTCGTTCGCGTCCGAACCGGTCGGCCGTCTTCAAGGCGGCAACCACCGCATCGGCAGAGACCGGGCACGATTCGTGGTGGATCGTCTCGCTCTCAGCGCATGCCGCTTCGGCGACTCGCCGCAAGTCGTCGTCGCTCGTCTCGGCCAGTCCGATATCCTCGAGCATGGTGGGCAGTCCCACCGACTCGCAGAACTGGTAAACCTCGTCGATGGTCGCCCTGGGCTGGTCGGTCAGGAACAGGCCGGCCAGCGTGCCGACGGCCACCTTCTCGCCGTGCAGGTATGCGTGGGTCGCCTCGAGCCGCGTCAGCCCGTTGTGGATCGAGTGGGCGGTTGCCAGGCCGGCGCTCTCGAAACCCAAGCCGCTCAGGAGCGTGTTGGCCTCCACAATATGGGTCAGCGCCGGCGTGACGACTTTCTCCTCGCAGGCGATTCTCGCCGCAAGCCCGTACTCCAGCAGCGTGTCGTAGCACAGTCGGGCCAGGGCGCAGGCGGCCAGGGTGCCCGCCCCGCCGCACTCGTTGCGCGCGTGGGCCAGGCGGCACGATTCGGCCTCAAACCACGTGGCCATCGCATCGCCCATGCCCGCCACCAGGAACCGCACGGGTGCCTCCGCGATCAGCCGGGTGTCGACCAGCACCAGGTCCGGATTTCGCGGCATGACGTCACACCGCACGAACACGCCGTCCTTTGTGTAAACCACCGCTACGGCGCTGGTGGGGGCGTCGGTCGAAGCGATTGTGGGCACAATGGCCACCCTTGCCCGCACGGAGCGCCCCACCTGCTTGGCCGTGTCGATGATCTTGCCGCCGCCGATCCCGACAACTACATCGCACGCCTGCGATTGGGCCACGGCCGTCAGCCTCTGGATCTCCTCGTCGCAGCATTCGCCGCCAAACCGCTCAACCGCCACGGCGGCAGACTCGCGCCAGGCCGGCAGATACCTCGGCAGAATCGTTCTCTCCGCTGTGCCACCCGCGACAACCAGCGCGCTGGTCCCCAGCCGCCGGATCTCGTCGGCCAACAGCCCCAGGGCCCCCTCGGCCTGAATGTAGCGCCCGGGAAAAACGGCTATCTGTTTCATCGGATGGTTCCTGACCTGAAAATGCGTGCCAAATCAAGCGGCGACGATTTCCCCATGATAACCTTCGGCAACAGTTGCACAACCTCGGTCGACGCCTTGGGCCGTGCGGGCCACGTTCGTCGGCCCTCGCGCACAATCACGTTCCGCCGGGCACGCCGCTGTCCTTTCCGGCCCCCTTCCTGTTATCCTTGTCTCCATGACACGACTTGCCCCTCACGAGGAAGGTCCCATGCACAAGCCAGCTCTCCGTCGCGCGCACACCTCCCGGCCAGCTCACGCACTGCCGCTCCTGGCGTTTGCGCTGCTGATGTTCATCCATGTCGCGGGCATACCGGCCCATGCGGACGAAGCAGCCTCCCTCCCCAAGTCGGCCACCGAACCGATTGCCCGGGCGGTGCAGCAGGAGATCGATGCCGGTCTGTTCCCTGGAGCGGTCCTGCTGGTCGGACGCCCCAAGATGATCCTCTACCACGAGGCGTTTGGCCATGCCCGGATCGAGCCCGAGAAACTGGCGATGGGAAAGGATAGCCTCTTCGACCTGGCCAGTGTCACCAAGGTGGTGGCCACCGCAACGGCCTTCGGAGTCTGCGTCGACGATGGAAAGCTTCGCTTCGGCATGTCCATACGCGAGGCCCTGCCCACGCTTTCCGGCGCCGGCATCGAGGCGATCACCGTCGATCAATTGGCCACGCACACCTCCGGGTTCGACAATACCAAGTACCACGGTCGGGCCCAGGGCCAGGCAATGCTCGACCTCATGCTCCGCGTCTCGCCTCGCTGGCAGCCGGGTTCGCGCTACGAGTATTCTTGCCTCAATATGATCCTGCTCGGCAAAATGGTCGAACGGGCAGGCGGCCAGCCCTTGAGTTCCTTTTGCCGCACGCGGGTCTTCGGTCCGCTGGGCATGCCAGACACGGGCTTCGGGCCCTTGCCCCCTTCGCCGCGAGTAGTGCCGAGCGGGGCTCCGGAAATCGGTCAGATCGAAGACGAGCAGGCACGCCTGGCCGCTGCTCCCGTGGGCAATGCGGGCCTGTTCAGCACGGCCGGCGATCTGGCTCGCTTCTGCGAGATGATGCTTGGTGAAGGTCGCCTCGGCGATGTCCGTATCCTCTCGCCGGAAGTGCACCGCCACATGACCTGCAACCAGCTCTCGCCGCCGCTGCCTCCCCACGGCTTCGGCTGGGACATGGACCCCCTCGCCCTCCATCGTCCCAAGCGGCTTTCGGAAAAGGCCTACGGCCACAGCGGACACACGGGGCAATCCATCTGGATCGATCCCGAAAAACAGGTCTACGTGATCGTGCTCACCAATCGCAATCATCCCAAGATGGTCGGCGGCAAGCGGAAGGACCAACAGTACCAGGCCCGCGCCCGGATCGGCGACGCCGCTCTGCAGTGCCTCGGTTTCTGAGCGGCCAGCGGACCATGCTGCTGAATCACGAAGCAGCCGTTGCCGATCGTCGTGCTCAAAACGGTGGAGATTCACCTGCCGGGAATGCGGCTTCGGCGAGCATCTTCCGGCCAGTCTCCGCGTCCCCAGCACGTTCCCAGTCCGGCCCCACCCCGGGGCAGGTGAGACCGTCGTGCAGCGCATGAGTTTCAACCGCCGCACTGTTTGAGAAGGGCCAGGAAGTCGGCCTTCAGTTTCGGACCGCCCAGATCGGGATGAAGAAGTTGTACGAGTGTGATGACCTTGATTGCCTGCTCTGAGTTTCCCAGGCGGTAGTGCAACAGGGCGATCGAGTACTTGGCGCGGTACCAGCGGGGTGTTGCCTCGGGCGAACGTTTTTCGATCGTTCGCCAGAGGGCCAGTGCCCGTTCCGCGGAACGCCGATCGTCGGCCTGTGCCAGCATGGTGGCCAGTTCTTCCTGCACCGCGCCGTCGTCCGGACGTTTCTCGGCAAGCTGTTCGTAGGCGGCCAGCGCGTTGGCCGTTTGTCCTGCATCTCGAAGTGCTCCCGCCCAGAGCCGTTGGACGGCCGGAAGCTGCTCGGCCGTAAGCAGGTTGCCCTGCCGTTGAAGGAGCTTGACGGTCTGCAACTGAAGGTTGGCCAGTTGACTGCGAACCGCCGGATCGGCCTCCTCGCCAAGCCGACCCAGACTTTCGAGCACGCCCAGAAGCCGATCCGTCGATCCGCCGGAGACTTGATCGAGAATGGCGGTTGCTTCGGGTAGCCGCCCCTGGCCGGCCAGGGCGCACACCCGCAATGACTGGGCGGCCGACTGCCACGCCTGCGGGGCGTCCGTTGCACCGCGGAGCGCCGCCACCAGAATCGCTTCCGCCCGAACGAAGCCTTGAGACTTGTCGTGAAGCCAGAACTCGGCAGCATTCAGCACCGCCTGCTGGGCAAGGGGACTCCACCGCTGCGGCGGCTGTCCCTCGGGAGACAAGACGAGCGATTCAAACCAACGGGCGGCTTCCACGGCGATCGGGTCCACCGGCTGGCCGGCGCCGCGTGCCTCCTTCAGCCGGTTCCGGTAGCACTCGTGGACCGCCTGAGCCGCTTTTTCGAAACGCTCGGAGTTCGGGGCAATCTGCTTGAAGAGCTCGATGGCCCCGTCCCATTGCGAGCGGGCTTGGCGCATCCGCGCCAATTGCCAGCGCACGTGGTCGGCGGTGGCTTTGTCGGGCCAATGCTGCAGATGTTCCTCGAGGAGCTCGACGTAGGCGTCCAGCGTGCCCGGATCTCCGGATCGAGCTATTTCCGCGGCCTCCTGGATCGCCAGTTGATGGGTTTCGGCGGCCTTGACGTTGGTGACATGCTCTGCGGCAAGACTCCGGTAGCGCCGGAGCGCCTCGGCATGCCGTCCGCGCTGACGCTCGACGGTGGCTGCGAGAAAGGCGTATTCAAAGGCCCGATTCGAATCGTTCTGCTGCCGGGCCAAGTCGGCCGCCTCGTCGTAGGTGGTGAGGGCCTCGTCGAATTGGCCGCTCAGGTAGGCACTTTCCGCGGCGTGTGCCCACATCTCCAGACTGCCACCCCCCGGTGCCGACTTGAGCGATCCGGCCACGAGCAGTTTCGCCCGTCGGCTCCAGTACGGGCCATGCGTCGCGGCGATCTGGTCGGCCAGATCGCCGGCGGCCTTCTGCCATGATTGGGCCGCGTCGGTCTGCTTGCCCGTCTCTGCGGCCCGCCAGGCGGCCAGCGCCGTCTCCAGCTTGGCGAAATCGAGTTCAGGCGTCGATAGCCCCCGCACCTGATTGGCCTCGGCCGCGGCAACGTCCAGCTTGCCGGCAGCCAGCGCCAACCGGATGCGTTCGGCCTTGAGCCGGTCGGCCATCTCTCCCGCCGGTTGCAGGGTCGCCGCCGCTTCGATCAGTCGGGCCGCACCCGCATGGTCCTTGAGAAGCCGCAGACACACGATCTCCTCGATCCGGCTCGGCCAGGTGAGCGGTTCCTTCAGGTCGAGCCGGGCGAGCCCACCGAGCAACTCGACCGCCTGGTTCAACGCATCGGCGCGGTCGGGGCTGTCCTCGGGATAGCACAAGGCCTGGTTCCGCAGCGCTCGGGCCGTCTGATACCGAATCTGCTTCTGCAGCGTTGCCAGTTGATGCACGGTCAGTTCGCCCGGCGTTTCGCTCTGCTGCCTCCCCGGCATGCTGCGTTCCCGCAGCGTGTTGGCCACCTGGCGGGCCAGCTCGCTGAGGGCGCGCAGGGCGTCGCGCAACAGGTCGCGAGCCTCCTCGGTTCGCTCCTGGCCATCGGCAAGCACCTCCGCCTCCTGCCGCCCCAGTTCACCCCGCGTAACCTGGGCGAGAGCACCCTGGGTCCGGACCAGGAGGAGCCGGGGATGATCGGGATAGCGATCGGCAAACTGGTCCGTTACCTCCCATGCACGCCGCCAGTAGGCTTCCCGCTCTTCCAGAGGTGCATACAAGGCCCGATCGATCAGCGTCACCGACAGCTCCACAACCAGCTCCGACCGGTCGACTTCGGAGATGCCCTCCTCTTTCAGCCGGCTCATGCAGTAGTCCTCGGCCAGTTGGAAGAGGTGGCGGGACCTCAAGCCCCCCAGGAATTCGGCATCGCGAGAGTCGCCTGCCGCTGCAGAACCGACAAGCAGTGCCAGCCATGCCGCCAGGATCCCTCCCACGCACATGCCGCGGCGGCATGCCCCGCTGCTCCTCGACACTCCGCCGGCAGGGATCGGATATCGACCCTCGGCCTTCGATCGAGGCACGGTCGATGCTGCCCGCTGCCGCGATCGATACCGGCAGCCGCCAGGCCCGGCAATCCGGGTCCGCCCGGCGCCCTCGGCCGCATCTGGCTGCTTCCCCGCCCCGGGCGGGTCGCGGTCTTCCCAGTTGCCCACAGTCATCATTGTTCCGCCGGTCTGGTGTGCGAAGGCAGATTCTCACGATCCTGCGGCCGCGACAAACTGGATCTTCTCCAGCCCGATCCGGCGGCAGAGATCGTAAACGTCGATCACGTTCTCCATGGGCACCACCCCTTCCACGTCGAGCCTCACCGGCAGGTCGGCCTGGAGGCCTGCCACGGCCGACAACACCCCTTCGACCTGGCCGAGCTGCTCGTACTGGCGCTGGTTGATCTCCCACCGCGGCCGCCCCTCGCGCCACAGAATCTTGACCACAACCTCGTCGAGGTCTTCTTCGAGCGGATCGATCTGGACCGCCTGGCTCGTGCTCCCAGGCAGCGAGATGTTGGTCGGCAGCACCTCCTCCGGCGTCTGGAAACTCGACGTGGCAAGGAAGAAGATCATCAGTTGAAAGATCACGTCGATCATCGGCGTCATCGGGATGTCCATCGACTGCCGATCGTTCTGGTGACGGGAAGGTACTCGCATCGCAGGACAGGGTTCGAGGTTCTATCGGCTCTTGTTGACCACGGCAAACTTCACGTTCCAGATCCCGCTGCGGGCGCAGGCCAGCAGGATGGGCTCGACGGCGCGATACGGTACGTTGCGGTCGGTGCGGATGCGAACCTCCAGGGGGCGTTTGCTGCCGTCCGCCTGCGATCTCCGGGCCTCGTAGTCGAGGAGCGATCCCAGTCGCGCCGGTTCGATCGCCTGGCTTCCTGCCAGGATCTGCGTCTCCGAAAGAACGTTGATCACCAGGCGCCGAACGTCTTCCTGCTCTTCGACCCGGTTGCCGCTGGTCGCATCGGGCAGGTCGACGGTCACCTGGGTTTCCTGCTGGGCCATGTGGCTCGAAACCAGGAAGAAGATGATCAATTGAAACACGACGTCGATCATGGGCGTCATGTTGAAGCCGATGCTTCCTCGGCCGAGGTTCGTCGGGGTGCGCATCATGTGCCTCCTTCGACGGGCGGAGGCGCAGGAGCGGGTGGAATATTCTGGGGCGGCGAGGCCGGGCGAGCCTGCCTGGCGCGCATGCGCTTCATCGGGGCCACAACATGTTGCACGGTGTACACGACTTCCGTCACCAGGTGGTCGATCCGATTGCGAAACACCGCGAACGCGCCCAGGGCAGGAATGGCCACCACCAGCCCTTCCACCGTCGTCACCAGCGCCAGGTAAATTCCCTCCGCCAGGTCGGCGGCGCGGGCGGCGCCCTGCGACTCCGCCAGTTCGCGAAACGCGTAGATCATGCCGACCACCGTGCCCAGCAGGCCAAGCATGGGCGCGATATTCCCGATCACCGACAGGTACTCGATCTTGCGGAACAATCGCGAAGCCTGCTCGGCCGTTGCGTCTTCGATCGCCTTCTCCACCGCCGGCCAACCCCCGTCGACCTCGGCAAAACCGGCCCGAAGCACGAACGAGAGAAAACTGGGCTGCATCTGGCATGCCTGGTCGGCCGGGCCCAGTTTGCCCGCCGCCAACAACTGCCGGACCTCTTCATCCAGCCCCGGCGGCATGAGCACCGGCGCCCGGAGCGTCAAAACGTGTTCAATGACCAGCGCTACGGCTGCGATCGAAAGCAGAATGATCAACAGCCCGATGGAACCGCTGGCTTCCAGAAACTGGAAGAACCCCCACTGCTGCCGTTCGGGTTGCGCTGCGGTGTCGGAAGGGCCGGCAGGAGGCACGGGCGAGGGCGATTCCGCTGGCGCATCCATGGCCGGAGCCAGCGGCGCCGGCACCGGTTGTTCGGCGCCTCCGGCCACCCGAATCCATACCAGGCCGACCAGCAGCCACACAAGCGCAAGAGCGGCAGACTTCCGATCCATCGATCTCAACGGTCTATTCCTTCCTGAAAGCAGGCCACGAACGATTCGCGTCCGCGGGACACTCGCCCTCGGTTCCGCGGCAGATCTGCAGGCGTTCATCCCAGGGCTCTGTCACAGCCAAGAATTGGGATCGAGACTGCGGAACGACTCGGCGATTGTCGCATGATTCTACTCCATTCATCCCAGGATCAGGCGGTGACAAAGCACTGGGTTCCTAGGGCGGCAGCGGCGGTGTCATCCGACTCTGCGCTTCCCCAACCAAGGGCGATTCCGGATAGTCCCGAACCAGTTCGCCGTAAAGACGACCTGCTTCGTCGTGACGTTCGAGTTTGTCCAGGGCCATGGCGGCGTCGAGAAGCGACCGAGACGCAAGTTCACGATGCTCCGGATAGAGCACGGCAATTCGCACCAGTGTAAATGCAGCCTTCTCCCACTCCTGATTGCGGGCCCAGCCCTGACCGACCACGTAGTAGGGCCCGGGGCGGAGTTGTGCCGGCATGTCGTTGATCATTTCCTGCCACCGGCCCACCTGCTCGGCCCCCGTGGTAATCACCGTCGCCCGCCACGCCTGTGCCCGGGCCAGACAAGCCACGTTCTCGTCGTCCGACTGGGAGAGGGCCTGCAGCCTGGCCATGGCCAGGCTGCCGTGATCGGTTTGGAGCAGGTAACTGGCGCCGAGCAGAACCGCGGCCGGCATGGCTTCGTCGCGGAGCCACGCCTTGGCATCCGGAACGACCGCCCGCGACTGGAAGGAGCCGTGCCACAGCAGCGGGATGCAGTCGAAATAGGGAGTCCCCGGATCGGACCGCACCAGCAGCAGGAATTCCTCCGCGGCCGTATTCACCTGCCCCAGGGCCCGGTAACACCACACGATCCGGGCCGTGATCTCCCGTTTCACCCAGCCTCGCGGTTCCTGGTCCCGGGCTCGACGATAGGCGGCGAGCGCTCCCGGGAAATCGCCCGTCTTGTACAGCGAATCCCCCTGCAACTGCGATTCCGTCCGCCGTGTCTCAATGCGTTGGACCAACCGGTTCCCCAGCGTCCGGACTTTCCCCGCGGCCTCGATCGTCACGCCGGCGCTCGAATAATCAACCACTCTGCCCTCGACCGATACGTATCCCTCGGAAGAAGTCGAACTGGAAAGGTAGACCGTGTCCTGCGCCGCCGTGCAGCGAGCGTGGCAGACGACTGCCAACCAGAAGGCGGCCCGCCAGGCGGCAGTCCGAGCCGCCCGGCACTCCTGCCGTCCCTTCATGGATGGATGTCTTGGCGTCGAAGGGGGCACGTTCCGGGTACCTCACTTGGCTGGCGTCAGGCCCAGTTTCGTAATATCGCGATACGCGTACTGTCCGCCGTTCTGCCGCGCGAGCTTCTCCAGAAAGTTGTCCCGCCTCTGTTGCGGCCCGATGCCGAACTCAATGGCGTTGATCTGGATTCCCGCGGCCTGACGCTGGATCTCGTAGAGCTGCCGCCCGCTGAGTTGCGGGTCGTTCGCGTCCGTCAGAAAGAAGATCACGTCGGGCTGCATACGAATGGCCAGCTTGAGCGCCGCTTCGTGCTCCGTTCGGCCAAACGGCGTGATGGAACCGATGAACCGCCGTGCCCTCTCCTTGTTCTGTTCGGTGGCAAAAGCCAGTTTTCCTGTCTGACCGGATGGATTGAACGGTTGCGGTCTCTCGTTGTAGAAGACGATCTGGAACTGATGCATTTCGCCAAGACTGTCGAGGCTGGCAATCATCTCAGCCTTGGCGAAGTCCAAGGGGCTGCGCCCCGAACCCTCCATGCTCGTCGATCGGTCGAAGACGTAGACGAACTTCGTACCCACGCCCTGGGTACCAAATACATTCACGGTCGCCTTGCCGCCGAGACCTCCGGCACCGGCGGGTCCGCCACGGGCCGCCCCCGCCTGCAGGGGGCCGCCGGCCTCGACCGTTCCCGGTCCGATCAGCCCGGCGGCTTTGGGCAGCAACTTGCTCGGGTCCTCGATCGAACCGTCGCTCGCGGCTTCGGCCAGAAGATCGCTTGAACTGAGCCCCCCCTCTGCGGCCGCCTCGGTCTGGCCAGTGGGATCGGCACTCTCGGCCTCCGACTGGTAGAACTCGGTCTCCCCCTGCGTATGTTTCACAGCGATTCCCACCGCCGCCGACCGCTCCGTGGTGGCACCGCGCGGCGGCGCATGACGCAGCGCCACCGTGAGCACCAGCAAGATCACGGCATGGAACACCATCGATCCCAGCCAGGAGGGGATCTCCGGGCGTCGGAGCGGGGCCCGCGACGGTGTGCCAATCGGGGGTGAAGTGGCGGGGCTGGACATATACGAAAGGCTAAATGAGAAAAGCAGTTACGACGCGCACGGATTCTAGAAAAGGGGCCGGTCCGAGTCAACGGGAGTCCCGTGGAACTGCCGCTGAGGCCGGCGGAGTCATGCCAGCAGGTTTCATCCGCTGTCCATTGTAGTTGTTCTTGAACCGATCCGGGCCCAACCGGGCTTTTGCAGGGCACGCTAGGATGATCGCCAGGCTCGCTCTATAATGGTTTGCTTGGCCACTTTAGGGAGAACATGTGCGTGCAGATCATCAAATACCCCCACCCAACGCTCCGTCACAAGTCCAAACCGCTGAAACGTGTCGACCGTGCGCTGAAGATGATTGTCGCCGAGATGTTCGAGCTCATGTACTCCCACGACGGGATTGGACTGGCCGCCAATCAAGTTGACCTTCCCTATCGGCTTTTCGTGATGAACGTCCAAGGCGATCCGTCCGCAGAGGGAGAGGCTTTGGCCTTCATCAATCCGGTGATTTCTCGCAAGTCAGGCTCTGCCGAGGCGAAGGAAGGTTGCCTAAGCTTTCCCGATATCTGGGCCCCGGTGCGGCGGCCGGAGAAGATTGTCGTGTCGGCCTACGGACTTGATGGGCAGCAGTTCAGCTTCGAGTTGGATGGCCTCTATGCTCGAGCTGTTCAGCACGAGACGGATCATCTGGACGGAGTGCTGTTCGTCGACCGGTTGAGCCCGGCCAACCAGCTTGCTGTGCGTGAGGACCTGGAAGAACTCGTTCGGGAGTTCGAATCGTCACGGCGACTGGGAACCATCGATACCGACGAACAGATCGCGGCCCGGATCCAGGAGTTGGAAATGGCCAGAACCTGAGCCCCCCCTGCGAGGGCCATCCGCGGTGATAGCGCTGGTCCCGGCCGACGACGAAAAAGGCATCTACGGCTATGCGATTGGTCATGATGGGTACGGGGCCCTTTGCCGTGCCGACATTCCGCGGTCTTTTCCACACCCACCACACGGTCGTTGCGCTGGTGACCGGACCCATCAAGCGGCGGGGTAGCCAGCCGATTGCCGTCAGCCCCATGCGCGATGTGGCTCACGAACACGGAGTGCAGATCTTCGATCCTGAGACCATCAACAGCCAGGAATCGATGGTCATGCTCCAACAGTGTGAGGCGGATCTCCATATTGTTTGCGACTATGGACAGATTCTCTCGCCCGAATGCCTGGCATCGGCTCGACTCGGCGGGATCAACCTGCACGCCTCCCTCCTGCCCAGGTATCGAGGCGCCGCCCCGATCAACTGGGCAATCTACAACGGGGACAGGGAAACCGGCGTCAGCGTCATCCACATGACCCCCCGAATCGACGCCGGTCCCGTCATTGCCCAAGGCCGCACGCCCATCGATCGGGAGGAGACTGCCGAGTCCTTGGAAACGCGGCTTTCCGAAATCGGAAGCTGGCTGATTCGACGGGCAATCGACTCGCTCGAGGCGGGCAGCCTGGAAGCGTTGCCGCAGGATCCTGCCTTGGCCTCAAAGGCGCCTCGCTTGAAGAAGACCGATGGCCTGATCAACTGGAATCGGCCTGGCGAGGCGATTCGCAACCAGATTCGTGCATTTCAGCCCTGGCCGAAAACCTACACGTTCTGGCACCGCTCCCAGGGGTGCCCCATCCGACTGATCGTCGGCCCGGTCAAGGTGCTCGAGGGCCCACCATGCTCACCCTCGGGAACCGTGCTGGAGGCCTCGGAGGATCGGCTGGTAGTGGCAACGGGCGACGGAAGGGTGGCTCTCACAAGCGTCCAGCCCGCCGGAAAACGGGTGATGAAGATTCACGAGTTTCTCCTGGGCTATCGCGTGGCGTGCGGCGATCGTTTTGGGCCTGAGCCGGAACCCGTGCCGGTCTGAGAAGTTGTTTCAACCTCCGAGTCGTCGAGTCCTTCCCAGAGACTCGCCAGGGGCGGGAGCAGGTCACTTCTCCCGAGCGGCAGTTCGTACGGGCCCCTCGGGGCTGCCTTGCAGGCATTGCCGTAGCAGTTGACCAGGGGGGCTGGCGGGTGCTACATTTCTGGGATACGGTGACCCCATCTGCGGGGCCAGTTGAGCAGGTACTCCTCCTGCGGCAGCCTAATGCCTAGGTGATTTTCCCTCCGGCTGCCACAGAGTTTGTCTCTTGTCGAACCAGGATTGGAACGAGTTTTGCCGAAGCGACGACGGAAGAAGAAGTCGGCCCCAGCGGGCGATGCGGCAGCCCAAGGCGCGCCGCAACTATCTGAAGCCAGCGAGAAGCCTGTTGACGGAGACGCCAGACCGTCAGATGCCAGGCAGGGGGCCGGTCGCAGACGCCGCAGAAAGAAACCGGCCGCGGAACAGAAACAGGCGCCGGGCGCGGTATCCGCGGCGGGCCAGCGCAGGGAGCCTGCGAAAAAAACTCCTTCCAAGG
>CAZLWV010000009.1:37652-44515 GCA_964563135.1 uncultured Planctomycetaceae bacterium
CTCGGGTAAAGAGGCCGGGGCAGATTGTTCCAGAGGTGTCGCAGCCGGCTCCCATCCGCGGCCGCCGGACCGGTATGGCTGCCGGCGGGAGACCGCGAAAAGGCCGATCGTCCGCCAGCCTGCTGCCCCCCGCAGCCCCGGCCCCAGGCGGCCCCCACAAGCTGATCTATCCCAGAACCAGTCTGCCCGCCACATCCCAGCGTCCCCCAGCGGGCACAGCGCGCCCCCCGCGAACCGAGCCGGCTGCGGCCAAACCGCACTACGCGGCTCCCGAGCTCTCTCGCGATGCGAATCACCAGCCCCAAGAGCAGGCCGAGCGAAGGCCTCCCGCCCCCAAATCGCCGAAACCGCCTGCAGAAGCCCGGCGCCAGGAAGTCCAGGCCAGGCCGGTCGTCGCCGAACGGGTGCTCGATCGGCAGGAGCCCTCCACGGCAGAGGAGCCGGCAGTTCGCGACCAGAAGAAACGGCGGCGGCGAAGACGCAAGCCCGCCGAGGACCGGCCCGCCCAGTCGCCACCAGCCATTGAGCCGATCGATCTGGCACAACCGGAAGCGGAGAAGGTTCCCGAGGCTGCGGAAACGGCGCCCGAACGGAAAATGAAGCGGCGGGAGAAGCGGCCCGAGACACAAGAGACTCTGCCCGAGCGAAGGGAAACGCCGCCGGAGCGGGTGAAGAGAGACATTCGGCCCTTCGGCGATCTTGTTCTGTCCGACGACATGCTCGAATCGCTGGCCAACGCCGGCTACCAGGAGCCCACTCCGGTCCAGGCCGGGCTCATCCCCAAGGCGCTCGAGGGGCGCGACCTCATGGGGCAGGCCCGCACCGGTACGGGGAAGACGGCCGCATTTGGCATCCCCTTGCTCGAGAAATTCGGCAGCAGCCCGAAGCACAGCGGGATTGCCGCCCTGGTCCTTGTGCCCACCCGCGAATTGGCCGTTCAGGTCCGCGACGAGATCATTAAGCTGGCCGGTCGCCGCAAAGCCTCGACGGTCGCCGTGTATGGAGGCAAACCGATCCGGGGGCAGGTCGAGCACCTTCGCCGCGGCGCGGAGATCGTAGTCGGCACGCCCGGCCGCGTCATCGATCTGATCGACCGGCGGGCGCTGGATCTGGCAACGATCCAGTGTGTGGTGCTCGACGAGGCCGACCGGATGCTCGACATCGGTTTCCGACCCGATATCGAGAAGATCCTGCGGCGGTGTCCCCAGTCGCGCCAGACGCTGCTGCTGAGCGCAACCATTCCGCCCCCTGTCAAACGCCTGGCGGAACGCTACATGCACGAGCCCGAGATGCTTGATTTCTCGCCGCTGGACGTGGCCGTGGAGACGATCGAACAATTCTATTTCACGGTCGATCCTCGGCAGAAATTCGACCTCTTGGCGAAGTTGATCGAACGCGAGGATCCGAAGCAGGCGATCATCTTCTGCCGAACGAAGAAGGGAACCGACCGGGTCGGCACGCGCCTTGCGAAGAAGATGCCGGGAACGGCGATGATCCACGGCGACCTGCAACAACGCCAGCGCGATCGAGTGATGGCTGATTTTCGCGCCGGCAACGTTCGCTTCCTTGTGGCAACCGACGTGGTCGGCCGCGGGATCGACGTCTCGGGGATCTCGCACATCATCAACTTCGATATCCCCGAGTTCTGCGACGACTACATCCACCGCGTCGGCCGCACCGGGCGGATGGGACGCGAGGGGGTGGCCTACACGTTCGTGTCTCCCGAAGAAGGCAACGAGTTGACCCGGATCGAGATGCGAATCAATCGGTTGCTCATACGCGACGAAATACCCGGCTTCCTGGCCATCCCCAAACCCGAGCCGGCTCCGGCAACGGAGGCCCTGCCAGATGCCGAACCTGAGAAACCGAAATCGGTGTTCGGCAAATGGACACGGCGGATTCGCCGGGCGCTGTAAAAACTTTGGTCTTTGGGCGGTGAACCACGAAGGATCGTCTGGCGTCTGTCCTGCCCTGCGGATTCTCTCCGATGAATTCCACCTCGTCGTGCTGCGGACTCTTCATCACCGGTACCGACACGGGGGTCGGTAAGACGTATGTGACGGCCCTGATTGCCAAGGCACTTCATGAAGCCGGCCGTCGCGTCGGAGTCTACAAGCCGGCAGCGAGCGGCTGCCGCCGGCAAGAAGGGCAGCTGGTGGCCGACGACGCGCTGGCGATCTGGGAGGCGGCCGGACGACCCGCTTCGCTCGACAAGGTGTGCCCCCAGGTCTTCGCCGCCCCCCTGGCTCCCCATCTGGCGGCACGGGCGGAAGGCCGGGAGCTGGATGCGGATGGGCTGCGACGGGGAATCGATTTCTGGCTCCAGAGGTCCGACATCGTGCTCGTGGAAGGAGCCGGCGGATTGATGTCGCCTATGAGCGACGACGAGTATGTGGCCGACCTGACCTGCGATTTCGGCTTCCCCCTTGTGGTCGTGGCGGCTAATCGCCTGGGAACGATCAATCACACCCTGCAGACGCTCGTCACGGCCGCCAGCTTTCGCGACGGCCTCGACGTGGCGGGAATCGTGCTCAACGAGCCCGCGGCACCGACCAACGACGCGAGTCTCAGCAGCAATCGCCGGGAGATCGCGGCCCGGGCGGTCGCACCGGTCCTGGCGGAGGTTCGCTGGCAGCAGGATCAGTTCCGTGATCCAGTGGACTGGTACGGCCTGGCGGGGAAGTCTCGCCGTTCTCAGGGCTGATCGCCGGATCTCGGCCCCGTTGGCGGTTAGCGCGGGTCGGCCTGCGGCGGCTTCTCCTCCTGCGCCGGACCGGGATACCAGAGGTCGCTCTCGATGACATGCTCGCGCCAGGCCGCCAGTACCCGCAGAAGACTGAAGCCGATGAGCACCGTCATGCCCAGATCGAACCAGAATTGAAAGGTCCACCGCGCAGGGCCAGGGCAACCGCGATCGCGATGAGCCGGGCACCGTCGATTCCAAGGGGATGCACATGGGTGGGCCGGGCCGATCGCTCGGCTTCAGCGGCCACACGATCGAGATCGTCGCAAAACAGCAGCCCGACCGGCGCAACCCGCATCGCGGCCCCATTGCCGAAAGATCCCCCGGGAAAGAGCGATTCGGCCAGGGCACGCCAGTCGTCGCCGGCAGCCATGGCCTCGATCACGCGACGGGCTCCCCGGCCATAGCCCCGCCGCGGATCGTAATTGGCGGCGAAGGCTGCGCACAGCTCCTGTTCGCGAATCTCGCCGCACTGAACGAGACACTCGGCCACGCCGATCTCCACCTGCGTGTCGTCGGTGTAGAACAGTGTCTTCCCTGACGGATTCTTGATCAATTCCTCGACCGGGCTCAAGGAACGGATCAGATCACCCGAAAGCCCTTCGACCGGCGCTCCGAGAGCGTCGCCTATCGCCAGGCCGAACATGCATCCGGCGAATTGCTTTGCCGTGGGTGTCATCGACGTCATGCCCTGGACACAGACCTCAGGATTCCCCTACGACCACGATCCTAGTGGAATATGGCGAAAGCGCCAATCAACCGGCGCCCGTCACGGTCGAGGCAACGGGCCTGGCCTGCAGATCCACTGTTCCCGTCGCCGGAGACTCCCGCTTGGGATAGAATAGCGCTTGCGATCGTCCCAACTCCACAAAAAGCACAATCCCCCGGAGTCCAACGTGACTTCTGCCCCGGCCGATATGGATGCGATGGTGGCCCTCTATCGTCAACGAGCCGACGGTTTCGGCCGGGAGATGCACCGGCTGGCAAAACGGGCCAATCGGATCTCGCATGCTCGGGTGGCCACGTTCCTGGCGGCGGCGGTGTGCTTTCTCGCCGGGGGACTGGCGGGATCGGGCAGGGCCGGCTGGGTCGCAGCCGGCGCCGCAATTTCGGCGGTGTTTCTGGGGTTCGTGAGATGGTATGGCAGGACCCTGGCCGAATCGGAGCGATTCGGACAACTCTGCCAGATTAATCACCAGGCCATTGCGAGGGTGCGCAGAGCCTGGGGCGATATGCCGGCGGCGTCTGCCGCCAGACCCGGCGACCAGGAGGCCCTGGCTGGCGATCTGGATCTGTTCGGCGAGGCCTCACTGTTTCACCTCGTCTCGATGGCCAACACGCCGATTGGAATTGCAGTCCTCAGCGACTGGTTCCTGCATCCGGCCGATCCGGCAACGGCGGCCGAGCGGCAGAAGGCGGTGGCGGAGCTGGCACCGGCCCTGGAGATGCGGCAGGAACTTCGGCGGCGGGGCCTGAAAGTGGCCGATCGCAGGATGGACCCAGGGCGTTTCCTGCAATGGGCCCAGGCGGAACCCTGGCTCGCCGGGCGGCACTGGCTGAAATGGGCGTCGTGGTGTCTGCCGCTGGCGATCCTGGCATCCGCCGTGCTCGGTGCGTTGGGACTGGTACCCGGATCGGTCTGGCTGGTTCCGCTGGCGTTCAACGTGGCTCTCGGAAGCCTCTTCTGCCGCCAGGCGCACGAGATCTTCGCCTCCATCTCCAGCCGGCACGGCGAAATCGGCCAGTACGCCGATCTGTTCCACTGGGTCGACACAATGCCGGTCACCTCCGGGCTCCTCCGGCAGCTTCAGCAACAAACGTCCGCCAACTGCCTGGAGGCCGGTCGCCAGATCCAATGGCTGGGACGGATCATGGAACTGGCCAACCTGCGATTCTCGTCCATGGCCTACCTCCTCATCCAGTCGGTGGCGTCGTGGGATTTTCACGTCCTCGCGCTCCTGGAGCGGTGGCAACGGCACAACGGGACCCACGTCCGCCGATGGTTCGAAGCCTTGGGCCAGTGGGAAGCCCTGGCCTCGCTGGCAAACCTGGCTCACGACCATCCGGCATGGGTTTTTCCTGTGATCGAACAGCAGGCGGCTGATGGGCAGACCCTGCACGCCCGTCAGCTCGGGCATCCGTTGATCCCCGATGATCGCCGGGTGGCCAACGACGTGTCGATCGGCCCGCCGGGCACGTTCCTGATGGTCACGGGATCGAACATGTCGGGCAAGAGCACTCTGCTGCGTTCCATCGGCGCCAACGTGGTGCTGGCCCAGGCGGGAGGCCCGGTGTGTGCGGAGCAACTGGTGATGCCGCCCATCCTGCTTGCCACGAGCATGCGGATCCACGACTCCCTGGTGAGCGGGGTCTCTTTCTATATGGCGGAACTCAGGCGGCTCAAGCAGATCGTCGACGCGGCGAAGGAACAGCAGGCGGGTTCGCGGCGTGCCTTTCTCTACCTGCTGGACGAGATCTTGCAGGGGACGAACACGGCAGAGCGTCAGATTGCCGTTCGCCGCGTGCTGGCGCACCTGATCGATGAAGGTGCGATCGGGGCCGTCTCGACGCACGATCTCCAGTTGGCAGCCGATCCTGCTCTGGCAAAGGCCAGCCGGGCGGTTCATTTCCGCGAGACGATCCACAACGAGGCGGGGCGGCAGGAGATGACCTTCGACTACAAGCTTCGCGAGGGCCTGGCGACGACGTCCAACGCATTGAAGCTGCTGGAGATGGTGGGATTGGGCGAGGGGTGATGGAGGGAACGATGAATTCCGATACAGCCCCGAGGGTCCAGTTATTCCTTCTTGACCGATTCGCCCTCACGGATGAAGAAGAAGCGATCGACATAGACGGCGTCGACCTCACCGGGCCGTTGGGGCGGGGCCACCCAGAGATAGCAGTCGGCCGTTAGTGGGTGAACCCCCAGGTCGATGGTGCGGTACTCTTTTCCGGCAGCTTCGGCCATCTCAAGCTGCCGCTGGGCCAGTCCCCTCTTGGCTTTGGCGTCGTAGACGCCCACGGCCATGGCCGGGCCTTGTTGGGCCTTGCCTTCGGCCCGCACCTCGGCAAAACATCGCCAGTTTGCGCCGTCAGCCAACTCATGAGGCACGGAGAACTGCACGGCCCATTGAGGATGGTTGCCGGGCATGCGGGCGGCCATGCCATCGGAGGCGGATGCGTCGTCCACGGTACTCACCCAGTCGCCGTACGAGGCCAGCCGGAACTCGTTGTCTTGGACATCCATCCATTGATTCTCGGCGAGGTCGCGGCAGGGGCTGGGGGCGGTCCGGGTCGGCGGAATTTGCGCCGTAGGGCTTCACCATACGCCGCGAAGGGCTGGCCCTCTCGAAAACTGCCCACCTTGTGTTCCGCTGCCAGACGCAGAAACTCCTCGCAGGCGGCCACCGGGTCGGAGGGGCCGAGAAACTCTTTCCCTTCCCGAGCGGCCTGCCGCCTGAGAAGCTGGCAGCGCTGCAGCCACACGTGATCCAGCGGCAAACGCTCTCGCCGCACGCGGGTGGCGAGCACCGGGTCGGCGCTGACGGATTCCAGAGCCTCGGCGAAATGCCGTGTCGCCTCGTTGAGTGTATCGAGCGAGAGCCACTCGGAAGTATCGGGCATGAAGCAGCGAAGGCAGACGCCGGATTCCTCGGCTGCATCGTGGAGCGTCTCGAGATAGGCCGCCAGGTGCGGTGCAGCCGGGCCGTAGTAGCCCGTGAGAAACTCTTCGACCAGGGCATTGGCGTCAAGCTCGTGATCCCACATCAGGTGCGAAAGTACCCACGCCCGCATGCGTACGAAGTCACCAATGCCGGATTGGGCATCGCCCTGTTCAAAGAGGCCGATCGTGTTGTGATCCACGAAGTAGCGGATGTTCGGCCCCAGCACCCTCAGGTTCGGATGGGGGACGATGTAGTGGGCGAAATTCGTCACGTAATCCCACACGTAGAGCTGGTCGGCAACCTTCGACCAGCCTTCCATGTCGCTGCGGAACGCCTCGTTCTGCTGGCCCGCAGCCAGCGGCTGGATGAAGGAACACTCGATTGAGCACAACCGGATGACCACGTTGTGCCGCGGGCGGACATGGAGAGGCGGCACAACGTGGTCATCCAGTTGT
>CAZLWV010000009.1:44525-69189 GCA_964563135.1 uncultured Planctomycetaceae bacterium
GGGTGTACTGGTAGGCAAGCGTCATCACCTTGACGTGGGGAAATTCCTTCTCAATCTCCTCGGCCACCGCGTTGACGAAATGGAGCAGTGGCCCGGAGGGGGAGCCCTCTTTCTCCTCGATGGCCAAACACTCCCCACACTGGCAACGTCCATGCCAATCGTTCTGGCTGATGTCGATGACGCCCGGATTCTTCGCATCCCGCAACCACCGCAGGGCCTGCTGGACAAGTTCCGCCCGCATGGCGTCGTTGGTCAGGCAGAGCTGGGTCTGGCCGTCCCGACGCTGGCCGTCGATCTGACTGTACCACTCCGGATGCTCGCGGAAGTACTTCTCCGGCGGAAGGAGGCGGAAAAAGGTGTGGCACCAGCCGATCACCGGATAGTGGCCGCCGTACTCATCGGGAACTTGGGGAAAATGACCGTTGCATTTCGAACGGGCGGCAAAAACACCGTCGAAGGCGTCGCGGTAGAAGGCCTCGCGGAACTGCAGTCTGGGCGTGTGGCGGAAATCAATCTCCGCGATCCGCAGAGTGGGCCTTTTGGGGAGGAACCTCTCGGACGGCGTCCACCAGCGGACACCGACCACATCCTCGAGGAAGGTGAAAACGGCGTAAAGCGAGCCGCGCGGGGCATTGCCCAGAAGAACGAGGCTGTCGCCGGCCGTCCGGATCAGAATCCCGTCGTGGCCAAGATCGGCGGGGTTCAAGCCGCCCGCCAGTTCGAGGGCCTTTTCGCAGGGCCCGACCAGAATCTGCTTGGCGTACGATTGGGACTCCCCCAGGCGAACGATGGGCAGCCTGGCACCGGTTACCTGCTCGAGGTGCTCCTGCAACTCCCGCCCGGCCGTCTGGTCGACGACCGACGCGGAGTCGGACAGAACAATCACGTAGTCGGAGCGACCGTCGTTGGTGAGCGAGAGCTCACCCGCGCCCGACAGGGAAACCGTCAATAGAGTCAGCAGGATTGCGGGCATCACCTTCATGGGTGGGGCTCCTCTTGGTGTTCGGCAGCGCGTTCCGACACAGGGTGGGGTATCACTGAAAAGACAGACTCTTTCTTCGGCCCCTAACGATACCGGGATCTCGGTTCTCCTTCCCACATGTCCGGGTTGCGACCGAGGGCCTGTTTCACGGGCATGCTGGCTTCCTGGAGGGCGGACAGGGACGCCTGGTCGAGTTCGAGGTCGGCAGCCAGTGCATTGGACTGAGCCTGCTGAGTATTGCGGATGCCCACGAGCACGCTGGAGACTCCCGGCTGGGCCAGCAGCCAGGCCACGGCCACGTCGGTCGGCGAGCGGCCAACTTGCTGGCTGATTTCGCGCAGGCGGTCGATGGCTGCAAAGGTCTGCGGTTCGCAACCGGGCTCGCCGTGCCGCGTCAGGCGGCGGCGCGAGGAAAAATGGCGCGACCGGGCTCGCCCCTCAGGCACGTCATCGGCCGTGCGGAACTTGCCGGTCAGAAGTCCATGCTGAAGCGGACTGTAGCAGAGCACGCCAATTCCGCGCTCAATACACTGGGGAAGGACCTCCAGCTCAATGGCTCGCATCAGCAGGTTGTAGGGAAGCTGGTTGCTGACAGGAAGTCCGATCTTGAGGAGTTCCTCCATGTCGCGGGGACCAAAATTGCTCACAGCGAGGTAGCGGATCTTGCCGGCATCGCGGAGTGACTCGAGGGCTCGCCAGGTCTCTTCCCACGGTACCTCGCGGCTGGGCCAGTGGATCTGGTAGAGATCGATCCGGTCGGTCTGGAGCCGCTTGAGGCTCCGGTCGCAGGCAGCCACAACGTCAGCGAAGGCGGCGTGTTCCACGCCGAACTTCGAGGCAATCACGACCCGGCCCCACAGGCCATGGAAGGCCTTGCCAAGCATCTCTTCCGACCTTCCGTTGCCGTAGAGCTCGGCGGTGTCGAAGAAGTTGATGCCGCAGTCAAGGGCCGCGCGGATTCCCGCGATTCCTGCCGATTCATCCTGAGGGCCCCAAGTCATGTCGCCAGCTAGAGCCCAACAGCCCATGGCCACGCGGGAGATCTCAAGGTCGGTGCGAGGGAGGGTGGTGTATTGCATGCAAGGTCGGGCTGGCTGGGGGTCAGGCTCAAAGATATCCGCCAACACAGCGGATGGGAAGCAAACCGCAGCACCCTCCGGGCCCTCCGGGCCATGGCCGGCACAACCAGAAGCGCAGTCCGGGATTGCTGGCGTCTGCCTGGAAAATGAGAGCGGCCGACCAGCGGCAGGCCGCAGAAAGCCGGGCCTCCCGTGGGCCCCTGACGCATTGATGATGCAGGCGTCCGAAGTCCGCTCGCCGGGGCACACCACCCATGAGGGGTTGTCTGGTAATCTGGGCAAACAACGCCCTTCTGTTGAGGTACGGAAACTTGCTTGCCACCGGAGGCCGGCGGCGGAATAATTGTCTTCGGGGAGCGTTCTTCTGTCCTGCAACCTGACTGCGGGAGGGCTTGGGGATGTTTCGATCAGCGATCGGTGTGAGTTTGGGGATCGTCGTGCTGGAGCTCGCGCTGGGAGGTGGCCCGGCATGGGGCCAGTCGTCGAACATGGGTCGGCGGAGCATGGGAAACCTGAGCGCCGATCCGCCGCGCAGAAGCATGGGTAATTTTCCCCCAGGACATCCCAACTACTATTCCGAGCACGGGGCCCAGTCGCCGCGCTCGGGGCGAGGGTCGGCGGGGAGAGCCACGATCGTGGTGCCGAACCCTTCTTATCCGGGCTGGTACTATCCGGCGGTGCCCACTTACCGGGTGCCCGTCTATCCGTACGGTCCGGGCTACATCTACGCGCCTGCTCCGGGCTATTACCCCTACTACTACAGCCCGTGGTACTACCGGCATCCCTACGTGTTCTGAGGGTCAGGCGTTGGCCGTTTCCGCCTCCTGAATGAGGCGCAGGGCCCGCACCTTCTCAAAGAGTTCGTCGTGGTTGACCGGCTTGGTCACGTAGCACTCGCAGCCTTCGCGGAACGACTGGATGCAGTGCTTCGAATCGCGCAGGGCGGTGGTCATAATGACCTTGACGCCGTCGCAGCAGCAGATCCCGCGCTCCATCTCGAGCTGGCGGATCGCCGAAAGGGCTTCGTGGCCGTCCATGCCGGGCATCATGATATCGAGGCAGATCAGGTTGTACGGCAGGCCGTCGTCAAGGGCCAGGCGAAAGACATCGACCGCCTCGGAGCCGTCGTAGGCAAAGTCGCACTCGGCCACCGGTTCGAGCATGTCGCGCAGCAGCTCGCGGCAGACGCGGTCGTCGTCGACGATCAGGCAGCGGATGCGATTGTTGTCTTCCGCCAGGTCGGCGGGAGCCGAGGCGTCGGTGCTTGCCTCGTCGGGGAATCGCCCGGGGAGGAGACGGCGGATCTCCAGTATCAGGGCCTTTTCCTGGAGCGGCTTGGGAACGAAGCACTCGCAGCCTTCGGTGAAGGCCCGGATGCAGTCCTTGGGGTCGTCACTGGCAGTGAGAATGACGACCGGAACTCCGTCGCTTCCCAGAATGTGCCGGTCCTTCTCGATGCCTCGAATGGTCTTGAGGGTGTCGTGCCCGTTCATGCCGGGCATCATGATATCGAGGCAGATGAGATCGTAGGGCTCGCCGGCGTCGAGCGCAATCCGATAGGCGGCGACGGCTTCGTGCCCGTCGTGAGCCAGATCGCACCGCCCGTAGCGGGAGAGCCAGAGCCGCAGCAGGTCGCGGCAAGAACTGTCGTCATCGACGATGAGGAATTTGACCATATTGTATCTCCCGTGGTCAGCATGTCTGGAATTCACCGCGGCACGCTGTCTGCGAAACACGTGCTGCGAAGACGATCTGCTCGAGCCGCCCAAGAGCCAACGCGATCCGCTGCCCGTCGCCGTTGCGAGCGGCCAGTTGGAGCCGCATGGCCTCGTCGGCGGCTGTCTGAGCTCCCTGGCTGAGAGCCTGCCGGCGCAGGATCCCGGTCCGCGATTCGACCGACGCGAAATCAGCCGACGCGAAGGCGCGTTTCACTTCATCGCTCCGGTCGAACCAGGAACACTGGTCGTCCGATTGGCCGCTCGGGTTGTCCCGCTCCAGGGTCGCCTCGGCTTCGAGCAGCGGTTCAACCGCCAGCGGCAGATGACGCCCAGCGGTGGCGATCAGCTCCGAGATGTCGAACGGTTTGGCCAGCACCTCGCTGGCTCCCGCCTCGATGATTCGCTGGCGATCATCGTGGTTGAACCCGCTTCCCGAGGCGATGATCGGCGTCCGCCGCCCCCGCGAGCGAATCACGTCGCGGACCTGGCGGATCACCTGGATTGCGCCCGCCGATACCGGGGGAATCTCCACGAAGGCCAGGTCGTAGGCCAGCCCCCTGGCCGCCGCGAGGGCATTGTCGATGGAGGACACGGCATCCACCAGGCATCCCGTTCGCGACAGAAACGCTTCCAGAAGCACTCGCTGGGTGGCATCGCTGTCGACGGCCAGGATCCGCGGCCGCCCCAGACCGATCGCGATCTCGTTGTTGCCGCCGGCAAGATACTGGTCCGATGGAAGCTCGGGCGGCAGGTTGTCTGTAGGGGCGAATGTCCCAAATGGGAGTGTGACCCAGAAACTCGTGCCGTTTCCGACGACGCTGCGGAAGCCGATCTGGCCCCCCATGAGATCGACCAGTCGTTTGGCAACAGCCAGGCCAAGGCCCAACCCGCCGAAGGACCGGGTGGTGGATCCGTCTCCCTGGGAAAACTCGCGGAAGACCGCCTCGGTGCGGTCGCTGGCGATACCCACGCCGGTGTCGGTCACCACCGTGCGGAGCGTGATCTGCTCGTCCGCGGTTTCGTCGACCGTCAGACGCACGTCGATGCCGCCACGCTCGGTGAACTTGACGGCGTTGCTCAGCAGGCCGGCCAGCACCTGGCGGTAGCGGAGCTTGTCTCCACGCAGGAACGCGGGTACGTCGGAGGGCACGTGGCACTCCAGCCTCAATCCCTTGTGGTCCGTGGCGGGACGATAGTGCTCGATGAGTTCTGTGGCAACGTCGCGGACGTGGAATGGAAGCTTCGACAGACGGATTTCGCCGCCGCTGAGTTTCGTGAAATCGATGATGTTGTTGATGAGGTCCAGAAGGATGTTCCCCGCCCCGTGGATCTCTTCGATCTGCCGGTGGTAACGACCCGGAAGCTGTTCGTTCAGGAGCAGCCGTGAATACCCTAGGATGGCATTCAGCGGGGTGCGCAGTTCGTGGCTCACGTTGGCCAGGAACTCCTTCTTCCAGCGTTCCAGTTCTTCGGCGCGGCGTTCAACCTCCGCGGCCCGAAGGGCAATTCGTTGAGTTTCGGAGCTGGTCACAAGAGACCTCGCAACAAAGTACCTGGCCACAGACGGATATCGGACCCCCGTCGTATCTCTCCAAAAAGGGGGGGCATCGATGAAGCCGCCAACGTTGGCGGCAGGCGGTTGTGAACCAGAGTGTCTATCTCCTGAAGAATAGGTCACCCTCCGCAGAACCGCGGGAAAAAACTCTTCGCGCCCGGTAGTCGAACGAGGATTTCCTAGTTTGCCGGTAGTAATTTCACGTTCTGCTCGGTGTTTTGCACAAGGATCGATGCCGCAGGATAAGCCAGAAGGGACGTCTCGGCAGGGACAGCGGGGACCAATCGCCCCCCATCAGGCGTGGACCCCGCCGGAAAGGCCACCCGCGACACAGGCAGCCCAAAAGGTGGGGAGCCGCGACAGCGACCAATCAGCGGGTGCCTGAAACTGCCAAAATGCGCATGCTTGATACTCCGAGGGCGAGTTGTTACGATCGCCCGCAAGGCAGTAAGCGAAGGGTAAAAGGATCGCAAAAGAGCGGAAGGATGCAGCCGAGTGATCACGAGACGACCATTCCGCACGGCGGGGCCGGCCCTGCTGGGTGTCCTGCTGGCGGTGAGCAGCTGGACCGGTCCCGGATTTGCCCAGTCGGATAGGCCGGCATCGCCAACGGTCAACCTGGCCGCCGGCGGCGCACCGGACCAGCCCGCGGCCGATGCCGCCACTCCCGACTGGGTTCGCGACGCCCTGGTGATACCGCATCCAGCGGCGGCCGTCGGAGGCTGCCGGGCGGGAATCTACACGCCGGCGGTCAACGGGGTGAAGCCTTGGCGCCAGGCCATGGTCCGCTGGCTGACAGGCAGGCACGTGATGGGCAACACGGCGGTGCTCGTGCGGCAGGAAGGGGCGGACGGGGGCGCCGGCCTCTGGAGTCTTGTGGATCCGCATGCCCAGTACGTCTTCGAGGTGGCCGTATTCGTGCCCGCCGGCGGCATGTTTGGCGATCCCCAGGACAAGGACCTCGAGCTGCAGGTCACCGTGCTGACGGCCGGCGACGAGGTGATTGCCGTTTTGCCGGTGGCGCTGCCCAGGGGTGAGTGGACCGGCTGCAAACTGCCGTTTTCCAGCGGCCGTCAGCGGGAGGTGCGCTGCATCGTTCAGTCCCGGTCGCCGCGGCGGCTTCCCTGCTTCTACTATGCCGACCAGTTCCGGCTGACCCGCACGGACCAGGCCTGGTGGAGTCCCCAGAACCTGTTCGATTCCGGCCCCACCGCAATCCGCCTGACCGACGAGCGCAATACCCTCGTGGAGACGCTTGATCCCGATGCGGTTGGTGGGCACAACGGCCTGTATCTCAACACCGACAGCTTCTTCTCGCAGCGGGGCATCGCCGTAGGCGGGGGACAATGGGAACAGGAGTACAATTTCCTTTCCCTGGACGATCCGCTCGCCGAGCGGTTCCTCGAAGAGGGAGTCTCGCGCGACCTCGACAGCGCGCCGGTCGAAAAGATCGGTCTGTGGCCCGGCTACAGCATGTGCCATAACTCGCCCGCCTGGCATGCCTACCAGCAGGAGCGTCTGTCGCGGATTGCACCGGACGTGCAGATCATCTCCCAGGACAATCTATGTTCGCCCTCCTTCGAACGCGTGGGCAACACCAGGACCTGTTTTTGCCGCGGTTGCTGCGACGGTTTTCGCGACTGGCTCGCGCGGCGGTGGACCGCCGAGCAGTTCCGTTCCGCGGAAATCGCCGACGCGGCTGCATTCGACCTGGCCGGGTATGTGCGGAGCCGGGAACCGCAGATCCGCCAGGGCAGCCGGGCGGTGCTGGCCGACCCTGTGCTGAGGGCGTTCGTCCAGTTCCAGTACGCCTCGCAACTGGATCGCTGGCGCGATACGGCTGCGGCCGTCAGACGGGCGGCGGGACATCCAATCGCCTTGGGGGGCAATCAGTGGGGCGCCGGCGGGTCGCGACCGTATTCGGTGGCGCTGTCGCAGATCAACGACGTAGTGGCCGTCGAGATCGGCACCGGCCCCTACGGCGCCGAGAGCCGAGTGGGGGACGTCCTGGCCTGCAAGCTCGGCCTGGCGGCGGGCGAGTACCGGCGCCCCGTCTGGCTCTACCTGACCTCGCTATTCCATGCCGTCGAGGCGGCCCACAGCCGCACGCGTTTGAGCGGCACACAGGCCTGGTCCGACGGCGGGATACCCACACCGTGGGCGACAGCCGCCGGCGCCAGCGGCTGGTTCTACGACAGCGAGGCGCGGCTGTGCCGCTTCGTCCAGCGTCACCGCGCCCTGTTTGCCAGGCGCGACCGCCGCGCCAACGTCGGGCTGGTCTATTCGTTGCCCACACACGCCTGGCGCCGATTTCCGGCCTTCAGGCTGTCGTCGACATCCTACGTGCGGTGGCTGACCGCCTGGGCGCGGATCCTGGAGGAATCGCACACGCCGTACGAGGTCAACTGCTGGTGGCATCCGCTGCTGGGCGACGACCGGGCATCGATCGTGCGTCTCAGCCGGTACGACGTGTTGATCCTCCCGGGCGTCGATTGCTTTTCCGACTCGCATCGCGACGCCGTGAGGGCGTTCCAGGCACGCGGCGGCCGCGTGATCCAGGTCACCTGCCCGACGGCCTGCGACGCCGATGCCGTGCCTCGCATGGCCAGCGACAGGCTGGCAGCCGAAGGCGAGGGACTGATCGAGGTTTCCCCCAGCCTGCTGGCCGAATATACGGCGGCCGATGCCGACCGTTCCTCGAAAGCAGCCGACCAGTTGCAGGCGATTCTCCGCAGCGCCCTGGGCGACGACACCCTGCTGGAAACCCGCGCACCTGCCGATGTCTGGTCCAACCTGTGGCTCGACGACACGCGGCAGGTGCTGGCACTGCACCTGGTCAACGGCAACATCGACCTGGCGACCGATCGGTTCCGCCCGGTGAAGGACAGCCGCTGGCGCCTGCGGCTGCCTGACAAGCTCACGGTCACGGAGGCCGTGGCCGTCAGCCCCGACGTGGATGGGCCGCAGGAGCCGAAGTCGATCCCAGTCGAGGTCGCTGGTGGCTGGGCAACGGTGGTCGTGCCCGAGATTGAGAACTACGTCGTCGTGGCGATGTTCGCCGGCAAGGCCCTGGATGCCGCCGGCAATCTGGCTAACGCCCGTCGGGCGATCCGCAGAGCCGGCGTGATCCGCGGGCAGGCCGATGCGAAATCGCAGGACAAGGTGGAACACACTCTGCATCTCCTGCGGGCGGGGCAGTGCGATGCAGGGGGAGCCGCCGCGCGAGAACTGGCGCAGACCAGCGCCGCAGAGCTGGCACAACTGCTCCCTGCGGAGCCGCGCGGCAGGGCAGATCCAGAGGCCGGCAAGCAGGCTGTTGCGCCCAGATAAGGATCGCCGAGGAAATGACTGGCGCTTTTCGCTCCGCGAAAGTGGTGCTGCTCTTGCGGAGAGAAAGACGACAATACGACAGTTATTGATTCGACGGTCCCAAGGACCTCGCCGGATAGCGCTCAGCGCGGTTTCCGGGACACCACGCCCTTCATGCCTCGGGCAAACGCCGTCCAGGCCGATCAACATCTCGGGACGCGGTGGCTTGCAGGGTTACGACCTTGCAGGGGAGTCTGCGGACCGGGACGGCATGTCACCGGCGCCGCGATTCTGCCCCCTGACCGCCCGCACGAAACCCGATACCAGGGAAACGACAAGCATCGCGGGAGCCGCGGCGGCGTGGTTCTGATCCGGCCGAGTCGCCGGCGAGGGTACCGAAGCGGCCGACTTTTCGGTGGCCGGCGAGTCGGCGCTGCCGGCTTCCGGGAGCGGGCTGGCTTGCTGGCCCGCCTGGGAGCGAGAGGTGGCCAACTCAAAAGCCCGGTAGAGTCCCAGTCCGCGGTCGATGCGGATGTTTCCCCCGTTGCCGCGGACACCCCTTGCCACTGGGGCGGCCGAAGGGCTCGCCTGGCACGACTCCTCGGTCATGGCCACAAGCTCGATCATGCCCCCCTCCGCCGACTGCGCGGCAACCCTGGCAACCGCCGCCGACTCCTCCGAGATCTCGGCCTGGGATGCATCGGTCGGCTGCGGCTGGCTGTCCTGCTGGCCGCTGTCCCTCTCATCCGGGTCGCTGATGTGGTCATGGTATCGCCGCCGCAGCAGATCGACCACGTCTTCTTCCACCGAAGGCGACAAGGAGGACCTCAGCCAACTCGGAAGAAACGCGGACTCCTCTTCTTCCAGGGCCGACGAAGGCGGGCCGAATTCGATCATCCCGCCTTCCGACCAGGCCCCCGCATCCGACGTGCCGATCGCGTTGGCCAGATCGCTGTCCGACGATACCCCGGAACTTAGAACAATCTCCGTGGCCGGATTGGACAGACTGGCCGTCGAGGTCTGCGATGGACGGACCGTTTCGGACCAGGCCGAATGGGACGAAGAGGTATCGATCATGCCGAGCAGGCTGTAGTCGGTCAGGTCGATGAGGCCGCCATGGTCGGCCTGTTGGCGGCCTGAAGGCGACGACGTCTCGTAGTTGCGGCTCGCGGCGGCAATCCCGCCGATCGAACTTGCCAGCGAGGCCTGCGGATTGTCCTGTTTGGAGTAGAATTCGGTCAAGATCCGAATCGGGTCGAGCTGCTCGTGTCCGGAGTCCCAGGGAGGAGTGCCAAGGTGGCCGGAGCGGTCACCGGGCGACAGCCAGCCGGGAACTTGCGGCTCAATCATCTTGTCGAGCTCCCCCAGTGCGGAATGACCTGGCTGGGTATCACCCCCGCGGAAGATGGCCTCCTGCTCCAGGAGCGAGAGGAGAGTCGCACTTGCACTGTCGTCCACACGCGAGCTGAGCACGCTGCTGCCTTGTCCCGCCATCGCCCAGGGGGGCTGTTCGGAGGACGCCGCGGTGGCCGCACCCGCGAAGCCCCCCGCAGCGGCAAACGCTGAATCCGCAGGGTGAAGAATCGCCAGCCGGGCCCCTGGATCCTGCAGCAGGGCGGCAAGCAGCGCCGACGGATTGACATCATCCGCAGCCTGCGTCGACAGTTGTTGAAGCATCGACGCGGCAGTATCGTACTCGGCCACCGGCTCACGCGCCAGCGGCGACGGGGGCCAGGCATGCGGAGCGGGGCCCATCCCGCCGTTGTTGGCAGCAAAAGGGACCGCCGACAGAAGCGTTCGAGATTCCAACACCTCGACCCGCAGACGCCGAGGCCCCGCTGGATGCCCGGTCTTGTGTCTCTTCGTTGGTTCCCCAGGTTGTCTGAACATGCTACTGAGTTCTGGTTTCTTTGGTCAGGTTGGTGAACTCACGGCGTTCGCGGAGTACCGCGAACGATTCCCTCGTCCCCAGATCGGCGGGCAACTGGAACCCGGCCTTGACGGCCTCTTCGAGGGTCTCGAGGGCCAGGGTCTGGCAGCTCTCCAGCGACAGGTCTGATTGTTTCCCACCTGCCAGCAGGGCACCCGCCCGGGCCAGTTCTTCGGCCACGGAGAAGAGGCGGTCGGGCTGGTCAGGCCAGAGCTCCTTTCTGGCGAGGGCCACTCGCACCGCTTCGTCGGCGCGGCCCAGTTCCCGCAGCACGCGGCCGTAGTTGAAGTAGGTCTTGCTCAGGAAATCGCGGTAACGGGTGACCTGCTGGGCGTGGGAATAGGCGATCTGCTGGCAGGCAACCGCCTTGCGGTAACACTCGGCGGACTCGCCGAATCGGTCGAGGTTCTCCAGCACGATTCCACGGTTGTTGTAGATCCCTCCCAGGCTGCTGCAGAGTTCGATATTGCCCGGATCGTCGCTCACCAGCTTCTCCTGGATCTCCAGGGCCTGGGCGAAAGAGCGTTCCGCCCCGGCCAACTGGCCGAGCTTGCTCTCCGCCAGTCCGAGATTGTTGCAACTGACCGCCAGGTCGCGGCGATACGAGTTCTGCTCCGGCGACTGGCGGACCAGCACGCTCTGGATCTCGATGGCCTGCCGGTAGGATTCGGCGGCCTCCGTCACCCGGTCTGCCCGCGACTCCTGGGCGCCCAGATTGTTGTAGGTGAGCGCCAGTTCGCGCTGGAACTTGGGGTTCTTCGGCTGGACGTTGACCACCTTCCTCTGGATGAGGAGCGCTTTCTCATAGAGTTCGGCCGCCCGTGCCGGTTGCGATGCCTCGCAGACCGCGGCCAGGTTGTTGCAGGACGCCGCCAGGGCCGTCAGGTACTCCGTGTTTGCCGGTTGGCTGTCGAGAAGCCGCTGCTGGAGACGTATGGCCTCCAGCAAAGAGGCCTCGGCCTGGGCGGCATCGCCGGTCTCGTTGAGGAAGCGTCCCATGTTCATGTGGAACGCCGCCAGATCGCCGATGAACGCCTCGTCGCCGCCGGACTTGCCGACCACCTCGGCCTGAAGACGAATGGCCTCTTCATACGCCTTGCGCGCCTCGTCGGTCTGTCCCGTCGCCGCGAGAACCAGGGCACGATTGTTGTGGCAGACGGCCAGGGTGCTCCGGTAGCTCAGGTTGTTCGGCTTCTCGGCCACAAGGTGGGTGAGCAGGCGGAGAGCGTTCTCGTGCGCGGCGATCGCTTCCTTCGTCGAGCCGATCTTCTCGTTGAGCATGCCGATCTTGTCGTAGGTCAAGGCAAGCTCTTCCTGGAACGAGGGATCGTCTTTGGCGTCTTCAACAAACTCCCGATAGTAACTCAAAGCGGTCTCGAGCAGCCGTTTCCGCACGGGGCCGGCACCGGCGACCTCGGCAAGCTCTTCGTTGATGTCCAGCCCCAGGTCGCAGAGCATATCCTGGGCAAAATGCAGACGCTTCTGGGCGCTCCGGGCATAGTCTTCGGCCAGCACCTTCTGCCTGGCAATGAGCAGGGTGCTGGTCGCCAGTCCGACGGCGGCAAACAGGCAGACGCAGGCCGCGGTGATTACCAGCCGGTGATGGCGCCGCGTCCACTTGCCGAGCCGGTCGGCAAGGGTCGGCGGCTTGGCGATGGTGGGCTTGCTTTCGAGCACGCGCCGCAGGTCGTCGGCAAAATCGCGGGCCGTCGTGTACCGATCCTCCCTGCGCCGGGCCATGGCCTTGTGAATGACGGTCTGGAGGTCGGCAGGAATCCTGGGCTGGAGCTGCTTGAGCGGACGCGGATCCTGTTCGGCCAGTCGCCGCAGCAGGTCGGGGCCGTCGTCGCCGGGGAAGGCCGGCTCGAGGGCCAGCAGTTCGTAGAGGGTCGCGCCGAGGGAGTAGATATCGGTCCGCTGGTCGACGAGCGCCGATTGCCCCTGCGTCTGCTCGGGGCTCATGTAACGCATGGTTCCCACCAGGTCGCCGGTGCGGGTCAGGGTCTTGTCGGTCTGGCAGCGGGCCAGGCCGAAATCCGTGACCCAGAGCTTGCCCTCGCCGTCCAACAGCAGGTTGGAGGGCTTGATATCGCGGTGGATGACGCCGAACTCGTGGGCCGCCTGCAGGGCTTCGGCCGCCTGGATTCCCAGCCGCATGATCGTGCGGAAGTAGCGGGGCTTGTCGGTGGAGACCTGGGTCAGGAACGAGGGGCGGGCGGGCGAGAGGGCTCCTGCGGCGTCCTCCCCTTCGGCAACCGTATCGGCCGACCCGGCGTCGGTGCCGCCCTCTGCGGCGCCGTCGCGGGGCGAAGAGAGCCTGCGAAGTTCTTCGATGGCGCGATCGAGCGGCTGTCCGTCGATCAGTTGCATCGCATAGTAGTGCACTCCCCGGTCCGACCCGACCGCGTAGACGGAGACGATGTTCGGGTGGTCGAGCTGGGCGGCGGCTTGGGCCTCGTTCTTGAAGCGGGCGATTTGCTTGGAATCGAGCACGGCGGCAAAGGGGAGCACCTTCAACGCCACCCGGCGGCCAAGCGAGATCTGCTCGGCCTCGTAAACCACGCCCATCCCGCCGCGGCCGATCTCACGCAGGAGCCGGTAGTCGCCGAGCCGTTTCTCGTCGCTGCCGTGGGGCCTCGATTCGCGCGCCGCGCGCTCCTCGCCTCCCGCAAACCCGGCGGCCGCATTGTGAAGCTCATCGAGGCTGTCGAGGTAGGCGCAGAGCGGTTCGGCCAGGTCCGGGTTCTGCGAGAGGAGGTCGTCGCGCGAAGCCGGAATGCCGCTCTCGAGGGCCGAGAGATACTCGTCGAGGATCTCGGTCAGACGCTGCCGTTGCCTGACGGTCAGCCCGCCGAGAATCGACGACTGCATGCTGGCATCGGAAAGATCGGACGCGTGCATTCTTCACCGCGCTCGGAGGAATCGATCTTCAGTCGATGGGACGACAAACCTGTTTGAACTTCTCGATTGCCCGCAGCCAGAGCATCCGGACCGCGCCGGGGTTGCGATCCATGCGCACCGCGATCTCCTCGAAAGAGAGACCCTGGAGGTTGCGTAGAACGATCACATCACGATACTGGGGCCGGAGCTTGGCCAGTTGGTCGGCCAGGGCCACGACCCGCTCGCGCTGCCGCACCGGGGCGCTTGGCGACGGGCCGTTGTCGGCCAGGACCTGAACGAGGTTGACGGCGGTGCGATCCAGGGCCGTGTTGGCCTGCTCGATGGAGATCTCGCGGCGAACGTCGCGCATCTTGGCCTTCACGTGCGTGTCGATCGCATGATGCAGACAGTTGATGAGTATCTGGCGGAGCCAACCCAGGAACTCGCGCTCCGAATCGCCGCGGAACTGCTCGAAATCGCGGTGCGCGGCAAGCATCGTTTCCTGGACGAGGTCCGAAGGATTCATGCGCCGCCGCAGACGCCGGTCGAGCTGGGTGGAGGCCAGAATCGTGAGGTAATTGCGGTAGACCTGGAGCAGGTCGCCCAGCACGCGGGGTTCTCCTTGCCGCGCTCCGTCGAGCAGCTTCTCGACACAGGGCTCGGCCACTTCATTCCGCTCGAAGACGGTGCTGCTAGCCATGAAGTCCGTCCGGGTGATTACCAGCTTGGTGAAGAGACGTGGCTCGTGCACACTCAGCATGCTGCATGCCAAGTCGATAGTTCAATTCTACCTGACTGGGACGTTTCATGTAACTGGAAATACGCCGCCCGCGAGGCGGGCCGGCCGCCCAATTCCACCTGCTGAGACGAGAAACACGGTTGTTCTGTTCCCAGCGATTGTGAGACAAGAAAAACCGAGACGCATTCGCATGGAAACCGGACGCTCGCAGTTGCCGGTGCCGCTGTCTCAATACTGCTCCCCGTGCATTCCAGGTCGGGAACTCCAGCGGTCTTGACCCCGCCGCGCGTCGCAAGGCCTCTCTCCTTCGACCATGCCGCCAGAGGGCCGCACCTCTTGCGGTCGCTCGATTCCAGCCGCCCCCGTCTGAACAACCCCGCGGCGCATTCCGACCGGCTAGAAAGAAAGATAGCCGCACGGCTTGGGGTGACCGTGCGGCTAGGGGGCAGCCAGAGCGGCCGCTGAAACGGGAAGAATGCCAAAAAGCTTTGAGGAGGCATTCCACCCGCGTTTGGGGCAGGTTGAATCGCCACAGGAAGCGTCGGCTCTCACCGGTTGGCCCGGCTGCACCGTCAATCCACGAGGGCAACCCACGGAAGCCCGGCTTTTTACGGTCTCCCGTGGGGTGGCCGCAGGCATTGCCATGCAGACAGCGGTAAGCCTCCCGGCAACCGTCGATGCCCGGCAACAAGCCCGATTCTCGTCGAACACTCGCACCGGGCCGGCCGCAGATCCAGTCAGCTACACCCGTCGGCCGAAATACCGGCGGCCTTCCTGGACCTTTCATGTAAGGGCGGATCCCGATCGCCGATGTCACGATTTGCAGCTTCAGCCGGGTCGCTTTTTCCCCATGGCCGGGCAACAGCCTCCTGCGCCGGCAGCGGAGCGAGTGAAAAGAAAGCACGATCCCCGTGGGGTTTCGGGGATCGTGCTGGCCGACTCGGTATGGCACGGGAGGGGACGCGGTGCCCGTGCCAGGCCGGTCGGAAGGAGACCACTGCTGCAGAGCAGCGGTGTTGGGGTCGCTGTTGCCGGCCTTCACTTCGCCTCTGCGCACGGCGTGACCGGAGTGTCCGACATGCGCATATCGGCTGCAATGGGCCAGTCCTGCCAGGGGCGGGCCTGCCACCTGAAAAAGGAAGATCGACTCGCGTTCGGCACCAAGGGCGCCCGCAGCGCAGTGCGGGGCACCTGCCGGCAGAGACCGCTCGCAGCCGCAAGGGCTCCAGCAATCGGCTCGGAGGGCCTGTCGCAAGACCGCCAGGGTCACTTCCCGCGGACGGGAGGCCCGACGGGCGGCGACAGTCCTGGCATCGGCTCTAACTGGTTCTGCTGTCACGTCTTTGGCCAAATTGTCCACTTGGCCCATAGCTTTCCGGGACGACCGCCAACGAACAATGTCACGCGCCGGTGGATAAGAACGGAAAAAATCCGTTCCTTCCACTAGCGGGGAGTGTGACATACCGCTTTTCTTCCCGTCCCTTGAAGAGCATGAGCCTAAGAGAACGTCCAGATACCGATCCGCTGACGGAACTGCTGGCAACGTTTCCGTTGCCGATTACCTTCGCGGGAAACCTTGCCCTGACGGCTCCCTGGGGGCTGTCCGTGCCGCAGAATGCCGCGATTTTCGGCGTCCTGACGGGCAGCGAGTGCTGGTTGAGTGGCCGTGCCATGCCCGAGGCCGTGCCGATTGCCCCCGGCGATTTCATCGCGCTCTCGCCCGCATGCGAGTACCAGTTGGCCAGCCGGCAGGGCGGCCAGGCGATCGGTATCGAGCAGCTCATCCACCGCCCCGAGCATGCCGGCGGCTGCAGCATCGCCTGGGGAGGGGGCGGGGACCACACCGGGCTGACCGGCGGAGTGCTGGAGTTCAACGGACACGGTATTCATCCCCTCTATTCCGCGCTACCCCCGGTTGTCCATCTCACCCGCAACAACCACGATCGGGTGTCGGAATTTGGTGTGATTCTCTACGCCATCGAACGCGAGATTTCCGCCAACCGCCCCGGCACGCGTGCAATCCTGTCGCACTTGGCGCAGGTTCTGCTGGTCCAGGCAGCACGCCTCTATCTGGCAGAATCGGGAGGAGAAACGTCGGAGTCCCTCCAGGGACTCCTGCACCGCGACCTGGGCCCGGCACTGGCGCTGATCCACCGCCAGCCGGAGGAACACTGGACCGTGGCCTCGCTGGCCGAACGGGCGAACATGTCGCGATCGGCCTTCTCGGCCGTGTTCACCAAGGTGCTCGGCGTGCCCCCGGTGCAGTACCTGCGCGAGCATCGGATGCGAACCGCATGCCGCTTGCTCCAGGATCCCACGCTCGGCCTCAAGGAGGTGTCGTCCCGAGTCGGCTACGACTCGGTCTCCGCCTTCAGTTCGGCTTTCAAGCGATACTCGGGCTCGGCGCCGGGCGATTACCGCAACCAGGATCTGCCCGCCATCTTCAGCGCCTGAACGATCCAGCGCGATTCCGCCATCAAGGCGGGATACGCCCTTCTTCTCCTTCCTCCTGCGAATTGCGTCGGCCGCATGTGACAATTCCCGCGCCGATGGGCCCCCTTAATGAGAGGCGGGGCCTCATGTTTGGGCAGGAGCCGGACCTCGCCACATCATGTCCGCCGCCGGATCGCGGCAGGGTTCCGTCCGGGTCTCTTCTTCCACGCTTGGTTCCGATCCCTCATTGGGTCAGCCCCCGTGTGGGCGCTGGGGTCGGTCAGATACAGGTGAAACGATGGGCATCGACTTGAGCAAACCGCGCGCACTTCAACTGGAACCCCTGGAACGCCGGCAATGCCTGACCGCAAGCGTCGGCTGGGACGGCATCGGCCTGGGATCGGCGGAACTCACCTACTACATTGCCGACGTGCCGTCGCGCGTCGATGTGACGGATGCCGAGTTTCGCTACGCCGTCGAGACCGCCCTGGATGCCTGGGCCGCGGTGGCCGATATCACCTTCACGGAAACCGATTCGGCCAATGAAGACAATTGCCTGGAGTTCAGCTTCGGCACCATCGACGGCGAGGGGAGCACGCTCGCCTACGCCTACTTCCCCGACGACGTCAATACAGAACCGGTGGCCGGCGACGTGACCTTCGACAAGGCCGACACCTGGGAGATCGGCAACGGACTGGGCGACGAGGCCACCGACCTTGTCCTGGCGGCCGCCCACGAGATCGGCCATGCCCTGGGGCTCGAGCACTCCTATCTGTCCGGATCGGTGATGGTGGCCACGCTCGACCCGGACCAGATGTTCGGAGGGCTCGGCTCGTCGGACGAAACCGCGATCCTCACGCTCTACGCCGCGGTCCCCACGCTCGAAATCACGTCGCTCGAACTCGACGACACGGCCATCGAGGAAGGCGATTCGGTGACGCTCACCGGGACCTATTCCGCCGGCACTGCCGACAGCACCTATACGGTCAAGATCGACTGGGGCGACGGCACCTCGGAGACCTTCGCCACCATCGACGAGGACGAAGAGACATTCGAGGCCACGCATGTCTACGCCGACGACAACCCGACCGACACCGACGAGGACGACTGCGTGGTCAAGGTCACGATCACCGACCGCGTGTCGGGCGAAAGCGACTCGGCCAACACGCTGGTCGCCGTTTCCAACGTGCGCCCCACCGTCACCAGCCTCACGGCCAGCGTGGCCGTTGCCGGCTCCGAAACCACCCTCACAGGCACGTTCTCCGATTCGGGCATCGAAGATACCTTCACGCTCTACGTCTACTGGTACGACGGTTCGGCCACCGAGACGATCTCGCTTCCGGCCGGAACGACCCAGTTCTCCGTCACCCATGTTTTTGCAGCCGACCCGACCGAAACGTCGACCGAAACCTTCAGGGTGTTTGTCACCATCGAGGACGACGATACGGGCAAGGCCAATTTCTTCACCACCGCCAAGGTCCTTCACACGGATGCCACGCTGACCGACCTGGGCACCGTCGATCTCTACAGCGACGAGGGCCTGAGCCTGGCCAATGAGAGCCTCTACTACCAGTTCAACGCGGCCCGCGACGGCCTCATCACCCTGGAAGCGATCCAGTCGGCCGCCTCGGAAGGTATCTCGATCAAGCTCTACAATGAGAATCCCCTCGAAAACGAGGATCTGCTGCCGCTGGCCGAATCGAGCACCGTCGACGGGATCGAGCGGATCGACCTGCAAGGCACGGCCGGCCAGACCTGCTACGTCGTGATCACCGGCACCGATACCGACCTCCACCTGCTGATCGCCAACCTGGTATCGCAGGAAGGGACGGAGCTGGCCGTGTTCGGCACCAGCGGCGACGACCAGTTCCAGTTCAGTGCTGCCGATTGGACCGTGACGATCGACGCCGTCTGCTACGCGTTCGATGCGGGAGAAATCACGAGCGTCGATTTCACCGGCGGCGACGGCAGCGATGTGGTCAGCCTCATCGATTCCGCGGGGGACGACACCCTGGAGGCCTCCGCAACGGTGGCCATTCTCGAGAACAGCGCCGCCGACGGCGCGCTCGACTACACGGTCACCGTGGAGGAGTTCGAGGAACTGCACGTTTACGCCAAGAACGGCGGCACCGATACGGCCACGCTCTACGATTCGGAGGGCGACGACAAGTTCAAGGCGGAACCCGCAGCACAGTACGCCAAGATGTACGGCAGCGCGATGTACAATCGGGTCAAGTTCTTCGACTCGGTCATTGCCTGTTCGACCGGGGGAACCGATCTGGCCCGGCTCTTCGGCACCACCGGCGACGATACGTTCGAAGGCCAGAAGGATACCAGCCGGCTCTACGGCAGCGGCTACGACGTTCAAGTCAGTGGTTTCGCGGAAACGGTCGCCTACGCCTCGGAGGGAACCGATACGGCCTCGCTGGCCGATTCCGAGTTGAAGGACGAACTCCACGCCAAACAGACGAAAGCCCAGCTCTTCGATGCCGCCACGGGAGGCGAAACCTACCTGATCACCGCCCGAAACTTCGATTCCTACCGCATTGAGGCCTCCAGCACGGACGGCTCTGCCGGAAACGGCGGTACCGACATCGCCAAGCTGTGGGGCACCTCGGCCGACGACACGATCGAGGCGGACGACGACTGGCTGAGCCTTTCGGTCGGCACCGGCACGCTCGAAACGCTCTATGAGATCGTCGCCTTCGAAACGGTCAAGGTGCGCGATACCGACGGCGAAAACGACACGGCCACCGTCGGCGACACGCTCGCTTACGACCTCGTGCTCGGCACGGGCTGGGAATAGGCAGTTCCACCCAGGTCCGCCATTCGCGCGCTGCCTGGCATGGCCCGGTCGCCCGCGTCTCGGTGATCCACTCCCCGCAGCGGGTAACCACCCCCTCGCTCATGAAGGACCGTATTCCGCAGCCGGACCGGTGAAGCAGCTTTCTTCCTTCAGCGCGGAAATCAATCGCTCGATCATCGTGCTGGAGTGGCCGTAGCTCAGGCTGATCCGCAGGCAGGCTTCACCCTTGGGAACCGTTGGTGGCCGGATCGCGGGCACCAGCAGGCCTTTCTCCCGCAGACAAGCGGAAAGCCTCACCGCCGCCTCCACCTCGCCAACGACTACCGGAATGATCTGGCTGGCCGAATGACCCGTGTTCCAACCTTGGTCGGCCAGACAGCGGCGAAGGCCGGCTGCCCGATCCAGGAGCGTCTTGCGGCGGTCGGGCTCGCCCCTGACGATCTGCAGCGCTGCCAGCGAAGCGGCGGCTGCCGCGGCCGGGGCGGCCGTCGAAAACACGTAGGGCCGAGCCCGATTCACCAGCCAGTCAATCAGCCGGCGTTCCCCCGCCACGTAGCCGCCGTGCGATCCCAACGCCTTGCTCAGAGTGCCCACTCGGATCGCAATCCGGCCCTCAACCCCCTCGAGTTCCGCCACCCCCCGGCCCGACTCGCCAATTACGCCCGTCGCATGAGCCTCGTCGATCATCAGCATCGCTCCGTGACGCTCGGCCACTTCGGCAAGCTCTGCCAGCGGCGCCAGGTCGCCGTCCATGCTGAACAGGCTGTCGGTCACCACGAGCCGGCGCGAGCGCCCCAACTCCCGCTCGAGCAGACTCTCGAGCCGCTCCCAGTCGCCGTGGGGATAGACCTTCACGTCCGCCCGTGAGAGGCGGCAGCCGTCGAACAGGCTCGCGTGGTTCTTACGGTCCGTGAAGACCACGTCCCCCGGTCCAATCAACGCGGCGATCGTGCCGACGTTGGCAGCAAAGCCGCTCGGAAAAACCAGGGCCGCCTCAGTCCCTTCAAATTCTGCGAGTTCCTCCTCAAGCTGCCGGTGCAGGCTGCTGTGCCCCGAGATCAGGGGACTCGCCCCAGCACCCCAGCCCTCCTCATCCAGCACCGCTTGCACTGCCTGCGTCAAACGCCCATCCGCCGCCAGGCCGAGATAGTCGTTGCTGCTGAAGTTGACCAGTTCCCGGCCGTCCAGCCGCACCACCGCCCCCTGGGTACCGGCACGATCCGCCAGCCGGCGTCTGAGCCCCTGCCGCTCCAGATCGGCCAGTTCACCATCGATCCAATCCAGTGGCTTGTGCGTAGAGCGTCTGTTCATCAAGGGACCGGCAAATCGCCGTATCGTGGTTCCCGGCGGAAACCCTTGATTCTATCCCCCGTCGTCTCGCAGCGTCAAACCCATGCAGCCGTCGCAAACCTCGCCGCCGGAATGTGTTACGATTCAGACTGGCGACGGGCGGCAAAATCCTCGCGTTTCCAGGCAACATCCCTCGCCCTGCGGCAACTATCTCTTCAGCCATGAATTCCATCAAGACGGTTGGGCAACAGGAAGCCCTCTCCACGTCGAACGTCGATTGGCCACAAGCGCTGGCGGAACACGGCCGCTGGCTGCGGACGGTCGTCTACGCGCGCGTCGGAGAACGACAGGCGGTCGATGAAATCCTCCAGGAGGTTTCGCTCGCGGCCCTTCGCCAACAGTCGCCGCTGGAGGACGAAACCAAGGTGGCTCCATGGCTCTACCGGACGGCCATCGTCCAGGCTCTGCTCTACCGCCGCAGGGCCGGCCGGCAGCGCAAGCTGAGGGATCGCTATGCGGAACTCGTGCGGCCTACCGAGGTCGACACCCGCCAGCCCGATCCGCTCCTGTGGCTCCTGGCCCACGAGCGACGGCAGTCCGTCCGGCAGGCCCTGGTGCAGTTGCCGCGGCGCGATCGGGAAATCCTCCTGCTGAAATACACGGAGGACTGGAGCTATCGCCAGTTGGCTGCGCACCTGGGGGTCAGCGAGAGTGCCGTTCAGGCCAGGTTGCATCGCGCCCGCAAGCGGATGCGAGACCTGATGGAAACTTGTAGTACCGAATAGGGGCCTGCCCCAAGACCGCCAGGCAGGCGCCCCACGGGCGGAGATGACGAGCGCGGCAGGAGTCTCTCCGCCCAAGATGAGATTGCCGCAGAGTGGCGAGCTGCCCCGCGGCCGCGCGATCCGCCGTTCCGCAACCGGCTCGAATTTGGACCCACGAACATGATTGACGATAGACATCTCGACCTGCTCGTCGACGGCGAGCTGGGCGACCCGGAGCGGCGCCAACTCCTTTTGCGTCTCGACGCCGAACCCGATGGCTGGCGGCGATGCGCCCTGGCATTTCTCGAAGCCCAAACCTGGCGCGAAGGAATGCGAGCCCTGTGTTCCGAGCCGACCGCCCAGGCTGCCGCCTCCGCGGCGAAACTGCAGGCGACCTGGCGCCGCCTGCCCACCATGCTCGCCGTCGCGGCGTGTTTCCTGCTGGCCTTCGGCCTGGGGGTTGCCATCGACGACCTGGCCGCCGAGCGCGCCCCGGGTTCGGCTCCATCGCCCGACACCCATCCACTGGTCGGCGCCACGCCCCGGCAGAAACCGGCCGACGCCGGGCCGGCCGTTCCGCCGGCGATACCACTCGAACCGGCTCCCAAGACGGCGGTGCCCTACCAGTATGTGTCGGTTCCTGCCGAAGACCCCGTGAGCGGCCAGACCGAGTCGATCCGCATGCCCGTCATTCCCCGCCAATACCTCGACGAACGCTGGCCCTACCAGCTCCCATCGGTGGTCCCCGACCGCGTAGTCAAAACGCTCCAGCAGCATGGCCACGACGTGGTCCAGCACCGCCGGCTGGTGCCCCTGCAGACGGCCGATGGAAACCATGTCGTGTTTCCCGTCGATGAGGTGGAACTTGTGCCGGTTGGAAATCGGGGATACCAGTAACTCGCAGCCGGGTTGCAGATCGCAGCGCCGCTGCCGCAAAGCACGCCGCTTCCGGCACCGGCAACAGCCAAAAAGGGGCTATGCGTCAACAAAGCGTGTGGTGATAACAGTAACGGGTAACAATTCAGCCAGGTGAGGTAGCTGAAAAGCCGGCAGGCTGGAAGAGAGGTGGACCGTCCAGGCAGCGCCTGGATGCGTGAAAGCGAGCTGCCCGTTGAACCCACCTTACCCGCCTTTCGGCTGTCAGTCCTGCTGCTTCAGACGACTGGACACATACCAAAAGGAGTGAAATCATGGTTTGGCACAGATTCGTTCGAGTGGTCCTCATCAGCGGCGGCTGCATGCTGCTGGCCGCGGGGCTGGTTTCGGCCCGGGCGGCCGAACCGATGGTCCCATCGCCCCCGCCCACATTCATCGTACCTCAGGGCGATCCCACCAGCGGTGCGATCGTCCCCTATCCACCCCTTCCTCCGGGAATCATGCCGCAGGTGTTCTGGCAAAAGGGGGACGAGCCCCAGGAGATCATCAAGCCGAGCGATCACTGGGTCGGCCTGCAGTGCAGCAAGACCGAACCGGCCCTCGCAGCCCAACTGGGGCTGGAAGAGGGAAAGGGCGTCCTTGTCCAGGCGGTCGTCGAGAACAGCCCCGGTGCCAAGGCTGGCATCGAGAAGTACGACGTGCTCGTCCGGGCCGGCGATCGCGAGTTGACGAAGGTCCAGGACTTGATCGACGAGGTCGACAAGGTCAAGGAGGCAAAACTCTCGATCGAGCTGATCCGGAAGGGGGAGAAGAAGACGGTGGAAATCACCCCAGAAAAACGTCCTCCCGCCCAGCCGCTCCCTGATGAGGCCGTCGATGGATCTTCCGAGGAATGGAAGGACTTCTTCGACTACATGAAGAAATGGCAGCCCGGCGAGGACGGGCGTCCCTCGATGAAGTTCCGCTTCTGGCGGCAACCGGGCACCATCCTTCCCAACCCGCCCGACGAACTCCCCGGCAACGTGAAGGTCCTCATCCGCAAGGAAGGCGACAAGCCGGCCCAGATCGAGGTCACTCGAGGCAAAGAAAGCTGGTCCGTCAACGAGAATGAACTCGACAAGCTTCCGCCCGATCTCCGTCCGCACATCGAGCGGATGCTCGGCACCTCCCGCGGCCCCGCCGGCCGCTGGCGCTATTCTCCCGAGGGGTTCAGACTGCCCGACGAGATGCAGCACTGGCAGAGCATGATCGAAAAACGCTTCGAGGAGATGAACCAGCGTATCGACAAGCTGCCCAACCCGCTGGAAGGCAAGGGGGGCATTCTCGAAAAGCGTTTTGAGGATATGAATCGCCGCCTCGACAAGCTGCGCGAGTCGATCGACGAACTCCACAACAAGGGTCCCGAGAAGCCCAAAGACGAACTGAAGGACAAACCCAAGGTTCCATCGCAGTCAAAGAACCAGCCCAAGGCCGAAGCGGAATTGAAAGATGTCCCCAAGGCCGAGGCGGAGCCGCAAGCCCCCCAGCCAGGATCTTCCGGCACCGAGGCCTAATGCCTTGATCCCCGGGCACAATTCCGGCTGTCTCGCTTGCTTGTTGGACAGAATAGCTCATCCCGCAGCAGGTTTGGGCAAACAGAAGAGGACTTGATCGGGCTGCCGCTGCAGGAATGCAGGGTGTCGAACCAAGACGCCCGAAATCTCAGCGTGAATCACTCCTTCACCGGAAGGACCTGCACCGCATCGATGACGACATATCCGTCCGTCGCCGCGTTGGAGACCACCACGCGGCATTCATCACCTTGCGCGAGTTCAAAACACCCGAGGGATTCAAACAGCCCGTCGATCTTCGGCGCGTTCTTCTGATTGACTTGGATGCTCGTCTGGCCGCCTCCGTGCCGGACGACCACAGGAACGTTGGTGGCCCGGTTCGGATTCGCCGGATAGCTGATGCGGATCTCATAGCGGTCCGTTTTCTGCACCGTGAATTTGAAGGTTGCCGACTGGTGCCCCTTCTCCTGGTTGCCGTCGTGATGGTAACCGGCAGCAACGAACGGGCCGACCACGTTGCCTGTGGAGGCAAAACCTTGAAGCTCGGCCTCGTCATCGTCCAGGACGATCCCGGGGAGCGACTCCGCCTTGACTGCCGCGGCACCAGACCGGCCCGGGCCGGTCCACTCGAGGATCTGCCCGTCGGCGAGGAGGCGTTCCTGCAGTTTCGCATAGTCCACGTCTTGCACGGCCACGTCTTCCTCGATGGCGTGAACCGCGGCCGTGGCAGCCGACTGCCCGAGGACCATGAAC
>CAZLWV010000009.1:69199-84412 GCA_964563135.1 uncultured Planctomycetaceae bacterium
GCTCCATGCGGATTGAACCATAGGCGATGTGCGACGCGGAGAGGCAGACCGGCACCAGCAGGTTCGAACATTCCTGAGCCTTGGGGACAATCGACCGGTAGCTGACCGGGTAGGGAGAAAACCCGCCGACCTCCACGTCTCCCTCATTGCGAACCTCCCCCTCGGCGTTGACGTAGCGCTGGGTGTTGTGGGAATCCATCCCATAGGCACCCAGCCCCACCGGATCCTCGGCTACCTGGCGTCCCTGGCAGTTGTGCTGGGTCATCACGTACTGGCCAATCATCCGCCGGGCCTCGCGGACATAGAGTTGCTCCTGCCAGCCGCCCCCTTCCGTGAATTCATCACGGCACATTCCCCAACGGGCAACCTCGTTGCGAATCGCGTCGGGCACGCGGGGATGGTTGGCCAGGGTCCACATCAGGCCTTGCTGGTAAAGCCGGTGACGGGCGACGATCGCCTCGCGTTCCGCGTACGATGCCTCGGGATAATCGTAGTTTTGGCCGATGAAGTCGGTCGAGAAGGCGGTGCGGTTGTTCGTGTCGGTCTTGCGGTTGGGCATCGACGAATTGATCCAGGGCATGCCCTTCTCGCCCGCTTCGAAGTTGCGCAGCAGGAGCTCGTACCATAACGGGTTGTACCCTTCCGGCTTGTGGAAGGGGATGCGATTGTCCGGATGATCGGTCAGGCACATGCGGAAGCAGTAGGCCTGCACCCGCCGGTCCCCCGTTCCTTCCTCGCCGGGCCCCTCGGGATCGAGAAAGGGGAGGAGTCCGCTCTCGGGTTTGCCCTTCTCCACATACGGGTCGACACCGGGCACGAACTGATGGAAACGTGCCTGGGCGGTCTGGACGCCGTTGAGGGTCTCACCGTACTTGGAGTTTCCCTCGCGTCCGACCGTGCAGCTCACCCTGGCCGCGGCCATCAGGTCGCCTTCATAGGTGGTGTCGATGAAGATCTTGCCGCGGAAGACACGTCCGGACTCCATACGGATCGACACGATCTGCCAGGGAATCGAACGGGTGGTCGCCACACCTGATCGGCGATCCAGACGCTCGCCGTAGACCACCTCCACCTCGTGATCCTTCACCCACGCCTGGTAGATCGCCAGGGCGGCGCTCGGTTCGAAGGTCCACATGGCATCCTCGCCGTCCGCCGTCCGGGTCTGGCCGCTGTCCAGGTAGTCGTTGCGCTGCTGCCACTTCCAGGCTGACGGGTCGCTGTAGTGCCGGCGGACTGCCCGGTAGAAGTCGCGAGCCAGGCCGCCGATGGCCGCCTTGTTGCCAATGTCGGTCTGTCCAAGCCCGCCGGTGGTGAGCCCCCCCAGCCGCCCGGTCGGCTCGATGAGGATTACCGATTTGCCCATCCTTCGAGCCTGCACGGCTGCGGCCACCCCGGCCGACGTGCCTCCGTAGATCACAACATCATAGGTCGCTTCGGCTGCCCCAAGGCGGGCCGCCGATATGAAGGCCACGATGGCAAAGGTCAGATATCGCATGTCTTCCTCGACTCTCGCTCAAGAGCACGGTGTTCTGCACGGGGCAGCCCTTCATTTCACAAAACCCACGGTCTGAATTGTACGCGCCGCAGCGGGGATGCGATACACTGGAAGGCTTGCAGAGTCCCGCCCCAACACTCACCCACCCCACCGCCAGCCCGATGAGAAGCCTCACACCTCGGCTCGAGCTTTCTTTTCCAACAGTGGCCTTTCTGCTGAGCGCTGCCCTGGCGATGGGTGCCGACGGGTCAGGCATGGCCGACAAGGTCTCGCCGGCGTCGTGGGACGTGTCCAGCGATACCTGGGTCGCCACCGACGCCCTGGGCCGGGTCCTTCCCACGGCGGAGGAGATCGGACCACCCCGGGCGGACAAGACGGTCGGCATCTTCTACTTTCTTTGGCTCGGACGCCACGGCGAGCAAGGCCCCTTCGACATTTCGAAGATCCTGGCCGCTGATCCAACCGGCATCCACAATCCTGCCAGCCCGCTCTGGGGGCCGATGCACGCCATGCACCATTGGGGCGAGCCCCTCTTTGGCTATTACATTTCCGACGACGACTTCGTACTGCGAAAACATGCCCAGATGCTCTCCGATGCGGGAGTCGACATGGTCGTGTTCGACGTGACGAATCAATTCACCTACCCCGAGAGCTGGCAGGCCCTGTGCCGCGTCTGGGACCAGTCCCGCCGAGCCGGCAATCGTGTGCCCCAGATCGCCTTCCTCTGCCCTTTCGGCAATCCGCGAAAGGTGGTCGAGGAGCTATGGCAACAACTCTACCGTCCCGGGCTTTACGAAGAGCTGTGGTTCCGCTGGGAAGGGAAACCGTTGATTCTGGCGGATCCGGCCCGCATTCCCAATGGTCTGACCTACGAGAGCCACGACATTCCGGCCGAACTTGCAGAAGGCACGACGCTGGGACAGTCGTTCACGGCCGAAAAGCCTTTTGACAGCGTCGGTGGCTGCTTTCCCACCTGGGCGACGACGGGCGGAGCTGTAACCCTTTCGCTCTACTGCAACGGACCAGCCGGCCGCCGTGTCGGTTCGCGACGCTTCGAAAACGTGGTCGACAACGCGTGGCTTTTGCTCGATCTCCAGACGGCCCAACCGGCCGGCAGCTATTACCTGGAGGCCTCGGCGGCGAGCGGAAAGGTCGGCTGGTGGAGCACCACAGACGAACTCGTACCCGGCGGCACGGCCTTCATGGGCATGTCGGCCAGTCCGGGGGACCGCTCGTTGCGGATCGTGCCCACCGAGGGGAAGAACAGCGAGCTTCGCAGCTTCTTCACGTTTCGCAAACCCCAGCCCGACTACTTCGTCGGCCCCACCGGACCCGAACAGTGGGGATGGCTGGAGGTGTATCCCCAGCATGCCTTCTACAAGACGCCCGGCGTGCCCGAACAGGTCACCGTGGGTGTGGGGCAGAATGCCCTGGATGGCAAACTGAGCGTGCTCAGCAATCCGCGGTCTCACGGGCGGAGCTTTCACGATGGCCGCGAGCCGGAACCAGGGCACTACGACACATCGGGGCGGAATTTCGCCGAGCAATGGGGACGGGCGATGGAGATCGACCCGCCCTTCGTGTTTGTTACCGGTTGGAACGAATGGATCGCGAGCCGCTTCGACAAGAACGCGCCCTTCTACGGTTCCGGACCGGTGACCTTCGTGGACCAGTTCAACCAGGAGTTCAGCCGCGATTGCGAGCCGATGCAGGGAGGGCACGGCGACAACTACTACTACCAGCTTGCCTCCCACGTCCGCCGCTACAAGGGCGCAAGGCCGATTCCAGCCGTCGTGCCACGGCCCATTTCCATCGACGGCCGATTTGACGACTGGAAGGAGGTCGAACCGGAGTTCCGCGACACGGTGGACGATCCGGCTAGCCGCAACTATCGCGGCTGGAACCCGGCCACGCGCTACGTGAACAGCAGCGGACGCAACGACATCCTGGCGGCCAAAGTCAGCTTCGATGAGAAATTCGTCTACTTCTACGTGCGGACCGGTGACAAGTTAGCCGCGCCGAACGGGCCCAACTGGATGCTGCTCTTGATCGATACTGACCGTAGCGCCAAGACCGGCTGGCTGGGCTACGATCGGATCGTCAACCACATCCCGCTCCAGAACGGCCAGGCCGTTCTGGAAGCAAACGAAGGCAACCAGTATGCGTGGAATTCTCCTCGACACGTCGCCGCGCAGATGGGAGAGAAGGAACTGGAACTGGCCGTGCCCCGCGAGGCGCTCGGCGCGGGCGGGTCTCCCGTCGCCATCGACTTCAAATGGGCCGACAACATCCAGCAGACCGGCCAGTGGTCTGACTTCACGCTCAACGGCGATGCGGCGCCGAACGATCGGTTCAACTATCGGGCCAAACTCGCTTGGTAGGTCCCGCGCCGCCGGACGGGAACGGAATTGCCGACCGATGCTCCGTTTCAGCCCCCCCCTTGTGGCGGCAAGCGAGCAGCGTCCTGTTCTTCGGCACCCGATTTGCACCTTGATGCTCTCCATGCGAGTCGTCATCGTTCGATTCGCACGCCATTCCGCGGCATTCTGCCATCCTGGTGCCCGGAGGCGAGTGCGGGGTGTGCAGATTCGTCACGCCGCCCCGGTTGGTGGTGCGAAACTCTTGCAGGGTGTGCTGGCTCTGAGAGCCGTGTGGAGGGTACGAAGATGAAATGGACAAAAGTGACAATGCTGGCGTTGGCCGTGTGCGGATTGACTGCGTCGACGGCCATGGCGCAGCGCGGCGTGGGTGAGGCCTCAGGGGTTGCCCGTCAGGCGGTTCGGCCTGAGGTCGTGGTTCTGACCGGGAAGGTTCTGCAGGTGGAGACGGGGCCCTGCGAGAACACGACCGGACGTTCTATCCTTGGAACCCATTTTCTGATGCAGAACTCGGAGGGGGAGACACTCAACATCCACCTCGGCCCCGCAGGAGCGGTGGAGTTCGTTGCCAAGGAACTGGCCAAGGACAAGGAAGTGCGAGTGGAGGCTTTCCAGACGGAGGCGATGAAGAAGGACCATTATGTTGCCCGCACGCTGACCCTCGACGACCGGATGGTCACCCTCCGAGATGAAACCCTTCGACCTGCGTGGGCGGCCGGCCGGGGGGCAGTCGGGCAGGGCCCGGCGGCCGGAGCCTCGGGACGCGGCATGGGACCCGGATGGCAACGCGGCGGCTACGGGGGCGGATATAGGGGCGGTTACGGCGCCGGTTACCGAGGCGGTCGCGGCCGAGGACCAGGCTGGGGACGCGGCCAAGGCGGTGTCGGCTACGGAATCGCGACCGGCCAATGCCCCCGCTTGGGCGTGTGGCAGCCGGTGCCGGAAGTGAAACCGGAAGTGAAGTCGGATGCCAAGTAGGCATTTACATGCTTCGATAATCTCACTCGATCATCGCAACAGCAGCCTGCGAGACAGCGTCTACCACCGACGCTGCATCGCAGGCATACAGGTCTGCCCCGCTGAATGGATTCACTCCTCAAACCGAACGTTCTTCGCATGTCGCGTGTAGACGGCTCCCTCCGGCCAACGGGTCAACCTCTGCCCGTCGAGAGAGATATTCTCGAATAAGACGTTCTCGACCGGGTGCTCGTCGTCGTAGCCGATGAAAAGCGATGAAGGCAACTTGCCGCCAGGGGGCGAGAGGAACTGGATGTGGCGAAACACGACGTTTCGGATCGTTCCGCGCTTGCCCGCATACTCGGCCTTATCTTTCGGCAACAACCACTGGCCGCGGTTGTCGCCCGAAGGCGGATCCTGGAGTTCCGGCGGGACCGGTTTGCGCCGCGGATCGCTCCGCCGATAGGGATCGGGACAGTCGGTGCTGTAGATGGAAAGTCCTATGTAGAAGTCGGCAAAATCGCCGCGCACATCCTCCACGCGGATGTTCTCGAACTCGACGTTCTCGACCAGGGCGTTGTCGCCGTTGTGGATGCTGAACGCCGCGCCGCGTTCCACCCGGATGATGTCGCAGTTGCGGAACGTTACATTTCGGATCGCGTCGGCGACCAGTTCGAAGCCGACCTCCATCGCGTTGCCGGGCAGGGCGTTCCAGAAGACCGTGTTCTCGATCAGGATGTCTTCCGTCACAACGCCCTTGCCGTCGCCTTGCGGTTTGCTCTTGACGGCCACGCAATCATCGTCATTCCGCAGGAAGGTATCGGTCACGTGCACGTTGCGGCTGGCTTCGATGTCGATGCCGTCCGAATTGGCTCGCCATCCCACCTGCTTCATGCCGGCGATCTCCACCCCGTCGCACTGGCTCAGATGCACCGTCCAGCCGAAGCTGTCGGCAATCAAGAGATCGCCGATCTCGACGTTGCGGCACCTTCGGAGGAGAACGCTGGTGATCTTCTCCTCACGCCGGTACGAAGCATCGAGGATGCCCGGCCCGGCAATCCGGACGTTCTCGGCGTCCGCTGCCCGCACATACCCCTCGACGATCGCCCCGCCGGCCAGGTAGAGCGTTTCGCCGCTTGCCAGATCGATCTGGCCCGCACGGTGCACCTTGCCCGGCCCGAAATACTTCACTTTCTCCGACGGCTCGCCGGCCGGACGATTCTCAAGGGGATTGGCAAACACATAGAGCGGCCGCCGGATGTCGTCGTCCCACTCCACGCTGAGCCGGGCTGGAGCCGAGATCGTGAATTCGACCGTCTGGCCGGCAACCTTCGGCTCGATCCCGGCATGGAGCGGCCGAACAACGACCTTCTTGAACATCTCGTTGCGTTCGATGCGGATTCGGCACTCGCCGTCGATGCCGAACGTCGCGATGGCGGCAACCTTCGTGTCGTAGACGAATGCTTCCTGCCCGTTGACCGTCACGCGGAAATCTCCCGCTTTCGGAGCTTCGGCCGGAAAGTCGTAGAGTTGTACCTCGGAAGCGCACACGTTGCCGAGGACCAAGAAAACAAATCCGGTCAGTGGCGAAAGTCTCATGGCAACACCTCGGGTTTGGAGAGATCCACGTACCGGCTGGCCATCATAACCCCGGCAGCCTGGCGGCGGCTACTGCCCAAATCGAGCGGGCAGGTTTCCCCAAGCTTGATGCGGCCCTCGGCGGTCTGTTATCCTGATGCTCTTCCGTATGCCGGTTCTTGCGACCGGCCGGTGAGCGGCCCACAAGTGCGGAGACCACCGTGCAAGACACACCCAAACGCCAACTCACGCTGTTCGACTCCACCTGCCTGATCGTGGGGATCATTCTGGGAGTGGGAGTCTACCGATTCGCACCCGATATTGCCAAGGGCGTGGGCAGTTGGTGGCAGGTCCTGGCGATCTGGGCCGTTGGGGGGTTGCTCTCGTTGTTTGGGGCATTTGGCTATGCCGAGCTGGCAACCGCCTATCCCGGCGAGGGTGGCGACTACGTCTACCTGACGCGAGCCTACGGGCGTTGGGCCGGCTTCCTTTTCGGGTGGCTCCAATTGGTCGTCGTCCGCCCCGGAGACATCGCCATCATGGCGTTCGCTTTTGCCACGTATGCAGCCGAGATCTACATGCCGTCCGCAAAGATTGGACCGTTCTCGATCCAGGTCGTCTACGGATGCGCGGCCACCATTCTGCTGACGATTGTCAACATCCTTGGAGTTCAGCAAGGCAAGTGGACACAGAACGCCTTGACGGTCGTCAAGGTCCTGGGACTGCTGGCGATTGTAGGTGTCGCCTGTTTTGCTCCCGCCGCCGGAGAGAGCGTGGCTGCCAAGTTTGAGCCCATGCCGCCCACTGTCGCCATGATCCTGGTTCTGTTCTGCTTTGGCGGCTGGAACGAGATGGCCTATGTTGCCGCGGAGGTCAAGGATCCACGCCGCAATATCGTCCGGGCGCTGGTTGTCGGTACGGTTGCGGTAACACTCATCTACCTCCTGGTGAACGCCGCGTTTCTTCATGTACTGGGATTCAACGGGCTTGCTGCCTCGAAAGCCGTCGCCTCCGAAACGGTAGCGGTGGTCTCCCCCGTTCTTGGCGGGCGTCTGATCAGCGCTCTGATCTGCATCTCCGCTCTGGGAGCCGTCAACGGCCTGGTATTTGCCGGTGCCCGGATATCTTACGCCGTTGGGCAGGACCATGTCGTCTTCCGTCCACTCGGCAAATGGAGTTCGCACACGGGCACGCCGGTCCGAGCCCTCACGATCCAAGGATTACTTGCCGTCGCGCTGATTGTCGGCCTTGGCTCGATCATCGACACCGTCGTGTACACGGCACCTGCCGTGTACACGTTCTACATCGCGACGAGCATCACCGTCCTCGTGCTTCGGCTGAGAGAACCGCACATCGAGCGACCGTACCGCGTAACGGGGTTTCCGGTCACAACCATCCTGTTTTGCTGCGCATGCGGTCTGCTGATTTTCAAGAACAGTCAGTATGCATTCTATGTGATTGGGAAACCCTGGATAGTATGGCTGCCTTTCGCCGTGATGCTGGCCGGCCTGCCCGTCTACTGGCTCTCGCCAAGAAGTGCCAGGCCGGCCTCGCAGATCGCCGACGAACCAGGAAGCCTGAACCACTGATCTTGTTGACGGTTCACTGCACCACCCGAAGCCCGCGCTCCAGCTTGCGCCGCAGCTCGGTCCGGCCCCGGTGGATGCGGCTGCGAACCGTTCCCACCGACACGTCCAGCATTTCGGCAATCGTGTCGTAACTGTGCCCTTCCAGGTGCCTGAGAACGAGCACCGTGCGAAACCGCTGGTCCATCTCGGCCAATGCCCTGTGGACGCGGTACACCGCGTCGTCACGATCGTCCGGGGTAACTCCCGTTGTGGCGGCAAACTGCATCCTCGACAGGTCGCAAAGCTGCTCGAGCGATACTTCTGGCCGACGCCGACGCCGACGCGTGCAGGCAATGTTCCACGCAATCCGATAGAGCCAGGTGTAGAACCCTCCTTCGTAGCGGAACGTGGAGATTCTCAGGTACGCCTGCGTCAGGGCTTCCTGCACCACGTCTTCCGCTTCGGTGCGGTCCTGCAGCACGTAGGTGAGGCTGTTGAACAGCCGGTTCTGGTACTTGCCCGCCAACCGGGCAAAAGCGTTCCGGTTACCCTGCAAAACCTCCTGGATCGCGTCCGCGTCACTGTGGTCGTTCGCGATCGGTGTGACCGGCTGGAAAGTGGCGGGAGCAATGGGCCCAGGCGCCCGTGGGTCAATGCGGTTTTCGGAGATCATGATTGCCGTCCCTTCGTATCGGTGCTTCCTCAGTTCTGGGCGTGGTCGTACCAATACGCGGAACCTGGAGCGGCAGTCCGCCAAAAATCCGGGAACTTCGGGTGGCGATGCCCGGTTGCCGGCCAGATACCTCGAAGCCCGTGAGACGGCCGGTCAGTCCATCGCGCAAGAGAGGGGGTGGGTTGAATGCCACCCCCATTGGTCGGATAATCGGCCATGCGGCGACCCGTCGTACCGCCAGACAGGAGTACCCATGCCCGATGACCGTGTCCGCCAGGTTACCGAAATCCTCAATTCGGCCACGGAAAAAGGCCTGCTGGCCGACGAGCTCCTGCCGATCGTCTACGACGATCTCCACGCCCTGGCCAAAAAGTACCTGCGGTCCGAACGGGCCGGACATACCCTGCAGCCGACCGCGCTGGTCCATGAGGCCTACATGAAACTGGTCGATCAGTCGCGTGTCGCCTGGCAGGGCCGAACCCACTTCTTTGCCGTGGGAGCGCAGGCCATGCGGCGGATCCTGGTCGACCACGCCCGGCGCCGACGGGCGGCCAAACGCGGCGGCGGCCAACCACGGATCACGGTCGATGAGCAGCTTCTGGCCGCCGGTCGGCGCGACGAGGACCTCCTCCAGTTGGAGGCCGCCCTGCAGAAACTGGCCGCTCTCGATCCGCAACAGGCCAGGATGGTCGAACTGCGGTTCTTCGGCGGACTCAGTGTCGCCCAGGCCGCCACCGCCCTGGGCGTGTCAAAACGGACCGCCGAACGCGAATGGAACATGGTCCGAAGCTGGCTGCGGCGCCAGTTGAGCGAATCACAAACCTGAGAAGTCGTGAAGCTTTCCTCCCTCCGTGCCGATGGACCGCCAGAGATACCAGCAAGTCAAGCGGCTCTACATGGCCGCCGTCGAACTCGACCCAGGGCAGGCCGCTGCGTTTCTTGCGGCGGCCTGTGGCGACGATGAGGCTCTACGCCGCGAACTGGAGTCGCTCCTGGCCCACCATCGTCCGGTGACGTTGCTGGTGGACGACCCGCAGGAAGCCGAGGCGGGGCAACTCGTGCGGCCGGCCTTGAACGGCGAGCTTCTCGACACGTCGAATGGCACCACCGGCACGGATCCGCCAACGGCAACGAAACATTCTGCCGAGGTCGAACCAGAACGATTTCCGCCCGGAACGATTGTCGCCGGCCGTTATCGGATGCTGGGCCTGCTGGGAAAGGGAGGCATGGGCGAAGTCTACCGGGCCGACGACTTTCGGCTCGGCCAGCCCGTGGCGCTCAAGTTCCTCACTCGCAGCCGCTCGGCCGACGACGACTGGCTGGCTCGTTTCCACGAAGAGGTCCGGCTTGCCAGACGCGTGACCCACCCCAACGTAAATCGCGTCTACGACATTGGCGAGGCCGACGGCGAAGTCTTTCTCTCCATGGAATACGTTGACGGCGAAAACCTCTCTTCGCTGCTCCGGCGGATTGGACGGCTGCCGATCGAAAAGGCCCTGCCCGTGGCCCGGGAACTCTGCGCCGGACTGGGAGCCGCGCACGACCAGGGTGTCCTTCATCGCGACCTCAAACCGGCCAACGTCATGATCGATGGTCTTGGCCACGTGCGGATCATGGATTTCGGCATCGCGGTCGCCCGATGCGACTCCGATACCGCCCGGCCTGCCGGAACGCCTGCCTACATGGCCCCCGAACTGCTCGGCGGGGGCAAGGCGTCGGTCGCAAGCGACATCTATGCGCTCGGCATGGTGCTCCACGAAACGGTCACAGGCCGGTTGCCGCAGGACCGAGACGGGCCCGCCCACTGGCCTTCCGGTTCCGACGAGGTCGAACCTCGACTGGAGCAGGTGATTCGCCGCTGCCTGGCACGCGATCCGCAGGACCGGCCCAGTTCGGTCTACGCGGTTCTGGCGGCGATCCCTGGCGGTGATGCCTTGGCTGCGGCGGTCGCGGCCGGCCAGACTCCCTCCCCCGAAATGGTCGCCGCTGCGGCGGAGAAACCGGCCGATCGCCGGTCGATCGTTGCCTTGCTCGCCGCTGCCGTCCTTGGCCTTGCACTCGTCTTCTTCCTGGCCGACTCGACCTTGTTTCTTCCCCAGGCCGGGCTGAAGAAGCCGCCGGCCGTTCTTGTCGACCGGGCGGAAGAACTGCTCAAGCAGCTCAGTGACGAGTCGCCCGAACCGGGATCGGCCAGCGGCCTGGCCATCGATCAGGGGTACTTGGACTATGTGGCCGAGCATCCGGAAGTGGCCCAAAAAGGTCTGCCCGGGGTGTACTTCTGGTATCACCAGGGGGACCGGCGGCTTCCTCCCCCGCCGCCGCTGGGAGGGGCGGCTTCGTCTCGCCGCCTTCCGCCCGTCCAGGGCATGAGTGTCGTCCAGCTCGATGGCAGCGGCCGTCTCCTGCAACTGGCCGTCTACCAACGGAACGCCGGCCGAGGCACGGCGGAGGCAAACCCGCACCCAGTCGACTGGTCCAAAGTCTTCACCCCGGCCGGACTCGATCCGGCGGACTTTGAATCGGTTGCCCCCATTTCCACGCCTCCCCTGTTCGCCGACCAGCTCGTTGCCTGGCAGCCCCGCAACCGCTCCGATTCTTCTCTTCCGCGGCGGATCGAAGCCGCCGCGGCCGGCGGGTGGATCGTGTTCTTCGATGTCGTCCTGCCTTGGGAAAAGACAGACAAGGAGGCGGCATCCCGATTGCTGTCCAGCACCACGGGCCCCGCGTTCGCAACCGCGTTCTGGCTGCGAATTGTCACGATTCTGGCCGCCCTCGTCCTGGCCCGGCACAATCTCCGCATGGGCCGAGGCGACCTGCGGGCCGCGCGGCGTCTGGCCATGTTCGTTTTCGTGCTGGCCATGCTCGACTGGATCGTGGGTGAGCCGCACTCCTCGGCGTTTCCCGAAGAGGCCTCGGCCTCGCTCCTGTGGACGTCTCGGGCCACCTTCCTGGCCGCGGTTGCCTGGTTCACCTATGTGGCCGTGGAACCCTACGTTCGACGATTCTGGCCGCAGACGATTGTCACCTGGAGCCGATTGATTGCCGGCCGGTTCCGCGATCCGCTCGTCGGACGCGACCTGCTCGCCGGCAGCGTGCTCGGAATCGCTCTGACTGCCCTCCAGCAGCTCGACGTTCTCCTCGGCAAACGGTTCGGCAGCCAAACGATCGCCGGCAAACTGCCCACCGCCGGTCAAGACCTGGGCGAGCTGCTTGCCCTCCGCTACAAGATGGGTACCCTCATCTCCGAGATGCTCGGAGCGATCTGCCTGGCCATGTTCATGCTCCTCCTGCTTCTTCTTCTGCGGATCGTATTCCACGACTCGCGGCGCGGCGCCGTCGCATTCTGTGCCGTCGTGGCAATGGTCTACGGTCTCTCGTCCACGATCGATACCACGATGCCGTGGCTCCTCGGGCTCGTCACAGGCACCATCGTCCTCCTCGCCCTCACTCGCGTTGGGTTCGTGGCGCTGGCCGTCGGACTGTTTGTGCATGGCCTGCTCATGGCCAATCCCCTTACTCTTCACTGGGAAGCCTGGTACGCCCCCACCGCCGTCTCCGCCGGGCTGGTGACCCTCATCCTCGCAGGCTACGGCTTCTACACCGCCCGCCCCCGCCTGGCACCGACCCCGTAGCCGCTCTTCGCCAGAATTTGGCCCGCTCGTAGCTCTCCAGCGCCGAGTCTGTACAGTGCGTCGGAACCCACTGTGCCAGCTTTTGCCACCCCCGAATCCATCGACTATACTACGCTTTTGCGAAATTCGACCTGACTCTTTCACCAACCTGAGGACCAACACCATGCGAACCGGAAAAGCAAGCCTCGTCATTTTCGGGCTGGCCCTGGCCATGCTCTGCGGAGAGGCCGTGATGCAAGGGGCTGAGAACGACAAGATCAAAGTCCTCCTCATCGCGGGCGACGACGCGGCGCCGGCCCACAATTGGCGCGAAATCTCCGAATCGACCCGAGAAGTGCTGGTCGAGTCGGGCAAGTTCGACGTCCGCGTCTGCGAGACGCCGACCATTCTGGAGTCCCCCTCGGCCCTGGCGGCCGCTGACGTGATCGTTCTGACCATGTTCAACAGGAGCCTGCCCACCATCAGCGATCAGGCCAAAGAAAACCTCCTGAACTTCGTCAAGGACGGCAAGGGCTTCTGTGTCCAGCACTTGGCCAGCGCCTCGTTCAAGGAATGGGACGAATTCGGCAAGCTCTGCGGGCGCAAATGGGTCATGGGCACCTCCGGCCACGGCCCCCGCAGCGTGTTCACGGCAAAAATCGCCGACAAGGAACATCCGGTCACCAAGGGGCTCGCCGATTTCCAGATCGACGATGAACTCTACGCCAAACTCCAAGGCGACACGCCGATCCACGTGCTGGTCGAGGCCGACTCCGATTGGAGCAAGGTGACCGAGCCGCTCGTGTTCACGGTCGAGTACGGCAAAGGCCGGGTGATCCACAACGCGTTTGGCCACGACGCCACGGCCATCAAGACCCCGACCAACAAGCAGTTGATCTGCCGCTCCGTCGAGTGGGTTGTGACGGGTAAAGTGACCGAGTGACAGCAGCGGTCTGCTGCAGACAGGTAACCGGCGAAGCCAATCCCCTCCCTCGTCCCGCGCGGGGGAGGGATCCGGTCGGTGGTGCGGCGAGCGAACTGCAAAACAGGAATGAATCCGGTTTGGACAGGCAATAGACCTGTCCTGCGAGAAGAGACCTGGCCCCCGGCATGGGAGCCGGTCCTGGGCTGGTCCTACTTCCGGTGCTCGTAGACCCAGAGAAAGGCCTGGCGGCTGAGCTGGGCGCTGTTGGAGAGGGCAAGTTTGCCCTTGATCTTCTCGCGGTGCGCCTCGACCGTCTTGGGGCTCAGGTCCAGCCGGCTGGCGATCTGCTTGGTCGTGAGCCCTTCGCCGATCATCTCGAAAACCTCCAGCTCCCGATTGCTGAGGGTCTCGACCGGGTTCTGCTCCCCCGTCTTGCCCCCTACCACATTCTGCAGCAGGCGGCGGGTCATCTTGTCGCTCAGCACCACCTCGCCGTTTTGGACGCGGCGGATCGCTTCGACCAGCTTCTCGGTGGTCTCCTGCTTGTTGACATAGCCCATGGCTCCGGCCCGCAGGGCCCGCTCCGCAAACAGCGACTCGTCGTGCATCGAGCACACGATTGCCTTGGGGCCATCGTCGCGCCCGGCAAGCTGCTCGATCAGCTCGATCCCGTGCCCGTCCTGGAGCGACAGGTCGACCACCACCACGTCGGGGGCCGTTTCAGCAATCTGCCGGATGGCCTCGGCCGTATTGGAGGCCTCGCCGACCACCTCCATATCAGTCTCCTCGCCGATCAACTCGGCAATGCCGCGGCGAAAGATGGGGTGATCGTCAACGATGACAATACGCATAGGACAACTGCTCAAAGCGTAAGAGTGTTGCAGTCTGCCGGACTCGAATGCTTACCAGTGTGATAGATTGGGAGCAGTATGTCCAGAGTGCCCGGAATCGGATGCTTTTCGAGAGGCGGTCTCCGAGGCCACTATCACCCTCAGAAAAGCAGTGCAACGAGGCCGACCAGCGCGAAACCTGAGACAGCAACGTATTCCTCTTGCGTCAGCATCGAGCTCCCCTACTCGTCGGCAGTTCTGTCGTGGGCTTAAGGAAGTCCCGTCCGGCGGCCCGGTCCTACCTGGGAATCACCGGCAACAGGATATGCGACCGGTGCGCGGCGTCGTGGTGGATCGTGTTCACGGCGATCACCTGGCGGCGGTTGTCGTTGAGCGGCTCGCCCGTGTTGGGGTTGATGTCGAACCGCGGGAAGTTGCTGCTGGAAATGTCGACCCGGATCCGGTGCCCTTTCTTGAAAACGTTCGACGTGGGATAGAGCTTGATCGTCATCGGGTAGGGCGTGCCCGGCTCCATGAGCTTCTCTTCCGTAATCGAGTCCCGGAAACGGGCCCGCAGGATCCCGTCGCCAATGTTCATGTCAAAACCGCCGGGGAAATCGGCACTGGGCGGGTAGACGTCGAGCAGCTTGGCAGTGAAGTCCGTATCGACGGCCGACGACGACGCCCAGAGCTTGACGGCGATTTCGCCGGTGACCTCCACATCCTGGTCCAGCGGCTCCGTCTGGAACACCAGCACGTCGTTCCGCGCCGAGAGCGGGATCGGATGGGTGAAGTTCCAGATGTGCTCACCACCCCGCTGGTCCCAGGCGCCGGCGATCATGATGTCGTTGCCCGAGGAGATGTTGCCGCCGATGGTCGGCACAGGATCGGCCGGGTCGAAGGTGAAATCGGTCGATGCCTTTTCCGCCTCGGGTTTCTCCGCGGAAAGCCGCCCCTGCGGCTGCAGATAGTATTCCGAGTACTCGGTTCTCGCCAGCGGCCACTCCTGCTCGTCGCGCCAAAAGCCGCCGTGGTAGAGTTTGCCGTCGGCCGTTTTGTGGCCGTCGCCAGTACCCATCACATAAATCCTGACCGGCGTGGCAAACGGGGCCTCGCGGCCGACCTTGTTCTCGATCCCCTTGAGCCAGTGGTCGTACCACTCGCGCCGCCAGCCAAGATGGTCCTTGATGGCGGCCTC
>CAZLWV010000010.1:0-19439 GCA_964563135.1 uncultured Planctomycetaceae bacterium
CCCGCCAGGCCAGAATTTGGCAGGTTCCACTCCCCGTTGACCACCGTCGCGCCCCCACCCGCGCCCCTCCCTTCCCCCTTGCAGCGTCCCGCCTTCCACCCCGGCCAATGACCACCACCGACCACCGACCACCGACCAATGACCAATGACCACCGACCAATGACCACCACCGGCCAATGACCAATGACCAATGACCAATGACCAATGACCAATGACCAATGACCAATGACGACTGACCACTGACCCCTGACCCTCGCGGGCCATCCTTGGCTCTTTGACAACTTGGTCATTTATACCCATGCAACGGACCGATCCGGCACGATAGGGGCACGAGCGGCCTATCGAGTCTCGAGGTGAGCCAGGCGTCTGCCGCGCAAGAAGCCTTTACATCGGCAGGAAGTCTATTCAGACTGTGGGAGCCAGACTGTCTCAGTCTTCCGCCAATCCGACACTCCGGAGAACGCCCGGTGGCCCTTACTTCTTCCCCTTCACTTGGAGGGTTCTTAGGCCTGCGTGGATGGTGGCAGCAACGCCTTGGGTGGTTTCCTCGCGGCTGGGCTTGCTGCCGAGTTTGAAGCCTTTGGGCTCGTTTTTCAGTCCGGCCCGGAGGCCTTCAGGGTCGACCGACCAGCCGGTAAACAGCACGCCGAGCATCCTGTCGGTCGGGTTTTGCCGGGCAACCTCGAGGAAGGGCACGGCAGCCTCGGGATTCCGCCAGGGCGCCGGCAGGACCCGGAAACCCTTTTCCTGGAAGTACTGGATGGACGGGAAAGGCGTCTGCTGGCCCATCCGCTGGTACGTCGAGGGCATCTCATAGTGCCAATCGCACATGATGATGTCTTTCGGGACCAGGTCGATCGCCCGTGCCGAGCCCGTGTCGCTGGCTTCCCATCGTCCGTAGCCGGTGGCCTTCGAGTCGAGCAGGCGATCGCTCCACATGAGCATCTCGACACCCTTCTGGCCAACGAGATGACCATGCAGCTCGTTGACGGCCTTGGCGAACAAGTCGCCTACGTCCTTCCCCTTGCAGCGAGGGCAGTTCTTGTCGCCGATCAGGAAAACCTCATCCAGACCGACGTGAAAGGCATCGGCCTGGAAAGCATCGATCAGTTCATCCATCAACTCGAAGGCAATTTTGTTCACGTCGGGGTGCGACGGGCACCATTCGCGACAGTAGATCTCTTTGTCATCGTGGGGAATTCCCGGCGTCTCGTCGAACTGCGGATACTTGGCCAGCAGTGCCCCCGGTCGCGGACCCCAGGACTGGTGGCCGAGACAGTTCATCAGCGGGATGAGGCGGATGCCGTGGCTGCGGCAGATCGCGGCGATCCGACGGGCCTGCTCTTTGTTGAAGCCCCCAGTTTCCAGTTCAGGATGGGACTTGAACTGGAATCCGTAGTCGACCTCAAGCACAATCGCGTTGAATCCCAGTGGCACAAGCCCTTCGACAATGAGCTTCTCAACGGCATCGATACGATCAGGCCTGACGCCGATCAGGTGGCAGGCGACCCATTGCTTGTTCTCGGCCTTCCACTTCTCGCTCCAGGCTTTGTCAGAATCCTGAGCAGCCAGGGGCAGCGACACGACAAATACCACCAGGAGAGCCAGGATCACAGCGGTCACGGGTTTCATCGATGACTCCTTCTGCGTTCGGAGAGTGGTGTATCGCCCGGGCACTCCCGACGCGAGCAGGCCGGGTCCCGGGGCAATGGTCTGCTGAAATGCCATGATACGGTTCCGCTGGGCGGGTGCAAGCTCCGCGCCCGGGTTCTGCATGAGAACTGGCGCTCTGTCACAGCCAAGTTCTTGGGATCAGTGGCGTCGAATCATGCGACAATCGCCGAGTCGTTCCGCAGGCTCGATCCCACTTTCGAGCCGTTGGACAGAACAGGGGACGAGCGTCCCTCTTGTGACCTACGCGACCCGGTCGACGATCGCGGCGGTCAGTTCAGAAGTCGACAGGCTGCCGCCGAGATCCTGGGTGAGGTGGCCATCGGCCAGGGCGAGCTCCACGGCCCTGCGCAGGGAGGAAGCTGCCTGGGCTTCGCCCAGCCACTGGAGCATCATGGCGGCACTGAGGATAGCGCCACAGGGGTTGGCGATGCCTTTTCCGGCAATGTCAGGGGCCGAGCCGTGAACGGGCTCGAACAGGGACGGGAACGTGCGGGTGGGATCGAGGTTGGCCGAGGCGTTCAGACCCAGGCTGCCGGTGATCCCACCGCTCAGGTCACTGAGGATATCGCCGAACAGGTTCGATGCCACAATGACGTCGAAGGTATGGGGACGCCGGACCAGGTGGAGGGTGGCAGCGTCGATGTGGAGTTTTTCCACTGCAACGTCGGGAAATTCAGGAACCAGTTCGGCAAACACTCGGTCCCAAAGTCCGTAGGCGTAGCGCTGGGCGTTGGATTTGGTGATCATGGCCAGCCTGCGGCTACGGGTGCGGGCCAGATCGAAGGCGAATCGCAGGATTCGCTCGACTCCGCGGCGGGTGTGGACGGCACCCTGCAGCGCTACCTCCTCGGGCGTGCCGACGGCCAGAGTTCCGCCGTTGTCGACATACTCCCCTTCGGAGTTCTCGCGGACGACCACGAGGTCGATGGGCCGATCGCCGCGCAGGGGCCCCTGCACGCCGCGAAAGGTCTGGGCTGGGCGGACGTTGGCATAGAGACTGAACGCCTGACGCATCCCGATCAACGGCGCAAGGGTGATGCTATCGGACAATCGGGCGGGCCAGCCAACCGCGCCGAGAAAGATCGCGTCGAAGCCTCGGAGCGTGGCGAGGAAGTCTTCCGGTACCACCCGTCCATGGCGATCGTAGTAAGCCATGCCCCAGTCAAAACGCCGGCAGTCGAGATGGAATCCCCGGACAACTCGCTCGGCGGCCGTAAGGACCTCAAGTGCGGCATCGACGACCTCCGGCCCGATTCCGTCGCCTGGATAGAGGGCAATTCTGTACACGTTCATGGAATTCTCTTGATCTGGGAGGAGCATCGGCGGGGCTGCACGAAAGAACCTGTGAGTATGGAGCACCGGAACGGATCCTGTCCAGACCGCCCATCAAGGCTTCGCCGCCGAATCGGCCAGCGGCGTATCGAGGGACTCTCGCTGACCGGACTGCCAACCCCCGATGGTGGGACAGGAGGCATCCTGCCGCGCTGGTACGTCAAGACGCCAAGCCGCACCGGGCCCTGCCAAGGGTCACTCGCGGGTTCTTGCGCGGTAGCGTTGGGGAGAGAGACCGGTGAAGTTCTTGAAGGCGGTACTCATGTATTCCACGTGGCGAAAACCTGCCCGTTCGGCGATGGTAGGCATGGGCAGATCCGTCTCGGTGAGCAGTTGTTTGACGCGGTCAGTTCGGGTCTTGGCGATGAGCTCGTGGGGCGTGAAGCCCAGGATTCGGCGGAAGCGGCTTTCAAGGACGCGGCGGGTCAGCGGCACGACCGAAAGGAGATCCGCCACGTTGATACCGTCGCAGGCGTGCTCGCGAATGAAGCGGACGGCACCGGCGACCTCCGAATCGTCGATGGCCAGCACATCGGTCGACTGGCGGGTGGCGATGCCCAAGGGAGGCATGAGGTGGGCCTCCTCGCCGATCGTTTCGCCGCCCATCATGCGGTCCAGGAGGGCTGCAGCGCGGTAGCCGGAGCCGTGGGTGTTGGGCACGACGCTCGAAAGCGGAGGAGAGGCCAGGTTGCAGAGAACCTCATCGTTGTCGACGCCGATCACCGCGACCTCTTCGGGAACAGCGATATCGGCCTCGCGGCAGACGTCGAGGAGCTGCTGGGCCTTGATGTCGTAGCAGGCCATCACGCCGCTGGGTTTGGGAAGGGCTCGGACCCAGGCCAGCAACTGGCGATGCTCGCGGCTGGAAGGAACGGGGTTGTCCGGATCGATCGTGGACTGATAGACATAGCAGGTGCCGCCCGACTGCACAACAAACCGCTCGAACTGCTCGCATCGCCACTTGGACCAATTGAAGCGGGGATCACCACAGAAGCCGAAATGGCGAAATCCCCGCTCGATGAGGTGTTCGGCGGCAAGCTGGGCAAAGGTCCTGTCGTCGGTTTCAACCCAGGGGATGCCTGGTACGAGCCGGGCCGCGCTCACATCGACCAGCGGAACACCGACCTCCTCGACCGCCGAGGCAATTTGCGGATTCTCGATGCGGGCGACGATCCCGTCGCCTCGCCAACGGGCGAGCCATCGCGGGGGCGCATCGCCACGCCCCTGTTCGGGGAGGTGAATCGACCACGGATCGTGCTCGCGAATATAGGCCATGATTCCGCGCAGGAGGCCCCGGGCGTATTCGTTGGACGTCTCGATCAACAGGGCGACGGAACGGCGTTTTCTCATGAGACTGGCCGCCAGTGGGGGAAGAGGGAGAAACAGAAGACCATTGACGACGGACACGGCCGGAAAATAGTGTAGGATAGGGCTACCGCCACGTCGAGTGATCCCGGAATTCAAAGCTCTTCTTTTGTGAAAAATCTTAGATTTCACTTCCTGATTCCTCATGGACTTCCCCGTCGAGTCCAGTAGTCTGAGGTGACCGCAGCAACAGAACAGGGCGGGCCTGCAAGTCTGCAGGGCTCGGTCCCAGGTGAATGCGAACGGAGACAACAGCATGTTCCAGTCAGTTTCACACAGTCGCTCCCGGATTCGGCCGCAGGCCCTCGCTGTAGCCCTGATCATGGCAATGGTCCTGACTTTGCCTTCGTGGGTGCTGGCCGATCACGAATTCGGCGGCCCCTTTACGGGCAAGAACCTCGATCGAATCGCGTTTCCGATCGGCGGACTGGGCACGGGGATGTACTGTCTGGAGGGAACCGGGGCGATCTCGCACTTGTCGGTCCGGCATCAGATGGAGTTCTTCAACGAGCCCGAGACGTTTGCCGCGATCTCGGTGAAGGGAAAGACTCCTGAAGGGAATCTGGCGAGAGTCGTTGAAGGCCCGATTCCGGATTGGAAGTACTTTGGCCGTCCGCAGACGGGAAACGGGGCGCCCGGAAGCACCTACGGTCTGCCGCGGTTCCGGCAATGCGAGTTCTCGTTCCGTTTCCCATTCTGCACGGTGAAGCTGGCCGATGAGGCCCTGCCGCTCCGCGCCACGATCACGGGATTCAGCCCCTTCACGCCGGGCGACCCGGACTCTTCGAGTATTCCGGCCGGTTCGCTCGAGTACACGTTCGAGAATGTTTCCAAAGCACCGATCGAGGCCGTGTTCTCCTTGAACACACGGAACTTCCTGGGCAAGGGATCGATCAGGGCAATCGATCAAGGATTCGTGCTCACCGGTCCGGAGGGAGCCAGCTTCGCCTTCGTCGTCGACGGACAGCAAGAGGTGAGCATCGACCACTGCTGGTTCCGGGGCGGCTGGTGGGACGCATTGACGGTCACGTGGGACAACGTGCAGCAGGCCAGGCTGATCTCGAACCCGCCCGTGGGCGGCGGAGAGCCCGGAGCATCGCTGTTCGTGCCGCTGAAGCTGGCGGCGGGCGAATCGACGACCATCCGGCTGCTGACGTGCTGGTATGTGCCAACCAGCGGACTGAGATTCGGCAATCGAGCTGCGGGAGGGCCAGCCTTCCGCCAGTCGCCGTCGCGCGGAACGGCCAGGGGGAGCCACGTCAACCAGCAGGCCGTGTCGGGATTTCTGGGCAAGGGGCTCGTGAACACGTTCGACCCGGCTGGCGACGGTGCCGTCGGCACGTTGGTTTCGCCCGAGATCACGATCGACAAGAAGTACCTTCACCTGCTGATAGGCGGCGGAGCGCAGGCCGGCCGCACATGCGTCGAGCTGGTCGTCGACGGCCAGACGGTGTCCTCGGGAGTTGGCAAGGACACCGAGCAGCTCCAGTGGACGACCTGGGACCTTTCGCCGTGGCGAGGGAAGACAGCGCGGGTGCGGATTACCGACAAGGCAACGGGCCCCTGGGGCCATATCCTGGTGGACCAGGTAATGCTCTCCGACGAGCCGCTCGACCAGCTCCTGAAGGACAGCCAGATCGCCCAGGGCGATCCACGAGCGGTTGTTCTTGCCGATTTTGAAGGAGACGACTACGGAGGCTGGACGCCGGCAGACCAGGAGGCGGAACCGGCCGCGTGTTGCCCGGGGGGCCAGTGTGCCGCGGTTCCCGAGACCTATACCCCCTGGTACACCGTGCCGTTCGAGGGCATCGAGGACATCGTCGGCACCTTCAAACGGCGGTACTCGGAGCTTCGCGGGCGGAGCGAACTTTTCCGCGACACGTTGTACGACACAAGCCTGCCGCCCGAGGTCGTGGAAGCGGTTGCCGCCAACCTGTCGATCCTCAAATCGCCGACGGTTCTTCGGCAGCAGGACGGCCGGCTATGGTGCTGGGAGGGATGCAGTGACGCCGGCGGGTGTTGTGCCGGATCGTGTACTCATGTGTGGAATTACGCGCAGGCGATCTGCCATCTGTTCCCCTCTCTCGAACGCGGTCTACGCCAGAACGAGTTCTTCGAGGGCCAATCGTCTGAGGGGCGGCAGGCGTTCAGAGGCAACCTGCCGATCTCGCCGGGGGGTGGTGCATTCGACGCTGCAGACGGACAGCTCGGTGGCATCATGAAGGCCCACCGCGAATGGCGGGTCTCCGGCGACCGGCAATGGCTGGAGCGGTTCTGGCCGCAGATCCGCAAGAGCATGGACTACATGATTGCCAAATGGGATCCACGGCATACGGGGCTCCTGGAGGAGTCGCACCATAACACATACGACATCAACTACTTCGGTCCGGACGGACACTGTGGCACCTTCTATCTGGGGGCTCTGGCAGCCATGGTCCGCATGGGACACGCCCTGGGTGACGACGTATCCCAGTATGAGGAGTTGCTCCAGAAGGGCTCTGCCCGTTTGCAGAAAGAGCTCTACAATGGTGAGTACTTCATTCAGTTGGTGCAGAAGGAGGGACTGGACGAAAACTTCCAGCCGATCGCGTCGGAAGAGCAGAGCGAGGCGTATCGCGGCACGGCCGAGAAAATGAACGAGCAGGGCCCGAAGTACCAGTATTCCAGCGGCTGCCTGTCGGACGGCGTGCTGGGGCTGTGGATGGCCCGGGTGTGCGGCATCGACGAGGACCTGGTAGACGCGGATCGAGTGGCCAGCCACCTGGCAGCGGTCCACAAGTACAATCTGAAGCACGACCTCTCGCAGCACGCCAATCCGCAGCGTCCGTCGTTTGCGATGGGAGATGAGGGGGGACTGCTGCTCTGCACATGGCCCCGAGGTGAGAAGCCGCTGTTGCCCTTCGTCTACAGCGACGAGGTCTGGACGGGAATCGAGTACCAGGCGGCAGCCCACTTGATGATGGTCGGAAAGTTGGAGGAAGGCCTCGACATCGTCCGCACGTGCCGCCAGCGTTATGATGGAGTGCGCCGCAATCCCTTCAATGAGTACGAGTGCGGGCACTGGTATGCTCGCGCCATGTCGAGTTTCTCGCTGATCCAGGGCTACACCGGCGTGCGATACGATGCGGTGGACAAGACGCTTCACGTGGTTGCACGGGACGGCGAGTTCCGGGCCCCCTTGTTCACGGCATCCGGGTATGGAACCGTGGAGCGGAAGGATGGCCAGTTGACACTGAAAGTGCGGGTGGGCGAGATTCCTCTGGAGAGAATTGCAGGCGATGGAAAGTGACTGTCACTGAGGGTCTGGATCGTTGGCTGTGGGAGGCCTGTCGTCATGGTGGCCGTCAGGAGGTGTCACCCACGGTGAGTGCCGTCCCGCTGCCGCTGAACCGGGAGACGTCGAAGTCATGAAACTGCGAGTGTTACTGCTGGCGGCGATTGTCGCCTGGCCGGAAAGCGGACTTGGGCAGCTCGCGATGGGAAGTGGTCCGGAATTGCCCAGCAGCGAAGCCGATTTCGTGCGTTCGTCGCAGCGAGAGATCCCCGTCAGTGCCGTGGTCGATGTGGTGGTCGTGGGCGGAAACGAAGGGGGCCTGGCGGCGGGCTGGCAGGCAGCCAGGCTCGGCTCGAACGTGCTGCTGCTCGGCGGACAGTACTTCTTCAGTGACGAGATCTCCGCCAAGGCCAGGTACTGGATCGAGGCGGACGAGGTGCCGCACTCGGAGTTTGCCAAGGCAATCCTGGCCGATCAGGCGGAAACTCTTCCCCAGCTAACCCCTGCGAAGTACAAACGGAAGATCGAGGACCTGCTGCGCCAGTCCGGTGCGGCGTTTCACTTCAACAGCAAGCCGGCGGGGGTGCTGGTTGACGGCACCGGCCAGATTGCCGGGGTGGTGACGGCCAACAAGGCCGGCATTCAGGCGGTGGTTGCGAAGGTCGTGATCGATGCCACGCCCACCGCGGCCGTGGCCCGTATGGCTGGGGCGAAGATGACGCCCTGGATGGCCGAGGAGGTGACCGTCAGCCGTACGATCTACAAGACCGAGGTTCCGGGCGGCAGAAAGATCGGCGACTTCTGGGAGTATTCCGTCTCGGCCCCGATGCGGTCCGGAGCCTGGCCCGAGCGCTGCCGGGCCGAGGTATTGCTGCGTGAAAAGTTCGACTTGGTGCAGGCCAACCGAGCCCATGCCCACGAACTTCACATGGTGGAGCCGGTAGCGATCGTGAGCGAGGCGGCGGAGGTGCCGTCAGTCTGGCCTGGAGCCACCCGGCTGAATCTGGACGTCTGCCGACCGAAGGGCGTCGGCCGCCTGCTGGTGGTCAGCCAGTCTGCCGGAGTATCACGTCGGATCGCCGATCGGCTTACGCGTCCGGTCCATCTGGCCGACCTGGGAGAGCGGATCGGCACCCTCGCTCACGAGGAGGCAACGGCACGAGGCGAGATTCAGGGGGTGCACGCAAGACAGGTAGACGAGAGCCAGCGGGCATCGGCTGCCGCTGCGGATGTGAGCGAGATACTCACCGGCCCGCGGGCGTATCGCCGCAAGGACCTCGGCCGCGTGCCGCAGGGCCAGACGGCAATTCCCGTGTGGGGGAAGTACGATGTGGTCGTGGTCGGCGGAGGGACAGCCGGTCTGCCCGCGGCAATTGCCGCAGCTCGTATGGGCGCCCGTGTGCTGGTGCTGGAGATGCTCGGACAGATCGGCGGCAATCGCGAACTGGGCACGCCCAAGTACTGGAAAGGGTACCTGCACGGTTTCAACCAGAACCAGCCGCGGGCGGCAGAATGGTTCACCGACCTGCGCCAGGCGAACGTCGACATCTGGTACAACACCCTTGCCTGCGGGGCAATCAAGGAAGCCAACCGCGTGACGGGTGTGACCGTGGCCACACACACGGGGCGAGGAGCCGTGCTGGGCAAGGTCGTGATCGACGCAACCGGCGATGCCGACGTCTGTGCGGCGGCCGGGGCGGAGTTCTGGTACGTGAACGACGGTGATCTATGCATCCAGGAGGATTCGTTCCGGGACCTGGACCTCTATGCCAACGTGCTTCCGCTCGACACGGCCGATATCCACAGCCTGACGATGCACCACGTGCTGGCAAGGAAAGCCGGCAAACAGGATGTCTGGGATTTCTACCCGATGGTCGGCATGCGTGAGACCCGCCTGATCAAGGGAGATCACGTCATCGACGTGCTCGACCAGATCGTGGCAAGAACCTATCGCGACACGATCGCGGTCTCCCAGTCGGCCTACGATCCCCACGGCTATCACAACAGCGACGAGGTCTACGCGGGACTCATGCCTCCCACGAAGCACGAGACGAAGGACGGTTTTCTAACCTACATTCCACTCCGCAGCCTGCTGCCCAAAGGTCTGGACGGGATTATGGTCGTGGGACGCTCGCATTCGGTCACGCACGACGTTCAGGCATCCGTGCGGATGAATGCCGATCTGATCAACGAGGGCTATGCGGCCGGCTGCGTCGCCGCAAGATGCGTGGCAACGGGGAGCCAGCTGCGCAAAGTCGATCTGGGGCCAATCCAGGACCATCTGGCAGAGATCGGCAATATCTCGGCCGAGGACCGGCGGCAGCGATGCGTGGATACTCCCGATCCAACCGACGACGAACTCAAGCTGGCAGCCGCAGACCCGACGAGCGAGCTGCAGCTGGCCGTGTTGCTGCGAGGCGGTCAGCGGAGCGTGCCTCCGCTGCGAGACTCGTTCCAGACAGCGCCAACGCTGGCCAAGGCCAAGGCCCTGTGCACGCTGGGGGACAACACGGCGGTGGAGTATCTCGCCAGGTGGCTCGATGCCCGGACCCTCGAAGGGGGACAGGACTACCAGTGGGACGCCTTTCTGAGCGTGTCCGACGCGGACTCAGTTGTGTGGCTCCTCGGAGTTCCGCGAGACCGGCGAGCGGTTCCGGCATTGGTGCGCAAACTCGAGTACTGTATCGACGGGGCCGGCCGTTTCAGCGATATCCGGGCAGTGACGACCGCCCTGGGAAGGATCGGCAGCCCGGATTCGGCACCGGCGCTGCACCGGTTTCTCCGCCGGGAAGGAATCGGGGGTCATGTCGACGTGGCCGGCGATCCGGAGTCACTGAAATCGGAGCAGTTTGTGAAGGCCTATGTGGAGCTTCACACCGCAGCCGCCCTTTTCCGCTGTGGGGACCATGAAGGACTGGGGCGGCGGACCCTGGAGGACTATCTTGATGACTGGCGAGGGATTCTCGTCCGCTATGCGGGATATGTTCTGCAGGAAAAGAGCCGGTGATGGCCAGGCAGGCCGCGTGCACTGGTGCGGGCCCCACAAGCCGGCGAGGGATCTGCTGAGGTCAGAAGCCCAGGCCGGGGCCGCTGAGAGCGGCGGTTCCAAGGGTCCCGTCGGTGACGTCGAACATCGAAGGGAACCGTTTTGCCCATTCGGCGTTGGCGGCGGGGCAGTACTGGCGGCCATTGCCCTCGATGGCCGCCACGGTGGGAATGCGGGCCGAGAGCGAAGCCGAGTGAAGAAACGAGGCACCAGGGCAGGTGAGATCCTGAACACAGAGGAACATGCGGTATTTCTGGGCTGCCGCGCCCATCAGCAGGGCCTCGGTATGCCCCTTGCAGGCTTTGAGGGCCACACCCGAATAACCCAATTCGCGGCTGAGCAGGAGGCTCTCGAAATCGACGAGGGATTCATCGATCACGACCGGTTTGATCCTGGCGGCCTCGTGCATACGGTTGTCGGGATTGGCCTTGAGGTCGCGGTGCGTGGGTTGCTCAATGTACTGTAGTCGCTCCAGAGCGCTCGGCGCCCGCTCGCGGATCTTGGCGAGGAAATCGAGCACGTACTGGACATTGGCGCATTTCTCGTTGAAGTCAGCCGAGTAATACCAGGTGGTGCAGCCGCGGGCAGTCTGGGCCTCGGCGGCCACCCGTTCCACGGAGACGACGCGATCGACATCCCAGTCGAGATTGTCGCCGTTGAGTTTGATCTTCAGGTGCGTGAGCCCGTCGGCAGCGATCCACTCGGGAAGCGTTTCGGGAAGTCCGTCGTTGATCCGCTGAGGGATATCAGCCTCGGTCAGGGGATCCAGCGCTCCGACCAGGTGGTAGAGCGGCATGGTCGGCTTGGGCTGGCGCGACGTATAACGATCGAGATACTCACCGGCAAAATCGGCGGTCAAATAACTCCCGATATCGCGATTGGCGAAATCGGCGGAAAGGAGGTTGTAGGAGTTCTCGCCGAGCGTTTTGCCGTAGGCATCATGGATGGCCGCCTCGAGGGGGCTGGCCGAAACCAGTTGGGCCAGCCGAGGCATCGATTCGATCCCCAATTCGGCCGTCACTTCGGCCGCCCGTGCGGGATAGTCCTTGGAAAGATCATCGGTGATCTCCAGGGGGTGCCCCATGCCGCCGTACCGGTTGGCCTCTGCTGCAAGCCGCTGGCCGAGGAGGGTCATGGCGTGAAGCGACTGTTCGGCGGTCGTGACGCTGCTCGGCCAGGCCCAGATGTTTCCGATGGGCATGGAACCGAACCCCTTGCCGCGGCGGCCATCGCGGGTCTCCACTTCGGCAGTCACGTGCAGAAGGACCACGTCGTTGACGACCCGCCCGCCGAACTTGATGGGAGTCCGGTAATTGAACTGCTCGGTTTCCGACGAGACGTTCACGAGACGGATATCCGTAGCTTTCGACACTGCGGCCTCCTTGGGGCATACCCGTTGAAAAAGGAAATCTTCAGAGCCGCCGACAAGACCACCCACAGCCGCCCGCGGGGCGCCGAGGATCGTTTGAGAACCAACCTTCGGGCGAGCCTGGCGGGCCGTCACCGCGAATCGCGATGACTTCGATGTGGAAGCACATTCTCAGGCAATCCTGACACGTTCTGTCATTCTGTCAGGGGTTCGCTGGAATGGTATGGTACCCGATCTCCGAGGCGGCGAACAAGCCGCGGCCAAGAAAAAACGAAGCGGAGCCGGCAATGAACGCCGCGGCCCCGCTTGCGATGAATCGGACGGATATCGACAGCGGTCGCTAGACCAACTGCTTCCGTACGGCCCAAACGGCCGCCTGCGTACGATCGGAGACACCGATCTTCCGCAATATATGCTGGACGTGCTCCTTGACGGTTTCGTAGCTGATGTGGAGGGCCTGGGCAATCTCCTTGTTCGTCAGCCCATAGGCCAACTGCCGCAGGACTTCGCTCTCGCGCTGGGTCAGTGGGACCTCAACATCCGCGGCCAAGCGGGGTGTGGCAAGGGCACCGGTAACCCGCCGAAGCTCATCGCGGGTCCAGGCACTTTCGCCGTTCGCAGCCGAGCGGATCGCACCCAGGAGTTCGTCACGCGTGCAGCCCTTGAGGAGGTACCCGCTCGCCCCTAGGGCCACCGACCGGGCGATGTACGTAGGGTTGTCGAACGTGGAAAGCATGAGGACCGGCATATCGGGCTTTTCCAGCTTGATGCGTCCCAGGGCGGTCAGGCCATCCCCCTTCGGCATGCGAATATCCAGTAGGACTACGTCCGGATTCCCCTCGAGGGCAAACTTGACCGCGTCTTCCCCAGTCCCCACTTCGGCAACGATCTCGATCTCAGTACCGGCGAAAATGGTCTTCAGACCGCTGCGGACGACCTCATGGTCGTCGGCAATCAACAACCTAATCGTGCTCATTCGAAATCTCCGATCGTGCGATAGAAGGAGGGAGGTGCCATGGCCCAGATGTCATCCAGCGGGGGACCTGAAGACTCCCCAACAAGTTCCCCTCCAAATGACCATCATCCTTACCCTAAATTTATCATAACAGAATTTCTCCAGGGGGGTAGCCCTCCAATCATATTTTGGGGAGGCCGCCTGCAGATAAGACGAGCCTCCCCCCTTCATGCGGGTTTTTCGGGCAAAGCGACGGGCGGAACTAACCGTTTAGCGGGGATTTACCAACAGTCGGAAGGATAGATGCCCCCTCGATCAGGCAGTCCACCGACGCATGAACCTCACGGCATGCTATCGCCGCAAGCAGAACCACAAGAATTGGTCATCGCCCCCCAGACTGGTTCACGATCCGGACCTCTGGCTCGGTGGTGCTGTCATTGCACTGGCCGAACTCTGCGAGGAGCGGAATCCAGCCATCCAAGGCTTGCATGCCGACACCGGCGGGGGTTGCTCAGTCAATTGGACGGTGTTTCCTTGGCTACATCCTCGAGTCCCCATCTGCTAAGCTGGACACCACTGCGGCAATCCAGAACGGCGGGCCACCCCTGACAGCGGCATCTGCGGCCGGCCTGCCGGATCGTGAGGCACCAGCGACGGCCGGCAACCGCGGACGAAGGCCGGACCAAGAAGAGGCCGGCCTTGGGCGAAATCGAGAAGGGAGCCGATATGACCAGGATCGTAGCCATCGTGGGGAGCTACCGCCGCGGCGGGATCACCGAGCAATGCGTGGATGCGATGCTCGAGGCGGCGGGGGAGGCAGGGGCGGAGACCCGGAAGATCATTCTCGCCGAGCAGTCAATCGAGTTCTGCACGAACTGCCGGAAGTGCACCGCAGCGGAACTGGCCGGCATGCGGCGAGCAGACTGCATCTTCGACGACGCGATGCAGGAGATCTGTGAGACGCTGGACAAGGCCGACGGCATCATCCTGGCCGCCCCGATCAATTTCTTCACCGTTACTGCCGTCACCAAGCGGTTCATCGAGCGGCTGCTGGTGTACGTCTACTGGCCCTGGGAGAACTCGATACCGAAGCCGCGAATCGCCAGGTGCGACAAACGGGCGGTCGTGGTGACATCGAGTGCGTGCCCGGCGCTGATCGGGCGATGGATGATGCCCAACTCGCTGAGCATGATGAAGGGCGCCGCGAGGCTGATCGGAGCCAAGGTGGTGCGCAGACTCTATTTCGGGACGGTCGCGAGGGAGGAACACCAGCGACTGAATGCCGCTCAGCTCAGAAAGGCCCGCAGTGCAGGCCGGTTGCTCGCCGGAGAGTGACTGGCCCCGCCGGAGAAGCGTTACAGTCGCTACATGCGAATTCGCGGGCGGTCCGTGGTAAATACCCCCGACACGGGTACTTTCCGTACGCCATACTTGAGTAACACCTGACGCATTTTCACCTGCGTGCGACCTTTCCGGAGGGTCCCGATGGTACTTACTCAAACGGGCTGCCAGTTCGATCTCCCGACCGCCGTGGTAGTGCCACCCTACTGCCCCACAGCGAAACCGCCCGTGGAAAGCAGAACTTTCGACACGGTCAACGTCTGGGGATTGCCGCTGGCCCGTCTCGACACGGATGGGACGCTTGATCTGGTGGATAGCATGATTCGCAGCGGCCGTCCAGGCTTCTTCATCACGGCCAACGTGCATTACGCGCGCCTCACAGCGGGAAGCGAGTACCTGCGGGAGTTGAACCAGCGTGCCACGTTCATCACGGCCGACGGAATGCCGCTGGTATGGCAGGCAAGGCGGCAGGGGCAACCGCTTCCAGAGCGGGTGACGGGCTCCGACCTGATTCACCGGATGTGCAGACAGGCGGCACTGCGCGGCCATCGGGTGTTCTTTCTCGGCGCGGGCGAAGGGGTCGCACGGGACGCAGCCAGCCGTCTCAAGCAGAGGAATCCGCTGCTTGCCGTGGCGGGGGTGGCGGCGCCGGCCTTTCGCGAGATGTCGTCGGAAGATCACGAGGCCCTGGTTGCGAAGATCCGGGCCACGCGGCCGGACATTCTGTTTGCCGCCCTCGGGCAGCCCAAGGGCGAAATCTGGCTGGACCGACACTGCCAGGAACTGGGAGTGCCTGTCTGCGTGCAGATCGGCGCGTCGCTGGACTTCATCGCCGGCCACGCCCGACGGGCGCCTCGGTGGATGCAGCGCTGCGGGCTCGAGTGGTTGCATCGCGTGGCCACAGACCCTCGCCGACTGGCGCCTCGCTATGGCCGCGACGCATGGTTCCTGGTCCGGAAAGTAGCCGGCAGCCTGCTGCGGAACCGGTAAGGGATCAGGTGTGGTAGTCGGCGTTGAGGCGGACGTACTCGGCCGTCAGGTCCGTGGTCCAGAACCTTATGCGTCCGTCACCTTCCCGGAAGCGAAGCAGGACCGAGGTATCGCGGTTGTTGCGTATGGATTCGGAGACTGCCGTCTTGTTGAACGCAACGGGAGCACCTCGTTCGTAGAGCAGGGTCCCGTTGACAATCAGGTCAACCCCCGCTGGGTCGAAGGGGACGCCGCAATAGCCGGCGGCCGAAACGATCCGTCCCCAGTTGGGGTCAGCCCCGGCAATGGCCGTCTTCACCAGGGGGCTCTCGGCCACGGTCTTGGCGATGATGCGGGCCGCACTGCGGTCAGCGCAGCCTTCAACATCAATGGTGATCAGGTGCTCCGCCCCTTCGCCGTCGGCCGGAATTGCCTTGGCCAGTTCCATGCAGACCAGGCCAAAAGCCTCACGGAAGGCTGCTAGATCGTCGCCCAGGAGGGGTGAGCTGCCGGCCGCGCCGCTCGCCAGAAGGAGGACGGTGTCGTTGGTGCTCATATGGCCGTCGACACTGATGCAGTTGAAGCTGTCTTGAACGGCATCGGCCAGGGCGGCCTGGGCATCCTGCGGAGTTATCGGCGCATCGGTGAGCACGACTCCCAACATAGTGGCCATGTTGGGCCCGATCATGGCGGCCCCTTTCGCCATGCCGACCAGGGTCACTTCGCCAGATGCGAGTTTCAGCTTCCGACCGGCCAGTTTCTCTACCGTGTCGGTTGTCATCCTGGGCCGCAGCGATCAGACAGGCCGATGTACTGCCCAGCTTCGGCCTGGCAGCGGCGATTCCGTCGGCGATCTTCTTGAGCGGCATGAACTCACCGATGATCCCCGTCGAGAGCACCAGGGCCTGGTCCGATGCAGCCCCACAGACTTCCGCCGCAAGGCGTGCCATTTCGCGGGCATCTTCGAAGCCCCGATCGCCCGTACAGGCGTTGGCGTTTCCCGAGTTGCAGACGACGGCCCGGACAGAGTCGCTGGGGGTGTGCTGGCGGTCCCACGCCACGGGAGCCGCGAAGACGCGATTCTGGGTGTAGACCCCAGCCGCGGTCGCAGGGCGATCGGTCACAATGAGGGTAAGGTCAAACCGGGACGGATCGGTCTTGATGCCGCAATGCACTCCGGTGAGCCGAAATCCAAGAGGGACGTCCAGTGCCATCGCCAAGTATCCTCCAACTACAACAGGGCCGTCGTTTCCGGATATCCATACATGAGGTTGAAATTTTGAACGGCCGCTCCCGAAGCACCCTTGATCAGGTTGTCAATGCAACTGATGGTGAGAACCCGCCCCCGGACGACACGAACGGTGACGTCACAGAAATTGCTGTCGGTCGTGTCCTTGGTGGCCGGCAGGTGCTCGACCACTCGGACAAAGGGCTCATCCGCGTAGAAGTCGCGAACGACCTGGAGGAGTGATTCCTCGGTAACCTCGCCGATGGGCTGGGAATACGTCGTGGAAAGGATCCCGCGATCCATGGGAATCAGGTGGGGAGTGAAGATCACCTCCACATCGCACCCGCCGGCGATGCCGAGGATGCGATCGATTTCCGGGGTATGGCGGTGCCGGCCCACATTGTAGGCCGTGACGCTCTCGTTGCACTCGGGATAATGGTAAAGGAGTTTCGGCGTGCGTCCGGCCCCGGAAACGCCGCTCTTGGAGTCGACGATAATACTCTTGGGTTCAATCAGTTTCGCCTGGATCAAGGGAGCCAAGGCGAGAATAGCCGTGGTTGGAAAACACCCGGGATTGGCCACCAGCCTGGCACCGCGAATCTGGTCGCGGAACAGTTCAGGAAGGCCGTAGGGAACCTGGCCGAGCCGATCGGCATCGGGGTGTTTCTGTCCGTACCACTGCAGGAAGACTTCGCCGCTTCCCAGCCGATAGTCGGCACTGAAATCGACAACTCGGCACCCACCCTCCAGAAGAGTGGGAATCATCGACGCGCCGACTCCGTGGGGAAGGCAGCTAAAAACGCATTCTGCGCGGGCAATGACCTCGGCTGGACTGAGATTCTGCATCTCCAGGTCGACCCGCCGGGCCAGCGATGGATGGACCATGGCCACATGCGGATTTCCCTCCTGGCGGCTGGTCACCGCAACAATCTCGGCTTCCGGATGCCGAACCAGGATTTTCATCAGTTCAAGGGCCGTGTAGCCCGTGGCCCCAAGAATGGCAATTCGTGTCATGATGGGCTTCTGTCATCACAGTGGTCTGGGATGTGCGAGAAGTCATCAAGTATACCGCCGCTGCAGGCCAACGTGCAGGGGCCGCAGGCGGGGTCGGTTCCTGGAAGCGGAGAACGGAAGAATCAGAGATGGACGCCGGACTCCTGGCGGAAGAGGATTCTCCGCCGGCTGCGATGGATTCGGACCTCATGAACGAAGGTCAGATCGTTTCCCGACGGTTCGTGAGGGATTCGGAAGTAACAGGCAATCAGGTTATTCAGAGCGGACTGATCGGGACACCGTTCGGTGGCCACGATCAACCAGTCAATCTGTCGGATGTCGTCGAGTTGCCTGATGCCGGATTTCTGCATGAGCGATTCTCCTCGATTCCTTGAGTATCCCCGCGTCGATCTGGAGCATGCGGGCGGGAAGAAAATCCTGGCTCTGGCCCGTAAGACCAATGACCGGTTCTCTGTCCGACAGCCCAGGTGGCCGACCGGACTGAGAAGAGCACGTCGTGTGCCAAACCAAGAGGGGGTCGTCCGGAACAGGCCCGACCGTGAGTTTCAGTCCTCCAAACGGTACAATCTGCTGGAACCGCGTTGTGTCGCGGCTTCGAAATGTTGCGGATTGGCCACCCAGGACGTCCCGACAGCCTCGTTCGGGGGCGGGGAAGGGTGCCCGCCGATGCGGTTGGAGCCGCGGATGCCCGAGAAGGACGGGGCCTGAAAGGAACATGCAACGGGGATCTCATTGAAAAAGTGGTCCCCGTCGACTCTATTAAGGAGTTTTGAGCCGCGACCTGAACTGGCGTGTTGCTTCAGGCCTGCGAGGGCTTTCGGATCGCCGAGGTCCCCCGAAGACGAACCCCTATTTGCCGAGCGTAATCGGACCATGTTCAAACCTGTCGAAACGAACGTTTCCTTCCCCAATCTCGAGGAACAGATCGTCCGGTTCTGGAAGGACAAGGAGATTTGCGAGAAGTCGCTAGCCCTTCGGGCCGGATCCCCCGCGTTCGTTTTCTTCGAAGGCCCGCCGACAGCCAACGGACTCCCCCATCCGGGGCATTGTTTGACGCGGTCGATCAAGGACCTGTTTCCGCGGTACAAGACGATGCGCGGATACCGGTGCGATCGGAAGGCCGGCTGGGACACGCACGGATTGCCAGTGGAGGTGGAGGTATGCAAGGATCTCGGCATCCACTCCAAAGAGGAGATCGAGGCGTACGGAGTTGAGCCGTTTATCCACAAGTGCCTGGAGAGCGTGTTTCGCTACACTCGCCAGTGGGAGCAACTGACGGAACGGCTGGGCTTCTGGATTCACCTCGATGAGGCTTACGTCACCTACCATCAGAGTTATGTGGAAAGCGTGTGGTGGTCGCTCAAGCAGCTATTTGACCGGGGACTCCTCTATCAAGGCCACAAGATCGTGTGGTGGTGGGCCCAGGGGGGCACCGCACTGTCCTCGGGCGAGGTGGGAGAAGGATACCGCCAGGTCGTGGACCCGAGCGTCTACGTTCGTTTCCCCCTCGTCGACGAGCCGGATGCCGACCTGCTCGTGTGGACCACCACCCCCTGGACGCTGCCGAGCAACCAGTTTGCCGCGGTGCATCCGGACCTCGAATACTCGGTCGTGGCGTTCGAAGGGGAGAAACGCAATCTGGTCATCGCCTCGGCACTGGTGGAAACAATTGCGGGCAAGGTAGGGAAGGAATTCAACATCCGCTCGACGGCAAGAGGCTCCGAACTGCTTGGCAAGCGGTACCGGCCCCCATTCGACTGCTATTATCAATCGCTTGGGCAGACGAAAGGGCGGCTGAAGGAACTGCGGAAGAAGATGCAGATGATCTTTCAGGATCCCTTCTCTTCCATCGATCCGCGGATGTCCGTGGCC
>CAZLWV010000010.1:19449-83777 GCA_964563135.1 uncultured Planctomycetaceae bacterium
GAAGGAAGGGGGCGAGCAGTTCATCGCATGGCGGGTGGTCGCCGCGGAGTTTGTGACAACCGACAGTGGCACGGGCGTGGTGCACCAAGCGCCGGCGTTTGGAGAGGTCGACTACGAGGTGCTGTTGGCCGAGCAGGCCCGGTTCGTCGACGGAGAAGGACCCGAACTGATTTGCTCCGTGGGACCGGACGGCAAATTCAACGCCGAAACGCCGGCGTACCGCGGGCGCTGGGTCAAGGAAGCCGACAGGGACATTGCCAGGCAGCTTCGCGCCGAAGGAACGCTCTTCCACCAGGAACAGTACTTGCACGACTATCCCTTCTGCTGGCGGGCCGAAGAGGACCCGTTAATCCAGTACCCGCGCAAGAGCTGGTTCATCCGCACCACCCAGTTCAAGGACCGGATGCTCGCCAACAACCAGAAGATCAACTGGCTGCCGGAGCACATCAAGGACGGCCGATTCGGCAACTTCCTGGAGACGAATGTCGACTGGGCACTGTCGCGAGAACGCTACTGGGGTACACCGCTGCCGATCTGGGTATGCGAGGAGACGGGCTACATGGAGGCGGTGGCCAGCTACGACGAGTTGCTGGCCAAGCCGGGAGTGGCAGGGGTCGAGGTGTGGGCAGAAGCCAAGAAGGCCAATCCCCATCTGGCCGACGATCTGAAGATCCACAAGCCCTACATCGACGCGGTGACCTACGAATCGCCGAAGGCGGCCGGCAAGCGGATGCGGCGGGTCTCGGAGGTGATCGACTGCTGGTACGACTCCGGGTCGATGCCGTTTGCCCAATGGGGTTATCCGAACAAGCCCGGTTCGGCGGCCCGACTGTCGCAGCAGTTTCCGGCCGATTTCATCAGCGAGGCGATCGACCAGACGCGGGGCTGGTTCTACAGTCAGGTGGCGATCAGCACGCTGCTGTTCAGCCCGGCCAACGGCGCCGCCGGGGGCGAGCCCCAGTTCACGACGTCAGAAACGCCCGGCGTGGCCTATCCGCATCCGTTCCGCAACTGCATCGTTCTCGGCCTCATGCTCGGCGAGGACGGCCAGAAGATGTCGAAGAGCAAACGCAACTACCGGGAGCCCCAGGAGATCTTTGATCGCTACGGAGCCGACGCGCTGCGATGGTATTTCTTCGCGAACCAGGTTCCCTGGACGTCGATTCGCTACAGCGAGCGGGCGATCAAGGAAAGCATGCCCGAGTTTCTGCTGCGGCTCTGGAACGTTTATGGATTTCTGGTCATCTACGCCAACATCGACAAATTCGATCCTGGCGCGGAGATTTCGGGGGGCGCCGGCCAGCTTTCCCCGGAGGTGCTCGCCCGTGCAAAGACCTACCGACCTGTGGCCGAACGCTGCGAACTGGATCAGTGGATTCTGAGTGAGCTGTATCAGACGGCCGATGCGGTGACCAAGGCCATGGATGCCTACGACAATTTCGGCGCGTGCGCCCGGCTCAACCAGTATGTCGACGCCTTGTCGAACTGGTATGTCCGCCGCAGCCGGGACCGTTTCTGGGGGAGTGGACTTTCGGCCGAGAAGACGGACGGCTACTGGACGCTCTACGAGTGCCTGATCGTGACGTCGAAGCTGATTGCCCCGTTTGTGCCGTTTGTGGCAGAGACGATCTGGCAGAACCTGGCGGTGGCCGTGTTCGGCGATCGGGTTGCCGAGAGTGTCCACCTTTGCGATTACCCTGGCGGCGACGATGGCGACGTGAACGAGGCGCTCTCGGCACAGATGGCGCTGGTGCGGGAAGTCGTTTCGCTGGGGCGGAGCGCCCGGATGGGAGCCAAGCTCAAGGTCCGCCAGCCGCTGTCGCAGGTGGAGATCGTGCTGGCCGATCAGACTCACCGACCGTGGCTGGAATCGCACTCGACCTTGATCCAGGAAGAACTCAATGTGAAGGCCGTCGAATTCACCGAAAAGGCCGACCACTATATCACCTACACGGTTCTTCCGGACCTGAAACGACTGGGCCCGAAGTTGGGCAAGCAGGTTCCAGTCGTTCGCAAGCATCTGGCCAATGCGAACGGGGCCGCGTTGATGGCGGAACTCAAGGCCAACGGAAAGGTGACGCTTCAGCTCGAAGGGGGCAAGGTGGAACTGGGCGCCGACGACCTCCAGGTCCGCCTCCAGGCAAAGGAGGGCTGGGCGGCAGCGCAAGGCACCGTCTGCGTGGTCGTGCTGGCCACCGAACTGTCCGAGGAACTGGTGACGGAAGGCCACGCCCGGGAGATCATCCACGCGATCCAGAATCGCCGCAAGGAGATGAGCTGCGACTACACCGACCGGATTGCGGTGGGGCTGGTGACCGAATCGCAGGAACTACTCAAGGCGATCAAGGAATACGGCGATTCCATTGCCAGGGAAACGCTTATCGCGCCGGCGCAACTGGGAACCGCGTCGATTGCAGACACCGAAGTGGTTGAACTGGATCTGGCCGGTTTCGAGGTTGCCTTGTATGTGAAGGTTGTCGCGAAGAAGTAGTGGACGTGGTTCCATAGCCTTCGGAGAACGAGTGATGGGTGAGGGTACATCTCGCAAGCGTCTTCCGATCGCAGTGCTGATCTCCGGCACGGGCCGCACGCTCAAGAACATCAATCAACGGGTCGCGGCAGGCACACTCGACGTGGACGTCCGCCTGGTGATCGCCAGCACGGCCAGGGCAACAGGGATACAGTATGCGGCCGACGCCGGAGCTGTGAGCCGCGTGCTTCTCCGCAAGGATTTCGATTCGGACGGGGCCTACAGCGGAGCGATCTTCGCCGCTTGCCGGGAAACCGGGGCGGAACTGGTCGTGCTGGCTGGCTGGCTCAAGCTGCTCGTCGTACCGGACGACTACCGGAACCGCGTGGTCAACATCCACCCGGGATTGATCCCGTCGTTCTGCGGCAAAGGGTTCTTCGGGCACCACGTGCACCAGGCGGCGATCGACTACGGCGTCAAGCTGAGCGGGTGCACGGTGCATTTCGTGGACCACCAGTACGACCACGGCCCAGTGATTCTCCAGAAAGCCGTGCCGGTCTCGCATGAAGACACCTGCGACACACTGGCCGCCCGCGTGTTCGAGGCGGAATGCAGTGCACTGCCTGAGGCGTTGCAGTTGATCGCCGAAGGACGGGTGGTCGTGGATGGGCGCGTCGTACGGGTGATCTGAACCGTTCGCGTTGAGAGTCGCATCGGCTCTGGCGATGTCCTTCGTCCTGTGCGGGCAGGCCGCCGCCTGCATTGTGCGCTCTCGCTGTCCTGAACACACCGGCACCGTTCAGCGGCGACACGGGTCGCGGCCGGTCGAACCGGCAAACATGCCATGGAGACCTGCTGGTTTGTCCTGACAGGCGCGACGTCCTGGGCCGGGCAGATCGCAGGTGGGATTTTCGCGTGCTGCACGTTGCGGCGCGAACCGTAGAACGGTCGGCCCGGTCAGGTTTCCTGAAACGTCTGCCGGGTCTGGCTGCAGATCTCGAGAAGCTGCCGGGCCGAGACTTCGACTTCGCCCAAGGGCGAGCCTTCGCGCGCCCGTGATTCCACGTCGAGGGCTATTCTGGCCAACTGGTCATAGCCGTAAAGCCCCGCCGCACCGTGCAGGGCATGGGCGGCCTGGATCAGAGTATCGACGTCGTGGATCGCCAGCGCCTTCTCGATCGTCTCGATCCGTTCCGTCAGCCCGTCGATGAATCCCCTGAGTAACTTTTTTCTGGCGTCGGCAGTGAAATACTTGCTCCCCAGGAGGCCTCCGGCCTGATCGGACGTGGCCAGCGGCGTATCGGCGGGGACCGGATCGGTATGGCACCGACCGCGCAGATAGCGAGAAACGGCCGCGGCAAGCTCGTCGGACTTGATCGGCTTGGCAAGATAGTCGTCGCAGCCCGCATCGAGGCACTTCTGGCGATCTCCGACCATGGCATGAGCCGTGAGCGCCACGATCTGACACGGCAAGCCCGCCCTGCGGAGATTGCGGGTCGCCTCGTAACCGTCCCAAACGGGCATCTGCATGTCCATGAGGACGAGGTCGTAGGGTTTTCCGGCATTCTGCGCCGCCATGGCTTTGTCGAACGCTTCGCGCCCGTTCAACGCAGTCTCGACGTTGACGCCGGTTCGGGCAAGCATCGCGGCAATCAGGGATTGAACATCGAGCGAGTCCTCGGCAAGCAGAACACTTCCCGAGACCTTCACCGGCTGAGATGGTTCCGGCAGCCGGACCCCATGTTGGCCAGTCGGAGCGGCCCCCACCCAGGCAACACCGTCGAGAGGACCAGGATCGACAGTCACACAGAAGGAACTCCCATGCCCCAGCCGGCTCTCCACCGTGATGCTTCCCCCAAGCATACGTGCCAGGCGCTGAGAAATTGCCAGTCCGAGGCCGGTTCCGCCGAACCGGCGGGTTGTCGACATGTCTCCCTGGGTGAAGGGCTGGAAAAGACCGTCCATCTGCTGCGGACTCATTCCCATACCCGTGTCGGCCACCGTGATCGAGAGAATACGGTTCGAGCCGTTGGCCCCTTGGCAGCAGACGGAGATTCGGACCCGCCCGTGGTCGGTGAACTTGACCGCGTTTCCCACCAGGTTCACAAGGATCTGACGAAGCCGCGAGGGATCGGTGCGCACCTTGTCGGGCAGGGGGTAATTGTACTCGACCTCCAGCGCGAGCCCCTTGGCCCCGGCGCGATCCTCCATCAAGGTTCGCACCTCGTCGACCAGGTCCCAGATCGAGCATGGGATCAACTCAACATCGAGTTTCGACGCCTCGATCTTGGAGAGATCGAGAATGTCGTTGATCACACTCAGCAGACTCTCGGCGTTCCGACGAATCGCCGCCAGGTGTTCCCGCCGTTCCTGGGGGGTCAGCGCGACGGTCATGAGGAGATCCGAGAATCCCAGGATTGCCGTCATGGGCGTGCGTATCTCGTGGCTCATATTGGCGAGGAACTCGCTCTTGGCCTGGCTGGCCGCTTCCGCGGCGAGTTTCGCCCGGGCAAGTTCTTCTTCCACCATCTTGCGAGCGGTTACGTCGATGATGACGCCGTCCAGGCAGACCGGATCGCCTTGCTGGTCGTAGATTGCCCGGCCTCTCTCAAAGACCCAGCGCAATCCGCCGTCGGCATGCTTGATCCGGTATTCCAGGTCGAACGCGCGACGGCTCTCGATACCTTCCTTGACCTCCCGAGCGACATAGTCCCGGTCGTCCTCGAAAATCAGTTCGCCATAGGCAAATCGTGTGGCACCGACGAAGCGGCTGAGCGGGTAGCCGGTCACCTGAACGATCGCCTCGCTCATGTGATGCATCCGCCAAGGGGGGGCCAGTTCGCAGCGGTAGACGACCCCCGGGATGTTCTCGATGAGGGTCCGAAACTCCTGTTCGCTTCTGCGAAGTGCCTTTTCGGCCTGGCGACGCTGGAGGATGTCGTCCCAGCGGCGCAGAATGCTCTCGCAGGTGCGAGGAAGAGCGGCCAGCGCTGCCTGGGACTTCACCAGATAGTCCAGCGCTCCCCCTTTCATCGCCTCCACCGCCGCCCGTTCGTCTCCGTGGCTCGTCATGATGACGACAGGCCAGTCCTGTTCGTCCCGAGCGGACAGCAACTCGGTGCCACGGCCATCGGGCAACACAAGGTCCGCCAACACCAGGTTGAATGTTCTCTGCGTCAGAGCTTCTCGCGCCTCCGCAACAGAACCGACGAGCATCAGCCGCCACGTGGCCCCCGCCTTGCTGAAAGCACGACGAATCAGGCCGGCATGGCCGTCGTCGTCTTCCACCACGAGAATGTGAACCTCGTTGTCACCCATCAAACCGCCATTCCTTCTTTTCGGGAGGCATTCCATTCCGTCTCGATACCGCCTCGACGATCACATCACTCCTTCGGGCAAGCAGGAACCCCATCTACTTCTGTGACGGTTGGCCGACCTCCGAACACCATGGGTAGCGGTTCCATGCCAGCCAGTAGAAGCCAAGCTGCTGCATCAGATCCGAGAATTTCTCGAATCCTACCGGCTTCACAAGATAGCTGTTCGCATGATACTCGTAGGCCTGGGCAACGTCCTTCTCGGCCTCCGACGAGGTCAGGACGACGACAGGAATCGTGCTCAAGGCATCGGAGGTCTTGATGGTACGAAGTACCTCCAGGCCGTCCACCTTGGGAAGCCGCAGGTCGAGCAGGACAATCTGCGGGCGGGGTGCCGATTCGGGGTTGGCATACTTTCCGCGCAGGAAGAGATAGTTCAGGGCCTCTTCGCCGTCGGTGACGTGATAGATGACGTTGGCCACACGGTTTCGCTCCAGACTCCGTGCAACCAGTTGGGCATGGTCCGTGTTGTCTTCAACATGCAGGATTGTCAGTGGTTGGCCGTCCATGTTCCTCCTGCTGAGCTGGATTGAAGAGTTCATCGGTCACTATCGCCATTTGCCCCTGCACCCGCACGATGCAGCCTTCCCCGTCCCCTCGGGAAGATCGCGAGAGTATGCAAATGGCCGTAGTGTACCAAGTATTCCATCCGAATCCAATCCACAGATTCTGGCGATGCCGCCCATGTCCGCCAACAACCAGGATCGGCAACCGGCGCTGGCCAGGCCAATCGGGTCTTCGGTTCCCTGCCGCTCTCCCCGGGGACTCTTCGACCACCCCCCCCACTACAGAGGGCATCAGTCAGACGAGAACCAGACGAGTCCGACTGCCGGCAAATATGCTGCTGACGCCTGCGCCGTCAATCCACGAGGGCAGGCAACAAAGCCCGAACATTTGCTGTCTCCCACAGGGTGGCCATGAGCCTTTTCGATGCCCACATCCATGGCATCGCGCGGTGGCAGAGGTTGCGTTGCACTCTGGGAAGAACCGGCGGCAGGAGCGACAGGGCCGAATGAGAGAATGCATGCCGTGGCCAGAGGCCGAAACACTCGCGATCGCCCCTGCCCTGCCACCACGGGGTCTGCCCTTGGCCGCCGCTGCAGCCTGCTTCACGACTGGTGGAGGCGGATCTCTGCCGCGGTGCGGGATTCGTACCGTTTGGCGGTGAGGAATGCGACGAGGCGAGGGACGTCGTCGCTGCCGATCCGGAGGGTACGTTTGGCTGTCTTCACGCACACGCAATCGAAGCCCCAGACGTTGTACGTCGTTCCCCTTCCCGGCACCCAGTGCACACCCCAGCCATCGAGAAACGTGGATCGATCGGGTTCGACCGATTCGATGTCGCGATAGGCTATGTGAGTGTGCCAGATCGCCGGAGGCCCGAAAAACACGCCCAACCGGTCTCCATCGTCACGGATCGTCAACCGCGAGAATCCCTCGGTGAGAAAAAGAACCAGAAGGACGACTCCCCCGCTGAGGAGCACGGCCAGGGGCTCATCGCTCACGGTCCAGATAAGGGGCACCATCATCACAGCGATCAGGTAACCGAGGTATTTCCAGGGACCCTTTTGAGTGTGGTTGTAGCCCATCTCTCGGCCTCCCGTCGGATCATGGTTGGTCCCGCCCCACGACCAGACGGAGGGCTGGAGGGGACAGCGATCCTTGATGCAGCCTGCCTGACGGGTTATTCGGATTTCGGGGCGGCTTCTTGGGATTTGGCCGGTGTTTTCTCGTCGATCTTTCGATAGCGGAGGCTCTTCAACTCGCCACTCGTGTTCCAGGTACAAACGCCGAATGGCTGGACTGGCTCCATTTCCCATCGGAGTGACAGTTCGCGAGCCTTGAGCGGCAGGTCGACGATGTGCTTGTCGTCGAGCCAGGCATCGATCCTATCCTTGCGAACACAGACGCGGATCCGATACCACTTCTGTTGTTGGTACTCTTCGAAATGACAGGTATCGTTGTCGATGGCAGACTCTCCGTCGATGCAGGAAAGCCCCGTCACCTGTCCTCCCCAGCCGCCACAGACAAGGGTGAGGGCCTTGTCGCCTACGGGAAAGGTCAGGCCGCAGAAGAAATCGTCTCCGTAGACTCTTCGCGCTTCGAGCGAGACTTCGTAGTCGGTCGTTGGGAAGTCACCCGTCCACTTGACCCCGGTAGCCGGGAATCCCTGCTCCAGGCTGATCCCTTTTTCGGAGACCTGGATCTTTCCGTGGTCGGCGAAGTCGAACTCGTCGAGAACCTTCCATTTCGTCAGTAGCCGGGCATCGAGCAGGCTCAGCCAACCGTCCTTGTCGGGCTTGACCGGATCGGACTTCTTCGCCGGGCTCTCCGCATCCCCGTTGACCGCCAGTTTGGGCTCCGCTGCCTGGAGTGGCGAGGCCAGCAGTATGGCGCCGCTGGCCGTCAGGACCAGGAACCGCAGGAATCGACCGGATGGGTTGCGAGGCTGTTTCACGACAAATCTCCTTTTCCAGCGGTATCGGCCCGTCAGGCGTCGTACCCGGGGCTGCCCGACGGCATATCGACGGTGGGCGAAGGCCCCAACACATCGCCAGACTTCACCGACCACCAGGCACCCTTCGCAAATCAGGACGTGCCGACCGGTTCAGCCGGGGCGCGACGTCTCAGTCCCAACGATCTCGTGCCGGAATCTCTTGCACTTCCTCCGGCTTGAGCATTCGTATCTCCAGCTTTCGCAGTTCCCCTGCCGTGCACCACGTGCAGATCCCGAACGGCTTGCAGAGTTCAACCTCGTTGCGGATCGAGAACTTGCGGCCTTTGGTCGCCAGATCGACCTTCTTCTCGTCGTCGATCCAGGCTTCAATTCGCTGCTTGGTGACGCGAATCCGGATACGATACCACTGCTTCTCCTTGAAAGACATGAATTGTGTCGTCACATTCTCGGAGGCATCGTACCAGTCGACACATGAGAGCCCCACGACACTGCCGGCCCATCCTCCTACAACCAGGCTGACGGGATCGTTGCCATAGGGAAAGGTGGTTGTCGCAAAGAAGTCGATACCCATGGTGCGCCGGGCTTCCATGCGAAACTCGAAGTCGAACTTGGGCAACTCGCCGGTCCAGACGATTCCGGTCAGCGGATCTCCCATGGCCAGGGCGATCACTCCGTTTTCGACCTTCACCTCCCCTTCACCGCCGAACTGCGGCACCTTCCAGCCCTCGAGCGACTTGCCGTCAAACATGCTTTGCCAGGTGAAAGGATCCTTCTCCGCCTTCTTGCCGGTCGGGCTGGCCTCCTTGACGTCGGCCTTTTCGCTGCTACCAGCGTCCGTGACCGGCCCGGTCTCGGCCGGTTTGGCGGTGGGGGCCGTCGGTTCTTTCGGCTCCTCGGTGGCATCCAGCCTGCCAAGCGACAGCACGATGGTCAGGACAAACACAACCCGTGCGACAATCCGGCGGCCAGCCGGCCGGACCAGGAGGCCAAGGAACGACACCAGCGACATCGGACATCTCATGGGATATCTCCGCGATTCAGGCATGGTCGGGTTCGAGCCGGGCAGCCCCGTTTCCTCTGTCAACTTTCCCATATCGACTCTCGCGTGTCCAGCACCAGGAGAACTGCGAAAGTTCTGATGTGGCAAGAAGAGCAGCGGGCACTCTCCGAAAGGGCGAGTGCGGGAAACAGGGGTTTCTGGCACTTCTGTGGACGGCACTCGGAGAGCTCGGAGAGCGTCTGCTACTTTGCAGTTCTCCTGTGTCCAGCACCGTACGCTTCGGAGCGTCTCCCGTTCGGCCTGCCATCGACAGGATTCTGAGGAGGGTGAGTTTGGCCCGTACCACGACTTTCGGGTAGAATTCGGCCTATTCCCGATCCAGACCAACTCCGAAACACACGCGAGACGCGAGAAATGACCCGATCGATCCTGTGTCGTTGCCTGGCAACGGGCCTGCTGGCAGTGGTGGCCGCTCAGGTAGCAGCCGCGGAAGCGGGGGGAAAACTGCCCGTGCCGGCTGAGGGAGGGCAAGCCGACCAGTGGCCGAGGTTTCGCGGCCCGAACGGAACGGGCGTAAGCACGTCGGTTGGGCTGCCCGAGAAGCTGGAGGCTGCGGCCAGCCGGATCTGGAAGGTCGATGCCGGAAACGGCAGCTCCTCGCCCATCGTGGCTGATGGCCGTCTGTTTCTGACGTCCTACGACGGCAACACGAGGTTCGTCGCATGCCTGGACGCCAAGACGGGCGAGTCGGTCTGGAAACAGTCCGTCGAAAAATTGCGGGATGAGACGGCAAGCCACCCGAACAGTCCGGCCACCTGCACGCCGGTGACCGATGGCGAGAACGTTGTGGCCTTCTTTCCCGATTCGGGCCTGTTCTGTTACTCGGCCGACGGAAAGCTGCGCTGGCGAGTGGAACTCGGGCCGTTCCATAGCATGCACGGAATCGGCGGCTCGCCGATCCTGGTTGACGGGCTGGTGGTGCTGTCACTCGATCAACTCCGGGGTTCGCGGCTCTCGGCTTACAGGCTGACGTCGGGTGAACTTGCCTGGGATGTGCCGCGAATCGACGGTCTGACCGGCGCGTATTCAACGCCCTCGGTCGTTGCCCGCGATGGATCGACCCTGATTGTGACCAGTGGCCCCCAGGAACTGTGCGGATACCGGACATCGACGGGCGAGAAGGTCTGGTCGTTGCCGGGACTGACCAACGCTCCCATCGCGCTACCGGTGGTTGCCGGCAACTGGGTCTTCACGTGCGAGCCGGTAGGCACCGCAGCCCCGTTCAGCATGCTTGCGCCGATGGACAACGACAAGGACGGCAAGTACTCGCTGGAGGAGGGAAAAACGAGCCTGCCGATGTACCGGCTCCTGGAACGGATCGATACCGACACGGGAAACGGCGACGGCATGGTCGAGCCGACGGAATGGGATGCGGCCTTCGGCGGCTTTCTCAACAAGGGTGGACTTGTGGCAGTCGACCTGAGGGCCATTGGCCAGGCGAAGTCTCCCGAAGTCCGCTGGACCTACCGGAAGTCGGTCCCCTACATTGCGTCGCCGCTGGTCTTCGGCCGGGTCCTCTACATTGTCCAGGACGGCGGCATCGTCACCACGATCGAAGCGGAGACCGGCAAGGTCTTCCGGCGCGGCCGGCTCTCGCAAGGAGGCAAGCAGTTTTACGCCTCACCGGTCGCAGCCGACGGGAAGGTGTTTCTTCTGGACACGGAGGGACGGCTGACGGTGCTGAAGGCGGGTGAAGAATGGGAAGAACTGTCATCGATCGCACTCGACGAGCCGTGTTTCGCCACGCCGGCGATTTACGGAGGCCGGCTCTACGTGCGGACGGCAAAGGGGCTGTATTGCTTTGGCGAGGCAAGAAACAATCAGGAACACTGATCACCGCAATCGACACGAACTGGTTTCCCTCGTGCCAGACACCGGTGATCCGCGTTCCTGGAGGATTTCCGTCGCTGCAACGGACGACTACTCCGGCAGCGGTTTGCCCTTGGTTTCGGGGGCAAACCAGATGACGATCATGCCGATGATGTAGACAAGTGCGAGGATCGCACAGGCCTTGGGGTAACTTCCGTCAAACCAGTGCTTCATCATCTGACCGGTCGACATGGCGCCAACCGCGGCCACGATCCGCGCGGAGTTGAAGCTCACTCCCTGGCCGGTTGCCCGAACCCGCGTGGGAAACAACTCCGGCAGGTAGAGGGGTGCCCAGCCATAGAACGACGCGGTGACCAAGCCGACGATTCCGACGAGCACGAGAAAACTGAAGTTATATTCGTCGAAGCAGAGGAACAGGTACAGGCAGAAAATGAGTGACAACAGACAGAGGAGGAAATACGCCGGACGGCGTCCCAGCCAGTTGCCCAGAAAGGCGCCCACAAAACAGCCGATGATGGCACCTATGGAGATAAGTGTCTGAACCCACGCTTTGGCTTTCGAATCCTTGAACTCAACCTCTCCGATGTTCCAGACCAGTTCACCCGTGTCCTTATCCAGTTCGGCCTGACCTTGCTTTGCCTCCATCTTCACACTGGCAAGATCGACGATCTTGGCGTCCAGAATTTCTTTGTAAGTTACCGATGTTCCACCCTCGGTTCCCTGGTTGGTGACCTTGATACGATACTCCAGGGGCTGGCCGGGCGCAACGGGTTCTCGCTCCGTGACGGAGTGGAGTTTGGATACTTTGTACTTCGGCTTGCCGCCATCCTGAGCGGTAGCGGAGCCGGGGCCGGCTTCCGAAACGGCTGCCTTGTCTTTCATTTCGACCATTTTGGCCGTCACAGGGTTGGCTGCGTCACTGCGAACATTCGCGCTGACCTTGAGGATGCGATCGCCGCCCACGATTTGATCGGTCCAGGGGGGCAGGAATCCGGAGATAGCCCCCCAGGTTACAGTCAGTGCCACGGATGCGAAGACGACCCCGAACAAGGTCTTCTTGATTAAGGCTGGCCCAAAAATCTCGCGAAGCGGTTTTGACGACCCTGCCTTGACCGATTCCTTCCAGCGTTCCGACTCGGGAATCAGAGCCAGGATGAAGAAGCAGAGCACGCCCGGCACAGCACCGGCCAGCATCATGTAACGCCAGTTGCTTTCGTCGATCGCAAACAGAACCGCGACCAGGGAGAGTGCCAGAAAGCCGACATTGGCTGCCGCTCCGATCACGCCCGCCAGAATCGGCCGATACTTCTCGGGCCAGCATTCCATAACCAAGGCGACGCCCAGAGCCCATTCACCCCCCATTCCGACCGCGGCACAGAAGCGAAACATGATCAGGTGTACCGGTGACGCGGCGAAGAAGCAGAGTCCTGTGAACCCGGCATAAACGCCGATGCTCAAGGCCATGGTTCGCACGCGGCCGAGACGGTCGCCGAGCCAGCCGAAAACCAGCCCGCCGAGTGCGGCACCGAGGAGGAACGCGGCGACCATGTAGCTGTACCACTCGCCGATGACCGACTCCGCCGGCGAGTTGAGCAGATCGATCAGGGCTGGACGAGCCGCAATGGGAAACAGGCCCATCTCCAGCCCGTCAAACATCCAGCCCAAAAACGCGGCGAACAGCACATACCACTGGGCTCTCGTTAGCTTATTGTCTGACACGGCTGGTCCTTTCTTGTCTTGATCTGAACAGAGGAGGTCCTCTCCCGGAGACTCGCAAGTCGAGCCTACGTCGGCAGTCGACAGTCTGCCACACTATAACCCGGCCCTTCGCCCACCGCAAGCTTGCCGCCGACGGGCCCGACCCGGCGCGCCGGCAAGCACCTCCGGAAGTCCTGCCTGATTTGTCCAACTTGACGGCCGGTGGGCCAGATTCGATAATCGCCTTGGAGCCGGGGCGGCTGGGTGCAGGTACATCTATCGCTTGTTGCCGCCGCGGCCATCCCGCCACTCGACGTGCGGCGGGGTGCCCACCCGTCCGATGAATAACCACCCGCTGGATTGAGGAGAGAAACATGTGCTGCGCGAATGGCCGCCGCTGGTTGATCGCTCTTTTTGCCGCCGCCGTCGCGTTGAACGCCGCCGCGCCGGGCTCTGCGGCAGACGGCAAGAAGGCGGGCAAGATCCTCATGCCGATCGGCGACGCCACCGAGACGATGGATACCCTCTATCCATTCTTCCGGCTCGCCGAGGAGGGCTTTGAAGTCGTCGTAGCCGGACCGGAGGCACGGCTCTACAACATGGTCCTCCACGAGGTACCTCCCAATGCCGACGTGGCCTGGGACATTACCCAGGAAACCAAGGGGTACCACATCAAGGCCGAGGTCGCCTTCAAGGACATCAAGCCCGAGGAGTACGTGGGGCTGTTTCTCTCCGGCGGGCGAGCTCCCGAATACCTGCGCTACGACAAGGACTTGATCCGGGTTATCCAGCACTTCGTCAAGGAAGACAAGCCGATCGCTGTGGTCTGCCACGGGATCGAACTCATTGCGGCGGCCGGGGGACTGGAAGGGGGACGCAAGGCAACCACCGTGCCCAAGTGTGCCCTCGATATTACTCAGACGGGCGGCATCTACGTCAATGAGCCGTGCGTTGTCGATGGAAATCTGGTCAGCGCAGGCACCTGGCACGACTACGGCACGGAATTCTTCAAGGCGTTCATCGAGAAACTGAAGGCCCAGCGTCAGGACACCGGCAAGGAATAGCCTCCACCTCTCGGTCGACCCTGCCAGCGGGAAAGCGTGCGGTTTTTTGCGGAGACGGGAACCGGAGAATATCGCCCTGGTTGATCTCCAGCGCCGTCAGGGGCCCCCCGCCATCGACTGCGAACAGTCAGGGCCCCTGGGGCCGGGGCCAGCCGGGCCAAGCGGTCACCCGTGCGAGCAGAACCGCCAGGAACGGCAAAAAAGCCATACGGAGTTCTCATCGCTCCAATCTCCGCCGCAGATGATCGCGGACCGGTTCGTACCTGGTGGTGCCAATCACAAATCCCGCTTCTTCGAGGCGGAGCTTGGCGGTATTCGTGTTGAACGACATGACACGTACGCCCACGATCAGTTCGTCGGCCGCCCGATCGATACGAATCGTGTCCGGCTCGGCCCAGACGACCATCCGCAGGGCATTTCGGGCAATGACTTCGGCATTGCCCGCGGACGGATAGGAGAGGACCTGAAAGTGTACGTAAGCATGGACCGATCCGAACGAGGGTCCCATGGGAAGCTCGGGGATTGGCGGCGGCAGGAAGCCGGGAACCGGCGAGGGCAGTTCGATCGGTCTCGGAGAGGGGGGGAGACCAGCGCCGGCCCTGGTTCCTGACGCGGGGCGTTCGGTGCGTCTCATCCAGGTGATCGCTTCCGGGATCCCCGTGTCGATCATTGCGTCGAAATGCCCCCCGCGTGGTGCGGTTTGCAGCGCAACCACGTGCCCGGAGCCGGCCGCGATCGCGGCAAAGCTGGCGGATTCGCTCAGCTTCACCACGTCATCGTCAATGGCGTGAAAGATCATCACCGGGCAACCCAGCTGAGCGGCATACGTTCTCGGCGAGCCGTCTTTCATATACCGGCGCACGTCGGGAAGCACGCCGTCGATTTTGTCGACGAAATCACTCAGGTAACCTTCCAGGTCCGAGCAGGGAGCAAAGGCAACGCAACCGGCAAGCTGGTCGACATGCTCTGCGCAAAGCAGGGCCACGGTGCCGGCGGAACTGTGGCCCGCGACAAACACCCTTTCGCGGTCAACTTCCGGAATCTGGGTGGTCGCATACTGGAGCGCGATCTTTGCATTGGCCACACCGGCCGCGGCGCCGATGAACCGGCGGTAGGCCTTGCGAAACTCCTCATCGGGCGGGTTCTCCTCGGGAAGCGCCCCATCGATTTCGAAGGCCACCACGGCGAACCCCTCTTGAACGTAGGGATAGTGCTCCGCCTGATTGTCTTCGCTCAGCCCCATTCCGCACACTAGCTGCGAACCGGCAGGGCCGATGAGCACACAGGAGAGGGTTTCGGGCTCATGGCTCCCCGAGGGCAGATAGACCCAGAGCCTGCCTCCCACGCCGGGAGCATCAGGTTTCCCCAGGATCGGTATTTCTTTCCACTCGACCCCCGACATCCTCGACGACATGACCCGGGCCGGGCCGAACTTGACCGACGGTTCCTGGCTGAAATCGATGACGACCGCCTCTCCCCCTGCCGCTTGCGAGCGCCCATGGCGGGAGGACGAGTCGTCTGCCGCCTGGCGACCGTCATCGGAGCTTCCTCCAAGCATGGTCGCCAGCAGGATGATGACGAGGGCCACGCCGACCGCGCTGGCGGCGAATACGATGACCTTCTTTTCCGAGGAATCATCAGGTGTCCGCAGTGCAGCCGGTCGTCTCTGGGCCGGCAACGAGACAGGCCTGAGAGGCTGGGGGGAAGGCTGCGGAATGGGCCGCAGCAGCGAGTCGGCGGCGGGACGTGCGGCCGGCAGGGGACCGTCCTGAGACGACGAAGGGCGGACGGTCTGCTGGGGACGCAGAGGAACCTGCGGTTCCGTATCCGGCAGGAGGATGGCTTCGGGAATCGGGGCGGGGTCCCGGGGAGTGGAAGTGGGTTGTGCAGGCACTGGTGGCATCTTGGCCGTCGGGGGCTCCTGAGCGCGGGGCCGGGGGACTGGAGCGGGCTCGGCCCGAGCAGGCAGCGAGGGCGCAGGCACCTCGAGCGTTGAGCCGCAGTGCTTGCACCGCACCCACTTGCCCGCCATCCCGTCAGATACCGTGTATTGATGGCCGCACTCACCACATCGGAAGGTGAAACCCATGGCTTGTCTCCACTCGTCGCCCCACGCTGGCCATTCTACTACAAACCCTTGGACTGTCCAAACGTGGGGTACGGCCAAGGGCCGAATCATGGCTCAAGAACGAAAGACGGCCGCTGCAGGCGTTTCACATTCGCCCGCAGCGGCCGCCGGGTTACCCGTTGTTGTTCGGGCCGAGGCTACCGGGAGGTGATGCCCAGGCGTTCTTCTTCCTCTTCCTGGATGATGATACGCGGTGTGACCATCATCATCAGGCTTTGGGTTTCGCGGCCGATCCCCACGTTCTTGAACAGGCGGCTCACGTAGGGCAGCTTGTTGAGCATGGGCACGCCGAACTCGTTGCGTCCCTCGCTCAATCGCTTGATGCCGCCGAGGAGGACCGTGCCGCCGTCGGGCACGCTGACCGTCGTCATTACCGACACATAGGAGTAAGTGGGCAACTGGACCGTGGTGCCGGACGAAGTCCTCGAGCTGGACGAGGCTTTCTTGGTGTTGTCGTTGGGCTCGTCCTGCACGCCGTCAGCTTCCGAGCTTTCCGTGGTCGTCGTCGAGCCGGTGAACTGGAAGGTGTTGACATCGCCAATCTTGCTGAAGACGGGCACGACCGTGAGGCGAACGAACCTTCGATCCTCCGTAACAACCGCCTGGACCGTCATGAAGGTTCCTTCGTTGAGCACGACGATCACAGGTTGTTGTGCCGCCGCAAAGTCGCCGACGACCGGCACCACGCTGATCACGAAGGGGCTCTGCGAGGTGTCGGAGATCATCGCCATCTGGCCGTTGAAGAGCGTGACCTTCGGAGCCTGCATGATGTTGCTGCACCGGTCGCCCTGAGCGGCATTGATGAAGAAGAAGGCCTCGATCTCGCTCAGAATGGCAAATCCCATTTGGGCACCGGCCGTGGCATCGAAACCGCCGAACTGGGGAACTGCCAATTGGAAGCTGCCCTGCTGGAACGGCACGTCGAGATCCGCCGAGAACACACCCGGCTGCGACATACCGACCGTCACACTCTTGCCGTGGTCTGTATCGAGCGTGTTACGGGTCGGCTCCGTGAGGTCGTCGTCATCATCGTCGTCGTCATCGTCGCCGGTGTCGATCACCCGGCCGAAGATCTGGAACGGAGCGTCGATATCGTCGTCGAGGTCGAAGTCGAAGTCGACACCGATGCGCTCGAAGAAGTTGTCGTTGAGGGTGATGAAACGAACCTCGATGGTAACCTGGAGATCCTGCATGCGGCGGAGCTGCTCGAGGAGGTCCACGATCTCTTCATGGACTTCTTCCGTCTGTCGGATGACAAGGCTCAAGTTGGTTTCGAAAGGTTCGACCGAGCCGGGGCCACCCACGTCTTCCCACGATTCCGGCTGTACGGTCGCGGTGATCAGGCTGATGAGGCTGTCGAAGTCGGCCATGGAGCCGCCCCCCGCCCCGCCAGGACCGAAGCCCAGCGGCATGGTCGACGCCGTGCCGCCGCCGGTGGCCGTTCCGCCATCGCCTGTCATCTGGGCCATGATGTTCGGGTCGATTCCGGCACTGGCCCGGGCGCCTGTCGCGTTGGCCATCACGGCCAGCGGAGCCCCCATGACACCGCCGCCAAAGCCGCCACCGCCGGTGAAGTTGACCCGCCGCATGGCGTCGTTGTAGGCGCCGGCCAGACCCTGGTTGCTGCTGGGGGTGAAATTCGGAATCGGCACGACCAGGTCGGCCACGTTGTAGCTGACGATGTACACGTCACCACTTCGCATCTGCTCGCTGGTGATCTTCAGAACCTCGTCTTCGATCACGTAGTCCAGGTGGAGCGGTTCGAGGATCAGCTTGAGGGCACTCTTGAGTGTGACTTCCTTCGAGAGGGTAATGTTCACCGGCGTGTCAGTCGTGACCGCCTCCTGCTGCAATCCCTGGGGATCGAGGTAGACGTTCACCTCGGCCAGCTTCTGCAGGTACTCGATCACGGCCGAGAGCGGTTCCCCGTTGAACTCCAGGAGCACGGGCGTCTGCAGCCGGCGTTCGATCTCCAGCTCGCCCTCACTGCGCTGCCGCCCGCCGCGTTCCGCACCTTTGCGGTTGGCAACGTAGTTCTTCCAGTAGTCAACATCGAACTGCTGGGGTTCCAGGTCGTTGAACGGGGTCGACGACTTATCGACACTGGCAAGTGCCGTGTAGAACCCCTCTTCCTTGGCCTCCCGGATGTCCTGATTGATCGCATGTCGGCGAATCATCCGCGAGGTCATCGCCAATTGCTCGGCGATCATCTCGTCGGGGGCAATTTCCTTGGCCCGCTTGGCGAGTACCTCGGCCTCCTCGAAACGCTGCTCTTCAATGAGCATGTTGTAGCGATCAACCAACTCCTTGAGTTTCTGCTGCCGATCGAGCGTCATCTTCTGCTCCTGCTCGATCTGGTCGAGAACGGCGCGGTTGCGCTGATCGAGTTCGATCCTTGGCTTGTTCTCTTCCACGTAATTGGCTGTGTCCACCAGGGCCCGGTCGATCTGCCGCAGGAGACGGTCGCGGGAGGCCGGTTCGAGTCCGGCAGCTTCCACGCGGGCCTTCGTCTCTTGGAGCAGCTTGACCGCTGCATTCGGATCTGTCTGCCGGAGGCGTTCGGCTTCCCGCGTCTGTTGGGCAATGTCGACGCTCACCTGCCGGGCGAGGAGTGCTGCCTTGGCTGCGGCGTCGTCGATGATCGATGGCTGGCCGGCAGGGGCCGGCGTGGCCGGCCGGGTGATCGCCAGCAACTGGAGCATGTCCTGAAGCTTCTGCTGGGTGTAGGGATCGAGGTCCTGGGAATAGGCCGCCGCCTGCTGGAAGAAACTCCGGGCTCCCTGGGTATCGTGGGCCCGCAGCGCGGCTTCGCCCTGCTGGAACAATTGGAGCCCCATGCTCTGGGAGGCTCCGCCTGGCGCCGGCTGAACGGGCGCCGGCGGCGCGGCCAGCGTCGGGGTGGGCCCGGCCGGCTGCGTTCCCTGGACGAGCATGTTACGGGTCGGATCGTTGCTGGGGTTGTAGAGCGCCTGATTGGCTCCCGTCGAGGGATAGGGCCCGGTCGCCGGAGCCACGTGACTGGCCGCCTGCACCGGTCCGACCAGTCCCTGGGCCTGGCTGGCACGTTGCACGGCGATCTTCTCGAGCAGCTTCTGAGGATTGGCCTCGTACATATTGAAGGGCACGTTCATGCGTGCGGCTTCGGTGGCCAGACGTTCCGCTTCACCGTACTCGTGCCAGTAACCGAGCAAGCCTTCCGCCTGGTCGAGAAGGGACTTGGCGAGCATTCTCCGAATACCGTCGGTGGAGCCTCGCTGGGCCTTCTGGGTCATGATGTCCCTGTAAGTCCCAACCAGCAGCTCCACGCGCGCCGGGCTATCGTCGCTGGAACCGTAGCGAACGTTCAACCGCTTCGCCTGCTCCAGAGTCTGGCTGGCCTGGTTGACATCTCCCACCGCCAGATGGCGTCTGGCCATCAAGAGCAATTGAGCGCTCTGGGTACGAGCCCCGATGGGGGAGGCATCGCCGACGGCCGGCAACGGCTGGAGTCCTTCGGCAGGCGGCATTCCCTGGAAGGGATCAGCCGGAACGGCCTCTCTTCGTGCGCCCAGACCCAGCAACCCCGCCTGGGGAGCCTGCCCGGCCTGAGCCTTCCGCTGCAGCTCCGCACGAGCCTTGCCTGGCGTGTAGGCCGTGGGCAACATGCCGTAGTTGACGCCCAGGGCTTCGGCCTGCGAGATCAACGAGTCGGCTGCCGCGAAGTTGTTCTCCTGGATCGCCTGGTGTGCCCGGGCCAGGAGGTCGTCGCTCTGACGACGAACATCCAATCCGTTGCCTGGATAGGCCGCCGAGTTTCCGCCGACGGGCGGTTGTCCAGCTTGGACGGCGGCCAGGGTTATCCCCAGCAGTAGTGCGATCGGGCCGGTAAGGGTTCTTGCGGTCGGTTTCAACACGATTCTCCTTTCGAGACTCGCAGAATGCCGTTGCGGTTGCGGACGAGCTGTATGTCAACGCTTCCAGGTCCGGCTACGTCACTGGGTGGTATCCCGCGAGACGACCCGCATCATCTCGCGTCTTACCAGACCCGACGCGCACCGCAGGGTGAAACACACCCTCGGCGCAAATTGCCGCACAGAGGAAGCCCGCCAAGTGTCTTCCTGGTTTACGGTAGAAGAGAGGCGTTAAATACTGCTCCGCGAGAAACCGGTCAAGGGCATTTCTGGGAGATTTGAGCCTCATCACCGGATTTTCTGCGCCGTTGCCGCCTGGCCGGAGGGAGGAGGACGGCCGACGCGGGGCCTCTTGGCGGGCATGGTCCGGCCGACGCCAGAGACAGGGCAAAATAGAGAAACCTGCCGACCGACACGGCCGCGCTGCCGATTCCACGAGAGCTGCCCCTGGGGCGGGCACACAGCGGCCCGGCTCGTTTTGGCAGCAGACAGCAGCGGGCAAGAAAAGGACTCGGGAGACCGTGGATGCACCTGCGTGCTTCGACGGCCTCCCGGTTGAAGTCAAACCGCAGAGCGCCCCTGGACAGGAATCGGGACGGATCGAGGGACGGCTGCCGGGGCGATCGGAGACTCCCTCATTCCTTCACCGGGTCTCAATACGGCATCATCTGCTCCATCATCATCTCCGAAGATCCCTCGGAGCCCATGGGCATCTCCACCTCTTTCTTCTTGACTTCGGGCGGGAAGAATTTGACCCATTCTTCCTGATCCGTCAGTTCGTCGTCGAGAACGAGATTGCCCGCGGGATCCATGAGCAGAATCCGGCCGGGCGCCTTGAGGTTGCGATCCGTGCCCGGCAGCAAATCTCCGCCGTCGAAGTCGAGCACGAGCATCTCCGTCACGTAGCTGACCTTCTTCGGCGGCTCTTCCTTCTCGGGCTTCTTGGCGCGAGGATCCATGGAGCCGCTCCCTACGGGACCGTACATGCTGTACGGATCGTCAACCGATACCGCCAGCTCGGAGCTTCCCATCCCGAAGGGGCTTGCCTGCGGCTTCTCCTTTTTGACATCCCTGTCGAAGAAGTTCATCAGCATGCCCCGGCGGATCGGAGCGAACTTCTCCGCCACCTCTTCGCCGTCCTCCGCGTTGAAAAAGACGGTGCCCAGATCAGCACCCGGCTCGGCGTTGACGTTGGCGGGCACGCTGACCGGTCCGACAAGCACTCGGCTGTCGAACGGAACACTGACGATCTTGGTTTCGACGCTCCAGGGTGTCTCGATGAACATGGGCTCGGCGAGCTTCTCGTCCTCAAGATGCTGAACGGGCAGCCCTCGGTTGGGATTCGCCAATCGGAGCCGGACTCGATACTGATAGTATCGCCCTGGCTGAACACTGAAATCAAAGAAGCGGAAAAGCTGGTATTCGGGAATATCGCGGCGCGGGCCGGTCATTCCATAGCCGCCCGAGCCCATCATGGCCATTTCCATGCCCATCCCCGATCCCATCTCGGCTCCCACGCTGCCCATTCCTAAGCCGCTGCCGTAATCCTGCATGTACTCGGCCCCGCTGCCCATCATATCACTGCTGCCGCTGCCCATCATATCACCGCTACCGCCCATGGACCCCATGGGACCGCCCATTCCACGGCTGCGAAGCTTCGCCTTGGCCTTGGCCAGGGCCTCGGGATCCTTTGCCAGGGTGTCCCAATCGGGCTCCTCCTCTTCCACCTTGCGCTCCATCTGGTAGAAGAGCGGAATCTCAGGTTCATGAGCAATCTCGGCGCCGAAGTTCTTGCTGACCAGTGGCGGCAACGGATAGGCCATAGGAAACACGCCGTTGGAGCGGTGGATGAACTTGCCGTAGACGATCTCCGGACGGCTGCCGGCCCAACTGGCGGTGCGAGTGAAGAACTCCTTGGCCACATTCAGACTCTGCCAATCGTCTTCATCCGGTTCGACTCCCGGAACGACCTCCGCTCGTTGGACATCATAGTCGTTGTAAGCGGGCACATCGCGACGAGGATCCTTGATCTCCGCGTTGCGGAAGGCATCCCCGTACTCGATCCACTGCTTCTTGTAAGGAAGCAGGCCCGTGACCACCACCCAGCGGCGTCCCTCGACCTTTCCGCCCCCCATGCCACCGGACCCGCTGCCAGATTCTCCCATGGTGGTCATCGCCGCGCTCGCTGCACCGGTGTCGCTCATCCCATCCGCTCCGACGGTAGGTTTTAGAGCAATTCCCCCAAAGCCGGTAGACCCCCGAGTTCCTCGACCGGAAAGGCCTCCGGCTGGCCCCGAAGGATCGCGCCGGGAAAGAGTCGGTGCATCCACGTTTTGCCGATCCCGTAAGGCCAGGAAGGAACCGGTGTCCTGATCTTGTCGGCGATATCTTCCCAGGGGGGCACGTTCGGATCAGGGCCTTTCTTCGGCGCACGGATCGCCTTGTCCGCGTCGACGGAGGTGGTCTTGAGCTGGTCGGGTTTGAGGTCGAAATCGTTGCCGAGTTTCGACGATTTCCAGACCAGAAGGAAGAAAAACAGCACGGCGAGCGCCACCACGGCTTTCTCCACGTGCCCGACGATCAACCCTTTGATCCGGCCGCTGCCAAGACTGATCTTTGCTTTCATGGTTCCAGTTCCTGTACTTGCTCCGAGCAAACGAGGTCAAGCTCCTCAACCAGCGGAATGTTCGTCTCAGCCGGTTCCAGGTGCGGGCGAAGGTGCAGGTGCGGGAGAGGGCACCGGGCCAGGCGTTGGTGCGGACCCTGGCGCCGCCCCCGGAGCAGGTCCCGGACCGGGAGTTGCGCCTGCCGCAGGCGCCGGCGAGGTCCCCGCTGCAGGGGTGCTGCCGGACGCGGCTCCGGTCCCCGGCACTGGAGGGGCGACGGAGACCCTCTGCATGGTCGGCGCGTCGGCGGGAGGAGCCGCAGCAACCGACCCTTCCGATGATTCGTCGGTGGCAGACCCCGTTCCGAGTTTGGCCATATCGGGAGGATTGAAAATACGAATGACGCCAATGATCTCGATCGGCACATCCTGGGTGGCACTATCGGTGATCGAGGCAGCCGTCGCTCCGGGCATCCCCATGCCGCTGCCAAAGCCGCCCGACCCCGCCATTTCGCCGCCAAAGCCCATGCCGCTTCCTTCGGCGCCGCTCACGGCGCCCGTCATGCCGCTGCCTATCATGCTACCACCCATCTCACTGCCGCCCATCATGCTTTCGCCACCCATCATGCCGCCACTGCCCATCATGCCGCCACTACCCATCATGCCGCCGCTACCCATCATGCCGCCACCCATGCCGCTGCTATAACCACCTATTGCCCCGGCGGAGAACGCCATCTTCCCCGAGGCCTGGATGCTCACCTGTTTCACGTCGACGGGCATTTCGCAATTGGCCAGATTGACCAGGAAATTGGGCAACTTCTGCTGGTCCATGGTCACGATGATGTGGACAGGCATCACTTTGAACTCCGCATAGGGGTTCGAGTCAGCCGCTTGCGGCTCGCCGGTCAGGTCCACATAGCGTCCGGTGAGAAGTCTCTTCTTGACCATTTCCGGATCGCGGCTGGTTGGCCCCGAGCCCATCATATCGCCGCTGCCCATCATGCCGCCTGACTGGGCATCGGCATCAGCACTGTACTCCATGCTGCCGCTGCCCATCATCTCGGCACTGCCGCTACCCACCATCTCCATACTGCCCATGTCGCCCATGGGCCTGGCTCCCAGGCCCAGACGCATCTTGGCCGACTTCATGGCGGCGGCAGCCGGCTGCCCGATCTCCAGCGCCCAGATCTTCTTGATGGCGGCGTTATAGTAATTTGTCGCTTTCACGTCCTCGTTGGTCTTAGCGATGGAACGCAGTAGCGCCTGGTAAACCCAGAGATCCTCCTGCGCCAGGCGAACCTCAATGGTCAACGGCCGAGTGACCCAATAGACACCGAGTTGTACCCGGTTGTAGTCGGAATCGACCCACTCGACGATCCCTTCCATCTCCATGCCCGACATGGCCATTCCAGACATGCTGCCCATCATTCCGTCCATGCCGCTCATACCGCTCATACCGCTCATGCCGCTCATGCCGCTCATGCCGAACATGTCGCCGCCGCCTTCCGCGCCGGAAGAGACCATCCCTTCGCTGCCCCCCATCGTGTCGCCAAGATACCCTCCCATCTCGGCCCCGGGCATCCCCATACCCGGCATCATGCCGCGTATGCCCTCAACCTTCTTGGGTTTCCGCCGAACAATGATCGCGTCGATGGCCGGAAAATGGTCTCGGATGAAGTTCTGATACTCAATCAAAGCCCAACTCGGGATGTCGGCGTCGCCGATACTGGCGATCGTATTGTTAAATCGTGTGCCGAGGATTTCAGGCCACTTGTTCCTCTCCTTCTGAACATCGAACATCCTCTGCCATGCCTTGACGGCCTCCACCGTGTTCTTGTTGACCCGTGCATCCCAACGCTTGATTTTGTCTTCGTTCGGATGCTCCGCGTCTTCGCCACTGGCTTCCGTCTTGATGCCGCTGACGGTCGTGAACTTGGTCTGCAGGTCCGTCTTACGGGCCTCGTAGCGTTTGGCAAGGGATCCGGCTGCGACGAACCAAACGCCCAACCCGGCCAGCACGATCACACCAACAAGGATCCAGAAGGCGTTCTTCTTCATGACCGCCAGGATAGCTTTGACTTGGTTCATTATCCCTCTCCTTGAAGGAGGCAATTCTCGGATTTGCAGTCTCTTCGGCCCATCGCCATCGATCTATGGTGTCGGCGGCGTTGGAGCCGCAGCGCCCGCAGCCGGACCGGCGGCCGGCGCCGGTTCGGTTGTTGCCGGTGCCGGGGAAGCGGCAGGGGATACGGTGCCAGCCGGCGTTGCCGGAACGGATGTCGTTGTATCCGAGGGTGCCGCGGCATCCGCACCTGGTGCAGGAGTCGCGGGCGTCTCGGTGCTTGCCGGCGGAGCAGTACCTTCGGCAGCCTCGCCTTCCGCAGGAGCGGCAGCCGCGGCCGCGGCAGCGGCCTCGGCAGCGGCTTTCGCCTTTTCGGCCTTGATTTCCGCTCGCTTCATGGGCGGAGTGACGACCCAAGCAAACTGCACTACGAAATCGAATCTTCTGAGCTTGATGAAGGGCTCAACACCGTCCTCGGCCTTCGCCTCGTCCTCGCCATCGGCTGCCTCTTTCGAAGCCGGCTCGCCTGTCGCCGGCGCGGGCTTGGGAGCAGCCTTGGGAGCGGGCGTAGCCGCCGTACCGGTTGTGCCCGGAGCCCCCCCCAGGGCACTGCCCGGAGCCGTGCCCGGCTTGGCCTCGAGGATGTCGTACATGGATCGTTTCGCCGCCGGATTGACAACCTGCACATCCCGGACGATCTCAGGATTCACCAGCGTGGCCCCGTACACGCCGAGTTCCTCCATGCTCACGTCCTCCGTCTCCACTTTTTCACCGCTCGGAAGGATGACGATCGGCGCCTCGGGCGTCAGGCCCTCCTGGATGGTTGCCTTGGGCAGTTTCACGATCTTGTTGTGCAGGTCCCGGATGAGCGTGTTCTGAACGTATTCGGCCCCCTGCGTCTCACCGGCAACCTCAAAGTTATGGTAATGGTAGCCCGTGAGCTGAACGATCCAGCAATCCCGACCTTCTTCCTTGGGAATCTGCAGGGCAGCGGTCTCCTCGCCGCCGGCGGCATCACTTCCGGCCGCCTTGGGAATGGAGACAACTCCCTTGCGAAGATCGTTCAGATCGGCCTCCCCTGCGGGGGGCTTCTCGTACCAGTCTTTCATGGTCGCGAACCACGTATTGGGATCGTCGACTCGCTGGCAGTCGATGGCCGTCACATGCAACTCGTTGCGGAGTTGAATATTCTCGGGCTTGGCTCCTTCCGGATCGATGGGAAGACACTGATTGACGGCGGTCAGAAGCTCGGGCCACACGAGGCGTCCTTCCACGTTGCCCGTCAGGCTCGCGGCAATCTTGTTGACATCATCGTATTTGCCTTTGCGGGCAGTCTCCTCCGACTTCAGATTGCTCGAATAGGTCGTAACACGTTCCGCTTCGCTCTCCGCGTCGGTCCAATTGGCGTTTTCCACGGTGGCCAGCGCGCGAGAGTGACTTCCAAAGTTGAGCGTGCACCCCAGGAGAAGAACCGCGGCGGCGGCAACGGCCCATGGCTTCTTGTTGCGGATCATCCGCTGCTTGAAAAACTCCGGCGGAAGCAGATTGGTCTGCAGAGCCGCCTTGCCGAGGGCCTGAACGGCCAGGCCGTAAGCGACGCCAAAGGCCCCGATATTCTCCTTGAACGCGGGCACGCTGCAGACTTCCGCACCTGACAGGCCCGTGAAGGCCTCGATTCGCTCGACCTCGAATTCCAGGGCCTGGGCAAGATAACGGCGCAGACCCGGCAGCTTCATCGCGTTGCCCAGCACGACCATTCCGCCAATCTTGGCGGTTCGATTGATGCTGGTGAAGTAACCGATCGAACGCTGGATTTCGGTGACCAGGTCGTTGAACACGGAACGCATGGCCTGGAACACGGCCTTCGGATCTTCAGCCGCCGCGGCATTCCGCTTCAGGTGTTCGGCCTTGGCGAAAGTGAGCTTCAACTCCTTGGTCAGGGCCCGCGTGAAGTGGTTTCCACCGAGCGGAATGCTCCGCTGCCAGACGCGATGCCCGTTGGTGATCACCAGGTCGCTGGCATCGGTCCCCATGGAGAGAACCACGAGGGATTCGGGGGGATCCTCCGGATCGAACTCTTCCCGCAAGGTCTGCTGGAAACGATCGAAGGAGATGTAGTTGTACAGGGCAAGCGGAGTGAGTTGGACGAAGTCGACTTCGATCCCAGCATTCTTGTACGGCTCGATGGCCCGGAAGACCTGCTCCCGTTTCATCGCAAACAGACCTACTTCCGTCTCGAGGGCAAAGCCCTCGATTTCCTCTCCGCCTCCCCCCAAAGCCTGATAGGCCCAGATCACATCGTCGAGGTCGAAGGGAATCTGCTGCCTTGCCTCGTACTGGACGATCTTGGGAATCTGCTTGGTTTCCACCGGAGGAAGCTTGATGAAGCGGGCCAAGCCGTTCTGGCCAGGCACCGCAATCGCGACCCGGTCTCCCCGCACGCTGTTGCGTGACTGAAACTGCTTCAGCGCATCGGCGACCAATTCGATCGGATCGGCCCCCGGTTGGGTGAGAATCTTGGGGTACTCGATATAGTCGAAGGCGATCGCCTCGACCTGTTCGGGATCCTCGCCAGGGCGGCAGCGAATCGCCTTGATTCCGGCATTGCCAATATCGATTCCCCAGACGGCGTCACTCTTGGCCATCAGACGACTCCTATTTGCCCTAATTCGGTGGGGTTCCGCAGCGACAAGCCCCCTTCATGCGTGGCAGCCACCCCATATCCGATGAACTGGCCCGATAAGGCCTCCGCTGGAAAAGTGCGCAGCCGAGTACGCTGCCCCTCTTGCCACGAATTTCATCTTATCGCCGCGTTTTCCATTATGTCAACAAAAAGGTCTGCCTACCACTAAACGTCCCAACTATCTCAAATTCCGTTGTCTTGCCATTCGGCCGAGGCCCGAATTCTGCTGCAATCGGCATTCTCGTACCTCGCGCTGCTGCCGGGCCCCGGGGGGCATGTCCACGCTGGACGACACGGATCACGCGGCCGACCAGAGACGGCGCCGATCGACCTGGCAACAGCGTTCGGGCAAAACGACCTGATCGCCGCCCCACCTCGACTCTGGTCGGGCCAGCGACTATGGTGAACGAAACCCCTGCCATGGACGGTCCGGACACCTGCCGACAACAGCACGTGTTAAGCCATTATTCTGAAATGACTTACAGATGTGGCCGCGATGTTCGGGGCCGTGTTGGCGTGAGATGCCCAGTCAAATACGCAATATGAAGCTAGACAATTCAACCGTCGTTCTGCCGTGCCACAGTCTTGAGGATCTGTCGGTGGATCGCAGCTCGGCGGAGGCCGATCAGGTCCTCTCCGCCTGGTCTGCTTTCTATCATCCGGCATTGATCCTGAAGTTCCGTGCCCCCCCTGGGTGGAGGGGAGCCATCAATGCCCCCAATCCGGCGACGGGCCATCTGGTCGTCGTTCCGCCTTGTTGCGAAAACAGCCTTCCCTCGGGGTGGCTGCAGGCGGCAGGTGGTGCCGAGGCGCTGGTGATTCGCGGCTGTGCCACAAGGGACCAGATCGTTGCCCAGGCCCTTCAGGTCGTTGAAGATCCGCTTCCAACCGGCGCGTCGCCGGAGTTGGTCAGCGACTTTCTGGCGCTTGGTTACTGCCATCTGCTAGTGGAACTGCTCACCAGGCAACTCCGATACATGAGCAATCTCGACGAGTTGGCATTCCGGAACAGTTCGCGGTCGGCTGCGGAAAAATGGGCGGAAGGAGACTGCGAGGCAGCCCGGGAACACTTGACCAGCGCGTTCGATCTGCTGACCGAGGCGAGGGAGTACTTCTATCCGGTCGAGACCAGCCTGCTCGACTTCACCCTGGTGGCACCGACGACCATCGGCTCGGCCCTCGACGAGGCCCTGGCCCGGCGCGCCCCCACGAACCTGGTCCTTTCGGGGAGTACCCTCGAGGCGATTGCCAACCAGGCCCCGGGAACGTTGGCTAAGATTCGGGAGGCCCTCGAGGCCGGAAACCTCTCGGTTCTGGGGGGCGAATTCCAGGAGCGGGAACTGCCGCTGCTCGGACCGGAGGCCGCCCTCTGGCAGTTTCGGCGGGGGCTGGAAACCTACCAGCGGCTGCTCGGCCGGACACCCAAGATCTATTGCCGCCGCCGGTTCGGCCTGTCCCCTGTATTGCCTCAGATTCTGCAGAAGTTCGGTTTCGCTGGGGCGTGCCATTTCACGCTCGACGACGGCCGTTTTCCCACCGGCAACCAGAGCCGCATCAAGTGGGAGGGAGTCTCCGGGGCTTCGATCGACGCCCTTGTCCGATTGCCATGCGACGCGAATCGAGCCCGCACGTTTCTGGCGTTGTCGGAGCGACTGGGAAACGCCATGGACCTGGACCACGCGGCCACCGCCGTGTTCGCCCATTGGCCGGGAACTCAGAGCGTGTGGTACGACGACCTGATTCACGGATGCAGCTACTCGCCCGTCTTCGGCCGGTTCCTCTCAATCGACGAGTACTTCAAGAACACGAAGTATACGGGGCAGACCGCGCGCTATCCGCTCGACGGCTACCGGTCTCCTTTCCTGAGACAGGCGATCGCCACCAAGGACAGCACCCCGCTGTCGCGATGGCAGGAAGCGGCAGCGGCGGAGATGCAGGTGCAGGTGGGAGATTCCCTGAAAACCATGGCGGCCATGCTCGGCTGTCCGCCTGATGCCGGCGAGCAGACCACTGCCGATCTTCTGCAGTCAATTCGTGACAGGCTGGCCCCTGGCGTCCCCAGCTCTGGGCCGGGATGCCTGGTGGTCAACCCGCTGCCGCTGGCACGGCGGATCCCGGTGGATGTCAGTTCGTGGGATCGACTGCCGGTTGTCGGCGATGTTGTGGCAGCCGCCGCCGAGGCCAGCGGCCGCAAGACGGCGATCGTCAACGTGCCGGCGATGGGGTTCGCCTGGATCCGTCCGGACCAGGCGGCTCCGGATCCGCAGCCGGCAAGAGTTCGCCGGGGCTGGCTTGGGGCGAAGAAGCAGGGCACTGCTCCACCCATGGCCGAGGAGAACATCCTGCGAAATGATTTCTTTCAGGCGCAAATCGATCCGGCAACGGGTGCCCTGCGCTCCGTTCACGACTACCGCACGCGAGACAACCGCCTGGGCATGCAGATCGCGTTTCGCCGGGCTCCGGTCCGCCAGACAGAGGAAGACGAAGAGCTGGAAACGCTCTACACGGTGATGGCGGCCGATGAACTGTCGGTGCGATCGGCTGGACCGCTCGTGGGCGAGATCGCCGTGCGAGGCCGGCTGCTCGAGCGCGACGGCACCTGCGCGGCGCGCTACCAGCAGGTTCTCCGCGCCGTGCGGGGAAGCCGCATCCTGGAGATCGACCTGACCCTTGCGCCGGATCGTCTGCCTGATGGAGCCCCGTGGCAGACCTACTATGCGGCTCGATTCGCCTGGAGCGATCCGACGGCCGATCTCTACACGGGAATCGGCACGGCAACGCTCCGGAACCCGGCCACGCAACTGGAAGCGCCCTGGTTCTTGGACGTGCGCAGCGAGAGGGTCAACACCACGATTCTGACGGGAGGATTGCCTTACCATCGCCAGCACGGACCGCGAAAACTGGATACGCTGCTTGTTGTGGCAGGAGAAACCCAGCGGCGATTCCGCCTGGGAGTCGGCATCGACGTTGCCTACCCCTATACGGCTGCCTGCGAGTTGCTTGCCCCGGCTCTCGTACTGGCCGACGCAGGTGCGGCCATGGGCCCGCAGTCGGGGTGGTTGTTCCATCTCAATGCCAGAAACGTGATCGCGACGTCCTGGGAGCCGGCGTTCGAAGACGGGCGTCTGCGAGGGATCCGCGTACGCTTGGCGGAAACGGAGGATCGCGGCGGCACGCTGACACTCCGGTCGTTCCGCACGATCGCCAGGGCGAGGAAGGTTGATTTTCTCGGCCAGGTGCTCGACGAACTGAAGGTCGAAGGCGACCGCGCCAGCGTGCCCTTCCAGGGACACGAGTGGATGCAGATCGAAATCGATTTCGAGTGACAGCCGGCCACGACCAGGCGTGGAGAAGCCGTCTCCTGGAACAGGAGAGGGGGATTCTCCTTCCGCAACCCGAGGTGAAACCAGCGACAGCCTGCAGACGAGCCGGTAACGACTTTCAACAAGAGCGAGCCCCCAGATGATAGTAACCATTGACGGCCCCGCCGGAGCCGGAAAGAGCACGGTAGCCCGGAGACTTGCAGACCGGCTCGGGTTCAGCTATCTGGACACGGGTGCCATGTACCGCGCCGTGGCACTGGCCGGTCTGCGGCAACAGATCGACTGGCAGGATGAAGGGGCAGTGAATGAGCTGGCCACCCGGACGGACGTCCGGTGGCAGGGAAGCCGCATTCTGTTGAACGGCGAGGACGTGAGCGACAAGATCCGCACGACGGACGTGACCAGTTCGGTTGGCCGGGCTGCCGATCGGCCCGAGGTGCGACGCTGGCTCGTCCAGCTTCAACGTTCGGCGAGCGAAGGGGTGTCGCTGGTGACCGAGGGGCGCGACCAGGGATCGGTCGTGTTTCCGGATGCCGCCTGCAAGATCTATCTCGTCGCGAAGCCTGAGGAGCGGGCCCGACGCCGGGTCCAGGACTTTCACGTCCGTGGGGAGGAGGTCGATTTCGACCAGGTGCTGGCCGACATCGCCCGCCGAGACGAGGCCGACCGGTCGCGGCCTGTGGGAGCGCTGGTGATGGCCGACGGGGCCGTCTGCGTGGAAACCGACGGGCTGAGCATCGACGAGGTGGTGGATCGGCTGGAGGCAATCGTTCGCCGGGCATGAATCGAGGCGGCCGGCAAGAAAGAACGGCAAAAAGCCCGTTCCGAGTCTTGCCTGCGCCCCGCAGAATGCCGAAAAGAAAGAGATCGGACGCCGGTCGGCGTTTCTCCAGTTTTCCTTGCCTCGCGTGAAATTCTGTACAAATGAATCACGCGCGATTGTGGGAACAGAGGGGCTTTGATATATTTGACGGATTGCCGACAGCCCGCGGTTTCCCTCCATAGGTGGGGGGACGGACAGACGGCAGGACAACTTAGCAGCGAGGGGCACGAGACCGGGACTTCCGGACCGCTGGGTTCATCCCGGAGCATCTCTCGTTAAACGTTTTGCCTGTCGCTTCTTACGTTCAGGAATCTAGTACTCGGCTATGGTCAATCGCAACCTGATTCGAGGTCTCGACCTCAACGACGCGGAATGGGAAAACGAACTCCAAGAGGCGATGGGGGGGGATATTGAACTCGATCAAATTCTTCCACCCGACGAAGTCAACGTCAACCAAATCGTCGAAGGGAAGATCATCCGCGTTGAAGGCGACTTCGTCCTCGTAGATGTCGGATACAAGAGCGAAGGCATGATCCTTCGCAGCGAGTGGGAAGAAACGGACGAGGAGCCCAAGCCCGGCCAGGTCCTCAAAGTGCTCATTGAGGATGTCGAGGACGTTGCCGGCCCGGTCGATGACCACCGGGGTATGATCGCGCTCAGCAAGCGCAAGGCGGAAAAGATCAAGGCCTGGATGGACGTCATGGAGACGGTCCACGAGGGGGACGTGGTCACGGGCGTCGTCAACCGGAAGATCAAGGGTGGATTGCTGGTCGATATCGGCGTAGCGGTCTTTCTGCCGGCCAGCCAAGTCGATATCCGCCGCCCTTCCGATATTGGCGACTACATCGGGCGCACGGTCCAGTGCATCGTCCTGAAGATCGACGAAGCGCGGCGCAACATCGTCGTGAGCCGGCGAGCTCTGATTGAGGCCGAGCGGGCTGAGAAGAAGTCGCAGTTGCTCAGCGTTCTCCAGGTAGGCCAGCTCCGCAAGGGCATCGTCAAGAACATCGCCGAATTCGGGGCGTTCGTCGACCTGGGCGGCATTGACGGCTTGCTCCATATTACCGACATGAGTTGGGGCCGGATCAATCATCCCTCCGAGATCGTCTCAATCGACCAGGAGATCGAGGTCCAGATCCTTCACATCGACCACGAGAAGGAGAAGATCGCCCTGGGGCTGAAGCAGAAGCAGCCTAGCCCGTGGGAAACGGTCGGTGACAAGTACCCCGTGGGAAGCCGCGTTCGCGGCACGGTGGTCAACGTGATGAGCTACGGCGCCTTCGTCAAGCTGGAAGAAGGCATCGAAGGCCTCGTGCACATCAGTGAGATGTCGTGGACCAAGCGCATCAGTCACCCGAGCGAACTGGTCCAGATCGACGACGAGATCGAAGTGGTCGTCCTGGGAATCAACAAAGAGAAGCAAGAGATTTCCCTGGGAATGAAGCAGACCCAGGACAACCCGTGGGACCACGTGATGGACAAGTACCCCCCCGGATCCGATGTCCGAGGCAAGGTGCGGAACCTCACCAACTACGGCGCCTTCATCGAGATCGAGGAGGGAATCGACGGCCTGCTCCACGTGAGCGACATGTCATGGACACGGAAGATCAGCCACCCGAACGAGGTGGTCGAGAAAGGGCAGGAGATCGACTGCCGCGTGATCTCGGTCGACCAGGACCGTCGGCGCATCGCGCTGGGCCTCAAGCAGTTGTCGGAGGACCCGTGGGCTCGCGATATCCCGTCGAAGTACGAGCCCGGCCAACTCGTCAAAGGCACGGTCACGAAGATCACCAACTTCGGCGTGTTCGTCGGCCTGCAGGACGGCCTGGAAGGCCTGCTCCACATCTCGGAACTGGCCGACCACAAAGTCGAAAATCCGGAAGAGATCGTCAAGGTCGGGGAAGAAATCGAGGTCAAGATTCTTCGAGTCGACCCCGACGAGCGGAAGATCGGCCTGTCGCGGAAGCGCGTCGAGTGGGCCGAGGAAGCCGAGGCCGAAGAGGAACCCGAGAGCAAGCCCAGTTCTTCCGGCCCCAAGTTCGAGCTCAAGGGGGGCGTGGGCCACAGTTCAGGCCCGCTGATCGCTCCCATGCAGCCGGCTCCGGATTCCGAATCGGACGAGCAGAAACCGGGGAATGGCGATTCGGCGGAATCCGCCGGTTAGACTCGTTTGGCGACGGGATGCAACCCGCGGAGCAGGGTGTTTTTGCCCAGCTACGCCAGGAATAAACCCGTCCTTCAATACGACCGCACACGACCCCGTCGGAGACACTCCGGCGGGGTCGTTCTTTTCCCTACGGCCGGTACCTCGCACACATCCGGTCCACCTCGTCAAAAGTTCGCTCGGCTGTAGAGTCCTCCTGGATTCCGTCGATAGCTTTTCTACCTTGGGAGACCCTTGCCACAGGGTGAGCCATCCCGCGGCCTGAAACATCCGGGGGGCTTCGTAGCGGCTCCACCCGTCCTAGATCACACCTTCGACCGACGCGCACAATGAACGACGCCCTGCAGCACGAACTAGCGGAGACATCGGTCCAGTCCCCCCTGGAGACCTATCTTCGCGAGATCAACGAGACCCGATTGCTCACTCCCGCCGACGAACAGGAGCTGGCCGTCGCCATCGGCGAGGGGAGCGCCGAGGCGAGAGACCGAATGGTTCGGGCCAACCTGCGTCTGGTGGTCAACATTGCCCGAGGCTATACGGGCAAGGGGCTGGGCCTGCAGGATCTGATCGAGGAAGGAAACCTGGGATTGCTGCGGGCGGTCGAGGGTTTCGATCCTGCCATGGGGACACGGTTCTCGACCTATGCCAGCTACTGGATCAAACAGTCGATCAAACGCGCCCTGATCAACTCGGCCAAGACAATCCGAATCCCGGCTTACATGGTCGAGCTGCTGTCGAAGTGGCGTCGTGCCAGTACCCGACTGGGTGAAGAACTTGGCCGCACGCCCACTCCCGAAGAAGTCGCCCGCGTGCTGGGGCTGCCTCGCAAGAAGCTGCCCATTATCAAGAAGGCGATCAAGATCTATAACCTCACGCCGCAGACCGACCAGGCGGACGCCGGTTGGTCGCTCGGCGAGATGGTGATGGACGAGCGGAGCCGTACCCCCGAGGAGGAACTGGTCGAGCACGACAACATGAAGCACGTGCTCGAACAGCTGGAGGTCATGGACCCCCGCGAGGCAACCGTGCTCCGCATGCGATTCGGGTTGGACAATCACGAGCCCCGGACTCTCAAGGAAATCGGCGAGACTCTGGGGCTCACTCGGGAACGAGTCCGCCAGATCGAAACCGAAGCACTCAACAAGCTGGCCGACAGTCTGGAAGGCCCGAAAGTCTGAACAGACCTGCACGATTCCAGGAGATCCAGTCTCCGCCGCCACCCTTTGGGAGGCGGCTTCAAGGAGATGGCCCATTCTGGGAATCACGCAACCGGACTTGGTGCTCTGCCCGTTGTTGGAATTGGGATAGCCGACGGGAGGGACGGCCGAGCGGCAAGCCCAAGGCTCTCGGCGAGACTCGCTCAGGCTCAACCAACCGCCCAGCCAAAGCCCGGCGTCCTGAGAATTGCCGGCCGGGCGTGCGAGTCTCCTGCAAGCATGGCCGTGCGCAAGCGCTGGTTCTATCAGCGGTTCTCAGAAGGCACGGAGCCTGCGGGTTCATGGCTTTCCCGCCATGGTCTGCCAACCTTGTTTCTTCCCGCAGCCCCACCCTCTATAATGCACACCACTTGGGCGGTTGACCGGCGGCCGCCCGGCGGGATCCAACCGAGATGGCGTCATCATGATCAGGCATCTGCGATTCGCGTTACGGCGGGAGCTGGCACCTCTGGTACTCCTGGCTGCAATAGGCGTGCGGTCTGCGGCTGGCGACTTGTGGCCGAGCTATCGGGGGCCCACCGACCAGGGACATAGCGATGCCGTCGGGCTGCCGCTGAAGTGGAGCGAGTCGGAAAACGTCGTCTGGAAGACCCCGATCTCTGGAAAGGCCTGGTCCTCCCCTGTCGTGTGGAAGGATCGCATCTGGTTGACCGACGCCTTGGAGGACGGAACGCAACTGTTCGGTCTGTGCATCGACCGCCAGTCTGGCAAGATCCTCATCCGAAAATCGCTGCAGACTCTGGCCGCCCCCCAATACTGCCATCCGTTCAACTCCTATGGATCGCCCTCACCGGTCCTTGAGGATGGTCGCGTCTACCTCACCTTCGGATCGCCCTGGATCGGTTGCCTGGACTCGGACTCGGGCAACGTCGTCTGGCAGCGAACCGATCTGGTCTGCAACCACTTCCGCGGGCCCGGGTCCTCGCCGCTGCTCTATAGGAATCTTCTCATCCAGCACTACGACGGGAGCGACCGCCAGTACGTGGTTGGCCTCGACAAGACGACGGGCAAGACTGTCTGGCAAACGCATCGCAGCGTTGATTTCCAGGATGCCGACCCGGAAACGGGTGGCCCCACCCGCGACGGCGATTATCGCAAGGCTTTCTCCACGCCGGTGATCGCAGAGGTCAACGGCAAAGCGGTCCTCATCAGCCTCGGTTCGATGGCTCTCTATGCCTACGAACCGGAAACGGGCAAGGAGATCTGGCGGGTCGAGGAGCCAGGATGTCATTCGGGATCCAGCCGGCCCGTTCTGGGGCATGGCCTGGTTTTTGTGCCCATGGGCACCGGCCGTCAGCTTTGGGCAGTTCGACCTGATGGCCGGGGCTGCGTGACAGACACTCACGTGGTCTGGAAATACGTTCGAGCCGTGCCGCACCGCAGTTCGCCGATCCTCGTCGGCGATCACCTCTTCATGGTCGACGACAATGGTGTTGCGGCATGTGTTGCCGCCAAGACCGGCGAGGAGGTCTGGCGTCAGCGGCTCGGCGGGAACTTCTCCGCTTCGCCAATTTGCGCCGAAGGACGCATTTACTTCTGCGACGAAACGGGCAAGGTGACCATCGTTGCCGCTTCCCCGCAGTTCGAGATTCTCGCCGTCAACGAGTTGAACGACGGGTTCATGGCATCTCCCGCCGTGAGTGGCAAATCGCTCATTCTGCGGACCAAGGCCGCCCTGTATCGGATCGAGAACCCGTAACGATCGGTAACATGTCCTTTTCGAAAAGGAGCGGTGGCGTGGGATACCGATGGAACCGGACGGGTGTGTGGCTGGTGGCTGCGGCTGCAATTCTAGGCCATGAGTTGTCTGCCAAGGCAGAGGACCGGGGACAGGAGATCGCTGCAAAGAACGGCGAAGTCGTCTTTCCCCTCCAGGAAATCTCGGTTCTCAAGGCACCGCTCGAACGATCGCTGCAGAGTGACCTGACCCGCGGGGCCCGAGCCGAGTGCCAGGAAGCCCCGCACGAGGCCGTGAAAGCCTATCCTAAGGTAGGGCGAAAAAATAACCTTTACAGTTCATCGCACTGCTTGCGAGCAAGCAGTGCCTCACACGAGGCCAACGGGTGTGCCACGGCCTACTTGTTGGCCGTGCCGCCGCCAGAGCGCGAATCGTGAAAGTTATTCTTTCGCTCTGCCTAAGTTGCTCTCCCGGAAGCCGATCTATGGCCTGGTCCGACTGGCTCCGGATCCCTATCAGAAAGAGTCGGGAACGCCTCTCTACTTCGTGGCCGACGAGTCGGGGGAGAAGCCGCCGGAGAAGAAACTGGCCGAAGAGCCGAAGGAAGAAGCTTCCATCCTCGAGACCCTCAGCGCTGCCTTGGGCATCAAGAAGGCCGCCACTTCTTCGGTCGAAGGGCCTATCTCAGGACCGCGAAGGAATCGTCCCCCGGACGGAGGGTACCGCTAGCGGCGGGAGTCTTGGGACTGGCGCCAAGCAGCCCTGACAAAACGCGGGAATCTTCCACGGCATCGAGCCCCCACGATCGGCAGGCGTGTCCGCAGCTCTGAAGGCGACTGACGGGTTGGGTGTCAGTTCATCTCCATCCCCAGCACCTTCACCAGGAACGCCCACTGATCGGCGATTTCCTCGATCAGCATCGTCGTTGGTTTGCCCGACCCGTGGCCGGCCCGGGTTTCGATGCGGATCAGGACGGGGGCCTCGCCCTGGTGGGCCTCCTGGAGGCGGGCGGCGAACTTGAAGCTGTGCCCCGGGACCACACGGTCGTCAGTGTCCGCTGTGGTGATCAGTGTGGGCGGGTAGGCCGTGCCGTCTTTCAGGTTGTGGTACGGAGAGTACCCGTACAGGGCCTTGAATTCTTCGGGGTTGTCGGCCGAGCCGTAGTCGTCGACCCAGAAGCGGCCGGCGGTGAATTTGTGGAATCGCAGCATGTCCATCACCCCCACGGCAGGGAGGCAGGCTCCGAACAGGTTGGGACGCTGGACCATGGCGGCGCCCACAAGCAGCCCGCCGTTGCTGCCCCCTTGGATTGCCAGCTTCTCCCGGCGGGTGTAGCCCTCCTTCACGAGCCACTCGGCGGCTGCAATGAAGTCGTCGAACACGTTCTGCTTGCTCAACTTCGTTCCGCCCTGGTGCCAGGCTTCGCCGTATTCACCACCGCCGCGGAGATTGGCTTGGGCAAAGATGCCCCCCATCTCCATCCATGCCAGCCGGCTGATCGAGAATCGTGGCGTCATAGCGACGTTGAATCCGCCGTAGCCGTAGAGCAAGGTCGGGTTGCTGCCGTCGCGCCGCAGGCCTCTCTTGTGCGTGAGGAACATGGGCACCCGCGTACCGTCCTTGCTGGCGTAGAAGACCTGCTCCGTCACATAGTCCTCAGGCACGAAATCGACCTTCGAACGCCGCAGCAACGTGCTCTTGCGCGCGACCAGATCGAACCGATAGATGCTCGGCGGAACAGCGAAACTCGAGAACGAGTAGAATGTCTCCTTATCGGCCCGCTTTCCGCCGAATCCCTCGGCCGAACCGATGCCCGGCAGCTCCAGTTCCGCCATGAACCGGCCGTCGAGGGCATACAGCTTGACCTGGCTGCGGGCGTCCTTCAAATAGTCGGCCAGGAACATGTCTCCCACCAGACTGGCGCCCATCAGCACGTCGTCGGCCTCGGGAATCAGCTCTTTCCATGCCGTCCGCTCGGGCTGGCGGGTGTCGATCGCGATGAGCCGGCGTTTCGGGGCATCCAGATCGGTCTTGAAGAACAGGACCGGGCCGTCATTGCCAATGAAGGTGTATTCGTTGTCGAAATCGGTGATCAACTCGATCGGCATCGCATAGGGCTCGGCCAGGTCCCTGTAGACGATGCGAAACTTGTCGTCGGTCCCCTTCCAGATCGTGATGATCAGGAAGCGGCCGTCCTCGGTGGCCTCGGCCTGGAATCCCCAGTCCGGATTGTCAGGCCGGGCATAGACGAGCACGTCGTCGCTCTGCAGCGTACCCACACGGTGATAAAAAACCTTCTGGTTCAGATTGAGGCTCTGGAACTTGGCCTGTTCGTTTGGCTCGTCGTAGCGGCTGTAGAAGAAGCCCCGCCCGTCCTTGGTCCAACTCGTACTGGAGAACTTGAGCCACTTGAGCTCGTCATCCAGGATACGCCCGCTATCGATCTCCATGACCCGCCAGGTCCGCCAGTCACTCCCGCCGTCCTGGATTCCGTAGGCCATGTAGCGACCGTCGTCGCTGAATGACATGCCGTCGAGGGCCACAGTACCGTCGGCCGACCAGGTATTCGGATCGATCAGCACGCGGGGCTCTGCTTCAAGGGAGTCCATCACATGGAGTACGTACTGATTCTGCAGTCCCGTGTTGTGCTGGTAGTAGTAGCGTCCCCCGGCCTTGAAGAACGTACCGAACTTCTCGAAATCCCAGAGCGCGGTCAATCGTTTTTCGATCGCCTTCCGCTGGGGAATCTTCTCCAGGAATCCGAACGTCACATCGTTCTGGGCCTTGACCCAGGCGGCCACCTTCTCCGACTGGCGGACGTCGTCTTCCAGCCATCGATAGGGGTCGGCTACCTGGGTACCGTGGAAATCGTCGACCTGGTCTACCTTGTCGGTCGGAGGATAGGAAAGGGGCTCACTGGCCATGGAAGAGTGGGAAGACATAAGGAACAGCAGTGCAGCGGTCAAGGATCGTACAGAACGGTTCATGGAATCATACCTTCGTTCACAGGCGCGGAATGTCTCCGCCGGTCCAGTCCATCCTTCCAAAGCCGGCTATCCGTCAGCTCGACCGATTGTATCGCCAATCGATGGGAAGAAAACGGCCGGGCCCGGAATCCGCCTCTCGCGGTGGCCCGGCTGCTTCCATCAATAGCCTGGTGTCTCGATGAGACCTGTCGCAACGGCGATGGCAGACACGCCACCCTCTGCTGTTGCGACATCACAGGAGCGACGCTGGCCGCCGGGCGTCCATCTCGTGAGACCGCGCGGAGGCCCTGGTCCGGCAACACGAGGATCAGCATGCCCGACTGAAAACCGCGGAATCGCGTCCCCCAGAAATCCTCGGCGACAAGCCGGCCGGCCCTCCGTGTTCCCACCTGCCGCAAAACGGCGCCATGAATGGCCGTTCCTATTCCGCCGCCACGTAGTCGATCACAAGCACCTTGTCGAGCAGCGGAGTGAGCAGGGCCGCGAACTCCTTGTGGGCCGGGTGGGGCAGATACACGTCGCGCCCCTTCGTGTCGTTGAACGTCACCAGGAAGCAGTGGGTGAAGCCATCGGCCAGTTTCTCGGGGCTGTTGTTCGTTCCCCACTCGAAGTCGACCACTTCGGGAACTTTCGATGGCAGGGCCCGGAATGCATCCTCGATCTTCTTCACTTCCTCCGCAGAGGCGTCGTTCTTGAACTTGAACATCACGACATGACGGAGCTTGCCCAGGTTGGGCTTCTTGCCTGTGGCAGGCTCCCAGGCCTTCAAAGAACTCGCCACCACAGCCAGTATCAACAGTCCGACCAACGTCCATACGTGTGCTTTTCGCATGTCGCAGATCCTTGATGTCCCTGTTTGTCGTAACGCTGGAACTGCCAGGCATTGACGTCAAATATACACGGCGATGATCAGCGATATAAGGGCTGACGACAATTCCGCCAGCCGGCCCCGTCGAGCTTTTGGCATGTGGCACACCGGATCTCCAAGGTGTGCCCAGACTCTTCGGGCGTCCAAGTCGATGACACCAGCCGCCAGTCGGTCGCCCTCTTCTCGCCCCTTCGCGGCCACACTATATTTCAGGTTCGCACTACGCCCCACCCCGCCCCCGAAGGAGCCGCAGATGGCAGATTCTGCCCAGTTTGACCTCAAAGCCCACATTCGCTCAATTCCCGATTTTCCCAAGCCGGGGATTCTGTTCCGCGACATAACCCCCCTGCTCGGGAATGCCGAAGCCTTCCGGCACACGATCTGCCAGATGGCCGATGCCGTCCGCTCGCTGGGCGTCCAGCAGGTCGCTGCGGCCGAGGCCCGTGGGTTTCTGTTTGCCGCGCCACTGGCGGTTCAGCTTCGAACGGGCTTGATCCCCATCCGAAAACCCCGCAAGCTCCCGTTTGAGACGATTTCTCACAGCTATGAGCTTGAATACGGCACCGACACGCTGGAGATCCATACCGACGCGGTGGAACCCGGAGCCCGGGTCCTGGTCGTCGACGATCTCCTGGCCACCGGCGGAACCATCGAGGCTTGCTGCAAGCTGATCGAGAAAGCGGGGGGCATCGTCGTAGGCTGCCTGTTCCTGGTTGAGCTTCTGGGCGAAGGGGGAGCCGAAAAGATCAAGGACTACAACAAGATCAGCCTGATTCAGTTTGGCCAGTAGTGCTCTGTCTCAGCCAAGAATTGGGGACGAAACTGCGGAACAACTCGGCGATTGTCGCATGATTCTACGCCATTGACCCCAAAATTAAGCTGTGACAGAGCACTCGCTCAAAGACTCCCCTCGGCTTCGCCGCTCGAGCCATTCTGCCAGTCTGGCGAGGCCGAATTGATCGGTCCTGCAGGCAACTCGTCCTATCCCGCACAATTTGACCGGAATTGTGGTCGATGCGCGTTCGATAATCCCTAGAGTCAACCCCAGAACGCCTGCGATGTCAGCAGCCCCCACCCTTGAGAGACCTCATTGGAGGTTCTGGGGTAGGCCTTCAGAGTCGGTTCCTAGACGGTGCGCCACGAGTCCCCTCATCTTGCGAGGGGCTCGGGCGCCGCGTGGCTCGGCACAAAACCACTTCCATCAAGGGGATGGCATGAGACGAAGTACGCCGGCACTCTGTGTCGTTTTCCTATTGAGCGCGAGCGCCGCGCGGGCCGACGGGCACAGCCCTGCGCCAACCCAACCCGCGCTGAGCAGCACGCCGCGGATTGCCTCGCCATCGGGACAAGTCTATTCTCTGGGGCTGCCAAGTCCTCAGCGCCCCGCAATCAACGCCCAGCGGAGTCCTTTCGCCTCGCACAGCAGCCAGACCGAGCCACGCGCAGGCGCCGGTGCGGTGGTCCCGCAGGACATGTCCGCGACGGGGTGGACCGGCTATGGATTCGGGGGAGTCCCGACCTATCAGTGGGGCTACTTTGGCGCCCGTTACCGCCCCGTCAAGATCTATCACCAGGGCTACTACGGCCACCAGATGTCGTTCGGATACCGGCGAGGTTACTAGATCTGGTTGGGTGAGGACAGGATACCTCAGCATATTGCGTAAGCTGCCAACGCCAGCATTGCTTGATTCCACGCTACTGGGGCAAGGTCAGGCTTGGTGACCTGTGTCTACCTGTCTACCGGAAAAATCGATGTAGGGGGCGTTGCCGAGGTTGGGGTAGAATGGCACGGCGTTTGGACAGAGCTCCTGCGGACAAGGTCGTCCATGGTTGATGGTGCAGCGTTGCCGAGAATCCGATTCCAACAGAAAACCCAACACGATTTCCCGGCGATTGGACCGACGACCATGGGGACCGGCTTTTCAGCGACGGGCAGATGATCAAGGTGGCAGCGCCCAAGGCGGGCGTTGTGGTGGGCTTGCTGCTGTTGTGCCTGATCCCGCGGATCTGGGCGGGGACACTTCACGATGTTCTCTGTCCGGATGCGGTATCCTATATACGGTGGACGGAGGCCCTGGAGAGCGGGAATGCCAGGGTGGCGTTCCAGTATACGGGGGTCTGCCTCTACCAGCCCTTGCTGCTCGGGCTGAAATCCCTTCCAGGCGACTGGCTGACGTTGGCCAAATGGTGGAGTGTCGCCATGGCGACGCTGGCGATCCTGCCGATCTACGGTTGGATCCGGCGACAGTTCAACGAGACGCTGGCGATCATTGGCGGTGGTTTCTACGCATTGCATCCGGCAGTGATCCACGACAGCCCGCTCATTGTGCGGGATCCTACCTTTTGGCTACTGTTTGCCCTCGGATTGTACACTGCGTGGCGCTCGGTATCGGAACTCCGGTACCGGTGGTTTGCCGCTTTTGCGGTGGTTTTTGGATTGGCGATCCATTTGCGGACCGAGGGGTGGCTGCTTGCTCCAGTGCTCGTGGTGTGGATTACATTCCGACCACAGCAGACATGGGGAAACCGGTTTGTGACTGCCCTGGCGGCTTCTCTCGCAGTCGCAGTGGGGCCTGTTGGCGGCTGGGTCGTCCATGAAATGATGTTTGCCCCCGTAGAGAAGCGGGTGCAAACGAGCATGCACAAGGAAACGGCGAAAGAAGAAGCTGAGAAGACCGTGAAGAGCGGAATTGTGGGCGACAAGCGGCATTTGGCGCGGATAGAAGCGCTTGGTGAAGACGCTGTTTCGACGGCGATGATCATGGACGGCACAGTCAAGAGTGTCGTTCGGTACGGGAAGGGATTCGGCATTCTCCAGCTCGTCCTCGCGATGGCCGGAATGGCCCACTGGAGACTACGGTCGTTTGGCCCGTCCAAGGGGGCGTTGCTGCTCCTGGTGATCCTCTCTGCCGGAGCTATATGGGCATGTTTCTGCCTTATCGGGCTGGATCGCCGCTATGTGGTTCCAAGTGTTATCGTGTCACTCCCTGCCATCGCAGCGGGGTTGTGTCTGACCGCGAGTCTTGTCGCCCGTCGATCGACGGGGACTCACCGCCAGGAATATCCCTTCTGGTTGTACCGTTTGCTGGCTGCAAGTGGCATCTTCCTTGCAGCAGTGGTCCTCGCCAGTCCTCGGCCGTTACTTCGCGATCAGGCTGAAATCGGCCGCTGGATTCGGGCAAATCTGGGGCCAGGCGTCCGTATCGCGATGAATCTGAAATGGCCAAGCCTGGTGGAGTACTACTCTGAGGGAACGATCTTGTTTCTGGTGCCACCAAGCGGCCCTCGCAATCCCGAAAAAGATTGGCTTGCGCTATGCAAGTCGAAACCATCGGTCCTTCTCATCTGGCTTGAGTGGCCAAATCTTGAAGGACGCGAGCCTTTCGAGTTGGGAATTTCTATGGTGAAAGGGGCTGGATACCGAGAGGTGCCGGCCGACGAGCTTCCAGAAGAGTGCCGGAGGATTCTAGTGCTGGTGCGGGAAGACCGCGAGTCGGCGCGATTGAGTGCTCGATCGGATTCCTCTCGATAGTGTTCGCCGTGCTATCGCTGCTAGCAGTTACTGCGAGATCGTCACGATGGTCTGTACTGTGATCCATCGATGACTCCGCTTGAAGAGTCCTTTGCCGACCGTATCGGCGGTTGGCTGGGCAATTCGACAGACAGACAGACGAACTCGGCCAACTCATATTTCTCGATATTCAGTCAAATGGTACCATCGCTTCCCTATGATCCCTTTTTACGGTCTGTTGGATTACCCACTCCATGAAAATCGTCCGCATTGCTGGCGTGCGAGCCAACTTCATGGAGATTGCCTCCATCACGGATGCATTCTGCGCGCATCCCGACATCGAACCGCTTCTTGTCCACACGGGACAGCATTACGACCAGAAGACGGGCGATCTCTTCTTTCGCGAACAGGGCATCCCGGCGCCGGACATCAACCTTGAGGTCGGCAGCGGCAGCCATGCGGTCCAAACCGCGAAGATCATGAAGGCGTTCGAGGGGGCCTGCATCGCGCAGAAGTTCGACTACGTGCTCGTGGTGGGTGACGTGAACAGCATGATCGCTTGCGGCCTCGTGGCGATCAAACTGGGGTCACTTGTGAGGTCGGATGCAATCAACTCGCGCGAACGAGAATTGCCGCGATTCTGGCAGCGTACAAGAGGGCGAAACGCGGTCAGTACGACCAGCGGGGAATCCCCAATCCTTAGGATGGTCGTGCGCCAGACCGAATCGTCGAAGTTCTCGTTGGGCGAGATAGACAGCCAAATGCTGAATAAGAAACGGTACCATATACTCATGTGAGTAGATATCGTGCAATCTATTGGGGTGGCTCATGTCGAGAAAGAAAGCTCTATGAGCGATGGACACAAGCGCATCTCCGTCCTGTTCGGCACCCGGCCCGAGGCAATTAAGTTATGCGCTCTTGTGACGGCGTTGCGGTCGCATCCTCATTTGAAGACGCACGTCTGTGTTACCGGGCAGCATCGCGAAATGTTGGCCCAGGTGCTGGAGGCATTTGACGTTGACGCGGATGCCGATCTCGCGCTCATGCGTCAAGACCAGACGCTCGGCGGGCTGACTTCGCGAGCCACTGCTGCGATTGATGCCTACCTGCACGGACACAGGCCGGACATGGTCGTTGTTCAGGGGGATACAACAACGACCTTCTGTGCGGCCCTCTGCGCTTTTTATCACAAGATTCCGGTTGCCCACGTCGAGGCAGGTCTGCGCACCTGGAATACTCGTTCGCCGTTTCCGGAGGAGATGAATCGTGTTCTTGTCAGTCGTTTGGCGGATCTGCATTTCGCCCCGACCGAGACGGCCAAGCAGAACCTTCTGCGCGAGCATGTGCCGGAATCAAGAGTCATTGTCACCGGGAATACCGTCATCGATGCGCTCAGGATCGCCGTGGAGAAAGTGAAGGTCGAAAAGCCAGAGATTCCCGGCCTGCCGCTGCACCTATTGAACAGCAGTTCGGATTTGCCGATCGTCTTGATCACGGGCCATCGCCGTGAAAACTTCGGCCGGGGCTTCGAGAACATTTGCCGTGCCGTGAAAGAGTTGGCGCAACGTTTCCCGGAAACGCAATTCGTCTACCCGGTCCACCTGAATCCAAATGTTCGCGGACCGATATACCGCCTGCTCGGAGCGTATTCGAACATCCACCTGACCGAGCCGCTTGGCTACCTCCAGTTCGTTGCCGTGATGAGCCGCGCGACGATTGTGCTGACCGATTCGGGGGGGGTACAGGAAGAAGCCCCCTACCTGGGAAAACCGGTTCTGGTCACGCGCGACACCACCGAGCGTCCTGAGGCCGTAAACATGGGGGCTGTACGCCTGGTCGGGGTCGACCGGAAGGCGATCGTCGAGCATGTGACCACGCTGCTGACCAACGTGCCCGCGTGTTCTGCGATGGCCACCGCCGTTAGCCCTTACGGAGACGGGCACGCGTGCAGACGGATTGTGTCGGCCCTGGAATGCTACTGGAACGTTCCTGCCGAGAATGCCAGGAACGAGCGTGCATATCAGGGCTATTGCCGACTGGTGCCGAAGCGCCCAATTGTCCTCAATTGACGGTATCCTTCGGGGGGACCCATCTGGCGAAACACATTCTGTGGCCGCGTTTTCTGCCAAGGCGTCAAGGCGGGGCAACAGAACTGACCTTGATCGATACTTTCCCTTGAGTAACAATCTCCTTGACGGCCCCTGACACAGGGGCGGCAAGATGCCTAATTGCTCCCCTTAAAGAAAGGATTCGAGATGGGAATTGCGGTAGTGACAGGGTCTGGAGGCCTGATTGGAGCCGAGGCGGTTTGTCATTTTGCCGATCATGGTTGGGAAGTGGTCGGTATTGACAACGACATGAGAAAGTACTTCTTCGGCGCCGAAGCGTCAACCGAGTGGAGCATTCGGCGTCTTCAGGAGACGGTCCCGCGCTATCGCCATCACGCCTGTGACATTCGGGACCGACATGCGATTGATGCGATATTTCGGGAGTATGGACGCGACATTGGCCTGATCATTCACACGGCAGCACAACCGTCGCACGATTGGGCCGCTAACGAACCGTATACCGATTTCTCGGTGAATGCGACAGGAACGCTCGTGATGCTTGAGGCAACACGGACGCACTGTCCTGAAGCCGTATTCATATTCACATCAACAAACAAGGTATATGGCGATACCCCCAATTCCCTGCCGCTCGTCGAGACGGAAACACGATGGGAGCTTGACTCCTCTCATCCCTATTACGAACGGGGAATCGACGAAACGATGTCGATCGATCAGTCCAAACACTCGTTATTCGGCGTGTCCAAGGTAGCGGCGGACATTCTGGTCCAGGAATACGGCCGATACTTCGGCATGAGAACAGCCGTGTTCCGAGGCGGTTGTCTCACAGGCGGAGGACACTCTGGTACAGAACTGCACGGCTTCCTCAGTTACCTGATGCGGTGCTGCATCGAAGGACGCCCGTATACCGTTCACGGTTATAAGGGGAAGCAGGTTCGCGACAACATTCACGCGAAGGACCTGGTCAGCATGTTTGCACATTTCGCTCGGAATCCGCGATGTGGAGAAGTGTACAACGCCGGTGGAAGTCGGCACAGTCATTGCTCAATGCTTGAGGCAATCGTGATGTGCGAGGCGATCAGCGGCCGGAAGCTCACCTTCACATACAATGACCAAAGCCGCATCGGTGATCATGTGTGGTACGTCAGCGACGTAACCCGTTTTCGGAAGCACTTTCCGGAGTGGGAGTACCAGTACGACTTACACGCAATCATGATTGATATCTATGACGGATGGAGAAATCGCATTGGCGTCGAAGGGGGCCGATGTGCTGCGGCCTAGCACTCTTGCACCGGTCGTGGGCGCCGGGCCTGCCAGATTCTGACGCGGCCGGATTCGTGCCACAACAAATGCGAATCATTACGGTAAAGAGGTCACGTGCGGTGAAGGTGCTCTTGGTGAATCGATTCTTCGGCGGCAGCCAAGTACCAACAGGCCGTATGTTGCTTGATGTGGCCAGGGAACTGAAGCGATCAGGGCATGAGGTCGAGGTATTGACCAGTTCAGGCCGATACGCATGTGCCGACGCTGGGACGGATGAGGCGGATGCTTTTCGTATTCGCCGTCTTTCGGTGACGGGCTCTCACTTCCGACTGTTTGCGTGGCTGTCTTTCTGCGTGCAGGCTTGGTTTGTGATTCCGTCGATAGATTTCGATCTCGCTATTCTACTCACAGACCCGCCGTTTCTATTGCCTGCGGCTTGGCGAACAAAACATATGGATCGAGCTCGCGGCGAGAGACCTCGCCGCATCTTCTGGTGGACGATGGATCTCTATCCGGAAGCCCTTATCGCCTCCGGGATGTTTCGGACTGGCGGAATCGTGCATCAGTTTTTGCGTTGGCTTAACGAACTCGGTATGCAAGCGTTGGACGGCATAGTCTGTCTGGGTGAGCAACAGCATCGACTGATTCGGAATTACCATTCGTTGAGGCGATCAGAAGCCTTCACGGAAGTCGTGCCACCTTGGGACAACCGCCCGCTTCGTGCCGTTCCACGAAGCGAGAACAGGTTTCTGAAAGAGATGCAGCTTGGCGGTCGTCGTGTTGCGCTGTATGCCGGAAATCTAGGTCAGGCGCACACCTACCGCGATTTCGTGCGTGCGGCTCACCACCTGCAAAGCCAGGGACGCGACGACTGGCGGTTTGTTTTCGTTTGCCGAGGCGCCGGTCGGCGAGGCCTGGAGAGGGAATCCAGAGAACTGAAGAACGTCATTGTGCGGGACTACGTTTCGCCGGACATGACGCCCGACCTGCTGCATGCGGCTGATGTTCACTTGATCACACTAAACCCGATCTGGAATGGCATCGTTGTTCCAAGCAAGTTGTATGGCGTTCTGAAGACCTCGGCTCCCGTGCTGTTTGTCGGCCCCGAAGATGCGGATTCAGCAATCGAGATTCGGCGTCTGGGAGCGGGACGCGTGCTGCCCGTCGGTTGTGATCCCGAACTGATGATTGAAACATTGGATGAAATGGCTGCGGGGGGGATGGTCGTTCCTCGACAAATCTCCGGGGCGTCTGTGATAGCCGCGATCGTTGCTGAAGAGGCACTCGCGACAGGCGGACCTGGATGGTCGCGTCGCGCTGCATGATCGGAGCCCAAGGGTCGCTCTCCGGCCTGTCGGTCAATGCGAACGAACTTCGGACCGAAGGAAGACCCCCCCTCACTGAGACAGCCACTTCCCTAGAGTATTGTCGCCCTGGCCACGGTCGTGACGATGGCTCTGGGAATCGCCCTGCGTGTTCAGGGTCAATTGCAGGCGAAAAGCAAAATGTCTCAGTCCCGTTTGATACTCTCCAACGCGGTTATCATCTGGATCAGTCGGGTTCTCCTACTGCTTCCGCAACTGATTATGGTGCCGTTTCTGATCGGCACGATCGGAGAGGCAGGGTATGGAGTCTACGCCTTGGTATGGTCACTGATGATTTCGGTTGAGCAAATACAGGTATCGCTTCAGCAAGGAGTCGTCAAATACTGCGCTGGCCTATTCGCTCAAGGACGCATTGACGAAGTTAACAGGGTCGTCAGTTCCGGTTTTGTGTACTCGAGCCTTCTGGCGGTTCTGGCATGTGCTGCCACAATTGCCACGGCGCCATTCTACAACGGCAGTTCCGGCCATCTTGCTCCCGCACTAGCCGTGGTGAGCGTCATGCTTCTGTTGATCTTTCCGTTAACACCCTATATTGCCGTAATACAGTCGCGGCAGCGTTACTTCGTGGGCGCCATCACCGAAACCGTGTCGAAATACCTCAGCTTCTTCGCTGTGGTAATGTGGTTCTACGTGGTAGGACCGTCGGTTGAAGCGTTGATCATGATCATGGCTGGGATGTTGTTCCTTGCCAGGCTTGCGCAGCTACCGATCGCTTATCGACTGGTTCCCGGGCTTCACAACCGTCTCAGTCTCTGCAATCGAGAACATCTGCGGTTGATTGCCTCTTTTGGTAGCGCAACCGTTCTGATCGGTCTATGCCTGATGGCGAATTCAGCCGGAATACGCTGGTTGATGGCGTCGCTCGCTTCCACGAGCTTCGTAGCTCATCTGGCAATTGTGCTCATGCCCAGTGCAATGCTTTCGCAAATCGTGATGGCCGTGACCGTCACGGTGATGCCGGCGACAAGTGCCTATCAGGCAACGGGAAATCAGCGGCTGCTTCAGGAACTGCTGGTACGCAGCATGCGTTACACATTCATCCTGTCACTGGCCGGACTTCTCGCAGCTGCTTTCCTAATCCGGAACATACTAGATATCTGGGTTGGGGCTGGCTATACGTTTCTTGCGCCGCATGCGTTAGTCCTCTTTGCCACCACCTCATTTGCGCTCAGCACGTCACCCGCTCATCATATGCTCAAGGGGCTTGGGTGGTTAAGAATTGCGGTCTGCGTTTCGGTGTTCGCGCTCGTTGTTGCACCCATCGGACTCATTCTTGCCGTCTTTCACATCTGGCACGACTCCTATCTGGCCGCAACAGCCGGCTTGGTCACTGGAAATATCGCCTATGCATGCCTCCAAGTACTGTTCGCTTCAAAGGCCGTAGACGCAAAAGTCCGGGACGTCTTTATGCATGTTTACGCACGGCCGGTTTTCGTTTGCGCGGTAGTCTGGCTCGCGGTGCTTGGGATCGTGGCCAACACTGGGTTTGATGACGTTATCGCGCGATTCATTCTTTCTGTACTCGCTGTCCTGCTGTTCCTTGGCGGCTGCTATGCATTTGCCGCCACAGCAGCTGAACGGCAGCAGATTGGGTGTTTCATCTCAAAAGCCTTGAACAGGGCTCCCGCGATTCGCGCAATGCTGCCAGTGCAATCGCAATCCAAGCAATAGGCGACATAACATCGGAGAATAGAAATGCCATGGACAATACCTTGACGACCAAGGAAAAATGGGAAGCTGTCTGGGCTGGCAGGAAACTGCCGATTGTCAACAAACCGGTACATGATGTTCAGCAGCAACTGGAAACGTACCTTCCGAAGTGTGGCATACGTACACTCATCGAGATCGGGTGTGCCCCCGGTGGGTGGATGGCGTATTTCCACAAACAGTTTCGCTATCGTGTTGCCGGTCTGGAGTATGCCGAGGCGGCGGCGGCGGCAACCAAAGTCAACATGCGCTTGCTCGGAATAGATGCGGATATCTTTCTGCAGGATTTCTTCACATTCGATTGTGACAGCAACAGCTACGACATAGTGTTTTCCGCTGGATTCATTGAGCACTTCCGCGATGTGTCCGTTGTCATGAATAGGATCTACTCGTTGTCGCAAGAGTATGTAGTCACAATAGTACCCAATGCTTTCGGTATAAATGGATTTATCAGCAAAACGATTCGACCAAAGGTCTATTCAGAACACAATCCAATAGATGTCCTCACACTCGATGCCCTTCACGCGGCGTGTGGATTGAGAACTCTATTCTGTGACTATGTGGCGGGGGTGAGATTCGTCATGCCGGCGCAGAGTAACGACTTCTTTAATAGACACAAGCGGTGCGCAAGGGCTATAAACATGCCCGTTTGTGTTCTCAACCGCTTGTCAAATCAATTGCAGAGATTCGGTGCCTTTGGTCCAAGAAGCAGGCTGTTCTCTGACAGCCTGTTGTATATAGGTGTTAAACCCGAGCGGTGATGTTGCCGTGGCACAAATGGCTGCACAACCTGCAACTGGTTTGGGGCGAAGATGAGAGTTCGATTTTTTTTGGTGAGCCAAAGGGGTGAAACGTGATTCGTATACTGATTGCCGGCGACACGTGTCCTACGAATCGGAACGAGCTTCTCTTTCGCAACGGCGACGTGCCGGCTCTCCTCAACGATCTCCAGCCAGAGTTCGAAACGGCCGATCTGGCGATCATCAACCTTGAATGCCCGTTGATTCAGAGTGCGTCACCGATCGACAAGTGCGGACCGCATCTGGGTGCGCCGCTTGAATGTGTTAATGGCCTCAAGGCAATGGGGATTCATGTGGTCGCGCTGGCGAACAACCACTGTATGGACCACGGACCGGAAGGACTCTGCTCGACAATGCGAGTCCTAGATGAGTACGGAATCGACTACGTCGGAGCCGGGGAGAACCTTGCTGCGGCTCGCAAGATTCTGGTTCGCGAAGTCCACGGCGTTCGCATCGGAATTATGGCGCTGGCCGAGCATGAATTTGGGTTTGCGGAAGAAGCCGCTCCTGGCGCGAACCCCCTGGATATCATGGACGTAGTCCGAGACGCCACCGCGAATCGCGACGGCTTCGACTTCTTGATAGTTCTTTTTCACGGGGGCAATGAGTCATATCCCTATCCACGCCCCCGGCTTATGGACACATGTCGCTTTCTGATCGAGCAAGGCGCTGCCGCGGTGATCTGTCAGCACTCGCACTGCGCGGGATGCATGGAAACCTATCGAGAGGCGCCGATCATTTATGGCCAAGGGAACTTCCTTTTCGACTACCACTCCAAATCTACTGGGTGGCATGATGGGGTGCTGGTCAGCCTGCAGGTCAATGGGAAAGCCTGTTTCGACACCCAGTTGATCCCTTATCGGCAGTCAGATGGGCAACCTGGAGTACGCCGGATGACGCCTGAAGAGGAGCAGGTGTTTATGGCCGACTTCGTTGCCCGTTCGCTGGCCATCGGTGATAGGTCGTTTGTGGCAACACGGTGGGAGGCATTCTGTCGGGAGAACAGGAGAGCTTTCCTGCAATGCCTTCACGGGAAACCAGGATTTCTCCGGCGTGTGGCGAGCAAGCTCGACTTGCTCCGCTACTTCGACTCGCGCGAAGTTCAAAGACGGCGCCTGCATTTCGTTCGCTGTGAGTCCCTGCGTGAGGCATTGATTACAGTGCTCACGCAAGAGGCCGAACGGAGATAGGGCCCCTGGATAGTTCATTGAAACGGTGCCTTCTCGACACAAGCGTCTGATTTGTATGAGGAAACGTCGACTGTGAACGGGTACTTCAACTGGGACTCCCAACTGGCGTTGAGTGAAATGGAAGCCGCGAGTTTTGCTGAATGGATGGCGGCTCCGGATCACCCCTGCCAATTCACCATGCATCCGGACGGATTCCCAGTTTTCCTGCGTCCGGCCGAGATTCGCCAATTTGATGAGTACTCCCAGGGCGACCCTTACGCTGTCGCGCAGCATATTGAGAGCACCTTTCAAAGACATCGCATTGACGTGACCATAAGACTGGTGGCGGAAGGAATTGTAGCGACTTCCAGAACTCCAAGGATCCTTGACGTCGCATGCGGGGAAGGGCACATTACCTCCGCCATTCAACGGGCTTTTCCGAGAGCTGAGATTCTTGCTTTCGATGGCTCCTTGTCGGCGATTCGAAGCGCGCATCGTACGTACAAAGGTATCGCCTTCGCAGTTGCAGACGCCCACGATCCCCCGTACGCGCCATGTTACTTCGATTGCGCTGTCTGCAACAACATTTGGGAACACGTCCCGGATCCGGTACAACTAGTTGTCCGGATAGCTCGGCTACTGAAACCCGATGCGTCCCTAATCGTGTCCACACCGAGTCGCTATCGCTTGAACAACCTCCTGCGTGTGGCTCTCGGAAAACCGGTCGCTCTTGCGTCGCCACACCATGTAACTGAGTATTCAGTTGGCCAGGTGATGGAACAGTTGCGGCATGCAGGGTTCAGAGTGGAAAGAACGGCTGGAGACACCGACTGGCCGAAAAGCCTGGCGTTTCGACAGCTCATCAAACGCGGTCTCGGGTATCTCATTTCTGGAATTCTGCAAATAACCCGTTCTCATCACACCCTCGCCTCCACTGTATTCTATCTTGCAAAGAATGGCTGTTAGGAACTTGCGAGGGACACGACCAATGCGAGTAGGTATCTACGAACTGAGAGACCCGAACGGTCAAGACCTCGCGGTCCAGAGGGCGTACGAAGCGATTCTCAATCGCAACAGAATCCCTTCGGTTCGCCTGCGAGCCGAGCAACCAGACTTCTGGGAAATCGTCGATTCCCTGTCGCTCTTCATCATGCGGTTTTCGCAACGAGACACGGATCTCCAGCAAGCTCGCGATCTCCTTCCCATAATTGAGCGCGAACGCGGGATCAAATGCTACCCCAATGTGAACACTGGATGGCATTTTGACGACAAAGTCAAACAATACCACCTGCTTCGTTCCCTGGGCTTTCCGATGACAGAATGTTGGATCTTCTATGACCGTTTGGAGGCGTTGCAGTGGATTCAGCGTGCCGCTTACCCGGTCGTGTTCAAGTTGCGCGGAGGGGCAGGCTCACAGAATGTGATTCTCGTACGCAATCAGCGTCAGGCTCGGCGTTTAGTGAACCGGATGTTCGGAAGAGGAATCCGACCTGAGAGCTTTCTACATCCGAATTGCGTTCGTTTCAAGCACTTCAACATTTATCGCGAATTTCATCACTTGTGCGGAAACGTCTATCGTTGGAGCAGACACCTGGACATTTCACCCTTTTGGCAAACGCAAAAGAACTACGTGCTATTTCAGAAATTTCTGCCCAATAATGCCTGGGATACTCGCGTGACTGTGATCGGGGACCGGGCCTTCGCATTTCGGCGCATGGTACGCGACAACGACTTTCGGGCCTCTGGAAGCGGACGGATCGACTATGAGCCGGCAAAAATTGATCCGCAATGCTTGCGAATCGCCTTTGAGATCTCGCACACGTTCAGTTTTCAGTCAATGGCCTATGATTTTCTTACCAATGAACAGCAGCAACCCGAATTCTGCGAGGTCAGCTATGCTTGTGTGTCTAGTGCGGTTTACAACTGTGCGGGATACTGGGACACCGAACTCAAATGGCACGAGGGGCACTTCTGGCCGGAATACCTGCATTTGGCCGATGCGCTTGAGTGCCCAGATCTCAGGCAACCCGACTTGGCTTACTAATAAAGCATCGTCAACCTCTGGCTCCTCAAATTGCAGCGTTGCACGAAAGCAAACATGCTAGACACTCTATTCTTCGTGAACCTCGTCCTCAACGCGACGGAGCTATTCAAGTTTCTGGCGCCGCAATTAGGCGTAAGGATCGGTGATATCAGCACGGTACTCTTGCTCTTCAATGTTTTCTACCTGATCGCCAAGCTGCCATACACGACTCTAGCATTTCACCGTATGTCGATTTGGCTTGTACTGCTCGTGATCTGGCCGCTCGCCAGCGTGGGCTACGCACCTACTATCGATTTTCGTTCGATAGGACTGACGGTCTACTGTTTTACGCTGCTTTACAGCACGGTAGTCTACACAATGGTGAATGGACTGCCTTCGCTTCACCGAATGTTGACAGTCAGCTTGACGATCACGACACTTGGCATGCTCTTGAGCATGATTGTGCCCGGGTACTTCGAGTCGGTCGCGAAACTTGCCGATACGCAACACGAGTACCTGGGGCGGGCGTATGGTTTCTTCTTGCAGCCCAATCGTTGCGGGACATCTCTCTGCTTGCTGTTCATTGGCTGGTTTGCAATGTGGAAACGCGATACGATCGTGCAGGAGCCGATTGCAGTCTTCACGTTTCTTCTGTTGCTATTCTTGACTGGTTCACGAACCGCAGCACTTATGGGTGGTGTCATTGTCGTACTCCATTTGGTGCATCAGTGGCGAGTTGGTTTTGCCTCCTCGCGATCGGTGCGGCACTCCTCTTGGAGATACGTTGTTCTAGGCACGTGCGTGCTCGTCGGTATTGTCGGAGCCAGATCGTGCATTCAAGGGGTAGGACATCACGCGGAACGCCGATACGGCGACTTGGTTGCCCGAGTTGAGGCACTTCTAGACTTTCGCTTGAGTCTCGACGGTAGTATCGAAGACGACAGAAGCTTAAACGAACGTCTTGCCGCCCAGAAAGTCTATTGGACGATGATTGCGGAACGCCCTATTCTGGGATATGGCATGGGTGCAGAGTCCTACCTCGTGGAAAACGGTCTCATCCACAAGTCTTCCCACAGCGCGCTGTTGACCGTCGTCCTCGAGTACGGCTGGATCTATTCAATTGCCTTTGTCGTGCTCATGCTTAGTTTGTGGCGACATCGTTATCGTAAAGCAATTGAAGCCGCCTTGGGAACCAACTCGATTGTGCAGTTTTCATGCACGCTGCTTGTCATATTCGTAATCAATGGAGGTATTCTCGATACGCGAATACTATATGTTGTGTGGGGGATGTTTATTACCATGTGCCTTCTCTGGGAGTACAAGACCACACAGGGAGAAGGGATGGCGAACATACTGCGCAGTGGCTTCTCGACATCGGCTTTGCCCACCGCAGCTCGAGGTAAAATTGCCAGGCTTCAAACGCAGAGACGTCGTCCAGTAACCACACCCCTTTTTGGATAGGCAAGTCGACCACGTTCGGGACCTGTGATTTGCTGGATCAGAGAATTGTGATTACCAATGCCTCCCTGGCCTGGCGACACACCCAGAAAGCAACCGATAGAAACCTGCTATCCATGGACTCTCCCCGAATTCTCCATCTAAGTCCGCGATTGACTGGAGGTGGAATGGAACGCCGAATGGGGCTGGTGGCCGCGGGTATGGCGGCGAGGGGACATCGTACACACATTGCCTATCTTCATGAGGGAGACAATTTCCGGGATACGGAACTGATGGCAGTCAGGTTGCACCGGATACATGCAACCAGCAGCTACGACATGCGACTCTTCCTTCGCCTCCGCTCTCTGGCGCGACAGGTGAAGCCGGATATTATCCAGACATGGACGACTCAAATGGACATCCTTGGAGCATTCATAGCACGCACCGCTGGATCGCGATGGATTCTGATGGAACCCTCCTCCGTCGGGGCCTATTCCAAGCCTTCGTGGAAGGATCGTATTCGGCAGTTTCTTGCGGGGCGTGCAACCATCGTATCCAACTCTCTCGCGGGAGATGCATACTGGCGCGATAAGTCGTCGTTTCGCAGAAGAGTAATTCGCAACGGACAAGATGTACAGCGCATCCTCGCGGCTCCTGAATTCGACAGATCGCAATTGCCACTGACCCGGGATGAATCCGTGCTCATTTACGCGGGCCGCTTGAACTCAACTGCCACACGGGCCAAGAACTTTAAGATCTGCCTGGATGCGGTATCCCGACTGTCGTCTCGCATCCCCGTAAAGCTGTTTGTTTGCGGAGATGGAAATAAACGAGATGAATGGAAACGGAAAGTGGCAGAGGCCGGCCTTGAGAAGCAAGTCATATTCCTCGGGTATTTGGAGCGTACTGGAGTCTGGGGCCTCATGAAGATCGCGGATGCTCTGCTTTCGGTCAGCCGTTTCGAAGGTTGTCCGAACACTGTCCAAGAGGCCATGCTGTGTCGATGTCCCTTGATTGTATCAGACATTCCTGAGCATCGAGAGATTCTCTCGGACGACGAGGCAATGCTGGTGGACCCGAACTCTCCCGCACAACTGAGCCGCGCTGTGGAGGCCTTGATTAGCGACAAGGCTGGCGCTGCGGCGCGCTGCGAAAATGCCTACAAAACGGCGAGGGAATGGACCGTGGAGCATATGCTCGATCAATTCGAGGAGCTTTACCAAGAGCTGACAATGAGCCGAAGGAACCTTGACCATGGATAATCAGAATGATACCCCACGAGAGGCGTACCCCAAAGTGATCGCAGAGATCGGCTGTAACCACTGCGGCGAAATGCGATTGGCGGAACAGTCCATCAAGATGGCCGCCATGTTCTGCGAAGCGGACTACGCAAAATTTCAAAAGCGAAACGCCGCCGAATTGCTGTCCGCCGCAGCGTATCATGCCCCTCATCCCAACCCCTGCAATGCGTATGGAAACACTTACGGCGAGCATCGGGAGTTCCTAGAATTCACCGTCGACCAGCATAAGCAATTGGTCGAATGGTGTGATTTGTATGGAATCAAGTACTCCTGCTCCGTCTGGGACGTCACTTCAGCCCGAGACATCATCTCCCTAAAGCCCGATTTCATCAAAATCCCCTCGGCGTCGAACACGCATTACGAAATGTTGCGGTTGATCTGCGACGAATACGGCGGGCAGATTCATATTTCCCTAGGAATGACGACGCTCGCAGAACGCGATACGCTCATCGAGACGCTGGAGGCTCGCCGACGGTTGCAGGACGTAGTGCTCTACAAATGCACATCCGGCTATCCCGTTCCATTCGAAGACTGTCATCTATTGGAGATTACGGAACTCCGCTCGGTGTTTGGCGATCGAGTTGCCGGAATCGGCTTCAGCGGACATCACCTCGGCTTTGCGATCGACAACGCTGCCTATGCACTCGGGGCGCGTTGGTTTGAGCGGCATTTCACACTGGACCGGACATGGAAGGGAACGGATCATGCGGCCAGCCTGGAACCGGACGGTATGCGTCGATTGTGCCGGGACCTTCGTGCCACGGCTAGGGCGATGCGCGTCAAACCTGCAGAGATCTTGGAGATTGAGAAACCGCAAAGGGACAAATTGAAATGGACACACACACAGTAGCACTTGTTCCGGCCCGCGGCGGCAGCAAGTCCATCCCGTTCAAGAACGTCAAGCTTATTGGCGGTAAGCCGCTGATCCATTGGGTGATTGAAGCCGCTTTGGGGTGCAAGGGCATCGACGAAGTCTATCTCGCGAGCGACAGCCAGGAGATTCGAGATGCTTCGCGAATCTTCACCAGTTGTTCGAATTTCCACGCCATAGATCGTCGTCCCGAGAACGCGACCGATACAGCGTCCACGGAATCCGCCGTTCTGGAATTCGCCGAGATGCACGATTTTGCGTCGCTTGTACTGATTCAGGCTACCTCGCCCTTGCTCACTGCTGCAGACCTTGATCGAGGACTCGAGAAATTTGCATCTAGGACGGTTGACAGCGTGCTGTCTGTCGTTCGCCAGAAGCGATTCATCTGGAATGTTGATCCAACGACAGGGAACGTGAGCCCCGCGAACTACGACTATCGAAATCGGCCGCGGCGCCAGGAGTATAAAGGGTTCCTTGTCGAGAACGGAGCGTTTTATATAACCAGCCGAACTGGCTTGCTTGAAAGCAAGTGTCGACTTTCGGGACGAATCGGCGTTGTAGAGATGCCTCCAGAAACATACCTCGAACTGGATGAACCAGAGGATTGGATTGCGGTAGATCTCTATTTGAGGAAGAGGCTACGAAACGATACTATGCGGAAACTCCTGCCCATCAAGCTGCTGGCGATGGACTTCGACGGCGTGCTGACGGACAATTGCGTATCCGTGCACGAGAACGGGACGGAGGCAGTCTCCTGTAGCCGAAGCGACGGGATGGGAATTGCCTTGCTGCGAGAACGCACCGACCTGCGACTCGCGGTCATCTCGGCGGAAGAGAACCCCGTTGTCGCAAGGCGCTGTGAAAAGGTCCGAGTGCCCTTCTATCAAGGGTGTACCGATAAAGCCGCCTTGCTGCGCACGCTCTCCTCGGAATGCGGACTTGAGTCCCAGGCGGTTGCCTATATGGGAAACGACATCAATGATCTCGGGTGCCTGCGGTGGTCCGGATTTTCTGCGGCGCCGTGCGATGCTCATCCGGACGTATTGTCCTGCGTTGACTTCGTCACAAAAAGCCGCGGCGGGCACGGCGCGGTTCGGGAGTTGGCAGACATGATCGTTGAGGGATTTGGACGTTCTTCATGAATTCAAGATGTACTGACTACGGCAAGTTGAGTGACCATGTTTTCCAGGCCTTCTGGAATGAGTATCTCTTTAAGGCCAATTGCTATCGGCGCCGCTACATTCCACTGACAAAATCGAATGCTTGGTTTTCGATTGCGGCCTTTGGGCCTGAAAACTCGATGAGGCACCGGCTAAGGTCGATCAGGTGGCTGGTCGCCACGCTCTGCAATTGTCTTTGGCTTTCCCTGGCCCGACCCGTCCAGACGGGACCGTTCATTTCGCTGACGACGCACGTCCGCTATATAAGGTTCCTGCCGCCGGAGTCCCAGGTCTTTCGGATCGGCCTGCACTGTTTTCGTCTCTTTCGGTATCCGCATATTCTTAGCGTGTTGACCTTTCGTGAAAGACTCCGTGGTTTCGGACTTGCTTTCACATGTCGCAGACAGTTTACCAACGCCTGCAGACGTGAGTGTGATCGGCACAACGTGGATTTCAAAGTGTTCTGTCGGCTCTGCAACATCGGCTACTTCCGTTTCGCCGACTACGTCTTGAATTACATGGCGTTGACAAAAGTGAGCCCGGTGAAGGTGGCAATTTCGTTTCAGATGGAAGCCTACTCCTCAATTCTGTCGACGTATCGAGACGCCGAGCTTAGAATATCTCTCGTGGGATATCAACACGGGCTGTTTGAGTTGCCTCCTCCTCCGCATCGATACGCAAAGGTACGTTTCGATGAATATGTTCTGCTCTATCGAGAGTCGGAGCATTGGTTTGTGAGTGACTTCTCGGGTAACCCCGATTGTGTCATCAAATTCCGTGAGCACCCGTCGACAATCCGCTGGCAAGAGATTGATCGAACCGGATTCGCAAAGGTTGTGGCATATGCTGCGCAGGACTACTTGCCGGTTGACCACGAGATAATGGATGCGTTGCTGGCCTATGTGGATGCCACGAACTCGCTCCTCTTGCTTTACTTGCATCCCAACTTTCACGACTTCCTGTTGCCGCATCGGCCCGGGGCACGGAATCTGCGAGTCTGCCCCAGGGAACGGCACAAGAACATCGATCTATTGGTCACAAGGTACTCAACATTAGCTATGGATTACCGTTCCAGCTTGGGGGTTGACGTGCTGTTCGTGCCGGGGCACGACAACATCTGTATCTTTGACAACCGGGATGTGAAGACATGTCGAGATCTTGGGCAGCTTGGGGCAATCCTTTCTGAACTGCTTACCAACCCTTGCGAAACTTTGCTGCAAGCTGATCGCAACAAGACACGGTAAACCAGATCGTGAATAACCCTTGAGAGACTGACACATACCATGACATCTGCCCCGTGCCCCGTCTGCGATGGTTGCCTGAGACTGATCGTAGAGCGTATTGATGACTACTCCTACTACGAGTGTCATGACTGTCGCCTAGTCACGAGTTTACCGGTACCTGGCAGGGAAGAACTGGCATCGTTCTACAACGGCTTCCTCTATGGTCTGCCGACCGGCGACGAATCGCAGGGAAGGCAGATCGCCATTAAAGAGTGTACGGCTGTGATTCTCAGGGACTGCTTCCGGATCGCGCGCCTTAAACCGCCATTGAGAGTACTTGACTGGGGTGGCGGAATTGGCCTCTACTCCAATGGGTTTGCCGAACTGGGGTGCGAAACTACGCTGATCGACATTGACAAGCAAGCTTGCGAGTACGCTGTGCGGATGTTCGGCGACAAAGTCATGGTAATAAATGGGGACCCGATTACGTACCGCTTTCCACATCGCTTCGATGTGGTGTTTTGTAGCCATGTTGTCGAACATTGTGTCGATGTAGTTGAGTTGCTGGAAGCGGTTTGGCGAGTTTTGTTGCCGAAAGGTCTGCTAATCATCGCAACTCCAAATCAGCAGTGCAAAGAGTTCTATTTCAGACTCGGTTGGCTGTGGCACTACCTAAGAATGACAAGTAGTTCAAATCGTCAGTGTCTTGTGTCCCTGTTGAAGTTCCTGCGAACACCTTGGATATGCTGCGATCCGCCGCGACACGTACATGCGTTCAATCAGTCTAGCCTAACACGACTACTGGCGAAGAGCCGCTTTGAGACGCTGAAGTGCTTTGGCGAATACAGTGATCAGCAAAGCTACAGTTTCTCCCGGAGGAGTGTGAACTGGAGAATCCCCCGCCTGAGGAGTCTGGGAAGAATCGCACGGGACGTATTCGAGATTAGTGGAATTCGGATGCTTCGCGCGATGTCTCCCAACGGCAGATGGGGAAATAACCTCGTGGCGTTCGCTCGACCGCTCCCATTGTCGATAAAAGATGGATAGCTGCAGCTATCAGCGCTTGATCCAGTCGCGAATCGTCCCGCAAATACTCGATCAACGGGCGAAGATGATTCTTGAGTACACGAGGCTAGTCCAGGGAACTGTGCATGATCACGCGGCGGAATGAATGCTCCTCCAGCGCTCGCCGTTCGCCTCCAAGAGTCATTTCCAATTACCGCTCAGTCCCCCAACTCCAGTTTCAGCACCAACTTGCGATTCTCACCATACCAATCCACGCAACGCCTGAGACCTTCCTCGACGCTCACCTCCGATTTCCAGCCGAGCAAATCCCGGGCTTTCTCCACATTCGCCCATGTGGCGGGGACGTCGGCGGGGTGAGCGGGGCGGTGCTGGATGATTGGCTCTTTGCCCGTCAGGCAACCGATCTGGCGGATAATCTCGCAGAGGGGGACCGGGCGGTCACCACCGAGATTGATGACTTCGTAGCCGAGCGGGGCAAGGCCCGCGATTGTGCCGCGGGCGATGTCGTCCACATAGGTGAAGTCGCGCTGCTGGCTCCCGTCGCCGAAAACGGTGATCGGCTCGCCCTCCGAAATCCAGCGGACGAACCGAAAGACGCTCATATCGGGCCGACCGGCCGGCCCGTAGACGGTGAAGTAGCGGAAGACGGTTATGTCCAGGCCGTGCAGGTGATGGTAGGTGTAGGCCATGGCCTCCGCCGCCTTCTTGGACGCCGCGTAGGGAGACAAGGGGCGGCTGGTATCGGCGTCTTCGGAGAAAGGGACCGGGTTGTGCGCGCCGTAGAGGCTCGACGTGGAGGCCAGAACGAATTTCTTCACGCCGTGGCGGCGACACAGGTCCAGAAGGTTGAGCGTGCCCCCGGCATTCGTCTGCTCATAGCCCCAGGGATCCTCGACGCTGGGACGCACGCCAGCCCGAGCTGCCAGATTGACGACGGCGGCATAGGGCCGCCCTGCATCGCGGCCGGTGGCCGCATCCGCAGCGAACCGCTTTTCCATGGCGGGCATGTCGGTAATGTCGGCAACATGGAAGGTGAATCGCGGCCGGCCCTCGAGCCGCGACAATCGCCACCTCTTGAGCTGCGGATCATACGCGTCGTTGATACTGTCCACCCCGACCACTTCATGGCCGCTTTCCAGCAGGAGCTCCGTCACTCGCGAGGCAATGAATCCGGCGCATCCGGTTACAAGATATCGGTCCATGTGGCCAGCGTCTCCAACCGGCGGAGTTTCCCGCCGTCGCGATTCTCACAGGTCTTACCCCCACTCTGATGGTAGGGTGAGCAGATTGTATCACGACGGCTGCCTTGCCGCCAACAGTGACATCCCCGAAAAGTGCAGAAAGATCGCGAGCTGCCGGCCCGATTCGACGTTTGCGGTCCCAAACACGCCGCAAGGCGAGTGGAGAGAGCGGGGTTGCCAGGGAGATGGAATCTGCGTTATCTTGTGTAATTTGAACCTCGAACGGTGCGATGATGGAGTGTGTGAAGTGCCGTACGCTCAGATTTCGGCGATCGAATTTCATCTCCCGGAGCAAGTGCTTGCCAACGACGAACTCGCCGACATCTACAGCGGTTGGACGCCGGAAGCGATCGAGCAGAAGCTGGGTGTGCGGACTCGCCGGGTGGCACGTCCGGACGAAACGGCCTCCGACCTGGCCTTTCAGGCGGCCGAAAAGCTGTTTGGCCGCGAGCCCTCCCTGCGGGAAGCAATCGATTTTGTCATCTTCTGCACGCAGGAACCGGACCATTTCCTTCCTACGACAGCCTGCCTCCTGCAGCACCGGCTCGGTTTGACTGAGGCCTGCGGGGCGTTCGATTTCAATCTGGGTTGTTCTGGATTTATCTACGGTCTGTCGCTATCGCGGGGCCTGATCGAGACCGGCCAGGCAACCAGGATTCTCCTCCTGACGGCAAACACCTACAGCAAGTTTATTAACCGGAAAGATCGGGTTTCACGCCCCCTGTTTGGAGATGGGGCTGCGGCCACGCTGGTGGAGGCCGTTGAGGGAGAAGAAGGCGGCAGGCCCATGCTTGGACCGTTTGTCTTCGGGACGGATGGGGGAGGCGGGGATCTGTTGATCGTACCGGCCGGGGGAATGCGGATGCCGGCCACTCCTGAGACGGCCATTGAGCACACCGACAGTAAGGGGGGGACCCGTTCGAAAAACCAGCTCTACATGCATGGCCCCGGCGTATTCTCGTTCAGTGTGGATCGCGTTCCCCCGCTGGTTCAGGCATTGCTGGCGAAGGCGGGTATGACTCGTGACGACATCGATCTGTTCGTGTTCCATCAGGCCAACAAGTTCATGCTCGAGCGTTTGCGCAAGCAGTGCGACATCGCTGCCGATCGGTTCATGATCGACATGCTGGATCGGGGGAATACCGTCTCAAGCACGATTCCGATTGCGCTGGTGGATGCGCAGCAATCGGGGCTACTCAAACCGCGCTCTCGCGTGATGCTCGTCGGATTCGGCGTTGGCCTTTCGTGGGCGGCAACGATTGCCGTCCTGCCGGAACGGATTTGAGGCAGGGGACGGGGGGCCGAACGGCAAAAGACGGGAATCGTCACCGCATGGTCGCCGCGTGGGCTTGCCCTGGCTTGTGTGCGGTGAGCGATTCTGCCGGCGAGCCTGCGGGCTCTGCTGGACGGACGGCGCCCAATCGGCCTTGCCGGACAGTCTGAACCCGAGGCCGGCGGAGGGGAAAGGTGTGGTTCTTGGCCTTCGCCGTTGGACATTCGGCGATCGCTGTTCGCGGCTCCTGCGCCACCCGTATGGGATGCCACCTCTGGCGGGCCGCGGGGGCATCCGCGGGTGACGGAGCGGTCACTCGACCGTGTTCGGCACACAGGGGTAGCGTATCTGGCTGGCCCTGCGCTCTCAAAAGGCCTGCGCGATTGGGAGAGGGGCCATGCGTGGGGCAAGCTTACGCGGCGATCTCGGTTGTGATCACTCTTTTGCCGATCAGGCAGGGCGGTTCAGAGCCGGTCCCGGAACTGCTTGG
>CAZLWV010000011.1:0-75191 GCA_964563135.1 uncultured Planctomycetaceae bacterium
GCCTCGCGTGATACGGCTATCCGGGTTGACGCCACCGCGGCCGCCGCCGGTACCGTCATCGGCGGCACCCTTTACCAGGACAACAACGCGAACCTGCTCGGGGCCGTCGCCGAGAGCTTCGCCGAGTACCTCGCCCCCGGCGATCCGCTGTTCGTCGACGCAGCCAATGGCAACTTCTACCCCGACCAGGGGTCGCTGGCCATCGACAGCTCCATCAATACGCTGGAGGAACGCCAGGATTACTACAACGCCATCCTGGAACCGATCGACATCCCCGTCTCGCCGATCCTCGCGCCGGAGACCGACATGTTCGGCCAGCTCCGCCGCGACGACCCGTCCGTGGCCTCGCCGGTCGGCCTCGGGAGCAATGTCTACAAGGATCGCGGCGCCATCGATCGCGTCGATTTCGTCGCTCCCACCTCCAGTGTCACCGTTCCCCTGGACAACGGCGTCGACGACGAACTCGACACCGTGACCCACGACATCAAGGTGGTGGGCAAGAAGGTCCTCAAGTTTACCATCCAGCTCAAGGACAGTGGCGGCGTCGGCATCGACGATGCGTCCGTCCTCGCCACGGCGATCCACGTCTACCGCGATCTCGATGAGTCGACCTACCTGAACCCGCTCACCCGCGACGCGGAGCTCGTCGAAGGGATCGACTACAAGATGGTCTACAATGCCACCAACGACACGATCGACCTGGTGCCGCTCTCCGGGCTCTGGACCGAGGGCCACGACTACACGATCGTGCTGGACAGCAGGATTCACGACCGGGCCAACAACTCTCTCCAGGCCAACCGTTTCAGCGGCACGTTCAGCGGCCTGACGGTGTTCCAGATCTCGCTGGCCGGCCTCGACTTCGGCGATATCGACGACGACCCGGGCGTCGCCACCGACTTCCCCACGCTCCTGGCCAGCAACGGTCCTCGCCATGTGATCTACGGCGGATTCCAGCTCGGTGCCGGCGTCGACAGCGAAACCGACGCCAGTCCCACCGCCGCGGCCGACGGCGACCTCTACGACGACGGCGTCTCGCTCGCAGGCAGCGGTATGCTCGCTGGTTCGACCTCCGTGCTCACCATCCAGGTCACCATGGCCAACGAGTATCTCCTCAACCTCTACGGTGGCGTGGCCCACGTGGCTGCCTGGTTCGATTTCGAGCAGGACGGCGACTTCGGCGGTGCTGGCGATCTCATGATGCTCACTTCGGTGGTTGCCGGAGCCAATATCCTCAATGTGGAGGTTCCGCTGGGCGTCAGCGGCGAGGTCGCGGCCCGCTTCCGCTTCGGCAGCCTCGCCAGCGAAGTCACCTCTCTCACCGGGCAGGCCTCCGACGGCGAAGTGGAAGACTACGTCTTCGAGGTCGTCGAATTCCTCAAGGACTTCGGCGATGCCCCCAACGGGACCAGTGCCCAGGGAACGCCGCAGACCTATCCGGTCGACGAGGCCGATAACGGGGCATGGCACTCGACGAACAACGTGACCGTCTACCTCGGTTCGGTCGCTCCCGACTCCGAACTGGTGGCCTCTCCCACCGCCACGGCCGCCGGCGACGACCTCACGCGGATCGACGACGAAGACGGTGTCGATGTCGCCAACCAGGTGTTCATCGCCGACGGCACCACCGTGAGCACGATCTCGGTCACCGTCAGCGGCGCGGCAGGCCTGACGGCCTACCTCAACGGCTGGTTCGACCTGGATGCCGATGGCGACTGGGACTCCAGCGAACAGATCATCAGTGGTTACGACACCGATGCCGAGTTCGCATTCACCGCCGCAACCACGTCGATCACCAGGACCTTCTCCTTCACCATTCCGGAGCTTCCCGGCGGCCTGGAGCGGGCAGTCTCGTACGCTCGCTTCCGCGTCAGCCAGTATCCGGAGTATCAGGACGGCGCCGCCGGCAGCCTGGCCGCCGACGGAACGACCGTGGTCGACGGCGAGGTGGAAGACTACCGCGTGTTCATCACCGCCGAGCCCCGCGACTTCGGCGACGCGCCCGACGGGATGACCGCCGGACAGTACCCGACCCTCGCTTCCAGCGGCGGAGCCAGCCACCTCGTAGTTCCCGGCCTTTCGCTGGGCGACGCCATCGACGTCGACTACAACGGCCGGCCGACCGTCTCCGCTGCGGGCGACGACATCGCCTATGTGACCGGCGGCACCGACGACGAGGACGGCGTCCTCTTCGAGGTCGACGGAACCGATGCCTACAGCCGGCTCATCCCCGGCGGCACGGCGCTCGTCCAGGTGAACGTCACCAACACCCTGGCCGGCAGCCCGCAGGCCTATCTCTACGGCTGGATCGACTTCAACGGCGATGGCGACTGGAACGACTCGGGCGAACAGGTCTTTGGCGACTCCACCGGCGGACTGGCCGTCTCGGCCGGTTCCAACGTCCTCACGATCCAGGTCCCCGAGGCCTACGATCCCACCGACCCGGACGCGATCTCCGTCTTCGGCGATACCTACGCCCGCTTCCGCCTCAGCACCGATGCTGATCTCTCCTACGATGGTGCTGCCAGCGACGGCGAGGTCGAGGACTACCTCGTGACCATCGAGACCGGCGACGCCACGATCGAAGGCAAGGTGTTCGACGACCTCGACGCCGACGGTGTCTACGACTCGTCGGTCCAGGGCCCCATCCCCGACGTCGAGCTGGAATCGGTCGGCCTCGGACCTACGGTCCTCGTCGACACCGACAACGGATGGTCGTCGGCCGTGCCGCTCGGATTCGATTTCCAGTTCTACGGCAACACGTACAACTCCTTCTACGTCAGCGCCAACGGCCTGGTGTCCTTCCTCGATCCATGGTACTTCTACCCCTCCTCTGTTCCCGGCTTCCCCAACAGCCTGCCTTCGATCGCGCCCTTCTGGGCCGATGCCGACCTGACCCAAAACGGCGGCTCCGTCCACCTCTCCTACGGCTTCAGCGACCGCGGGAACCCCTTCGTCCAGATCGACTGGAACGACGTGGGGTACTACGACCGCACCGCTTCGGGCAATCCGGACCTCCGCAATACGTTCTCTCTCTACATCGAGGATGCGCCCGCCGGCGATATCGTGGCCTTCGTCTACGACACGCTGCAGTGGACCACCGGTGACCTCGAGGGTTCCGATGGATTCGGCGGCAGCGGCGCGGAGATCGGCTTCAGTGCCGGCGATGGATTCCAGTACTACAGCCAGGCTCGCCCCAGCAGTCAGGCGGAACTCGCCGCGCTCATCGCCGCCACCGATGGCGGTGTGCTCGGCTACCGCATGGATCCCACGACGGGGCTCCTGGCCGAGCGCGAAAAAGGCCTGGCCGGCGCGACCGTCTACCTCGACTACAACAACAACGGCCTCCTGGATGCCAACGAACCCTGGACCGTCACCAGCGAGGACGACCTGTCGACCAGCGCCGTCGACGAAACGGGCGACTTCCAGTTCACCGGCGTCTTCGGCGGCCGCTACACCGTTCGCCAGGTCCTCCAGCAAGACTGGGTCCAGACCTATCCGGAGGCCCGCTTCAGCTATCTGCCGGATACCAACGGCAACAAGATCCTGGCGGTGTCCGGTTCCGATATCGTCGACGGCGACACGTTCCTCGTCGGCGACGGCACCAGCACCGTGAAGTTCGAGTTCGAAAACACCAATGTGGGTAACGGCGTTGCGGGCAATTCCGTCGCCGTGGGCTACACTCCCTCCATGACGGCCGCCCAGGTGGCTGCCGCCATCGCCGCGACAATCAACTCCGAAGGCCTGAACCTCGCCGCGGCCGTCGATGCCACCCTGAGCGACGTGGTGGTTTTCACGGCCGACACGGTCGCCAATCCTGCCGCGGTCGTCTCCATCGACCCGCGGACGTCGCTTCTGGTGGTGCTGGGCAACTCCCAGATCAATACCGATCGTTCCTACACGGTCGAGGTCGGCTCCGGCGAGACCTTCAGCGACGTTCTCTTCGGCAACTACCAGGAGGCTACGCTCTCCGTGGCCGACGTCAGCGTGGCCGAAGGCGCCGAAGGCGAAACGACCGTCGTCGATGTCACCTTCGAGCGGCAGGGTTCCTTCGGGGCCCCCGTGCGGATCGACTACCACACCGAGGACGGCTCGGCCACGATCGGCGACGACGACTACGAGGGCGTCAGCGGCTACTTCATCTTCGATCCCCAGGATGTGCCCATGGCCACCTGGGACCTCGACATGATCACTGTCAACGACACCAACGACTACGATTACCATGTCGCCGACGATTCGATCGTGTTCGAAATGTCCGACGGCAACGATTGGGAGATCTTCCTCTACAACGAGTCCGTCGGCGGGGAGCCCATCGCCCTGACCGACAATGCCGTCGACGATCGCCTTGCCGACGTCTATCGCGTCGGTACCGGCAATTCCGGTTCCATCTACGTCGTCTGGTCCGGAATCGACCGCGCCGCCGGCCAGACCGATTACGAGATCTTCTTCCGCGAGATCCTGGTCAGTGGTACCGAGCTGCTGCCCCAGGAGGTGTTCCAGCTCACTCACAATGCCACCGACGACAAGGATCCCAAGCTTTCCGGAAGCTACGTCACCTGGTGGGGAACCGATCTGGCCGGAGACCGCGACATCTACGTGCATTCTGTCGCCACGATCGGAACCGCGTCCGCCGCGGTGGTCAATGTCTCCAGCAATGCCTACGAAGACTACGACCCCGTGATCGACGGCGACCATGTTGCCTGGTACACTCGGGTCGGCACCTCCACCGACATCTTCCTCTGGAATGGAGCCACGACGCGCCGCGTCACCAGCAATCAGGCCGACAACACGGCGCCGCAGCTCTTCGGCAACTACCTGATCTGGCAGGGGCGAGTCGGAACCGACTTCGAGATCTTCCTCCAGGAGATCGACAGCGCCACCACGACCCAGATCACCTCCGACGGCTACCACGATCTTTCTCCGAGGATCTACGGCAGCAACATTGTCTGGCAGGGCGGACCGTCGACCAATCGGGAAATCTACCTCTACAACATCGACAACGGCGGAGCTCCCAGCAACCTCTCCAACAGCGCCAATCTGGATGAGGCGCCGGAGATCTACGGCAATCAGGTCGTCTGGCATGCCCACGACGGAAACGATTGGGAGGTCATGTTCTACGATCTGAGTCAGTGCTTCGTCCCCACGAACCTGTCCAGCAATGCCGACTACGACTGGGGTGCCCAGATTTCCGGCGACCTGCTCGTCTGGCGAAGCAACGACGGACAGGACTTCGAGATCGTGGTGGCCACCCAGAACGACGCCATGGTCACCCAGACCATCCAACTCGTCGTCAACGGCGACAACGCGCTCGAGGATGACGAGACCTTCCGCGTCGTCATCGATTCAGTCACCGTGGGCGGCGAGGCCTGGGGCAACTTCGATTCCTCCGCCTGGGGCACCGTGGGCATCTACAACGACGACGGTGCGCTCGACTTCGGCGATGCTCCCGCCAGCTACCACACCCTTATCGCCGACAACGGCCCGCGCCACGTCACCCAGCCAGGCGAGTCCCTCAACGAGGGCTACTACCTCGGCGCATCGATCGACACCGAGGCCGACGGCGTCCCGTCGACCGATGCCGACGGCGACGACTTCGGGTCCGACGACGAGGATGGCGTGAGCATCCGCTCACACTGGGTGCCCGGCGGCACCGTCCAGTTGGTCGTTACCGCCTCGAAGGCCGGCTACCTCGAAGGCTGGGTCGACTACAACGGCGACGGCGATTTCGGCGATGCCTCCGGCCTGGCCGACACGGGAGAACGCCTGGTCTTCTCGGACCAGACCTCCAGCAGCTCGTCGATCCTCCTCCAGCCGGGCGAGAACTTCCTCACCATCACGGTCCCCGGCGACGCCTCGCTGGGCGCTGCCTATGCACGCTTCCGCTTCAGCCGCGAAGGCGGGCTCAGCTACGTCGGCTCCAGCCGCAGCGGTGAGGTCGAGGACTACTCCATCGCCATCACCAACAATGCTCCCGGCGTGTTGATCACGCCGACCGGCACTGGGAATAACGTCACCGAGGGGGGCGCTACCGACACCTACCGGGTCGTCCTCACGGCGGCCCCCGCGCAGACCGTCTTCGTCAACATCGCCGGCGACAGCGACGTGACCACCACGGTCCAGCAATTGAAGTTCACCACCGCCAACTGGAACGTGCCCCAGACCGTGACGATTGTGGCCGTCGACGATGCCATCGCCGAGCCGCAGGCCCAGAATATCGGCACCCTAACCCATACCACCCAGAGCGCCGACCTGGCCTACAACGGACTGACGATCGACCCCGTCTCGGTCACCGTGGCCGACAACGACATGGCCAAGGTTCAGATCTTCCTCACCGGTGGGGCCACTCAGGTCAACGAGGCGGGCACCCTCACCGACTCCTACGAGATCGGCCTGACCTCGCAGCCCATCGGAAATGTTACCGTCACCGTCGATGCCGGCGGCCAGTTGCTCGTGGCCGCCAGCCCCGGCGCCACCCACAGCAAGACCCTCACGCTCACCTTCACTCCGAGTAACTGGAACCTGAGGCAGACCGTCTACGTTCGCGCGCTCGACGATCAGGTGGCTGAGAGCGGACACTCGGGCGAGATCACCCACACGGTGAGCAGTCCTCTCGACACGCTCTACAATGCCCTCGGCTCCATCGGCACCGTGGGTGTGCAGATCGCCGACAACGATGCTCCGGGCGTCGAGATTCTCCAGAGCGGTGCCATGGCGGTGACCGAGGGAGGTTCGACCGCGGGCAGCTACCAGATTCGCCTGGCGTCGAAACCCGCCGCCAGTGTTTCCCTGTCGTTTGCTGCCGACGATCAGGTCTCCCTCGTGACGGCCGGCCCCCTGGTCTTCACTCCCGACAACTGGAATACCTACCAGACCGTGCAGGTCCTCGCCGTCGATGATTCGGTGGCCGAGGGGTTGCACTCCGGCCAGGTCTCGCACTCCGTGTCGAGCACCGATCCGTTCTACACCGGTCTGACCCTCGACACGGCCACCGTCGACATCGTCGACAACGATGTGGCGGGCGTCCAGATCGACGCCGGCGGCTCGCTCGATGTCGTCGAAGGCGGGGCCTCCGATACCTACCTCGTGAGCCTCACCTCCAAGCCGACGGCCAATGTGGTTATCACCCTGATCCGCGGCAGCCAGCTCTCGACCGATGCGGCTACCCTCACCTTCACGCCCGACAACTGGAATCAGCCCCAGACCGTGACCGTCTCGGCCGTCGACGACTCGGTTGCCGAAGGCGCGCACACCGCCGCCATCGACCACACGGTAGCGTCCGACGATCCGGCCTACGGCAGCGGTATCGATGCCGAATTGCTCACCGTGAATATCGCCGACAACGACGTCCCCGGTGTCAGCATTTCGGCCGCGGGCACGACCCTGAATGTCGTCGAGGGCGGGGCCATCGCTCAGTACCAGATCGTCCTCACCTCCAAGCCGTCGGCCAAGGTTACGGTCGCTCTCGGCGTCGGCGGACAGGTTGCCGCCGTGCCTGCCGAGATCGTCTTCACGTCTACCGACTGGAACCAGCCGCGGACGATCACCGTCCGAGCCGTCAATGATACGGCCGCCGAGGGAGATCACTCCGATACGATCACCCATACGGTCACCAGCACCGACGCAAACTACAACGGCCTCTCGGTCGGCACCGTCTCCGTTGCCATTGCCGACAACGACAACCCGGGCATCATCGTGACCCAGACCGACTCGTCCACCAACGTATCGGAAACCGGGATCACCGATATCTACACCCTCAAACTCCAGTCGCAGCCGGATTCGAACGTCACCATCCAGATGCTCACCGACGGGCAGGTCGCTACCCTGCCTTCGAGCATCGTGTTTACCCCCAGCAACTGGAATCAGGCCCAGACCGTCATCGTCAGCGCCGTTGCCGACGCGATCGCCGAGGGCAATCATACCGGCACGATCTCCTACTTGATCAGCAGCGATGATCCCGACTACGCCGGCCTCGTGACGCCCAATCTCGTGGTCAGTATCACCGACGACGATATCGCCGGCGTCGTGATCTCCCAGACCGACAGCGATACCGAGGTCACGGAAGGTGGAGCGACTGATACCTATACGGTTGTGCTCGCCTCCCAGCCTGCGGCAAACGTCACCATCACGATGACCGCCGCCAGCGATGTGTCGACCAGCCCCCTGCAATTGACCTTCACCCCCGCCAACTGGTCCACGCCCCAGACCGTCACGGTCTCCGCGATCGACGACCAGCTTGACGAGGAGGTCGAGTCGGTGGCGATCAACCATGTCGTGACCAGCACCGACACCAACTACAACGGGCTGGCTGCCAGCCAGGTATGGGTCGACGTGACCGACAACGACACCGGGATTCCCACGGATACCCTCAACCTGGTCGGCACGGCCGAAGACGACACGCTCGTGCTCGTCCGCGGCGACGTGCTCTCGGTCACCCTCAACGATGTGCTGGTGTACCAGGGAACGGACGTGAAGACCGTCACCTTCGACGGTCTGGCCGGCGAGGACGTGGTGGATGTTACCGGCGCGGCCGAGTACGAGAAGGTCACCCTGGGAGCATCCACGGCGGGCCTGACCGGAAGTGGCTTCTCCTTCAGTGCCGTCAACATCGAGCATGCCCTTATGGAAAGCGGCGGCGGCAACGACCTTGTTGAGGTCACCGACTCGACCGGAGACGATACCGTCACCGCCGGGCCGACCCAGGTCGCCATCGCCGGCAGCGGCTTCAGCCACCAGGCCGACAACTTCCGCGAGATGCAGATCTACGCCCGCAACGGTGGCTACGATACCTTCGACCTCACCGATTCGGCCGGCAAGGACAAGGCCAAGGTGGAGACTGGCGATACCGCCAAGCTCTACAATCCTTCCTACTACATCCGCGGCAAGTTCTTCGAAGAGATCAACATCAATTCGATCGGCGGCACCGATCTGGCCCGGGTCTGGGACACTCCGGCCGACGATACGGCCACCATGTCGTACCAGGAAGTAGTCTTCACCACCGGAACGAATCTGAGCGATCCTGGACTGCTCCGCCAGAAGGTCACCATCCGGGGCTTCGAGAACTCGACCTTCTACGCGACCACCGGGGGTTACGACACCCTCACCATGTACGACACGCCCAGCGACGATAAGGCGATCCTCCGGTCGCACAAGGTGCAGATGTTCCCGCGAACGGATGCCAATCCCTATGACTACGAACTGACGGGACGCCGCTTCGACCTGGTCCATGCTCAGGCGTCGACCGGCGTCGACGTGGTTCGAATGCACGACACGTCGGCGGTCGACCTGCTGACCGCCAGGTACGTCGACGGCAAGTCCTTCGCCACCTTGTCCAGGCCGGTGAGTGTCACGGAGATGGCCCTGATGTACGATGCCCTCCAGTTCGATTCCGTCAACGCCGTGAACGACTACAAGGATTCGCCCAAGAACCAGAAGGATGTCGACCAAGCAGTGGACTTCCTCATGCTCGACGACGGCGACTACTGGACCGAAATCTGAGTCCGTCGTGATACGCGTCCCAGGCTGCTGGACACCACCTCCGGCAACCGGGTGACGCCATCAATAACCGGACTGCTACAAAGGCCTCCCCCGAGCGGACCTCCGTTCCCGGGAGGCCTTTTTTCGCCCCCTGCGCGATGAACCTCAGACACTTCGCCAAGACTCGCGACCAGCGGGAGCAGGCCATTAGCAGCCGAGCGGCAGCTCGTACCGGTTGGCGGCCCTGCCGCCCTGACGGCAGATCTCAGAAATCGTTGAGACACTTCGCCAAAACTCGCGACCAGCGGGAGCAAGCCATCCGTGGCCGAGCGGCAGCTCGTACCGGTTGGCGGCCCTGCCGCCCTGTACGGCAGATCTCAGAAATCGTTGAGACACTTCGCCAAGACTCGCGACCAGCGGGAGCAGGCCATTAGCAGCCGAGCGGCAGCTCGTACCGGTTGGCGGCCCTGCCGCCCTGTGATAGGCTCTAAGTCGGGTTGCGCAATTCCCAGAATGGGCCATCTCCCTGGAGCCGCCGCCCGAAGGGTAGCGGCGGAGCCTCGATCTCCCGGAATCCTGCAAGTCCACTTGGGGATTCGTTCCGGGCTTCCCGTCGAGCATGAGGTTTGTCGTGTCATCCAGTCCATCTTCAGTGCCCGGCGGGTCCGAGACCTCCAAGGCGCATTTCCGGGCCCGCGCGTCTCAGTGTCGGCGGGAGCTTCCCGACAAGGATCGGCGGAGTTCCGCCATCTGCACGCGATTTCTCTCGCTCCCTCAATACGCCCAGTCCAGGGCGGTTCTCGTTTTCATGCACATTGGCGACGAGGTGCGTACGACTGACCTGGTGGTGCAGCTCCTCCGCAGTGGCAAGAGAACCGTGATTCCCTACTGTTCCGGCGAGGAACTCCAGCTCTACCACCTGACCGACCTGGCCGAACTGTCTCCCGGAATGCTCGGCATTCCTGAGCCGAAAGCTTCTTTCCGCTCTCGCGCGGAGAATCACGTGGTCGCCGAGCAGCTCGATCTTCTGGCCGTCCCCGGGCTGGCCTTCGACCGCACGGGAGGACGCATCGGTTACGGTCGCGGCTATTTCGATCGGCTCCTGCTCCGCCTCCGGCCCGACGCGGTGTCGGTCGGCCTGGCCTTCGAGTGCCAGGTGTTCGACCGCGTACCCATGCAGCCGCACGACGTTCCCTTGAGTGCGGTTGTCACCGAGAATGCTGCCTATTGGGCGAAGTAGGCGTCCTCCATTGCGGCCAGCCCGTGCAAGGACCTCACAAGGTCCGGCACAACTCCTGGATGTATTCCACGTTTTCCGGGGGAGTCTCGTAGGGCAGTGCACTCGTGCCCAGACAGGTATTGGCTCGCCCGGCGGCCAGTGTGGCGATCCGCTCCACCTCGGCGCGGAGTTGGTCGCGGGTACCCTGCGCCATGATCGTCGGAGAGGCGTTGATCCGCACCCGAATGTCGGTCCGGTCCCACACCTTTTGCATGAAGGCCGCCTGGTCGGTCTCGATGGGGTTGATCAGATAGCCGGTTCCGGTCTCCAGAAGCGACTCGACAATCGGTTCCGTATCTCCGCCGATGACGCAGGGAACCGGGTGCCCCACGATCCCGGCCGTCCGTTCCATGATCGCCTTGAGCGCCGGCAGTTCCACCTCGCGGAACATCCGGGGCGACAACAGGGGCGGCGCGGCCGCCGACTCAAAGAAGGCCACGTCGAGCCCCGCATCCACGATCGCTTCTGCCAGACGAAGCTGCCCTTCGACCAAGTGCAGAAGCGCCCCGGCGGCGCAGGCGGGCCGTGTCGCGATCTCCAGCAGTAGCGGTTCCATGCCCAGGAGATTGCTGGCGATCGACATCGGGCCTGCCATCGGAAGCCGTACGTCGGCTTCGGGGAACTGGTCGGCAAGGCGCCGTGCCGCTGCCAGCACCATGGGGATCCGGCCCGCCGTCTGCGGATCGAAGGGAGCCAGGCGGCCCAGTTCGTCCAGGTTGGCGCATAACGGCCGGAGGATCGCAGGAATCCCTGTGCCTCCCGGTCGGCTGACCGTGGCCCCGTAGGCCTCGGCCTCCAGGTTGTAGATGTCGATCGAAACAACGACCGGTGCATGCCCGTATCGCCGATAGGCCTCAGCATGTGCCTGGTACGTCAGGTCGGCACTGCGAGAAACCTCCCAGGGCGTGCGTCCGATCAGATAGGCGGCATGTTCGTAGACGGCAGGTGTGCAATCCATCGGCCCTCCGCTCGTAAAATCTGCTGATTTCGGAGGTCATTGGATCGGTTGCAGAAGCCTGCGTCAAGCGACGAGACGTTGAGCTTCTTCGGGCGTCTGGAGTCGATTCCCAGCGAGCCCCTATTGAAGCCCTGCATGGATCGGAAAACGAGGCTCAGCGGCGCAAGCCCGATTCCAGGGAAGCAGGGCACCGAAGTGCCTTGCAGTCGATGCGGAAACCAGAGGTCTTCTCCACCGCGGCTCCCCGGATTTGCCGGCGCTGCTGGTTCGAATACCAGTCTCGCGCCGATCCCGGCGGCCTTCCTGGCAACCGGGTTCCACTACCAACGGAACTGCTGGCACCAGTAAATGGTTCCGCCGTTGCTCTGATAGGCGGCAACCCCGATCCGGCGGTAGCTGCGATTGAGGATATTGGCTCGATGGCCTGAAGAGCTCATCCAGCCGGTAAGTGCGGCCGCGGTGTTGGCGTAGCCCATGGCAATGTTCTCTGCCACCCCGTTGCTGTGCTGCAACGAACGCGATCGCGCCATCCAGATAGTGTGACGCCGGGCCGACTTCATCAGGCTCTCATCGACCACCAGTGCCGGAAGCCCATAACGGGCGCGCTGAGCGTTCGTCTGCTCCACAATTGCCTTCTCAATGGCGATCAGCTCGAACTTCGCCACCTCAGTCGGCCCGACGCTTGCGCTCTTGGCCGAGGTACTGGTCGTATCCGTTGCCTGCGATGGCCTTGCCGCGGTGGGATTGGCAGGGGTGTCTTCCGCGGGAGCCGCGGCCAGCAGGGTGCACAGCATGAGCTGAGCGAGCATGGCATCCTCCAGGTGCAGTCCAGGGTCCTCGCCCAAATCTGCGCAGTCTGCGAAGACTTTGCGGGCAGGACTTTCCAGGGTAACTGCTGGCAGGCGGATTGCAAGCCGGACCGCCGAAAACCCTGCTGACGGGTGGTTCGGTTCGGGGTCTCAGCAGCTTTGCCGACGGAGAGCGGAGGCAACGACGGATAGAGACCGGCAGAGCGGCAATCAGCCTTCCGGTGCCGAGTTGCCCAGATACAGCTGCAGCACCTGGCTCTGCACCTTGATCGCCCGAAGCAGAATCCACACATGCTCGCTGGTGAATTCTGACGGGCCGCGCCGGGAGATCTCCTCCAGTTCTTCGGTCATCGCCGCGTGCTGATCGGTAGCCGCCTGAAGACGTATCCCCATTTCGTTCCACGCCTCGGCCAGCACGTCGTCGTCTTCCAGGCTGCCGATGTCGTTCACGTAGTTGATCAGCAGAAGACACAGGCGAGCCACGTCCGCGGGCGCAGCGTCGGGCTGAACCGATTCGATGCGGGCGGCAAGATCTTGGCAGTGGAGGCTCATGACAACCGGTGCAGCGACGGAGACAGTGCGCAGCCACTTCTTGGGGACGAGGCTTGGTGCCGCTGGAAGGACACGGAAACAATGTCTGCACAACTTTAGCACGCATGGACCGGAACTGGCGGATTTCTCGGCTCCTAGGCCTCTTGCGAAGGGGCTGCCGCAGGAAGGGCGCGATTGTGCCGGATACAACGAGTGGTTGATGGAGGTACGCGCGAAGGTATAATCAGACTCTTCCTTCGGAGGTGGCAGCCGCCGGATTCTCCATCCCCGACCCATTGCGAGGAGACTTCCACAAATGGCAGAACTCGGTGTCAACATCGACCATGTGGCTACCGTCCGTCAGGCTCGAAAGACCTATGAACCGGACCCGGTCTGGGCAGCCGCCCTGGCCGAACTGGGAGGAGCCGACGGTATCACGATCCACCTCCGCGAAGACCGCCGCCACATCCTCGATCGCGACCTGCGGATTCTCAAGGAAACCGTCTGCGTCAAACTGAATCTCGAGATGGCCTGTGACGAGGCGGTAACCGCCATCGCATGCCAGGTGCTCCCAAACCAGGCCACGTTGGTGCCCGAGCGACGCCAGGAAGTCACGACGGAGGGGGGGCTCGATGTGGTCGGCCAGATCGATCGAGTCCGGCGAACCGTCCAGCGGCTGCGCGAGGCGGGAGTCCCGGTCAGCCTGTTCCTCGATCCTGATTTGCGGCAGATCGAGGCAGCCTCCCAACTGGGGGTGTCTGCCGTCGAGCTGCACACCGGGCAGTATGCGTTGGCTCAACCGGGCAAGGAGCAGAACGCCCAGCTTGAGATCCTCAAGAAGGCCGGAGCAGCGATCCGTTCCGCAGGCCTGGCCCTCCACGCCGGACACGGACTGACTTACCGCAACGTCGTGCCGGTGGCCACCATCGACGAAATGCACGAACTCAATATCGGCCACAGCATCATCGCCCGAGCGATCATGGTCGGCCTGGAGCGCGCGGTCCGCGAAATGAAGGACCTCGTTCGGGCCGAGCACCGTTGATGCCGGCTCCGCTCTCTATCGAAGCACTCCCGCCCGATCTGCCAGGAACAGGCAGAGAATCAGGGCGATGATGCCCCACCAGCACGACATGTGAAAGGCCGCAAGAACGGCGATTGTCAGACAGGCGGCAAAAGTCAGGAAGTAGATCAGGAATCGGACCATCGTGGCTCCCGGACGCGGTGGGGCGGTTCACGAAGAGTCTACACCGCAGCATCGGCCACAGCCAGTCCGATTGGGGAGACGGTTGCCTGGCCGCCTGGTGTCTGGTTCTCAATCCCGGGGGGGTAGCAGCCGTTCTGGGGGGATTGGCTGCGCCCCGCAAACCTTTCGGCAGTGCTGGCTTCTGCCCCCAATCCCTCCGGATTCGCCCCATTCCATGCGTGGATTGCCACGTGCCCCAGGCGCCGACCGCACTGCCTGGCTGGAACACTCGTGCCGAAACCACCCGCCCGGTCTAGTGCCGTCAACCGGCCCTCGCGATCGCTTTTCCGTCTTCCGCGAAACAAGATCGGCCCCTCATCCGTCTTACTCTTGCACATGTCATACTTCTGCGCACGGGCAGTGTATGCCTGCCCGTCGATGTCGGCGAGTTCCAGACGGTCGGTCTGCGCCAATTCAGCCCGCCACCTCTGCGAACAATTCCTTGGACATGAGGACACGAGCGATGAAACGCGAGGCTCGATGGTTCGTGGCGGCGGTGGTTGCTGCTGCGTTGCTCTTCAGGAACCCCGGCAGAAGCCAGGAACCAGCACCGGTTCCACCGGGATCGCAGCCAACCGCTCAACCAGCACCGGAGCCCGCAGCCCAGCCGGCCGCGGCCAACCAGGCCGAATCGGATCGCCAGCTCCGCGAACAAACGATCTACATCCCCTACGAGAACCTCCGGAGGACCTTTGAAAAGGAGGGGCGAGGAGTCTTTCTGCCGTACGAAAAGTTCCGGGCACTCTGGGATGCCGCCCGGGCTGCGAAGACCGGGCCGGAGGCCGAAACACCGCGGCGAGTGGCACTGATCACGGAAATCGACAGCGAAGCCTCGGTCCGCAGCGACGTTGTTGAGGTTCGTGCCGTTCTCCAGATTGAAACCATCGGCAAGGGCTGGCACGAGATCCCCCTCCGTTTGGCAGACACCGCGATTACCGAAGCCAGGCTTGGCGATCAGCCGGCGAGATTGCTTGCCGACGGTGGCCAGGGCTACCAGTTGCTGGTTGAGAATCCGGATGAGAAGACTCAGAAGCTGACGCTGAACCTCGCTTATGCCAAGGGTGTTGTCCGGGCTCCCGGCCAGAACAGCGTGGCCTTCCAGTCGCCGCAGGCCCCCGTGAATCGCTGGAAGGTGCGGATTCCCGAGGCTGGGGTGAAGGTCGACATCTCGCCCATGATTGCGGCCACGGAAGTAGTGGACGAGAAATCCACGGCCGGTGCGAAGCAGGCCGCCACCACACCGCCCGATGCCAAACCGGAAGAAGTGTCCTCCGTGCAGGAAACCGTCATCCTGGCCTTCGTGGGTGCTGCCCCCGAAGTCCGGATCGCCTGGACACCGAAGGCCGAGGGTGCGACCGGCCTGGCGGCCCTGGCAAGCGTGCAGGTCGAGCAGCAGGTGCTTGTCGGAGAAGGAGTGACCCGGACCCGCACGCAACTGGTCTACTCGATCAGCCGTGCCGAGTTGAGCCAACTGGTCGTTGCTGTGCCGGCCGATCAGAAGGTCGTGAACGTCTTCGACGCCAATGTCCGTCAGTGGACCGTTGCCGAGGAGGGATTGCGGCAGAATATCACCGTCCAACTGTTCGAACCGGCCAATGGCAGCCAGACTCTGATCGTCGAGCTGGAAAAGTTCCACCCTGCGGCTCAGTCGCCGGAAAAGATCGAAGCCCCCAACGTGGCCGAAGCACCAAAGACGGTCGAGACACCAAAGGCGGCCGAAGTACCAGAGGCGGCCGAAGCACCGCCGGTCGAAACCAAGGTGCTTGAACTGGCCGTGCCGGTGATTGAGGCAGTTGGAGTCGGACGGCAACAGGGAGTCGTGGTCGTTCAGATCGGCGAGGGCCTGCGTGCCGAGGCACTCCAGAAGGTCGGACTGGTCCAGGTGGATGCGGGGGAACTGCCCGCCGAACTGGCCAGGTCGCCGTGGGCATTCTCCTATCGTTATGTCTCGGTGCCGTACGGATTGGTGCTCGATGTGGAGAAGATCGAGCCGCGGATCACCGCCGACTCGTTGGTCGAGGCGACCCTGGAACCCACGCGTCTGGCGCTGGCCGTCACGACCATCTACCATGTCGAGCGGGCAGGCGTGTTCCGCCTGGAACTCGCCGTGCCCGACGGCTTTACTGTACGCAATGTGACCGGGCGGCAGGTGGGCGACGCCGCCCCCGTTCAGATCGATACCCACCACCTGGCCGGAGACAAGAAGGACCGGCTTGTGGTAAACCTCGCGCAAAAGGCCGTCGGAAAGGTCGCGTTGACCGTCTTCATGGATCGCCCTCTCGAGCATCCTGAACTGCAGACGCCGACCGGAAAGACGATCGCGATTCCCATCCCCGTGCCGCTCGTTCCTGCAGCCACCGTCGAGCATGCCACCGGCCGCCTTGTCGTCTACGCTCCGGAATCGCTTCGTGTCAACCCGGTCGAGGCCACGGCCTTGCGCTCCGTTTCAGCCGACGAAGCCCTGGCCGGAATGGTGTCGACTCGGGGTGATGCGAGGGGCGTGCTTGCCTATGTGTTTGGCGCAGAGTCGCCTTCGTTGTCCGTCGAGGCCGAACGGCGAACATCTCAGGTCACGGTGCGGCAACTGCTGGTGGCCCGCATCGAGGACGGAGTGACAACCTGCGATCTCAGCCTCTTCTACGACGTTCTCTACAGCAGCGTCAAGTCGTTGCGCATCGACGTCCCCGAAAACGTGGCCAGCCTGCTGCACATCAAGTCGAAAGGTTTTCGCGAGCAGGTGATCGATCCGGCCCCCCAAGATCTCACGGCCGGTTGCGTCGCCTGGAGCCTGACCGGCGGCACGGAACTCCTCGGCTCGGGGCGGATTGACCTTACCTGGGAAGACAAGATGGACAAACTGGAGGCGGGCAGCAGCGTTTCCATCGCCGTCCCGCGGGTCCGGCCCATGGGAGTCGATCGCGCCTGGGGGCAGATCGTGCTCACCAAGGCCGAGACCATCGACCTCAGCGAGTCCGACACGATGTCAGGCCTCCGTCCCATCGATCCGCAACGCGATCTGATGGACAGCCTCAAAATCGACGGCGCCGTGCGGGCTTACGAATTTCACGACGACTGGGAGTTCCAGGTCACCGCCACCCGCTACGACCTGGAAGACATCAAGCAGACGAGCATTCCCAAATCGCTCCTGCGGATGGTCGTTATGCGGTCGGGCAAGACATCTGTCCAGGCCCTCTACCGCATCCGCAGTGCCGATCAACGCCTGGAACTGCAGATGCCCGAGGGGGCCGAATTCGACGCCGATCCGCGGATCGATGGTCGTCCCGTGACCATGGAAATGGGCAAGGATCGGACCTACTTCATACCGCTTCTGAAAACCCGCGAAGAACAGACATTCCTGCTGGAACTGCGCTGCACACTCTCCGACCCGCGGCTGCCGATTGCATGGCCCGTGTTTCCCACGCAGCCGGCGGTCCAGAAGGTGTATCTGTGTCTGTATTTGCCCGAGGAGGTCAATCTGCTCGATACCAGCGGACCGTGGACTCGGGAGTTTCGCTGGGCAATCAACGGAAAGGGCGACTTCGAACCCCTCAACGCCATGGTCGTGGGCAGCGATACGGTGGGCACCTGGCCGGCGGGCCTGGTCGATGCCCGCTCCATACCTCCCAGCCGGCGAAACGATGCAGTTGCCGGCCGGTTGCTCGCCTGGGTCACCCAGTCCGCAGAGCCTCCCGAGAGTTTTGCCACCGACGGTCAGTTGTTCGTCTTCTCGGCCCTCCAGCCGGGTAGCCCGATCGACGATGGACTTCGACTCTACCGGCTCCATCGAGGCTATGTGGAGACGGCCGTGGTGGTTGTGGCCGTGGTGCTCGGCTTGCTCCTGTTGCCGATGGGCTGCTCGCGACGAGCGTTCGTCCTGGGCGTTCTGGCTGTTGCCATGGTCTTCTGCGCAATCTACTGGCCGCTGGCAATCTGGAATCTGTGCGACCTGACTCTCGGCCTGCCGCTTCTGATGGTTGCCGGTGTCTGGTTCATCCAGTTCGTCGTCTGGAGGCTGCCCCATCGCGTTCACCAATGGCAAGTCCGCAAATCGGTGAACGAACCGGCTCCCGCGGGCGATATGGTCGCCGGCAGCCAAGTTGCAGACCAGCCGCCGCCGGCAGAACCGGCCCCGCCGGGCCAGTCCGAAGGTTCTTCGGAAGGAGGACGCAACGATGGCTAGATCTGCGATCCTCGCCTTGCTGCTGGCAATGGCGGCAACCGGTCTCTGCCTTGATGCCGCAGAACCCGTCGAGAAACCGCCCCTGGTGCGGGAACTCTTCGTTCCCGAGGCCGATCTGGATTCGCTCCTGGAGGGCCAGCCGGAACGGATGCTCCTGACCCGCAACGAGTACGAAGAACTGCTGGCCAAGGCCCGAAAGAGCCCCGAGAAGCACGCTCCACAGAAGGCCCTGGTGCTCGCTGCCGATTACACGGCGACAGTGGAACAGGGGCGTGCGCGTCTGGTGGGCAAGCTCGAAATCGAGGTTCTCGAGGAAGGACTTTGGGCTGTTCCGCTCAACCTGTCGGGACTGGGCATCCGGCGGGCCAGTCTCGACCAGCGCGCCGCGCCGCTGGCTCGTTCGGCAGGCGACGGGTTGACTCTGTTTGTGGAGGGCGTTGGACGGCATCTTCTCCTGCTGGAAATGGTAGCTCCCATGGCCACCGGCGCCGCCCGGCAGCGTCTGACGCTGCGGCTGCCCGACGCACCGGTTTCGCGGATGCATCTGACCGTCCCCGGCGATGTCGAGGTCAAGAGTGGCGCCAGCGTGGCCGATCGCGTGGTCGACGAGCAGGCCGGCACGACGCATTTCGAACTGCCCGTGGCGTCGGGAACCCTGGATCTGGACCTGTCCCTCAACAGTCGACTGCTGCGCCAGGACCATTGTGGCGCGGAGCGTGCTCGTCGACGAGATCACCGAAGCCTACGAACGCCTCCACGCAACCATCTCGCTGGGCGTGCTTCATCGGGCGGTGGAGCGGTTCGAGTTCGGCTTGCCCGACGGATTCGAGATCACCGACGTTGCCACTCCCCAACTCGCCCGTTGGGCGGTCGTTTCCCCCCACGGACGCCGGGTCCTCGAGGTCTACCTGCGCGAACCGGCGACCGAGTCGGTTGTTCTCACTCTTTCCGCAATTCGAACCAATACCGACCTCGCCGGCTGGCAGCTCTCGCGATTCGTTCCGCTCGGCGTCATGGCGGAGTCCGCAGTCGTGGGACTGCTGGTCGACCAGCGGCTCATGGCCGAAAAGGTGGCATCCGACGGGCTGATCCCGATCGATACGGCCGTCCTGCGACGGGCGATTCCCGAGACCGTCCTTCAGGCGGCCCCGGGGGCACCGGCGGTGCGTCCCATCGTTGCCTGGTATGCTCCGCGAGGAGAATTCGCAGTGTCGGCGCGTTTTGTCAAACCCCCTGCAGAAGTGGCCGTGATGACCAACCTCCTGCTCGTTCTCCAGGACCAGCGCCAGCGAGTCCAGGGCGGATTCCTTCTCCGGCCGGAGGCCGAGCCTCTGTTCGAAACCGAGATCGATGTCCCGCCGTCGTGGCGAGTGACGAGTGTTACCGGCCCGGAGCAAGAGAGCCTGCCGTACGAATGCTACGGTGCCCTTGCCGAAGCAGGCCGGGTGAAGGTGCGTCTCCCCCGCGGCGTCCATCCCAACCAGGAGTATCGGATCTACTTCGAAGCCGAGTCGGTGCCTTCCGGTTGGCTTGGCGAGTGGACGACGCAGAACCTCCAGTTTCCGCGTTTTCTCGTCCGCGGTGCCGGTTCGGATATCGGCGCGATCGCCGTCGATGCCCAGGACGACATGGTTGCACAGCCGGAGCCGGACAAGGCAGAACGCCTTTCCATCCTCGGCAAGGAAGACAAGGCCAGACACCTGGCCGGAGTGGCGACCGATCTCGCGTACCGCTACGAGAGTCCTGAGTATCGGCTGCCGCTGGTTGTGCGCCGGACCTCGCCGCGCATCACGGCCCACACGTTCTCGTTCCTGCGGGTTGAACCCGACGCCCTGGTCGCCCACTATGAACTGGTCTACGATGTGGAGGAAGCCCGGACACGCACACTGTCGCTGTTGTTGCCGGCCGGCACGCCTGAGACGGTTGCGATCCGCGGACTGGACGGCCTTGGACTGAAGGAGTATGTGTCGTCGCTCGACAACGGCAGCCGCCGCTGGCACGTGCTGCTGGCCGAACCGCGGGCCGGGGGACTCCGGTTGGCGGTTGACTTCTACCAGCCGCGGGTCATCGAAAACCAGCAGGGCGTGGAACTGCCGATTGCCCTGGCCGACGGCGTGATCTGGCAATCCGGCCATCTTGCGGTGGAAGGAGATGCGGAACTGGAGGTGTCGGTGGCCGTGGCCCCCCCAGTCCGCCGCTGCGACGTGGGAGAACTCGTCGAGGCCCAGTACCAGCCGGGTCAGAGACTCCTGGGTGTGTTTGCCTTTGCCGACCGCCCCGGGGCCGTGAAGCTCGACGTTGTCCGGCGCGAGGGCCATAGCCTCTGTGGCGCCGTCGTTCATCGAACCCGCCTCGCCAGCCGCCTTTCCGCCGCCGGAATCTGCCAGACCGAGGCCGACTTCCAGATGCTGACCAAGGTCTCGCTTATCGAGGTCGCATTGCCCCCGAAAGCGGAACTCTGGTCCGGCACCGTCAACGGCGAGCCGATCCGGCCCCAAAAAGAGGGCGACTGCTGGCTGATCAACCTGCCGGCTACGCAGGAGGGGCAGACCGTCGCGCTCCACCTGGTCTACGAGATGTCCGTAGGGGCGATCGCTCTTCACGACGCCGTCAATATGGATGCGCCTCAGTTGCGGTTTCGCGGACATGACGGCCAGCCGGGCCCCTTGGTCCCCATCGCCGACTTCCAGTGGGATCTCTATCCTCCGACCGGTTGCACGGTCCTCGATTCCAGCGGGACCGTGATCTGGCAGCCCGAGCGGCCGGAGCCGGCCATCTGGATCCTGGCCAAGGGCTTGGGCGGCTTCTTGTTTGGCTCGCCGTTTCTTGTTGCCAGGAGAGCCCGTAGCGCGCAGACGAATTGGCGGCCATCCGTGTCAGTGCCCGCCTCGAGCGATCACGCCACGCAGTCCGCAGCCGCCGGGATTCCGGCAATGCCGGGCGCGCCAGCCGCAGACAAGGATCTCTCCGACAGCCTGAAACTGGAGGAAATGGATGCTGTCGTCTCGGCGGAGCAGTCCAAGCCTGAGACCCCCCGGCCCGCCGCTGCGGTGTCGCCCCCCCAGGCTGCGCCGGCGCCGCTGGTGCCGCCGTCCGATACTCGAGGCGATGCCGCCGCAGCGCGGCAACCTGTTCCGCAGCGCCGTGGATTCAAGGGCGCAGGCGCGCTGCCGATCGCACTTCAAGGCGGAGCCGCCGACGAGGATCCTCCTGTCACATTCCGGAGCCTGGGAACTGCGCCCCGTCTGGCCGTCGCGATGGCCGATGGGCGAAGGCTCGCCGGGCTGGGTTGGGGTATCGGCCTGCTGGTGGCGTTTGCGGGAGTCTGCCTGACGACGGCACCCGTTCGCCGCAAGGCTGGCTGCGTTCTTGCGGTGATCGGCCTCGGATCGCTGATCCCTCTGCTCGATCAGGTATTTCCCTTCCTGCCCGACATGAGCGCCACGCTCGCACCGGCCAATGCAGCGGTCTATGCCGCCGGATTGCTCCTCCCCTACTACCTCTTGGCCGGTTTTGTACGCTGGTTTGCCCGCGTGGCCCGATTCCTTCTCAAAGGGCGTGTTCGCCTCGTCACGGCCGCTTCACTTCTCATGTTGAGCCTGCCCTGGGGTTCGAGCGTTGCCTCGGCCCAACCTCCGGCAGTAGCGCCCTATGTGGTCGAAATCGTCGACCCGCTGCCGCCTGTGGCGATTCCCGCCGACGCCGTCGTGATCCCCTACGATGCCACCAGGAAGACCGGTCTGGACCGGGCCGAACGGATTCTCGTGCCCTATGCCAGATACGTCGAGTTGTGGGATCTCGCGTACCCCGACAGGAAAAGAACCTCCCTCCCGCCGCCGGCGTCCTACTCGCCGGCCGGTGTTGCCTACCAGACCACGCTGGTCGATGAGAAAGACCTCCTGGTCGACGGACGGATGGAAATCGACGTTTTTGCCGAAACCCGGATCGAAATCCCCTTGGGGCTCGAAAACGGCGTACTGACTCGTGCCGATCTCGACGGTGCACCGGCAAGACTCAGCATACCGGTGGTCGCAGCAGCGGCCCCCGACACAGCGCCGGTCCCGTCGGCCGCCCCCGTCCAGCAGGCCCTGCCCGAACCGCAGACGGCCGCCGTGAAAGCCCCAGCATCCATCGTCCTGCTCCACGTCGAAGGCAAGGGGCGTCACGTCCTCGAGTTCGCTGTGCGCATGCGGCTCGAGCGGCGCGGCGGTTGGCGGGCGGTGCAATGCCGGCTGCCGGTGGCTCCTGCCGCGGCCATCGAGATCCAAGTGCCTCTACCCCAGACCGAAGTGCTCCTCCAGAACGTCGATGACCACGCCGGTCACAAGACGGAAAAGGCCGACGAACGGATCCACACGGCGTTGGGGCCCGACGGAATCCTCAGCCTCCAGTGGCGGCCGACCGTCGCCGAGGGCGTTGTCGACCATAGTCTGACCGCGGAATCGGACGCCATGCTCGACGTCCAGGAAGACGGGGTGCGTCTGGCCTGGCACCTGCAACTCGAGTTCGGACGCTCCCGGCACGAGCAGTTCTCGCTCCGTGTGCCGAAGGAATACCTGGTTGAACGGATCGACGGCACGAACGTGCGAGGCTGGGAAATTGAAAAACAGGCCGCGGAAAGCAAGCTGACGGTCACCCTGTTGAAGACGGCCGAGCAGCGCGAGGAGTTCACGGTACGCCTGTGGCTCGCCCAGGCCATCGGGGGACAGGCCCCTCTGCGGTTCGCGTCGCCTGTGGTGCGGGTCGACGGGGCGGCCCTGCACCAGGGACGGATCACGATCCGGCGCAGCCCGCTGCTCGACCTTCGCGTGGAAGGTGCCAACGGAGCCACACGGACCGACGTGCCGGAAAACGCCGCCAAGAAGGAGCTGGCAACGCAGGAGAGTCCCCTCGGAATCCGCCCATTCCAGACCTATCGGTTCGGAGCCACCGACTACGAAATCCGCCTGGCGGCCCAGGCGGTCGACCCGAGAATCACCGCCAGCCTGCAATCGGTGCTCCGGATCACCCAGTACGAGCGGCTCCTGGAATGCCGCGTTCGCTACGCCGTTTCGGACCGCAAGCTCTATCGCGTCGAGATCCTCCTGCCCGAGGCGTTCCAGCTCCAGGACGTATCCCTCTCCGGCCAGTTCGAATGGTCGGTAACCGACCACGGCGGACGCCCGAAACTCACGCTGCTGCTCGGATCGGGGCAGGAGGGAGACGTCACGATCGTATTCGAAGGCCGCCTGCCCCGCGAGGAGGCCGGCAAGGATGTGGCAATTCCCAACGTGCAGATCCTCGGCGTGCCCTTCAGTCCCGGGCAGATGGCCGTCCAGGTAGATCCTGCCTACGATGTGGCTGCCAGGGACCTGGCCGGCTGCAGCACGATCCTCCTCGACCAGATCGCCGGTTGGGTGTCGAAGGACCAGCAGCACGTCACTGCCCTGGCGCTCCTCCAGACCCGGGCCGACTACTCGGGCATCCTGCGGCTCAGCCAGCGCCGGCCCGACGTTCAATGCCAGACCATCACCAACATCTGTATGACCGACCGGGCCTTGAAGGAGACGATCTTCCTTGACTATCGCATCGAACATGCCGGTGTGCGCGAAATCTCGTTGGTTCTCCCCTCGTGGATGGCCGATGCGCGGGTCAGTGTCCCCATGCTCCGCCAGAAGACGATCCGGCCGGAAGGGGAAGGCCCCAATCCGCCGCTGCGTTTTCAGTTGGAGCTGCAGGACGAGGTCATGGGCGAGCTGCGTGTTCTGGTCGAAAACGACCGCACGCTTCAAACGGCAGTCGATCTCGAGGCTCCGATTCCGCAGGTGATCAAGGGCGATTCCTTCGATGCGTTCTCCGTGCGCCAGTTCGTCACCCTGGAAAAGGCCGGACTCGACGACATCCAGTGGGAGAAAGATGCCTCCTCCGGCCTCCAACCGATCAAACGCCAGCAGGGCCAGTGGGCCCATCTGGCCAGTATCCTGAAAGAAGGATTCACCGAGGCCTTCCTGGTCGCCGATGGCCGGCCCTCGCCCCGGCTTGTCTTCCGCGCCAGGCGTTTTGAAGCCCGTCGCACGACCGATGCTCGCATCGGCATGGCGGAAACCCGCTTGGTCCTCGACGGCTCCGGGGCCTACCGGGCTGAACAGCTCTACTGGATCGACAACAAGACGGAGCAGTATCTGGAAATCAGCATGCCCCAGGGGGCCGATCTCTGGACGGCCCAACTCTGGACGTTTGCGGCTTGGACGGCGCACGAAGACGGCGCGCCGGCGGCCGGCGAGCCGGTCAAACCCACCCGTGCCCCCGCGTCGGCCGGTCCCGGGCGGATCCGCATCCCGCTGGTCAAGACCGCCGAGGGCGATTCCGACTACGTGATCCGTCTCCAATATGGAGGAACAATCGACAAGCTGGCAACCCTCACCCGCTTCGATCTCCCTTTCATTCAGCCTCTGGGCATCAAGGTCGACGAGAGCCACGTTCGGCTCTATTTGCCCGAGACGCATTGGTTCGATTTCGACGATACGATGTCCCGCGTCGACGAAGAGGGAGACCTGCTGGCCGGCCGTTGGGCCTACAAGACGCGGCAACTCGAGAAGTTCAGCAACGTCCTGCGCGAAGGGAATCCCTATGCCCAGGCGCGGGCCCTCAACAGCGTCAACGTCTTGAATGCCATCCGGACGGATGTCGGCGAGTATGGGGCAAATGCCAGGTTCCGGGAGGAGGAACGTCGGAATCAGGCCGTTTCCATGGAGGTGCAGAAGGCTGCCGAGAGAGTGCAGGAGTCTCTGCAGCAGACGGCGGTCTTCGACAATCGCGACCGTCTGAGGCAGCAGGTCGACGCCCAGTCCAACTACTTCGCCAAGAACGTGGTCCAGGGGCTGGAAAGCAACTTCAAGGCCGACCGGTCGATTGCAGGCACAGCGCCCGCCGCGGCCCCGCCGGAACTCGGCAGTTTCAACACCAGGTGGCTCGATCAGAGCAGGCTCAGTAGTGCGGCCACTGTCGCAACCGATCAGGCCGCTGAGAAGGAGGCGTCCCCGATGCCTGCTCAGCCCCAGGGCCAGGCCAGGATCGCCGAACGAAGCCAACGAGCCGAGGGCCGGGACAAGACGGTTGAAGGCGAGATCGGGCCTGGGGTTTCGCAAAAGAAAACGCCGGCCGTCGTGGCCCCGAACACGATCGACGAGGCTTCCCTGCCGGTCGTCGGTGCGGTCGCTGCCGACCAGGGAGAGAAACAGCGCAAGGCCGTTGCCAGGTACCAGGCCCGTCATATGGAGCAGCAGCAGGCTCTCGCCCGGCCGGGATATGTCGCTCAGCAAAGCGCCCAGGGCCAAGCCGGGGGCGGCGCCTTCGGCTACCGGGAGCAGCTCCCGGCCATCGGCCAGCCTGCCGCCACGTCCCAGTCCGAGATGGCCGGTACCTTGGCCTCCATGCGACAGCCGTCGCAGCCGCAGGTGGGAAGCGGCACGGCCGCCCCGCTGCCCGCAGGCTTGGCCAGCCTCGACGTCAGTTTCCCCTTCCGGGGACGGGAATACAGGTTCATGACTCCCCAGGGCGACGTCCGGATTACGGGTCGCGCTTTTGCGACCCAGACCGTCGACGGACTGGTCCAGGTGATTGCCATCCTGCTGATCCTCGCCGCCGCGGCCTGCGCGATCCGCTTGGGCACTCGAGGCCGTCTGAACTGGTGGATCGGCCGCGCCGGGTCCACTTGGCTGATCCTGATCGGCCTCCTGGCCCTGCTCTGCCTCCCGGTGATCGGCATGATTGCCCTCCTCGGCGGCGTGATGGTCAAAGTGAACCGCTTCACCTCGCCGCAGACCATCGCTGCATCGCCGTTTGTCGCACGCGAGGAGTCACGATCCTGCGGTTGACCTGGATCCTCCGACTGTCATGTCCCAGACGAGGGGACGACTGCCGGCCGCCATTACTGGCTCGCGGGGGACTCTCTGGCCAGAAACTGCTCGATCTCCGTGCGGCAGGGAATCCCTGCCTGTCCCCCCTCGTGCGCCGCTTTGATCGCCGCCGCCGCAGTCGCCAGGCGGATGCACTCCCGCACGTGAAGTTGCTGCGAAAGCGCGGCCGCATACACGCCGTGGAACACATCCCCGCAGCCCGTCGTGTCGACCGCCGCGACGGCGATCGACGGCTGATGGCAGATTCTTTCCCCATCCGATTCCACGCAATAGAAACAGCCAGCCGCTCCGCAGGTAACCGCCGTGAGCTGGCGGTGGCCCGCAGCCAAAGCCGTCACCGCTTCTGCCGGATCCCGGCGGCCGGTTACTTCTGCGGCAAATCGGGCCGATACGATCAGGTGGTCCACCAGTTCCAGCAATTCCTCGAACGGCGGTTCTCCGGTTCGCTCAAAATCGGCCACCACCGGGTGATCGGCCTGGCGCGCCAGTCGCGCCGCCCGAAGGTTGCCTTCCATGCCGTGATGGTCGATCAGCAGCACTCCGCTGGCCCGCAGCAGGGAGGCCTCGGGCCCGGCGCGCGCGGCTCCCAGTTCCCCTTCCACCGAGGCGAAGATGGTGCGGGTCTTGGCGCTTTCGTCGACGACGATTGTCGAATGCGCCGGCCGGGCGCTCGCCGAAAAGGTCGCCCAGCGCGTCTGGATCCCTTCCGCTGCGAAACTGGCGATCACTTCGCGGGAAAGCTCGTCTTCTCCCAGCAGACCCGCGTAGGCCGTTCTGACTCCAAACCGTGCCGCCGCCACCAGCGCGGTGCCCGTCTGGCCGCCGCATTGACGCCGCCGGCGCCGGACCCGCACCTTGCTCTCCGCTTCAGGGTAACGATCCACATAGAGCAGGTCGTCGACGGCCACCGCCCCAAGGCCAAGCACGTCGATTGCCGGGGATGCGATGCGGTCAGACATCAGAATTCACACTAAACGCGAAACAGAACAGCGGCACCATGAATCGTCTGTCCCATCACTTGCCGCATGCAGAGTCACGGCCCGCTGCAAACGCCTGCCGGAGCCTGCGGCAGACCTCGCGCTGGGCCGCATGGGCCTGGTCGAAGATGTCGGTTCGCCGGATGAAGGCGTGGATCATTCCATCGTAGCGTGTGAGGCTCGTGGGTACACCCGCTTCCTGGAGACGCCGCGCATAACTCTCCCCCTCGTCGCGCAAGGGATCCAGTTCGGCGGTGATCACCAGCGCCGCGGGGAGCCCCGAAAGGTCCTCCGCCTTCAGTGGCGACGCATAGGGATGCAGCATGTCGGCCTCCGAGTCGACATAGCACTTCCAGAACCACTGCATCGTGCTCCGCGTGAGCAGGCATCCTTCGGCGTTCTCTCGGTAGGAAGGCGTTTCAAAATCGCAGTCGGTGACCGGATACACCAGGATCTGGCAGACGGGCATCGATGCCTGGCGGTCTCTGGCCATCAGGCAGGCGACCGTCGCCAGATTGGCGCCGGCGCTATCGCCTCCTACGGCAATCCGCCGCGCGTCGATCCCCAGTTCTTCGGCATGGTTGCTCACCCATTGCGTGGCGGCAAAAGCATCCTCAGCGGCGGCCGGGAACTTGTGTTCCGGCGCCAGGCGGTAACCGACCGAAACCACCGCGCATCCAGCCCCGTGCACGATCTCCGTGCACAGTCTCTCGTGCGTGGGAATATCGCCCAGCACCCATCCTCCTCCATGCAGGTAGACCAGGGCAGGGTGGCAACCGGCGCGATCCGGCCGGTAGAGACGCAAGGCAATCGTGCCCCCCGCCCCCGGAATAGCGAGGTCACGAATCTCGGCTACCTCCAAGGCCGGTCCGATCAGCTCGGAACTGGCGGCCGATGCCGCCCGAGCCTCCGCGACGCCCACAACTTCAAACGGCGCCGCCCCGAGAGCGGTAAGCGTCTGGAGGAATTGCTGGACCTGCGGATCGAGCATGGCGGAAGAGTCCAAAACCTGGGAGTCGTGGGCGGAAAACGGAAACGATACGGAAATCCGCCCCGATTGGCAATGGCCGCCAGATCGCCCTCGTCGATCTGCGGACGGGTGGCTCGCGCCTGGACTGGCTGTGTCGCACTCGGCTTCATCACGGCCCCGGGTTTGCCCCGTCTGGCGTGGTTGCGTCGCAACTCTTTTGTTCAAAATGGTTTAGCAGGGCGTGTTCCGGTCAGATGGAAAGGCTGGCTCTCCAGGCTTCGACCGCCCAAAAGCCAGTAAAAACGATCTGAATTGCCTCAATTCCGCGTTTTCCCTAGCCAAAATTTTGTCAAAGAAAGGCTGGCGATCCGCTGGCCGGGTGCTTATATTCTGAGGTGCCTGTCGACCACCGTGAAGGGGGTTTTCTTCCGCCACGCCACACCGAGGGGGTGCTCGGTTGGCGCGAAACGGTGTGTGCTGATTCGGTTTGAGGAGCCGAATCCGCCGGAGACGTCCACAAGGGGCATGCTACCGTGAGGCCATTGCGTTTGGGGGTGTGACAGGGCAGCAGGCGTGGGGTGCTGCTCGGAGGGTGTGTTCGATGCCAGGACGCCGATATCCACGGCCAGGTCATCGCCTTGCGCCGCGTTTGCTCGCGGAACTGCTACAGGACACTCTGCCGACTGAATACGCAGGGCAGGGCGTCCCCGAATTCGTGCGCCTCAGCGATCTGGATGAGAGGGCATGGGATCGGTTCGGGCCCGATGGCTGCACAGCACTCGCCGACCGAATCGTTCGCGCCGTCGGACGCGCCGCAAGACAGCCGGGACCTTTGAGCACCCTCCGGCTTCCGCCCCTGCCCGACGGCATGTCACTGGTCAGTCTGGAACTGGAATCCCGTACGTTCAATTGCCTCGCTGCCGCAGGGATCGGCGACCGGCCACAGGATCTGGGGTGCATGACCGTCGAAGGCGTGCTGGGCCTCCGCGGGTTCTGGAGCAAGTGCCTTGTCGACCTCCTCACGGCCATCGAATACGCCACCGACCATCCCGATTCGCGGGCCAAGCCAAAGTCCCGCCGGATCTCCGGGGCCCCCGATCGGCAGACATTCGGACGATATCCCCGTCGTGGCTACCGACTGGCGCCTGCGGCGCTGCGGGACATTCTGGAAGTGCCCGTCCCCGGACGCGAAGTCTCCAATCCGTCGATTCGGGGACTCAACCTCTGCGATCTCGACGAGAGGATTTCGCAGACCCTGGACGACAGGGATCTGAGTCTGCTCGGCCGGGCCATCATTGCCCGCGTCAATGGAAGCAGCCATCATCGCTCCCTGAAAGAACGCAAATTCCCGGCTCCGCCCAAGGGCTTGCGATTGCAGGATCTTGCCCTGGAGAATCGTACCTACAACTGCCTCCTGCGCGAGGGGCTTGCTTCCCGGTTCGAGGCGATCGGCAACTACACCATCGGCGATCTCCTCGCGCTCAAGGCGTTCGGCGCCAAGTGCCTTCTCGACCTGCTCTCGTCGCTGGAAACAGCGGTGGCCCGCAGCCAGTCGTTGGATGCCGGATTGACCCGCCAGGCCGAGGCACTCGGAGCTGTTCCGGAAGTGTCGCAGATCCACTTCAGCGATCCCAGGCTGGGGGCCGCCCTGCGCAGCGTCGACCACCAAGCCGAAACCCTGGCGGATCTCGCGCAGCGAGTTGTCCATCGCCGCGTCGATCCTCCCAATCCGGCAGCAACGGCGCGCCAGCTCGCAGAAATCCGCGGCCGCATCCAGCAGATGAGTCGCATGGATCTCGGCGAGGAACTGGCCGAGGTCTTTGCGCCAACTTCCCAGGCCAGGGACCGCCAGATCATCTCCGAGTACTATGGCTGGGACGGCGGCGGCGGACGCACCCTCGAGGAGTTGGGCAATCGCCACGGCCTGAGCCGCGAACGCATCCGTCAGGTGTGCCTGCACGCTGCCAAGCGGCACCGCCATTCCAGGGTGTTCGCGCCTGTCCTCGACAAGGCTCTCCAGTTCATCCAATCGCACCTTCCGATCGCCACTTCCGATCTCCGCTGCCGGTTCGAAGCCGCAGACGCCAAGGGGCTCTTCCTGGATCCGAAAACCATCCTCCAGGCCGCCGAATTCCTGTCCCGCGACGGCAATTTCTGCACGGTGAATATCGGCGACGTGGAACTGGTCGTCGATGCCCAGTCGGCCCACCTGCCGAAGAAGATCGCGCAGGTCGCCCGCCGGCTGGCTCTGACCTCCGGCATAGCGACCGTCTCCGATGTGATTCAGCAGGTCGAAACCTGCCAGTCGTCCCGCGCCGAGCCGTCCCTGGTCTGGGCCGTGCTCGAGGCCATGGCGGGTTTTCAGTGGCTCGCCCACGGCAAGAACTGGTTTCATCTGGAATCCGGTTCCCAGTATGGCTTGCCCAACATGATGGACAAAGTCTTCTCGGTCTGCCCCCGGATCGACATCTCCCGCCTCCGCGCCGCTCTCGGGCGTCACCGGCGGTCCGGACGCAAGCTGCCGCCGAGCCGGGTCCTCGTCGACTTCTGCCGGCAGCGCTCGGCTGTCCGCGTCCAAGGCCGCATGGTGCTCGCCGATTCGCCCCCCTTGCCGGCAGACACGCTCTCGGGGGTCGAGGCCGTGATGATCCGGGTTCTGCAGGAGCACGGCCCCATCATGGAACGCGGTTTGCTCGAGGAGCACTGCATGGCGGAGGGAATGAACCGCTTCAGCTTCAATGCAACCTTGATGTCCTCTCCTGTGATTGCCCAATTCGGCCGGAGCGTGTACGGGCTGGTGGGAACCACCGTCAACCGCCGGAAGGTGCAATGCCTCGCCGCCAGGCGCTCGGCACGGGCTGCATCGCGCGTGCTGCGCGGGTTCGGCACCCTGGCCGACGGGCGCATCTACCTTCTCTACCAGTTGTCCAAGGCTGCCATAGCGGGGGGAGTGACGACCGTCCCTTCGGGGCTCAAGCACCGGCTTGGGGGCAATTTCCGCATCTGGACTGCCGATGGCGTGGAATCCGGCACGCTGGTCACACGCGGCGGATGCGCTTGGGGACTCGGGCCTGCACTGCGCGGTCAGAATGCCCGGCCGGGGGATCACATGGTGCTGCTCGTCGACCTCCAGCAGCAGTCGGCACGCGTGTATCTGGGCGAACGCGACCTTCTCGATACGCTCATCGAGAGTCTCAGCCTGCAGGTCGCCGAAACATGGAAGTCGGAGGATCTGGCGGCGGTCACCGGGCGCTGATACGCTTGAGGGACATCTGCCCGCCGCAGTGACTGAACGAAGTGATCTACCTGCAAGAGGAACCCATGGCCGATCCCGTTGTCTCCCTTCCTGCGGATATCGACATTGCCCGACTCGCCCGAATGCGTCCCGTCGCCGACATCGCCGCGGATCTGGGGATTTCCGACGACGACCTGGAACTCTACGGCAAATACAAGGCGAAGGTCTCGCTGGATCTGTTCCATCGCCTCGACGCGGCAGCCACCGGCCGGTTGATCCTGGTGACCGCCATCACACCCACGCCGGCCGGCGAGGGAAAAACGACAACCTGCATCGGACTGGCCGACGCCTTGCGGCGCATCGGCAAGAAGACCATCGCCTGCTTGCGGGAACCGTCGATGGGACCGTGCTTCGGCATGAAGGGCGGGGCCGCGGGCGGGGGATACTCCCAAGTTGTTCCCATGGAGGATATCAACCTCCATTTCACCGGCGACATCCATGCGATCGAACTGGCCCACAACCTGCTCGCCGCCGTCCTCGACAACCACATCCACCACGGCAATGAGTTGGGAATCGACGTTCGCCGCATCGTTTGGCGCCGGGCCATCGACATGAACGATCGCGCCATCCGCCAGGTCACCGTCGGGCTCGGCGGCCCGGGCAACGGAGTCCCCCACGAAAGCGGCTTCGACATCACCGTGGCTTCCGAAGTCATGGCCATCTTCTGTCTCTCCGAATCGCTCACGGAACTGAAGCAGCGGCTGGGACGCATCATCGTCGCCTACACCTTCGACCGCCGCCCCGTGACTGCGGCCGACCTGAAGGTCCACGGGGCGATGGCCGTGCTCCTCAAGCACGCCATCAAACCGAATCTCGTCCAGACCCTCGAGAACACGCCGGCCTTCGTTCACGGCGGCCCCTTCGCGAATATCGCCCACGGCTGCAACAGCGTGATCGCCACGAAGTTCGCCATGCGCCTGGCCGACTACACCGTCACGGAGGCCGGCTTCGGGGCCGACCTGGGCGCCGAGAAGTTCATGAACATCAAGTGCCGCAGCGCCGGCATCCGTCCCAATGCCGTGGTAATCGTGGCTACCGTCCGGGCCCTCAAACATCACGGCGGTGTTGCCCTGAAGGACCTCAATCAGCCCGCTCTCGAGGCCCTGGACAAGGGGGTTGAGAACCTGAAAAAGCATATCGAAAACATCCACCGGTTCGGCCTCCCGGTCGTGGTCGCCATCAATGCGTTCCTTTCCGATCGGGATGACGAGATTCAGTTCATCAAGGACAAATGCGCCTATCTTTCGGTGCAGATCCTCCGCGCCGAGCACTGGGCCAAAGGAAGCCAGGGGGCCGAGGCACTCGCCAGGGCTGTCGTCGACGTGGCCGAGAATACGAAGTCCGATTTCTCGTTTCTCTACCCCAATACCTGCACGCTCTGGGAAAAGGTCAAAATCATCTGCCGCGAGATCTACGGCGCCACCGAAGTCCTGGCCGACAAGAAACTCCGCGACAAGTTCAAACAGTTGCAGGAGGAGGGATACGGCGAACTGCCCATCTGCATGGCCAAGACCCAGTACTCTCTTTCCACCGATCCCGGGTTGAAAGGCCGGCCCAAGAAATTCGACGTCCCCCTGCGCGATGTCAGGGTGTCGGCCGGGGCCGGATTCGTCGTCGTGCTCACCGGAGATATCATGACGATGCCCGGTTTGCCCAAGGTGCCGGCGGCTGAAACCATCGATATCAACGAGAACGAAGAAATCGTGGGACTCTTCTGACAGTCCCCCTCCCGCGCCGCGCGACTCGGTGGGTTCTGCGAAAATGTCCGCCGGGCAGAACCTCGCCCCTCACGACGGCTTCCGCCGCCTTGCTTCCCCCATCAAGTCTGCCGCCCCTTGCGCGATCAGCCGTTCGGCAACCAGTTCCCCAAGCGCTTGCGCCTCCCCGCGGCTTGCCCTCTCGGTGGCCTCGATCTGCAGGCTGCCGTCAACGCGGAGCACTCGCCCGGTGAGTACCAGGTTGCCCGCCTCAAACCGGCCCCAGGCAGCAACCGGCGCGAGGCACCCGCCGTGGAGTGCCGCCAGCATCGCCCGCTCGGCGACCACTGCCGCGTGGCTCTCCAGATGGTCCAGCGGGCGGAGAGCCGATCGCGTGGCATCATCGTCACTCCGCGTTTCCAGCCCCAGGGCGCCCTGGCCAATGGCCGGAAGCATGATCGGCCAGTCGATCCGCTCGGTGATCCGGTCCGCCAGCCCGAGCCGCTTGAGGCCGGCTTCCGCGAGCATTACGGCGTCGTAGTGGCCCGCATCCAGTTTCGCCAGACGGGTATCGACGTTTCCACGGATGTCGACCACCTCCAGATCCGGCCGATGGTGCAGGAGCTGCGCCCGGCGGCGCAGGCTGCCCGACCCGATTCGGGCTCCCTGCGGCAGATCCGCCAGTGACCTCGCGCTGCGGCACACCAGCACATCCCGCACCGACTCGCGTTCGGGCACCGCCGCCAGTGCCAGACCCGCGATCGGTTCCGTGGGAAGGTCCTTCAGGCTGTGCACGGCCAGATCGATGCGCCACTCCAGCAAGGCCTGCTGGATCTCCTTGGTAAACACGCCCTGGCTGCCCAACGCCCCAATCGAACCCGCCTGCTTGCGGTCTCCTGTGGTGGTGATCGGCACCAGTTCCACTATCAATCCCAAGGCCTCCAGACGCGCGGCAACCCACTCTGCCTGCCATCGGGCCAGGGCGCTGGTCCGTGTGCCAAGGCGGATCGTTGTGAAAGGTGCCATGGGCCGTGCTTGGTCAGCGGGATTTCTTTCGGTGGCCGCGAGATCTGTTCCTCGGGTTCCCATCGTCCTGGAGCCAGTCGTCCACCGAGTCCTTGCTCCCCACCCCTAGGTCCTCCCAGCCGGAATCGTCGGCCGGCTCGTCGGCAGATGACGGCGCATCGGTTGCGTCCGACGTTGGGGCCGGCTCCATCCGCTGGAGACTGGATGACGCCGAATCCCCCTCGCCCGTCGCGGTATCCAGCCACGGCTTGCCCGTCTCCATCGACTCGCGCAGTAGCTCCAGGTAACGCGATCGATAATCAAGCGCCAACCAACCGAACACGAACATGCCGCTGCTCGATCCCACCGCGATCACGCTGGCCAATACCAACAGCAACCACGGCGTCTTGGAAGTTGTCGGTTTCTCCCTCGCCTCTCCAATGGGCCTGGGGACTCCGCTCGGGTCGGCGGTCTCCTCATCTGCCGATGCCTGTTGAACCATGTCGGTATTGGACAGGTGCCCGGGCTCCCAACCAGACCCGTCCTTCAGCGGTTCCATCGCTGGCCATTTCGGCTCGGAGGGCGGCCTGGACGCAGTGGGCTTGTCCACCACAAGGGGGATCTCCTTGGACAGCGGTCCGTAGTTCGCCACGATCCGGATCTCCCGCACCAGTCCGAGGGCTTCCGGAGGGATGCTGCTGCCGACCGGCTCGCCTTTGCCCAGTATGTCGAGCATCTCCGGCTCGACCTGGACCACGTACCGAATACCATTGCCATCCGGCATCGGCTCATACCCGAATTCGACTGCCACGGCCGCCATGACTACCCAGATTGCCGCGGAACTCATCACATCGCCTCCCATGCCATGGGCTGACACCCGCCAAGGGAGCGGGATCCGCCTGCCGGCGCTTTCCCGCTGCCCCTCCAGGACGGTCGGCCGGGTGGCGCGTTCATTCCCCCCCGGATCGGGCCGCCGTCATGAGTCAAGATAGGCTTTTTGCGCCGCGGTGTAAATGTAACCCCGCAAACACCATGCGTCCGCCGCCTGCGGCTGCACTCCCCGCTCGTGGCCAGCCGGGCCAAAACCCACGCTCCCGCTCCTCTGGGGGACAAAAAGAAACGGCCGCGTGAAGAATCGCTTCTTCACGCGGCCGAATCGCGGGACAAAACGGAGAGATACACGAATATATACTGTCCACTTGATCCCCAGGACGGCGTGGATTACCGCAAAATTCCTACGGCAACCACTGGTCTGCCCCGCACCGCTCCCGCTTCGGCTAGTGCGTATCACGGCCAGCCGGCCAGTTCAAGTGGCGGCGGAGAAAGTCAAACGTGCCTACGCCGTGGATCTCGTGCGGACCGGCAAACCACTCGATTTCGCACCGGTTGGCCAGTTTCAATCTCGCCTGGTAGAGGTGGCGGACTTTGGCAAATTCGTAAGCCACCCGCTCGTCGCTGGACACGCCGTCAAAATGGCCTCGTTCGACCATAAACGGCCGCGGGCACACCAGCGCCGCCATCTCCGAGTAGTTGAACGTGCTGCCAAGGTCGAATTCAAATATTTCGTACTCCGGCGTTCCCACGTAACTGTAGCTCGACCGGCTCGACGCGTTCTTCCACACCCAGTCGTTGAAGTCGGCCGAACAGATCACCGCCGAGTAGTTGCCCACCAGCGGCGGTACCCGCATCGCCGTCTTGCCGCCGTACGAAATGCCGTAAAACCCGATTCTCTTTGCATCCACAAACGGCAGTGAACCCAGCCAGTCGGTAATCTGCTGGTGCTGGGGTACGATCACTGAAAAAAGGGTCTTCCCCAACGGATTCGCCTTGCGCTGAAGTGTGCGGAACCGATCTCCGAAAACGTACAGGTTCTGAGGAGCGAAGACGATGAACCCCTCGTCGGCAAGTCTCGCACCGAAGCCGTTGTAGGCCGGTAGGTTCCGGTAGACCACCTTCTCTGGCCGACCTTCCAGCCCATGCTGGCAGACGACCACGGGACGCCGCTCGCCTTCGCGAAGGTTCCTGGGAACCAGGAGGATGCCGTAGGCGATTACATCCGGCCAGACGTCGAGAACCACCTCATAGCCGATCCAGTTCTCGCTGTCGTAGGCCTTGCGGGTCCGCGGGTTGGCCGGCAGTAGCGGCAGGTTGAAGTGCCCGATCACCTGGTCGCGGAAATAGTCGCGATAGAAGGTCGCAGACTGCTGGAATCTCTCCAGGGATGTGAGGTCCAGGTCCTTCATGAACTCCGCACGCACGTAGGCACTCTCGGCCAGGAGCTGCTGGTTGTGACGGTCGAGTTGTGCGATCTGACGCAACTGCCGCGCGGCGTCGTCGGTCGGCGTTCCTTCCGGCTTCGGCGGCGCCTCCGGCGGGGCAAGGCGGCTGTGGGGCGAAAGGGATGCCAGCAGGGCGCCCAGCGCAGCCTCGCTTCCCGGCGCGCCCGTGCCTGCCTGGCTCTCCACTAGTTGCACCGGCTGGCCCTTGCCCACCTGGGCGAGAAGACCGTTTGCCCGGGCGATCTCATCGCGAACGGTCTGGGGGGCCGACGTTACAATCCGTCCCGGCGCGCAGCCGAGGCCCGCTGGGATGACAACCTCCGGGCCTCTGGCCGCTTCCACGATCAGCCGGCGGGGGCTGATCAGTAGCGCAATCTCTGCGTCGCCGAACTGCTCCAGCAGTCCGAACACGTTGCGGTCCATCGGCTCCTGCCACAGGTCCTGGCGGGAGCTGAAATACCCGCTCGAAAGTACCCCGTCGATCCGCTCGTCCAGGGCCCCGCTGTAAAGCGCCACCAGCCCTCCCTCTCCCCAACCCGCCACGCCCACGGGGCAATCCGTCTTGCCGCTCTTCCGCTGAAACCAGTCCACAATGGCCAGCACCTTCTCGACCTCATAGCCGAGGATGTGCCGGCCTAGTTCGTAGGCCGAGCGGTACACGTACTCCCGGTTGGGCAATTGCACGCTTCGCCGCTTTTCCAGGTGGCGGTTGATGAGCACGGGCACGACGACCCGGCAGCCGCTCTCCGCGAGCCGACGGGCGTACTGCGATTCCGGCGCGACTCCCTCCGTCAGGCCCACCAGGGCCTCGGGGGATACCGCTGCATCGGGGATCGCCACGATGCTGGCCGCCGGTCCGCTCGCGGGTTCCAGCAAAAGGCCTTCGCCCCATACGTCGCCAAACGCGGGCCAGCGGATCTCGTAAATGCAGTACCCATTCCCCTTGCCCACCAGTGCGCTGCGATCGGTTGTGGCGACGAGTTCCGGCGCTTCGAAGGAAACCCGTGGATCCCGCACGCCCACGATCTTGGCCAGACGTTCCCGGTTGGCGCGTATCGAGGCGGTGTAGGCAGCCGGCGAGCTCCCGTCCGGGTGCCAGTGGGATCGTCTCCTGCTGAGACTCTCCTGGGTCTGCCGGATGAGGAACCGGTCGACTCCCTCGACCAGTTGCCAGGCGATGTCGCCCGTCATTGTAAGCGGGGCTGTCCCGGTGAGCGGCTCGTGGACCACCACCTGTCCGAACCCGTTGCCCGCGACCTTCCAGAAGGCATCGGCCTCCGCTTCGCTGCATGCGCTTGCCCACTTCGGGTCGTCCCCGCTGTGCAGTTGCCAGTTCCCTTCCAGTCCGATGCGCCCCTTCGCGCAGCTCAGGCGGGCCGGATGGCCCACGATGCCGCCGCTTCCACCATGGTCCTCGACTCGCACGGCGATCAGGTTTGCCTCGCCGAACCGGACGTGCTCAGGCGATATGGGGTAGGATCGCATCGGAACCTCGAACCGGGCTGCCAGCTCCGTCGGCTCGCTGTGGCCGATTTCGATGCCGTTCAGGAAGGCTGTGTCGCTGTCGTCGATCCGTCCCAGCTCCAGGTGCAGCGTCTCGCCTTGCCACTCGGCAGGCACGCGCACGAAGCAGCGGTACCAGGCGACCCCGTCGTAGGCGTTGAGGATCCCTCCCTCCGCCTTCTCCCAGCCGCCAGGCACGGCAATCGGAGCCCACTCCGAAGCGTTGCTCGGCGTCAGCACGGATACGGCGCAAAAGAGAACCAGGATTCCATGTGCGGCGGTGATCGCAAAACGGTCCATAGCGGACTCCTTGTGCTGCGGCGACTGTCCGGCGATGCTGCCCGGCTCCTGAGCCGGGGTTGGGCCCGCTGCTTGCCTTCAGATCCGGTACCGGCCCCTCTTGCAGCGGCCGCTGAGTGGAAGACTCCCTCCCCTGCCGGCTGGTGATCAGCCTACCACTACAGATCAGGGGATTCAACGATTCCGGTTGCAGCCAGGGCGACGACTCTTCCGGTTGGGCGGGTTGGCTGAACTGGTTCTGAAGAGTTATACTGGAGAAAAAGGGCCGTCTGCCGAAGCCGTTTGCTCCGATGTATTTCTGGAGCCGACTGCTTCCTCGCCCGATTGGCCGGAATCCGCTCACCCCAAAGCTCGTGCCCGAAGTCGCCAGGTTCTCGCGGTGGCCCAGTTCGTCGGAATTCGGCCGTCGGCAGAACCCCCCGGCTTCCAGCATCGTGGCGGGTGTGGCCCAACTGACCAGAATCTGGACTTCGTCGAGGGCTTCCAGCTTCTGGCCACTTTCGCCACCCCTCCCTCCGGGCGTGCGGACCCTTGCGACCTCGCCTCCTTTGGCGACCGAAAGCCGGCCGGTTTGGCGACTGACTGGCCCTGTTCCATTCTGCTGAGGACTCCATGACCAAAATCACACAGGAACTGATCGCTGAAGCCGGGATTGTCGGTGCCGGAGGCGCGGGATTCCCCACCCACGTCAAACTGTCGGGCAAGGCCGACACCGTGATCATCAACGCGGCCGAGTGCGAGCCCCTGCTCCACAAGGACAAAGAGGTCCTGCGTGCTGAGGCAGACGGAGTCATTGCCGGGCTGGCCACGGCCATGGAACTGGTCGGCGCCCAGCGCGGCATGATCGGCATCAAGGGAAAATACGCCGACGTCATCGAACTGCTCAAGACCCGGCTGAAGGCCGGAATGGAAATCGTCCCCCTCGCCGATGCCTATCCTTCCGGCGACGAGTTCATCCTCGTCCACGACACCTTGGGACGTATCATTCCCCCCGGCGGAATTCCCCTGGTCGTCGGTGCCGTGGTCATGAACGTCGAGACGGCCCTGAATGTCACGCGGTCGGTCGAGACGCCCGTCGTCGAAAAATACATCTCCGTTGCCGGTGCCGTGGCCGAGCCGGTCACGCTCCGAGTGCCGGTCGGCATCACGCTAGCCGAATGCGTCGCCGCGGCCGGCGGGGCGACGATTCCGGATCCCAACTATATTGTCGGCGGCGTGATGATGGGATACCTCGAAGACAACCACGAGGCCCTCGTCGACAAGACCACAGGCGGGGTGATCGTCCTGCCCGGCGACCATGTCGTCGTACGCCGCCGCCGCCAGGATTGGCAGCAGATCACCCGCATCGGCCGCAGTGCCTGCGACCAGTGCAGCTTCTGCACGGAACTCTGCCCGCGCTGGCTCCTCGGGCACCCGATCGAACCCCATCGCGCGATGCGCAGCCTCGAGTTCAACCTCGTCGGCGAGGCCAATGTCATCGGCACCTCCTTCTGCTGCGAATGCAACCTCTGCAGCCTCTATTCCTGTCCGGAAGACCTCGATCCCAAGAACGTCTGCCGTCAGAACAAACAGCGGCTGGCGGCCGAGAAGAAACGCTGGGAAAACCCGCCCTTCATCCCCAAGCGGGCCCAACTCCACATGAACAACCGCAAGGCCCCCACGGCTCGTTTGATGCAGAAGCTCGGCCTCAAACAGTTCCGCAACGTCGGGCCCATGGTCAAACAGCCCCTCACGACCCCGCGCGTCGGCATCAAGCTCAAACAGCACATCGGCGCCCCCTGCGAGCCGGTCGTGACCAAGGGCGACCAGGTCCGTAAAGGGCAGTTGATAGGTAGTCGGCCTGTCCAGGACGGCAAGCCCGCCCTCGGCACGCCCGTCCACGCCTCGATCGACGGCATCGTCGCCGAGATTCGCGCCGGGGTCGTGTGGATCCAGGCCGGTGGGGCGTGAATATTCCGATACCCCTGAACAGGCAGACTCAAAACCTCGCGGTCCGGTAAGGTGCCCTCGGGTCGCCAGTCCATTCGTTAGCAACGGGAAACATCATGGCCACTGCCAAATCCATCGGCGTTATCGAGCTTTCCAGTATCGGAATCGGTTACCAGATCCAGGACGAGATGCTCAAGGCGGCATCCGTCGATCTCCTCATCGCCCGCACCATCTGTTCCGGCAAGTACCTGATCGTGGTCGGCGGGTCCGTCAGCGATGTGCAGGCGGCCATCGACGCCGGCATGACGGCAGCCACCGAGTCGATCATCGATAGCCTCGTTCTGCCCAACGTTCACCAGTCCGTGTTTCCCGCGCTCGGGCAGTCGGTGAGCCTCGGAGGAGATCACACGGGAGCCCTGGGCGTGATCGAAACCTTCAGCGGCACCAGCGCCCTCGCTGCCGCCGATGCGGCCGCCAAGGCCGCCCGGGTGACGCTCTACCGCATCCACGTCGCCATGGCTCTTGGCGGCAAGGGGCTCGTCCTCATGACCGGCACCGTCGCCGACGTTCGTGCCGGCGTCGAAGCCGCCGCCGCTGCCGCCAGGCAGCGCGGCCTCCTCGTCTCGGAGATCGTGATCCCCCGCCCCCAGAAGGAACTGTTCCAGGACTATCTCTGATCCGGTAGCCCTGCGGCCAATCCGCAGAGGCGTGCTCGGCACGCGGCCATGGGCGTTAGTAGGGATTCAGCATCTCCTTGACTTGCCGCGTGCCCCAGATGATCGTCTCGTCGATCACGCAGTTGTCGGGCACGTCGATGCAATGCACGAGCGTGCGGGCAAAATCCTCGGCGCTCGGGTAACCGTCGAGCCAGTCGCTGGCGATCCCGGCGGCCTGGCAGAAATTCGTGCGGGCGGCGCCGGGAATGAAACTCGACGCCCGGCCGCCCCACTCCGCCATCTCCTTGTGCAGGCAGCGGGTGAACCCCACCAGGCCGGCCTTGGCAGCCGTGTAGACGCCCCATGCCGGCCAAGAATAATGGGCGCATCCGCTCGAGACATTCACGATCTGCCCGCTCCCCTGAGGCTTCATCACCCGGACCGCCTCGCGGCATCCCTTGATGACCGATAGCAGATTCACGTCGAGCACCGTCTCGATCACGTCGTCGTCCATCTCGGCCACCTCGGCGATCTTGACGCCGCCTCCGTGGTTGTTGACGAGCACGTCCAGACGCCCGAAACGTTCCAGCGTGGTCCCCAGCAGCCTCTGCCAGTCTTCGGTCGACACGGCATCCGCCCGCACCGGCACGACGTTCTGGCTGGCCAGGCCGGCTGCCGCCGCCTCCAGACGTTGCCGGTCGCGTCCCGTGATCACGACCTTGCCCCCCATCTCCAGCAGCATCCGCGCCGTTTCCAGCCCGAATCCCGACGACCCACCCGTCACAATGACAACCTTGTCTTCCACGTAGTGTTTCATGCCGTTTCCCTTGAATGCTTGACCAGCCTCGCCAGACGCGAAGCCCGCGGGGACCCACTCGAGCCCTCCCCAATCGCTCGGCAGCCCGTGTCCCCATCGAGAATCCGTCATCGATACCCGTGCGATGCCCATTATTGACGCCTGCAAAGCCAATGCAAGAGGCCGCCCAACGAAAGCCCGGCCTCTTGCGTCTGGTTGGTCCCACGGGCGGCTGGCCGATGTGTCCTCTTTTCCCCAAGGCCTCCGCGCCGCGGCGATTGCCGGTATCGGCTGGAGACCGGTAGCGGCCGGAGAATTGGCGGCGGCTCACGCACCTTTTGCCGTGCCGGCTTATTGCACACAACGTCAAGATTCGCTAAAGAAGTAGGGTAACAGTTCAGCCACGTGAAGTTGCTGAAAAGGTCGGTAGGCGGTGGCAGGGCGGTCAAGTGCCGGCGCGCTCCAATGCCTGAAGTCGTTTCCCCTCTCCCACCCAGCTTGCCTGCCTTCCGGCCAGGAGTCCTGCTGCCTCCAATGGCTGGGTAGAAACAGAAAGAGGTACTGCCGGGCGGTACGGTTGTTCGAAGGGCTGGGGTGGCGGTCACGGAGAGCGGTCATGGGTGTTGGCCCCTTCTCCCCCTTGCTGTCTCGGCGACGGTTCTGATAACGAAGCGGAGCTGGTTTGTGGCAGACTCCCAACCCACCAGTGGCCATGGCGTGACCCTGCCGGAACTGATCGCCCTCAACGACGAGATCCTGGCCCTGGTTCGTGCCGGCGTCCCGTTGGATGCGCCCCTGCGCCAGTGCTCCCGCGAGCTGACCGGCAGAAACGCGGCGATTGCCGCCCGATTGGCCCAGCAGCTCGGCCAGGGGATGTCGCTTTCCGAGGCCCTGGCGTCCAGCGGCGTCAGGTTTCCGGATGTCTATCTGGCTGTGGTCGAGGCGGGGCTCCAGTCGGGCCGGTTGAGCGCCGCTCTGGAGACCGTGGCCAGGAGCACGCGGCGACTGGCGGAGTCGCGGCGTACGGTTGTTGCTTCGCTGATCTATCCGCTCTTCGTCTTCCTGATTGCCTGGGCTCTGTTTGCTTTCTTCATGGCCAAGCTCGGCCCCGCTTTTCTGATGCTGTTCGACGACAAGACCTGGCTGGTGCCCCGTTTTCTCCAGACAATCCTGCCGCTCAACGAGTATGAGTCCATTTGGGCGCCGCTCGTTCCGTTGGTGATGATCGCCGCCTTCGTCGGGTGGGCGGTTTATATGAATCAGGCATCGCTACTCCACCCGGCCCTGGCCGGGCGAATGTTTGGCTGGCTGCCTTGGCTTGGCCCCATGGTTCGCGCCTACCGTCAGGGCGCCTTTGCCGAGTTGCTGTGGATTCTCGTCGAGCACGACCTGCCGCTCCCGAAAGCAATCCGTCTGGCGGCGGAGGCCGTCGGCACAAAGGAAACACGCCGGGGAGCCGAGCAGATTGCCGCCGCCATCCAGCGCGGCGAGAAACTCGCAGCCAATGTCGGTCGTACTCCCGGCTTCGGCCCCGTGCTGGAGTGGTTGCTGCGGAGCGGGCACGACAGGGGCACGCTGCGGTCGGCCCTGCGCCATGCAGCCGATGTGTATCAGCGCCGGGCCCAGCGGCTTGCCACTTCGGCACAGCTCTACCTGGCGCCCCTGATGACCTTGCTCCTCGGCGGCACGGTCACGCTCGCCTACACCGGTCTGATGTTCGGCGTCTGGCTTTCCCTGCTCAACATGGTATCAGGCTGGTAGCTCGCGATGGCCGATTTCGAATACAACGCGAAAGATCCAGAAGGCCGGGCGGTGACCGGCCGGGTCGAGGCGGACGATATCGCTCAGGCTGTCGCGAGGCTCTCGCAGCAGGGACTGTCGATTCGTCCCGAAGACCTGATGCTGCTCGTCGGCCACGCCGGCGAGGAAGAGTTGCATGAAGCGATCCTGGTGCCCGACGCCGACGACCACGGCCACTGGCATGCTGACGATGCGGCGCCGCAGGAAACGGCTACCGCAGCAGGCGAGAATGCCGGCGACGCGGCCGGTGCCCAGCGGGCTCCCCGTCTGTCAGGCGCCGATACCAGGGAACTGGTCGAAGCGATCATCGGGCTGACGTCCTCCGATCTGCCCCTCAGCGCCGGGCTGCGGGCGGCGGCCGAGGAGATCCCCCGTCGGCACCTCGCTCGGGCAATGCGGCGGATGGCCGAGGCGCTTGACCGCGGTGCGCCCCTCGATGCCGCGTTGGACATGGCCAGTGCCAATATTCCCAACTACCTGCGCGGCCTGATCCTGGCGGGGCTCCGCACGGGCCGTGTGGCCCACGTGCTGGAGGAACTGGTGGCCATGGATCATGAGCAGGCCGATCTGAGGCGTCGGATCCTGGCCGCCCTGGTGTATCCCGCCCTCCTGTTCATCCTCCTGCTCGCCGCCTTCATTGTTGCCAATGTCTTCATCATCCAGCCATTCTCTCGCATATTCGAGGAGTTTGGCGTCGAGCTGCCGGGCCTGACGCGGATGACGATCCAGTTGATGAACTGGTTCGATACGGCCGGGATGAGAAATTCCGGTATCGCCCTGGGAATTCTCGTGCTGGCTTTCCTGGTGCTCCTGGTCATCCGCAAGCCGCCCGAACTCCAGCGGGCCTGCTATCATATCCCGATCATCGGCCCCCTCTGGCGCTGGCAGAGCCTTGTCGACTTCTCTCGCCTCATGCATCTCCTCCTCGATCGGCAGGTCCCGATGTCCGAGGCTCTGCGGCTCACGGCCGACGGGCTCCGCTGGTCGGATCTGGCCGCCGTGAGCCGGGCCTGCGCCGCTGAGATCGACAGAGGGGAAGAGTTGTCGCAGTCCATGGCCCGGCACCGCGAGTTTCCTGCCAGTATCCACCCGGTCATCGCCAGCGGGCTGCGATTGCAGCAGCCCGCCGAAGGCTTCGCCGCTGCCGCCGATATGTACCGGCACCGGGCCGGGGTGGATTCCACCTTTTGGGAATCGGTCCTGCCCCCGATCCTTGTCGTGGTCATAGCCGCGGGGCTCGGGCTCCTGGCGGTTTCCATGTTCCTTCCCCTGATCAAGTTGATTAGCAGTCTTACCTGATGCCATGCTGCCCCTGGCTGCGATACCCCATGTGATGGCCTTCCTCGGTGCGATCGTGTTCGGTGGCGCGATCCTCCTTGCAGTGCGCATCCTCGGCGAAGGACGGGACGAGGATGCCGATGCCATGCATCATCTGCTCCGCGGAGCGGCCTGGCTGCTGATCGTGGGCGGGATCCTGGCGATCTTGCTGCTTGCCGGCATCATTCCGGGGGTCGTTGCGATCGTGGTCCTCCCGGCGGTTGTGCTTCGCCGTTTCCGTGCCCATCGCCACGCACTGCTGGCGGCGATGGCGGTTGCCGTGGAACGTCGAATCCCGCTGATCCCGGTTCTGCTGGCATTTGCAGCCGAGCGTCGCGGCTATATTGCCCGGCGCGCGATCGAACTGGCCTCCCGCCTCCAGTCCGGGCTGACATTGCCCGATTCGGTGGAATCGGTGTGCGGGCTCTTCCCCCCGCAGACCCGGCTGGCCCTGCGAATGGGCCATGATTCGGGCAACCTGGCCAAGGTCCTCCGCTCGCTGCTTGGACGGAGCGACGCCCACGATCAGGTCGAATCCCAGATCTCCGGCAAAATCATGTACTTCGCCATCTTGTCGTTGTTCATGCTCCAGATCGTTGTTTTCGTCATGATGAAGATCGTTCCGGCCATGCAGAAGATCTTTGAGGAATTCGGCATGGAACTGCCGGGGATGACGCTCCTTCTGATCAGGCTCTGCTACCTATGCGTCAACTTCTGGTATCTGGCAGCGCCGCTGGTCCTGATGATGGGGTGGTTCGGGATCGCCAGCGGGCTGCGCTACGTGGGGTTCGTGGAAGGCGACTTGTGGGGAATGGGATGGATTCGGCGCCGGATGCACACCGCCGCGATTCTGGAAACGATCGCCATGTTCGTCGACGCAAATCGCCCGATTACCGAGGCCCTTGCTGGCCTGGCCCACTGGTATCCGGCCGGCAATATCCGCCGCCGCCTCGCCTGGGTTCACCACGATATCGAACAAGGGCGGGATTGGTGCGAAGCGCTGGCCAGGCAGCGGCTCATCTCCGCTGGAGATTCCGGACTCCTCATGGCGGCCCAGCGTGTCGGCAATCTCGCCTGGGCGTCGCTCGAACTGGCCGAGAGCAACCGCCGGAGGTGCCTGACCAGGGCTAGCGCCCTGGTTCAAACGGCGTTCGTGGTTCTCCTGTTGGGATATGGTATGCTCGTGGCGTTCTTCTTCATTGGCAACTTCCTTCCGCTCATCAAGCTGATTTCCTCCCTGACCTCTCAGGCGGTCTGACCGCGAGGGTAACGATTTGCGATCGCTGAAATTCCTCATCCGGGCACGTGCCTGCCGGCGGCGGGGTACGACGCTTGTCGAAGTGGTCGCGGCCGGGGCGATCCTCGGCGCGCTGCTCATCGTCTGCGCTCAGATGCTGAGCCGCACCGCCGTGCAGCAGCACGCGATCGCCAATCGGCACACCGCCCTCCGGATGGCCTCCAATGCCATGGAAAGAGCACGCTCGGTGCCCTGGGCGCACCTCGACGCCGCCGCGATGCAGCCCATAGCCCAGGCCGTTGCCGGCCAGGATCGGCTGAAATCGGGACGCGTCGACGTCACCGTCGACCCGCCCCTCTCGCCGCTCGGCGCCAGGCGAATCCGGGTAACCGTCACCTGGAAAGAGGAGAGCGATGGAGTGGAGCGGTCGCAGCAGTTGACGGCCTGGCGGTTTGCCGACGCGCCGCCGGAACAGAATGCGGCCGCGCCGGCCGATTCTGCGGGGAGCGAGGAGCAGAAATGACCGGCAATATATCTTACCCACCTGGAGTTGTCGCCAAGACCGGTAGCTGGCTGGAGACATGCCGATTATGAATACGCTCAGATGCCTGGAATCGCCTTTCCGCTCCGATCCGCGTCAGCCGCTTTCCGATCGGGCGTCCGCTGCTTCAAATGGCTGAATGGGTGCACACGATGAGATTCCGACGGGGATACACGCTGGTCGAACTCATGATCGTGCTGACGGTCGGCACGGCGATGCTGATGATCGCCGTGAGCGTCCTCTACCTGTTGCAGAAAACGCAAGGCAACCTGCGCCAGCGGCTCAGCGCCGGGCGAAGCGTTGCCAGGCTGGCCGATCAGTTTCGCGGCGACGTTCACGCCGCCAGCCGGATCGAGCGTGGAACGGACAAGGCGGCGCCTGCCGCGGTGGTGTGGAATCTCGACATCAGCCCCGATACGGTTGTTGTCTATCAGTTGCGCGCCGCAGGGGTGCGGCGAGTGCAGATCGCCAGCAGCGGCAGGATTCAGGACGATTTTCCGCTTCCCCCCGGAATGGGAGCGACAATCACGGCGCCCGAGGGCCCGTCAACCCTGGCCGTGTTGCGGTTGGAGGCCGGGGATGTGTCGGCCGGCCGCTCCCGGCCCGTCGTCATCGAAGCCCTGCTGGGCCTCGATCGGCGGCATTCTCCAGCGGCAGCCGGGAGGAGCCAGTGATGCGGGTCCCAGCATTCCCGGTCCGGCACGGTAGAAGACGCGGTATTGCCGTGCTTGTGGCGGTCGTGTGCGTGAGCATAGCCGCCGCGGTCATGGTCGGCATCATCCACCTGGCGCTGCAAGGGTATCGCCAGGCGGAACTCGATGAGCGCCGAACCCAGGCCTGCTGGATCGCCGAGTCGGGCGTCGACCTCGCCGCAGCCCGGCTGCGGGCGGATCACCGCTATTCCGGTGAAAACTGGCGGTTGGCAGCCGCTTCGATCGGCGGAAGACATGACGCCGAGGTTCGCATCGAAGTCCAACCGGTCGACGGACAGACCGCTTGGAGACAAGTTCGGGTCGTGGCCGATTATCCGGTCGACCTCCCCTATCGTGTACGGGAAACAAGAGAGTTCCGGATCGAGTTGGGTCCGTGAAACCATGGAGTTCCGCGCCGGCAGAGGGCGCGCGGGACGCTACGAGGAGAAACACCATGCGTTCTGTGTCGCGAGCGTTCACGCTTGTCGAGTTGCTGGTTGTGATCGCGATCATCGGCATCCTGATCGCCTTGCTCTTGCCCGCGGTCCAGGCGGCCCGCGAGGCAGCACGCCGGATGCAGTGTGTGAACAACCTGGCCCAGCTTGGCCTGGCCGTCCAGAGCTACGAGGCCGCGTTCGAGGTCCTGCCTCCCGGCGTCGTCGATTCGGCCGGGCCGATCGTCAATGGACCCGAGGGGTATCACATGAGCTGGATCGTGCAGATCCTGCCCTTCATGGAGCAGGCAGTCGCCTACCGCCATGTCGACTTCGCCTGCGGGGCGTATTCCGGGAAGAATCGCCCCGTGGCCGAAATGCAGATCTCCACGCTCGTCTGCCCGTCGGTTTGGCGCGGGGGGCCCGGCGGGGTCAACTATGCGGGTTGCCATCACGATGTGGAGAAACAGATCGACGCCGACGATCACGGGATGTTCTTTCTGAACGGCCAGCTTCATACGCAGGAGGTGCCTGACGGAGCCTCGCATACCATCTTCCTGGGGGAGAAGATCGACGAAGAAGTCTCCCTCGGTTGGATGTCGGGAACGCGTTCCACGCTCCGCAATACGGGCACGCCGATCAACGGCACACAGCTCCTGAAAGACACGGAAGGATACGAAGTGATTGACTTCTGGGGCGATGCGGACGAAGACCAGTACGAGTATTCCGATGAGGAGACAGACACCGGGCCGAAAGACGAGCCGGCCGCCAAGGCTGCCGAGCAAGAGGAGGAGCCCGTTCGCTTGACGGACGACCAGAAGTCGCGGCTGAAATTCGTGGGCGGATTCAGTTCCCAGCACCCGTGTGCCGCCAATTTCCTCTTCGGTGACGGGTCGGTCAAGTCGCTCACCGAGGTCATGGATTTCGGCGTCTACCAGCAGCTTGGCCACCGCAACGACGGGAAACTCCTCAAGTCGGACAGGTTCTGATGAGCCCTGCACGGATCGGGAAACGAGACCGGCCGGCAGATGCCCGGTTCAGGGGAATCAGTGCACCGAGGTATTCCACCTCCAACCGCGGAATCGTTAGGGGAGCTGAATCTTGAAGAGGTTACGTCGGACGGGCTTCACGGTGGCTTCGCTCCTGCTCCTGACCGCGGTCGTCGCCGTCTACGCAGCGGCAATCATGTCCGCCCGCAACATGGATCCACAGCCGCGAGCCGAACAAGGGGTGCTGTTGGCCGTGTTGGGCTTGTTCTTCGGCACGATCACCGGGCTCTTTCTGGGCATGTTCTTCGGAACCCGGAATCGCGACATCGTCCTGGGCGTTCTTGAGGGGGCGGCCTTCGGACCGCCGACCGTCTTCGTGCTGGCGATCCCCGACTCGTTCCCCGTGGTGCTTGTGGGCGGCGTCGTTCTGGTTGGCTTTGCCGTAACGGTCCGCTTCCTGAGCCCGCGGAAGGACCCGCGGCACGAGAAGGACGACGCACCGTGATCGCTGAGCCCCGCGTGTTTGCCGCACGGCCCTGTGGCCGCAGCCTGCCTCGGCTCTGTGCCCACCCCACCGCCCCACCGGTACGAGCCATTGCGAGGGGCGCCTCGGCGGGTTACGCTGAAGGGTCCTGCCCTGCCGGAGTGGGGCAGCCAGTGGCTCGCCCTGTCTGCGGACGGCACGAATAGAACCGCTGCGGCCGCAGGTTCGAGGCACAGAGAACCAGCACGCTCGCCCGGTGAAAACGACGCGTACATCGCCCGCAGCGAACAGGAGTCAGAAGGGGCCGGAGGAGCCAGAGATGCCACGGATCGGCAGACCGACTCCGCATCAATTCGGCAGAACCGCAAAAGGGACAGTGCAACTGCATACCACACGCCTCAAACCAGGTACCACTGCGTCACTCGCTCACCCCCCATATGGCGTGCGTTGCAGCTCCCTTCTGGCGATGCCGTGCGGCCCGGAGGATGCGAGAACCACGGAAACGCCGCGGTCCACAGCCTGTCAACCAGATCTCGGGGCCACCCGGTGCCAGAATTGGACTGACCATAAGAATACACTATATAGAGCCTATCATTTTCGGGGGGAACAGCAACCCGAAACGACGGAAAGTGCAGCGTTTCGCCATGGTTTCTTGTTGCCGTACGCGTCATGACCCGAAATCCGGCCCCGCTGCTGGGGATCCCACACCGGGCCATGAGTGGTGCGAAGCTTCTAAATAGACTTGCACGATTCCAGGAGATCCAGACTCCGCCGCCACCCTTCGGGAGGCGGCTTCAAGGAGATGGCCCATTCCGGGAATCACGCAACCCGATTTAGACTGCCCCCATCGGCCGGACGTTCGGCTGGGCTCACTCCCGGAACGCTGAAGGATAATCGGATTGCCATCGTATGATCGCGTTGGAGGTTGCAGACGTCAGGAAGGACTACGGCAACACGCCCGTACTTTCGGGGGTGAGTTTCGAGGTGCGGCCGGGGGACCGGATCGGGTTGGTGGGACCAAACGGGACGGGAAAGACGACGCTCCTGCGGATCCTGGCTGGCGACGAGGAAGCGGATGCCGGGACCTGCCGATGGCACGAGTCGGTCCGGGTCGGCTACATGCAGCAGCAGCGGATAGTCACCGACGGCGTCACGTTGTGGAAAGAAGCCAAATCGGCCCTGCAGCCGCTCTTGACGCTTCAGCACGACGCGGAGGAGGCCGCCAGGCAGTTGGCGACGACCGTCGATCCCGCTGAGAGACGCCGCCTGGCGGCTCGCTACGACTACCTGCAGCAGGAACTGCATCGCCAGGATGCGTACAATCTCGATCACAAGGTCGAACGGGTCCTCGAGGGCCTGGGCTTCGCGCGGAGTTCTTTCCAGGCGTCCCTGGCAACCCTCAGCGGAGGCGAGCAGAACCGGCTGATGCTGGCAAAACTGCTGCTGGCCGAACCTGACGTGCTGCTGCTCGACGAGCCCTCGAACCACCTGGATATCGAAGGCACCCAGTGGCTTGAGGAGTTTCTCGCGGGAAGCATGGCGGCCATGGTGATCGTGAGCCACGACCGCTACTTTCTCGACAAGGTGACGAACCAGACCCTGGAACTGTTCCACGGAACCGTGGAGCGATACGCAGGGAACTTCTCCGCCTACTGGCGCCAAAAAGCCGAACGCCTCCTCGTCCAGCGGAGGACCTTCGAGAAACAACAGATCGAGATCGAGAAAATGAAGGAGTTCATCCGCCGGAACTCCTACGGGCAGAAGCATGCACAGGCCGAGGATCGCCGCAAGAAACTGGAACGCATCGAACTGGTAGCTCCACCGCGGGAAATCGCTGCTCCCCCCATGGGATTTCCGGATGGGGAGCGGTCCGGGGACCTGGTGTTTCGCGTCGAGCATGTGTCGAAGTCCTACGACCGGCCGCTGTTCTCTGACTTGACATTCGACGTGCAGAGGACCCAACGATGGGGCATTCTCGGACCCAACGGGTCGGGCAAGAGTACCTTGCTCAAGTGCCTTCTCGGAGAGGTCGAAGTCGACGCGGGACGGGTGGTGGTCGGACAGGCAGTGGAGGTGGGATACTTTGATCAGCAACTCCAGCAACTGGATGCGGAGCAGGACGTGGTGGATGCCGTTCGACCGCGCCGTCGAGAGCTTGACCAGCCGAAACGGCGCAACCTGCTCGCCCGGTTCGGGCTCACCGGCGACACCCATTTGCAGAAGGTGTCGAACCTCAGCGGGGGAGAGCAGTGCCGCACGGCACTGGCCCGCCTGGCTGGAGAAGAGGCGAATGTGCTCGTGCTCGACGAGCCGACCAACCACCTGGACCTCTGGGCGCGAGATGCTCTCGAACGCTCCTTGAGGGCGTTCAAGGGCACGGTGGTCTTCGTGAGCCACGACCGCTATTTCATCGACCAGGTTGCCGATCATCTGCTGGTGGTCGAACCCGAGCGGTTTCGGATCATCGACGGCAATTTCTCCGCCTACCGGCAGCTCGTCGAGAGCCGTGCCGCGCTTGAGGAACAAGCGTCCACAACCTCGGCGAAGGACGACACGGCCGGTGCCGCTCGTCAAGCCCGGCGCAAGGAGACGGAGTCGGCAAAACGCAAGCGGCGATTTCCGTACCGCAAGGTCGAGGAGATCGAAGCGGAGATCTTCGAACGAGAGACGGCGCTGCAGCAGCTCCATACCGCCCTGGCCGATCCGGCTACCCACCGCGAAGCGGCGCGGGTCCGCCAGGTCAAGTCGGATATCAGCGAGAACCAGGAGAAGCTGGCAGTGCTCTACGAGCATTGGGAAGAGGCCACCGAACTGAATTGGTGAGCAGGCGGCAAGCGGCGCAATCGATATCCTCCCTCCAATCCCACCGAGCCCTGCGTCGACGCCCATCCCTCGCATGAGAAAGGCGCGTTCTGCCGCGCCGTAACCTACGATTCACAGGAGTCCACAGGCCGGGCAGACTGGCGATTCCGCGCCCGGGGAAGGCGAGCTGGGGACACCATGGGGGTCTGGCCCTGCAAGAGCATTCCGGGAGCAGGTGAAGTGTTCTGGTTCTTCTTGTTTGTCGCGGTGATGAATATGATCGCAGGCTTCGGCGTCGCGGTCATGCTCGCGGGACAATGCGCCATGCGCCACGACTTCCAGCATGGCGACGGCGAAACGGGCATCTCGGCTTACCCCGAGGTTCAAGCCCCGGAATCAGTAGATCCGGACGTGGAGCTGCGCCGGGACGATGCGGAGTCACCGAATCAGGAAGAGCCGGCGATCGAGGCCCTGGCGGCTGCGGCGCCCGCGGTGGACGAGCCGCAAGGTCAGCCAGACACGGAGACCCTCGCAACACCGTCGGCTACCTCTGCTGACAACGCAATGATGAACGATCTGGATGCCGCGGTCCTGGCGGCGCTGGGGGAAGGAGCCCTGGCGGACCCCAAGGCGGAGGCTCCCTCCCCGGAACGCGAAGACGTTGTCCAGAAGCGGCCGGACGGCGCGCTGCTGGTCTTCCAGTCTCGGCTCCAGGACTTCTGTGCGGAACTGGTTGCCCTCGACGATCAACTGCGCCGAATGCCTCCCCGGGAAGCCGGCGAACTGAAGTCGCAACTGGAAGCCTTCGCTGCCTGCAGCAAACGCCAGGATGAGGCATGCTCCGACGCCGCCCATTCGCTCCGCGAGCTGATCACGGCCGAGACCATCGATGCCCGGCGAGGCGAAGCGATGATCGCCGCAATTCAAGAGGAACGCCAGGACGCCGCCGAAGCCTTCCAGTCGTTCGCGGAACTGGATGACACGGCCGATGCGACCACCCAGTGCGAGATGATTCTCGACCAGACGGCCGGCCTGCTCGCGGCAAACTTCGATCTCCGTGACGGCGTGTCGGACATGGTCTCTTGCCCCGATCCGCAACAGGAGAGTGGCAAGAACCCCGCCACGATCGATCCGCTCACCGAGGTCTGGAGCCGCGATGGGGTGGACGGCATTTTGGCCCAACACTGGAGGGATGACCCGGATCGCCTTCGGGCCGCGTCGTTCATGGTGATCGACCTGGATCATTTCGGGCAACTCAATCGCAGGCATGGTGCAGCCATCGGCGACCGGGTTCTGCGGGCTGTCGCACAACTGCTCAAAAGCGAGCTTCCCCCCGAGTGCCGGGTGGGACGATTTGCCGGACAGCGATTCGCGGTGTTCGCCGTCGACAGGGAACTCAAACAGGCGGTGGGAGACGCCGAGTACCTTCGTCAAACGATCGACATGGCCCGCTTCGAGTATGGAGCGGAGAACGTGAAGGTCACGGTCAGTTGCGGCGTGGTCGCAGTAGCCCCGGACGACACCCAGGAGAGTCTCTATGCCCGGGCGCTGGAGGCCGTGCAGGAAGCCAAACGATACGGGCGGAATCGATGCTCCATGCACGAGGGCGAGTTCTCCACGCCGGTCGTGCCACCAAACCTTGCACTGAACGAACGACATGTCACTCTCTGATTCCATCGCGGCGACAAGCGTGCCGCTCTCGGTCGGCCAGCCGTCCGCCGAGGGATCCCTTCCCTCCGATTCTGCCGAGGTTCTCGCCGAACGGCCGGGGATCTCGCGGATCCAGGATGCGGTGCTGGCCCTGGGACGTCGGGCCGTGGCAAAACCGGATCCGGACGTGCTGGTGAATGATGCCGCGCGGATGATCGCTGAAATCGCAGGGACGGAGTTTGCCCTGATCGCGCGAACTGAAAGCGGCGTGGGGCAGAGGCTCATTCCGGTAGCGGGCGAAGCGGCGGAGACGCCTTGCGATGGGAACGATGAAGGCCCAAGACTGGCGGAGGTCGCCTCGAATCGCGCACACCCAATCGTCGTTCCCGATCTGCTTCACTGCGACTTCTACGCCGACAGGTATCTTTGTGGCAACGGAATCCGCGGGGCGCTGGTCGTGCCCCTGCGGCTGCAGAACGCCGGTTTCGGCGCTCTCGGAGCCTGTTCGAGGGAGAGAATCGATTTCGAAGTGGATGCGATCTACGTCGCCGAGACCATCGCCCACCTGGTGGCAACCACCCTGGCTCACTTCCGCTCCGAAGCCCTGCTGGCTGAGAATCGTCGCGTTACCGAAACGCTCTACGATACCATCGACGCCATGGTCCTGGTCGTTGATTCCTCGGGAACCGTGCAGATGATGAACCGGGCATGCCGGGAGATCTGCGGCTTCGCGCACACGGATTTTCGGGATCGCCCGGTCTGGGCTGTGCTGGCGCCTCCCGAAGATGCCGCCACATATCGCGACGCGATCGCTCGTCTGGCAGCAGCCGGTCCTCCATTCGCTCTTGAAGCGTCGCTGCTCACTAAGCACTCGGATCGGCGCATCATCGCCTGGCGGTTTGGTGCATCGCCGGCCGCAGGCAACGAGGCTCGCTGCTTCCTGCTCACGGGAATCGACATCACCGCGCAGCGCCTGGCCGAGGAGCGGGCAAAACGCGCCCAGAAAGCCCTGGCTCACCTGCGGTCAGCGGCTGGAGGAGACAAGCCCCTGGCCGATTCGGGAGCGTCAGGGCGATCCGGAGAACTGGCCTCGGGACGCAGGCTCACGGAGGTGGAACGGCGTCAGAAACCACGGCGACCATTTCCCTATCGGCAGAATGTGGCCTACGTAACCGGTACGGTCTGCCCCGCGGAGGACGATTTCGTCGAGGTGCAATGCCGCGACATTGCAGCCGGCGGGTTCTCGTTCCTCAGTCCGCACCTTCCCCAGAGCGACCGCCTCGTCGTGGCACTGGGGAGTCCCCGACACTTGACCTACCTGACCGCGCGTGTGGTCCACGTCACCGGGCTTGCCGACAGTGGCAGGGCAAGCCATCTGGTCGGATGCCAGTATACCGGCCGGGCTCCCAACTGAAGTCCCGCCGATTGGTGAATCGGGCCCGTCGCAGCGGACGCTCCTGCCGCAAAGCCTGGCATGCCACCTGGGCCATGACGCCCAACTCGTGGCCAGACTGCCCGTGCTCCGAGTGCTTTGTCTCAGCTAAGAATTGGGGTCGAGACTGCGGAACAACTCGGCGATTGTCGCATGATTCTACGCCACTGACCCCCAAATTGAGCTGTGACAGAGCACTAGATTCCGCCCCTCCCAAAGCGGGGGGGGCTTGTTCGTCAACGCGAGGAAGTGGCGTTTTTCGTGGCAACCGAAATGACCGCGAATTATAGTGAATGACTGGAAGCGCTGACGAAGCCACGCCCCGGCTTGCGGGAGATGCTACGCTTTTCGGGCTTCCCCTCCACCAAAACGAGGCTCGCTGACGGGAGGTCTCCATGCTCGTGGGGCTCCGGTGCCCTGTCGGACATGTCACCGGAACGACGCCACCGGCGGGCCTGACCCGTGCTGAGAGAGTTCATCGCTCATCTGGGAGAACCGAACGTGTCGAATGCCGACGGCAAGCAACCTGATTTCGACGACTTCAACCTGCCCGGCGACGAGCCGCCGCTCGAGAACCTGGATGGATTGGATCTGCCCGACGCGTCCGATCCGATGAGCAGCCTGGAGGAACTCGATCTCCCCGAAGGAGGCGATCTGCCCCCGGTCAGCTCGCCGGAATCTGCTGCTGAGGGTGTCGAAGAAGTGGCGGCGGTCGAGGAGACTGCCGACGAACCGGCCACCGGCAAGAAGAAGCGGAAGTCCAAGGGGGCCGGGAAGAAGAAGGAGAGGAAGGAGAAACCGGCGCGAGTTGCCGGTGAAGGGGTCGGTCCGGCCGGGATCGCTACCTTCGCAGTCTGCGGGCTATCGGTTCTTGGACTCCTGGCCATGGATGCCATGGTGTTCAAGGATTGGGGCATCCTGTTCATGATCCTCGTGAACGTGTTCTGGCTGATGGCAACCGCCATTCCGTTGATCATGTGGCTGGGACGCAAGCGTCTGAACTTCTACGAGGTCATGTTGGGAATCGCCCTTGCCGGGATCATCATCGCGGTGATGCTGCTGCTGGGTGAGCTTGCCAGATATGGCGGCGAGACAACACCGAAGGGAGGCACTGCGGCCGCCCTTCAGTTGGGGGCCGAGAGAACGATGGCGCTAGCCTGACCAGCTCGCGTTGCGTTGACCACAACCGCCGTTCTTGGAACACCTTCAAGAGGGGTGTGCGCGACGACTCTCAGGGGGCAGTCGGAGTCTGGGGCCTCGTAGTTGAGCGTGACCGGCACCCTGCCTTCCCGAATGGCCAGCAGGCTGGCGATCATTTCGGTGGCCCCGGAGGCGGCTCGCAGATTGCCGAAGTAGCTCTTGGGGGCCGTCGTGGCGACGGACCCCAGTACGGCCCGAATGGCCATCGCTTCCACGGGATCGTCTCTGTGGGTACTCACACCGTGGGCGTTGACATGTCCCACGCCGGCGGCCAGCAGCCCGGAATCTGCCAGAGCGCCCGACATGGCACGAACCAGCGACTGGCCGCTCGCCCGGCATCTGCCGTTGGAGGTGAATGCGGCAGCGTGGCCGGCGATGCGCGCGATGGGGACAGCTCCGCGTCGTGCGGCATGCTCCTCGCATTCCAGCACCAGGACGGTGGCACCCTCGGAATGCACTTGGCCGCTTCGGCGAACATCAAAGGGCTTGAGAACTCGCTCCGGCGGTTCGTGGCTGGGTGAGAGTTGCCCCGCCAGGCAGAGACGGACCCAGTCGAAGGGATTCATCTGAGAGCTGGCGCCGCCGGCCAGCATCACGTCGGCAACGCCCCGTTGGATCACGCTCGTGGCTTCGGAAATCGCCTGGAGTGAGGAGAGTTCCCCGTGATGGATGGTGTTGTTGGGGCCCCGAGCATCGTGTGCGATCGATATGTGCGAGGCGATCATGTTCGGCAGCACCTTGAGGAAGTTCAAGGGAAACGAAGCTGCGGCACCCTCCTTCGCCCAACGCTCGAAACGAAATACTCCGTCAACAATGCACTCGCGGTACGACGGTTCGCTCGTCTCCAGCGTGCTGCCGATGGAGTCCGCTCCAAGAACGACGCCAAAACGCTCTGGAGCGATATCGCCCGCCCTGATCCCTGCATCCTCGCACGCAAGAATCGACGCAGCCACCCCGAGTTGCGCGTCGCGAGCCATCACCTTCAGGTTCTTACGCGGCTGGACGAACCGCTTGGCATCGAATCCCCTGACCTCGCCGGCGATCTGCACGGGGAGGCCTGTGGCGTCGAACGATGTGATCGGGCCGATTCCGCTTCGGGCTGCGCGCAGCGACTCCTCCACGGCCTGCCGGCCGATGCCGAGAGGACACAGGGTCCCGATTCCAGTGATGAAGACTTCCGTACGCGACACGTAACCTCAATCCGAAATGGCCCGAAAGAAGATCTCCCGGAATTGTGCAAGTCTATAGATAGGTTAGGCTTGCCTGCTCAATGGGACAACCGGGTCCCCGCAGCAGCGGGGGACGAGCCCCTCTCGGGTCATCGTCGTTGCCGGGGACTCTCTCCCGGCTCCAGAATCGCGTCTTGTCGGGCGGCCAGGTACCGACGAACCTCGTTGCTCCGTGTCCGGGACATGATTACCGGGACCATACAACGCAGGAGCCCCACGGCGGCTATCGCTCGCCGTGGGGCTCTGAAGTTCTTGCAGGGACTGAGCTACTTCGGACGGTCGTATCAGAAGGTCACGATCAGGTCGAAACCACCCGACAGTTGGTCGTCCGCGGTGCCGCCGTCGAACGGTGCGGCGCCATTGGCCCAGTCGTAGCGGAGCTCGGGACGGACGATGAGGTTCGCGGTGGGCTTCCAGTTGACGCCACCGGTCAGTTCCCAGTACTCGCCAGCGGCCAAGCCGCGGAAACCGTCGTCGTCGCGGAACCACTCAAACCGGCCGCCGAGTTTCCAGCAGTCGTTGATGGTGTAGAACAGGTAGTTGTTCACGCCATACCACTGAGCACTGATGCCGTTGGTGGCACTCCCCCAGTCCGACTGGAGGACGTAGTTGAGCCTCTCGGTCAGGGAGAAGTCAGCAACGATGCTCTGGAGGTAATAATCGTATCCATTGACACCGTCGTGTCCGATATCGACGGTCCACGCCAGCGTGGCGGCGTCGGTCAGCGGAACGCGAACTCCACCCAGGAAATCGGAGGAGTCGAGCGGGTTATCGAAGGCGGTGTCCCAGCCCTGAACCCAGCCACCCCAGACGGTGACGTTCTCGAACAGGGAATACTCGGCCAAGGCACCCGTATGGGTGAACGGCTCGCCGAAGTACATCGTGTAGGCATGCGAGGTGAAGAAGTTGCCGGTGGCGGGGACGGTTTCATAACCCATGATGGTGTAGAAGTGCCCCATCTTCACTTTCAAGTCGTTGATAGCGACCTCTGCATAGACCTGGGGCAGGGCGGTGCCGTACTGGGCCGAGGTATCCCACGGGTTGTCCCAAGCATCCGGCAAGCTGCCGAACGCCTGCGTGTCCTGGCCGTCAACGCCGAAAACGACGTCGGTGCGGAATCCCCAATCCCAACCGTAGCCGTTGGTATTGGTGGTCCGTTCGAAATAGCCCCAAAGCTGATTCACAGTAAACTCGTTGCCGATGTTTCGCATGCCGACCGGCCCATTGCTCGCCGCGCCGTGGGCATTGCCGTAAGCCCCGACCGAGAGCCAGCCACCGTAGTTGTAGCAGGCGCTGTCGCCGGTCAGGAGGCCTTGAAGCGTCCAAGGCTCGCCGTGGCAGCAGCACGGAAACCAAGGAACAGAAAGGCAGCTTCCGCATGCCGAATCGCACGCACAAGACTCGCAGCTTTCAGTATTCAGGTAGCTGCAGGCAGCTACTTCCGGCTCAGGGGCTGAGAAGACCGAGGGCTGATACAGCCCATCGGCGCCCAGCGCCGCCGAACAGCAGAACGCAAGGACTGCTGTCGGAGAACAGAAGAATTTCAGTAAGCGCATCGTGACCCCCATGGGAAAGGTGAGTGACTCTGGAGTGACTGGTGGATGGAGAGTAGACTTCCTCCGCTTTACGGTTGACGCGAACGTGTCACAGTGCCTCCATCGGGTTCCCCATCTCAGGCGTCTGCCGACTCCATGGTTCTTCGGGCCCACGATTCCCCAACGCATCGTGCAGTCATCCCTGGCAACTGCAGGCAGACGCGCTGTCATGGTGACAGTCGTTCGCGGACAGGGATTGAAATCGGCGACTCTGTCGGAAGAGTGCGGTGAAACCGCAAAAGGCCGCAATGCAACGACAGCGGGAACTCTTCCGGTCTGCGAAGAAGTGCCGATTGGCGAAACTCGCCCTGGCAGGGCGGGGGGGCCAAGAGTTGCCCCAACTGCCGCGATTCGGCCGGTCGAAACGCAATTGCCGGCCGGAAGTTCAGAAGTCGTACCAGATGCCCAGTCCGAGCTTATCTTCGTACTGGTCGAAGAACTCCCACTGGTCGCTCATGCCCTGAAAGTAATGCATCCCGACGCGGAAGAGGTGGCCGGAGTAGCCTCGCCACTGCCACCCCGCCTGAACTACGAAGTTGCCCCCAAAATCGAATTCCTCGCGGAGATGGCCGTTGAGTGCCAGGAAGGGGGAACCTCGTTGTCCGGTCAGCTTGACGGGCGAATAGTCGAGCCCAAATTGGAATTCCCACGGCTCGGTGCCGCCATCGTAGGCAAACGCCCAGCCTGCCTCTCCATACAGGCGGATATCCGGGGTAAGGAAATAGGAATGGCCCCAGACCAGAACGTCTCGCGAATAGTTGCGGCGCACCAAGGTGCTGTAGCGGACCATGTACTCATCACCAAGGTGGGAACTCAGGTGGTAATAGGCGAATTTCGTCTGGTACTTGCCGCGTCCATAGGTCAGAGGGACACCAAAGCGGAAGTCAGCCGCGATCAAGTCACGCTCCTCGTGCTCAAGATCCAGACGGGGCATGCCGGCGCCTTCCAGGTCGAGTTGCCAGCCTTCGGGATGGTCGACGCACGTCGTGCCGTACCGAAGCACTCCGACTCGCCCGCCGAGCGTGATATCCCACATCCAGCCGAGGTTGACGTCGTGGACCCATTGGCCGGCAAAACGCGACTCTTTGACGCCGGCCAGATAGGACCGGTAAATCAATCCGTCCGGAAGAACCTGGTGGGACCAGGTGTCGCCAGTCAACCGATCGCCCGAGGTGTCTTTGAACCAGTCGCCGTCGAGATAGCGGGCGGGCTGAACGTCGGGGTCCGAGAAAGCCTCGTGGAGCAATCGGTAACGGGGAACCGACTTGGCCGAGGGTTCGCCGAACATCTCCTCGCTGAGGGAGGGCTGTGGGAAAAGCTCACCACCTGCGGGCCGATGCCATTGGCCCCCATACGGGGCCTGCGCCGGGTCGGGCCGGTTGTCGGAGGCGCCCACGGCAGCACCAACCGTCAGAAGGATCAGAACAGCCATGCCCGTCGCCTGTCGACCTGGGCGGGATGCGCACCCCGCAGGCGGACGGCGTATCGCCAGATATCTCATTTCGCCCCTCCTGGGCGTGCCACTCAGACAGCCGCGTGGTGCAACGCCGCATCGCTCGGTCCGAATTCCTGCCTGGGTGGAGCAAGAAAGTTGGGTCCCGGCCGAGTGGGATGGGCGAAATCGCGATGTAGTGCTTCTGGGTCCGTACAATCGCGCAGAATCGGATCGCCGCGCTTATCAGAAACATCGGCACAATCGGCAAATTTGATGAGTCCGCAGGATCCGCCTTGTCAGAAGCCATCCACTGGGTGGGTCAGCGGGTTGTGCTATGCTTGATCGTGGCCCCGAGGAGCCCTACAATCCTGCCTTTCGCAGAGAAGGCAGGGTGTCGGGCCCCCTTGGTCTCCTCCCGCCGGGCCTGTCGGTCTGCGACGCCTGGATCGGGATGCAGACGAACCCCGCGCATTGGGGGTATTGCGGCCAGGGACTTCAGAAAGCGCGTTGTGGAGAGATGCAGATGCTCGAAAGATCGCTTGTGTTGCTAAAGCCGGATTGTGTTCAGCGACGCTTGACCGGACGGGTGATGACGCGACTGGAAGACAAGGGTTTGAATATCATCGCGATGAAGCTGATGACGGTCGATTCCGCGCTGGCGCGACAGCACTACGCTGAGCACGTGGAGAAGGCGTTTTATCAGGGACTCGAGAACTACATTACGAGCGGACCGATCGTGGCGATGGTCGTCGAGGGGCCCGATGCAGTCCAGGTGATCCGCAAGATGGTTGGAGCGACCAACGGTCTGGATGCGGCTCCAGGCACGATTCGGGGGGATTTCAGCACGAGCAACCAGATGAATCTCGTCCACGCTTCGGACAGTCCGAAGTCGGCAACGAGGGAAATCAAGATCTTCTTCGCGGAGTCCGAACTGTTCCCCTACGTGCCCACAATCCAGACCTGGCTGCGGCCCGCCGACGCCGATTGAGCGGCCAGATATCAGCGAATCCTACAAGCCGCGAATGCTTTCGATCTCGTAGAGGGGCGCAAAATTGGTGCCGTCCCCCGGCTGTTTGGCAATTCTGCCGCGAACTTCCACGAAGTCGCCTCGTTCGAAACCGGACAGTTTGCCCGATTCCTTGATGACAACACTGCCGCCGAAATCGTCCGATTCCCGATCGATGGGGATATAGCGGAGCTTCCAGCAGCGATCGGTCTCCAGGTACTCCAATTGTCCGCGAAGGCGGCTGTAATCGTCGGCTGAACCGTAGCGGCTGGAGTCGGGATCGTTGTCCACCCGACTCGGAATTCTCACGGCGGTTCCCGTCTCGGCCAGCGTTGCGGATGCCTGCTGGACGTGGTCGTTGCGCAGCGTTCCTGCCCCACGATCGGCAGGCGGCAAATCGTTGATGTCGACCGGAACACCCCGGGACGACATGGTTGCGGGGGACTGCGAACGGCCCGTATAGTCGTTCGACTGGCGGGCAATCGACTGGTCTCGCGGCCCCACAGTCTGAGTAACTCGGCGAGGTTCTGCCGGCGGTTCGGGGGAGACGGTTGCGGCGGCCGGTTCAGAGTCGGGGCGGGTTGTGGCCGCCAGCATCTCTTCTGGAGTCAGCTCGCGCCGTGCAGAGATTGGGATCTCGACACGATCGCCACTTGAAAAGCCGGCGTCCTGCTTTGCTGGGGTGGCCGCATTGGCGGCCAGACGGGCAGAAGGCTGCGACTCGATGAGTTGGCCGCTCACCGTCGGCGGCGGTTGCACGCCGGTTCCAGAGCCTGGTGTCGAAGGACGTGGGTAGTAGGGATCGACAGCAGGCCGTCTTGTGATCTCGCCCGTTGCCGGAGGGGCAATCTTCGTCTGTCCATAGAACGGATCCATGGGCACCTGGGCATCGTGCCCCTGGCACCCGAGAATGGTCACCATGGAAAGAACGAGGACGACCGGAATTCCTAGCCGGATCATCAGGGGGACTCCTTTCCGCCGCGATGATGATGGCACGCTGACCAAGATGCTGGCGATACAACGCCGTCTCGACTGGCCACCAGCAAATGATGGGCAAGATGATGCCTGATTTGCGGTCGTAGGTCCAGACCAATTTTCGCTTTAGGATCGATGGCCGAGGACCGCGACCCGATCGGACACCGCGTCACCGGCGATCACTTGACTGCCACGGTGGCGTCCGTCAATCCCTCCGGTTGGGGTACGTAAGGGTTGCGGATCAACTTGGGAGCAAAGGCGGTCTTCGGTTTCTGCGGAGTTGCCTTGGCCGGCTGGGGGACAAACTGATTGTGGATGATTTCCGGAACTGGCTGGGCCATTTCGGGGGTCGTGATATAGGGAGGATAGGCCCACGGACCGTAACCGTAGGTGCGGGGAACCGGCATCTCGTAATAAACAGGGGGGTGAAGAGCAAAATAGGGTGGTAGCCGAACGGCACCCACGCGGTAGAGATCGGTGAGATCGGCCGGGTAAGGGCTGCTCCAGACGAAGGAGCCACACCCGAAGTCACCTGCGGAAGCACTGGTCGCCAGGAGAGCGACGGCAAGGACTGCCAGGATGGAAGCCGGGATACCAAGTTGTCGTACCATGGAAGCTGCTCCGGAAACTGTTTCTCTGAAAGGGATTCCCGTTCTTGCAGAATCCCTTCTTCCAGCCTAATCGAAACAGTTGGAACAGCAACACAAAAAGAGAGACCCTCTCCTAAGGGCCGTCCTTGAGAAACTCCACTTTCGGTTTGGGGCTGGTCGAGGCCGGACTGCCCTCGTCCCAGTAAATCGGCTCTGGGAGGGGGTACTTCTCGCCGGCGCCCGGTAACTGCCCGGTCTCAGTCAGGACCTCCCCAAGGTCCTCCTCGGCCAGACCGGCGGAACAGCCCGGGAGTGTTGCTGCCACCGCAACGAGCCATGCACCGAGAATGATGACCAACAACCGTGGTGTTGACATGAATGACAGTCCCTTTCCCAATGACACCGAAACACACCCGCAACACACAATACCCAAGCCAGAATGGGCCAGAATCGCAGTTGTCTATTGTAACCCGAGAAGGTAGCCGGCGGGGAGGTGTTCCTGTTTCACGTGCCGTTTTCCGTGTCCTGACTACCCGACGAGGGGGGGCTGGGCTGCTCGCCAGTCATGTCATTGGGTCGCTGGCCTCGCCGCTGCGTTTCGGGGTCGCATGGATTGACCGGGAGCAGGTTCGGAGGGCAGACTTGCTGGGGTGCCGGTGTGCTGACAGAATCTGGGCAATTTTCTCAAGCGTGCTATGTCGGACCATGAACTCACGGAGGCGTTACGATCCGAGGCAATCCGGCTGGGGTTCTGCCATGTGGGGGTGTGCGGCGCCGTCGAACCCCCCGGATACCCGCGGTTGCGGAATTGGCTTGAGGCGGGATATGCCGGTCAGATGCACTATCTGGCCGACCGGTTGGAGAACTATCGTCATCCTGGTCACGTTCTGGACGGGGCCAGGAGTCTCATGGTTCTGGCCACGGATTACCACAATGTGGAACCGCAAGGCGTTCTGGGCGGACACGGCCGGATCGCCCGATACGCGTGGGGGCTCGATTATCACGACGTGTTGCGCGAGCGATTGAAGCACCTGGTCGACCTGCATCGGAGCTTGGATCCGGCGAATCAGGTTCGAGGAGTCGTGGATACCGCTCCTCTCATGGAGCGGGAGTTTGCGGTGCTGGCCGGATTGGGCTGGATCGGCAAGAACACGCTGCTGCTCACGCGGGAGCACGGAAGCTGGTTGTTTCTCTCGGTTCTCCTGACGACGGCGGTGCTTGAGGCCGATGAGCCTTTTCGGGCCAATCACTGCGGCGCGTGCCGAGCCTGCATCGATGCGTGTCCGACCGGAGCCCTGGTGGAGCCGTTCGTGCTGGATGCCCGTCGGTGCATCAGTTACCTGACCATCGAGCTTCGCGATCTGGCATCGATGGACCTCCGGGAAGCTGCGGGCCAGTGGCTGTTCGGATGCGATGTGTGCCAGGATGTCTGTCCGTGGAACCGGCGGAAAGGCCACACGCCCCCTGCCGGCCAGGCCCAGCGAGAGTTTCTGCCCTTTGCAGGTGAGACCTCCCTGGATCTGATCGGCCTGTTCCGTCTGGACGACGAGCGATTTCGGACGCGGTTTCGCCGGACGCCGCTGTGGCGTGCGAAGCGGCGAGGGCTGCTGCGCAACGCGGCCCTGATCCTTGGGGCTCGTCGTTTTCCCGGGGCGGTGAAGACCCTCATAGGCGGTCTATGCGACCAGGAGCCGCTTGTACGAGGCGCGTGCGCTTGGGCGCTTGGCCGAATTCCCGACACGTCGAGCGCCCATGCGCTCAGGGAGCGACTGAGAATCGAAGGCGACGCCGGAGTACGCGGGGAAATCTGTCGGGCGATTGACTTCCTGGAGAGGCAATGAATCTTCTCGTCACGAGGATCGGGAAGTGCCCCACAAAGCCCATCGGCTGCGCACAGGCGTGGCGGACCGGCAAAAAAACGGCCGTATCCAGCTCCCGGGGTCGCAGAATACGGCCAGCATATCTCGCCCTCGGGCGCTCAAATGCAGAGTGCGTTTGTGGTCAGCGCCCGCGGGGGGAGGAGACAGCTACCTATAGTCTACTGTTGAACCTGAGAATGTCTATCCCCCGGCCGTAGGGACATCAAAGGAGCGCCAGTCGCCAGGTCGTCGTCTCGACAAAGCGACCAGGTGCGGTCCGGTTTCTGTGCGTTCGTCGGCGAGTTGCCGGCCGGGGCACGTTGTCCAGAAGCGGCATCATCATCTGACGGGTCTCGTTGATGGAAGGCAACAAGGAAGACTGCTCAGGGGGCGACAAATCGCGGCCTTTGCGCCCCCGCCGTGGTGGGGGCTGGAATAATCCTCACGACCCTGGTGAGCGTACGACGATACAAGAGATAGTTTCCAACTATATTTGCCGTCGGTCGGCCGGGAAACCATGTCGTATACTTGAGGGGTAGGTTCGTGTGAACCGCTGGTTGCAGCATTCGGCCCCTGGGGCAGGAGACGCATGCGGTGGCGCAAGTCACGAGTTCAGGTAGTCCCTCTGCGCGGGACGATCGATCGGGGTTCCTCCCGATCGGCGTCGATACGCTCACCGCATCGACCGAGTTGCCGTTTGACCTCTACATGCGCATCGATCCGGCGGCATCGCCGGTGCTGTTTCGAGAGCGCCGGCTGGCCATGGACTCGAGCGATTTCGTGCGGTTGTCCGAACAGGGCACGACGACACTCTACATCCGCGTCGCCGACCATATCGCCTACCGGAACTACCTGATCGAAACGGTGCTTCACAATCAGAACGTGCCGGGCCCGCGGCGATTTCACGTCCTCAAGATTGCCAACCGGGCAATCTTCCAGTCGGCTCTGGGAAACCGGAACCCGGATAAACTGGTCAACTTCGCCGCCGAATACGGGGATGAACTGGCCGACATCATCTGTGACGAGAATCTGGCTGTCGGTGAGATGCTTGGCCTGATGGAGCACGATTACTACACCTACACTCATGCCACAAACGTCTGCGTGCTGACGCTGCTGGTGGCCCGCGAACTTGGGTTGGGCGTGTCGGATGGCATCGTCGCTCTGGCGTCCGGCGCGGTGATTCACGATATCGGCAAGCGCCAAATTGCGCCGGCCCTGTTGAACGAGTCGAAACCGCTTTCCTCCGAGCAGTGGGAGACGATACAGCAGCACCCCAAACTCGGTTTCGTGGAGTTGTGCGACCGGCATGACCTGATCTGGGGGCAGTTGATGATGGTCTATCAACACCACGAGCGTTGGGACGGCCGGGGCTATCCAGTCGGTTTCGCAGCCGATGAGATTCACCCCTGGGCGAGGATCTGCGCGGTAGCCGACGTTTATGACGCCATGGCATCCGCTCGCCCGTACCGCCCCGCGCTGCCGATGACCAAGGTCTGGGAGGTGCTGGATGGCGGGTGCGGCCGCGAGTTCGACACGGACTTCGTGAGAGCCTTGAGATCGGTGGTGAAAGAATGACACTCTCGGAAGTGATCAGACGGGCGTCGTGCGAAATCGAGGTTCCCGAGGACCATGGGCCGGAGAATCGCAGTTCGGCGCGGCTCATCGACCTGGACAAAGACAAGCGGCGATTTCCCCGCTATCCGTGCCAGATGGATGCGATTCTCCAGTACCAGGACGGGCTGCCGGCGCTGCGGCGCAGCCGGCAATGGTCGCGAATCATGGTCCAGAACATATCGCGGTGCGGAATGGGGTTCTTGCATAGCGAGCCGATGTATCCCACCGAACGGGCGCTGATTGTCTTCCCTCAAGGAATCCAGCGAGTCTTTGTTACGCAACGCTGCCGCCGAATCGGTCCCCGCTGCTTCAGTATCGGAGGCGAGTTCGTCGAACTGCTCGACAACCCGACCATGGAAGGGATGCGAGGACCAGCCGGCAGCACGCGCCCGGGTTGAGACCGGAATACCGCAGATCCGGGAATTCGGAGTCCGGCGATTCAGGTTTCTCCGCCGTCCGCTTGTCGGTCCGACTCGCCGGCGTCGACACCCTCGTGCATCCAGTATCGCAGCAGCGGAGAGATTGCCAGGCAGAGGATCCCCGAGGCAACCGCGCTGATGGCAATCTTGCCGAACACGTCGCCGTAAACGCCGACGGTCTGGAGCGGAATGGGGACCACGGTTGCTTCGGCGTTGCCCCCGTGCGACACGCCTGTGAACTGGGCGATGATGGCCGCCAGGAATTGGGAGAAGGCCGTCGCCAGGAACCAGCCTCCCATAACGGTGCTCACGAGGCGTCTGGGCGAAAGCTTCGTGACCATCGAGAGGCCGACAGGCGATAGGCATAGCTCTCCGGTCGTGTGGAGCAGGTAGCCGAGGAACAGCCATTCCAGAGCGACCATGCCGCGAGAATCTGCCGCCTGGGCTCCGTACCAGAAGGCCGCGAAGCCGAGGCCGAGTTGAATCAGGCCCAGTGCGAACTTCACCGGCGTGCTGGGTTCGAGCCCGAACCGGTCCAGCATCGCCCAGAGGGTCGTAAACACCAGCCCGAAGATGATGATGTAGATGGCGTTGACGGACTGGTAGAGAGAGGCGGGGACTTCTGAACCACCGATCCCCATGCCGAGGTTCTCTTCAACGACAAGCCATTGGACGCTGTCCAGCTCGGACGATGCGTTTTCCTTTCTCGCCGCCTCTCTCAGGTACGTCAACCCCGTCATGGTGAGTTGATCCATCCGGGAGATCTCTGCGACGAGCTTATCGATCTCATCCGGCTTCAGCTTGGCCTTCTCCTTCTCTTCACTTCGTATGGCTTGTTCAATCTGGGCCTGCATTGCAGCCGAGCCGTTCTTGTGCCCGAGTTGTTCCTGGCTGAGCAACGGCAGCGATTGCAGCCGTTCTTCCGAGGAAGCCGGGCGTACCCGAAACTCGATGGTTTGCCCGACGTCGGCCTCGGTGACAAGCCTCGCCTCGCTGACACGGTCGACATTGCGGTCGGTGAAATTGTTCAAGGAACTGCCCGCCTGCTCGAAAAACGACCAGAACAGCATGGAGAAGAAGGTAAGAATCAGCACGACAAACATTCGCTCCCGCGGGATTCGAGACAGCGTGAACGTCTCAAAGAAGAGATAGGCAAACGCCGCCAGCCCGGAGAGAACGAGCACCAATCCGGCCGGGCGGCTGGCCTCCTGCAGGAGAACGGCAACCACGGTCATCGCACCGCCACCCTCCTGGAGCTGTTCGATTGTCGAATCGGGAATCAGTGAGAAGGGCTTGTGGCCGGAGGTGACCAGTGCGAAACCGGAAACGAGAAAAGTAAACAGAACAACTGCCAGGATCGTGCCGCCATAAACGGCCCACTCGGCGCTGATCGGACCGAAAACCGGACGTCGAAGCCGGTCGGCATCCGGAGGGCCGCCTGCCTCTTTCGGCAGGCCGCCGCGGCTGAGCGCGAATAGAGCGATCACGCCTGCCACAAGCAATGCGGCGGCCACGAACATGTTGATTGCGATCGCAAAGGCGCTGTCCGGACGGAAGCAGAACAGCCCCACCGACGCGGCGATGGCACCCGCGGCGATCAGCACTTGGGTGAGCAGGGTGGGAGCGACGAAAACCGCCACGCCAATCAGCATGCCGATGGCCGCCAGACCGAATCCGTAACGCCAATCGTAGGTCTCACCGATGTAGCCGCAGAGCAGCGGCGACATGGCGGCGCCAAGATTGATTCCCATGTAGAAGATCGTGAAACCACCGTCGCGTCTGTGGCTCCCTGCTGGATAGAGCGAGCCCACAATGCTGGAGATGTTCGGTTTGAAGAACCCGTTCCCGCAGATCAGCAGCCCGAGCCCCGTAAACAGCCCCAGACTGCTCCGGGAAGTCAACATCATCTGGCCTGCGGCCATGAGAAGGCCGCCGAGCACTACGGCCCGTCGGGCTCCCAGCAGCCGATCTGCCAGCATGCCGCCAAAAAAGGGCGTCATGTAAACCAGCGCGGTATAGGCTCCATAGACGACGTAGGCATCGGTGTCCCCGTAGCCCATGAAGCCCTTGATCAAGTACAGCACGAGCAGAGCCCGCATGCCGTAAAAGGAGAATCGTTCCCACATCTCGGCAAAAAACAGGGTGAACAGGCCCGCGGGATGCCCAAATACGGTAGGCGACGCTTCTTGTTGCGCTGTGCTCATTCAGCCACCGAAAGAACCTGGTTGATGGAAACGTTCGTTTCGCACGCCGGGGGCAGCCGCAAAGCCCTCAGCTCCAAAGGCTTGTGACAGACAAGTTGCCCCATTCTAGGGGGCCCCTTCGGCGACTGTCAACGCCAACCTCTCCGGGAGCTGCGCCCGAATCCTCGTCCGCCGGAGGTTCGAGGGGGGCCCCAGGCTTGAGGAACTCGGGCAGGACGGCGGTCTGGTCAGCCGCCACGTTCGGCTCCACCTTGCCGGTCACGAGGCCCTGCCGACTGGCCTCGATCGGACCGGCGCAGCCACGGGGCGGCCAAATTCCACGGCGCCTGGCGGGATGCGTTCCGGCCTCGCGATTCGTGAATCCGTTGGATGCGTCAACTAGAATAGAACCACAACCGGCGTGAATGACAGCCCTCGGGCAGTGCGCGGAGGAACGCCTTTCAGACTGGAGAGAACCACGAGAATGCGATACCTGAGAGTCCTGACTCCGCTGATCCTGGTCCTTGCCGCCGACCTGGCACCTGGGGGCCAAGAGAAAACTGGCGAAAAAGCCGACCAATCGAAGCTCACCGTCGAGCGAATATTCGCCTCGAACGAGTTTGACGCCCAAGGGTTCTCCGCCCGTTGGGCCGACGACGGCGACGGCTACCTGATGATCGAAGGGTCGAGTATCGTCCGCCACGACGCCGGTACGGGCCACAAGACCGTGATCGTTTCCGGGGCCGACCTGACGCCGGCCGGCCGGTCGAGCCCACTTTCCATTCAGGACTACGCCTTTTCGCGATCGGGTGACTACCTGCTCGTCTACACAAATTCGCAGCGGGTGTGGCGACAGAACACGCGGGGAGACTACTGGGTGTTGGATCGCTCCGCCCACCAGTTGCGCCAGCTTGGTGGTGATGCGGCCCCGGCCACACTGCAGTTTGCCAAGCTTTCACCCACCGCGGCCCGGGCAGCCTTCATTCGCGACAACAACCTCTACGTCGAGGACCTGCGAAGCGGCAAGATCACTGCACTCACGGCAGACGGCAGCCCCTCGGTGATCAACGGCACTTTTGACTGGGTTTATGAGGAGGAACTGCAGCTCCGTGATGGCTACCGTTGGAGCGACGACGGCGAGTTCATCGCCTTCTGGCAGATCAACACCGCGGAAGTCCCCCAGTTCACCCTGCTCAACAACACGGAGGGGATGTATCCCGAGGCGGTCACGTTTGCCTATCCCAAGACCGGCCAGCTCAATCCGATCTGCCGGGCCGGGGTGGTCAACGTGGACGACGGACAGACCACCTGGTTCGATTTGCCTGGCGACCGGCGCGACCACTACCTGGCCCGCATGGACTGGATCCCAGGCACGCGCCAGCTCATTCTGCAACAGTTGAACCGGTTGCAGAACGAAAACCAGGTTCTGATTGCCGACGCGGACACGGGCAAACTGCGGACGGTTCTGACCGAACGCGACAAGGCCTGGGTCGACGTTGACAACGAACTGATGTGGCTGAAGGACGGCAGCCAGTTCACCTGGATCAGCCAGCGCGACGGCTGGCGACGCGGCTACCTCGTTCATCGGACCGGAAAGCCCATCCGCCCTTTGACCGGCGGGGGATTCGACGCGATCGAACTGTTGTGCCTGGACGAGTCCGAGGAGGGGCAGCTCGTCTACTACACGGCCTCGCCTGAGAACGCGACCCAGCGATATCTCTATGCGGCAGCACTCAGCGGCGCTGATCTCCGGCGCGTGACGCCCGCCGACCGGCCTGGCTGGCACGAGTACCGCATTTCGCCCAGCGGCAGTTGGGCGATCCACACTTGGTCGCGGATGACACGGCCGCCGGTAACGGACCTGGTGCGGTTGCCGGAACACGAGACGGTGCGGACGCTCGTAGACAACAAACCGCTCCAGCAGAAGCTGGCCTCCCTCGAGGCGGAACCGGTCGAGTTCTTCCAAGTGGAGGTCGACAGGGGAGTCAAACTCGACGCCTATTGCATCAAGCCCCCCGGCTTCGATGCCGGGAAGAAGTACCCGCTCCTGGTTCACGTCTATGGCGAACCCGCCGGGCAAACGGTCACAGATCGCTGGGGCGGTTCGGGCTACCTTTGGCACCTGATGCTTGCCCAGCAGGGCTACTTCGTGATGAGCTTCGACAATCGTGGCACGAACGCCCCCCGGGGGCGTGACTGGCGGAAGTGCATCTACCGGCAGGTTGGCATTCTCGCTCCCAGGGACCAGGCCGAGGCGGTCAAGAAGGTGCTGGCCGATCGTCCCTACCTGGACCCCGAGCGGGTCGGCATCTGGGGCTGGAGCGGGGGTGGTTCGATGACCCTGAACGCGATTCTGAAGTTTCCCGAGGTGTACTTAACGGCGATGGCCGTCGCGCCGGTGCCGAATCAGAGACTCTACGACACGATCTACCAGGAACGCTACATGGGACTGCCTCGCGACAACGTGACCGGCTACCTGGAAGGATCGCCCCTCAGTTTTGCCGACCGGTTGAAGGGGAACCTTCTGTTGGTGCACGGAACGGGAGACGACAACTGCCATTACCAGGGCACCGAGGCGCTGATCAACGAGTTGATTCGCCACCAGAAACCCTTTACGATGATGGCCTATCCCAACCGGACCCACTCGATCAGTGAAGGGGCGGGCACGACAGTCCATTTGCGGAACCTGTTGACCCGCTACTTGAAGGAGAACCTGCCGGCCGGACCGAAATAGGCTCACCCGGGCCACCCCGGGGCCTGCTCTCGCTCGTGTGTTGAGCATGCTGCGGCATGAAACACGCGAGAAGAGATTGCGATCATGATTGCAGCCACGTCGATCGGAAGATGACCAGCGGTTGATGTAACCGTCAGTGCACAGAGGTTTTGCATGACGACGATTTCCAGAACTGCCCTGATGATGGCCGGAATTCCGGCTGCAAACACCGCTCTTTATCACCGCATCCGGTTCTCGGTGGGCGATCCGGCGGTCTATTTGGAACTGCCGGGCGAGGCCGGGTCGGTTGCCAGGTTGCTGATCCTCCGCGACATTGAGATGGACCGTGCAAGAAAGTGTGCCCAGGCAGACGTGGTTGCCTGTCCGGCAGACTATGCTCCCGCGGGCGGTCTGTCGGGCGACCGCGAGACGGCGACGGCGCAGGCGGCGGCGGAGTGCGTGCGGCGGGCCGGGGTCGAGCGGGTTCGGGCCGACCGGACACTCCCGCTCATCTTCGTCGACCTCCTCCGGCAGGCAGGCATTGGGGTCGACTACGATCCGGACCTTGGTGTTGTCGACCGCCGTGCCAAGGATGAGCAGGAACTCGCTTGGCTTCGCGAGGCCCAGGCGGCTACGGAAGGGGCCATGGAGATGGCATGCCGGCTTGTCGCCCGTTCCCTCGCGGCTCGAGACGGCCAGCTCGTGCACGAAGGCCGGCCGCTTACTGCCGAGCGTGTTCGGGCTGCAATCGACCATTGGCTGCTCGACCGGGGGTACGTCAACACACCGGCCATCGTTGCCGGGGGACGCCAGGGGGCTGATTGCCATAACCTCGGCGCCGGACCACTGCGAACGGGCGAGCCGGTGATCATCGACATCTTCCCCCGCAATCGCCAGTCCCTCTATCACGGCGACTGCACGCGCACCGTCGTTCACGGCGACGTTCCCGATGCCCTTCGTGCCATGCACTCGGCAGTCTGCCAGGCAAAGGCCGCGGCCACCGCGGTGGTTCGCGCCGGTGCGACCGGCGAAACGGTTCACCGGGCCACGCTCGCGGCTTTGAAGGCCGCCGGCTTCCAATACGGGCTTCCCCCTGCCGATGCGCCGGCCGACTTCTGTTCCCTGTCGCACGGCACGGGACACGGACTGGGACTCGATGTTCATGAGCCGCCGTTGCTGGACCTCAAGGGGCCGGAGTTGGTCGTGGGAGATGTCGTCACCATCGAACCAGGGCTCTACCGTCTGGATCTCGGCGGCGTGCGGGTCGAAGACGTGGTCGTGGTCACCAGCGACGGCTGCCAGAATCTCAATCGCCTGCCGGAGGGACTCGACTGGAGGTAACTACCGAGCCTTTCACGATCTTCCGCAGCCCTCCGATCAGGCGTCTGACCGCTTCGCGGGCCGTCTTCGGATCCAGCGGGCCATAGGAAACCCGCAGGGCGCAGCGATCGGTGACCCCGAACGTTGATCCCGGCATCACCGCCACGCGGTGCTCCCGCACGAGGCGTTCAACCAACTGCATCGAATCGATCCGGGCGCGGATGTTGGGCAGGACATAGAAGGCCCCGTCGGCCGCTGGCACACTGCACACGTCGCCGGCGGCGCTCAGTTCAGAAACGACCACCTCGCGAGCCTCGGCCATCTCTACCATCCGGCTGAGGCAGTACTGCGGCCCCGCCTCCAGCGCTCCCACTGCCGCCCATTGGGAAATCACCGGCGGGCAGATCAGGTTGGTGTCCTGGATTTTTCGGATCGGTTCGAAGAGAGATTGCGGGACAACCATATAACCGATTCGCCAGCTTGCCAGCCCATGACTCTTCGACAGCGAATACAGGCTGATCGTATGGGCCTGACTGCCGGCTATCGAGGCCGGCGAGAAATGTGAGGCCCCGTTCCAAGTGAAATACTCGTAGGCCTCGTCGCTGATGTGGTAGATCTGGTGCCGGCGGCAGAGATCGTTGACCGCGCGAAGCTGGTCCTCCGGATACACGGCACCGGTTGGATTGTTGGGCGAAATGGTGACCAGCGCTCGCGCCCGGGGCGTGATTGCCGCCTCCAGGGCGTCGAGACGAAGCTGATAGTGCTCGTCGGTACTGACCGGCACAGGTCGCCCGTCGGCGATCGTGATCGCCATTTCATGATTGAAGTAGTAGGGGGAGGCGATGATCACTTCGTTCCCCGCGTCGACCGTGGCCAGCACGGCGTTCATGAAAGCCATGTTGCCTCCGGCGGTGACGATGAGCGCGCGGTCGGAGCCAACCTCGACGCGGTTCTCCCGGCAGAGCTTCTCCCGGAGTCCGGCCAGCAACTCGGGGATACCGTGCACGGCCTGGTACTGATGATTGCTGGGATCGGCCAGAAAGTCGCGTATACGGTCGATCGCCTGGGGAGGTGGTCCGTATGCGACCACTCCCTGCCCCATGGAGATCGTCCCGGGCGTGGCACGGATCAGATCGGCAACGATGGGAATAGCGGGGGCCTGAACCTTCGCCATGCGCCGGTTCCCGCCGGTCCCTGGAAATTCTCGTGGCATGCTGGTACCTGTGGATGCTTATCGATGGTCGTTCGTCCCACGGTCGCGATTCTTTCGCTGCGACTTGCCGCCCTGGAGTGGCTTGCAGCAGAACCGGCGGCTGCGGGGGGGCAGCGGTACACAAAACAAGAAACAAGCAGGCGTGTCGATCCACACGGGATGCATGGTGGTGTCGGACGATCGTCCGCCAGAACCAGCGAGTGCCTCACTCCGTGGCTCCTCGCACGTAGTCGATGGCAAATTCCGCCGAGCCCGCCGAATCGCCGGGATCGATGCGGAGAGCCGTGATCTTGAGTCTGTCCGACCATCGCACAGGTGCCCGCAGTCCTTGGGGGTGCCGCCCTCTTCCCAAGCGGCGACGGCAGGGCCAGACGTGAGCCAGTCGTCGCTTGGCAAAGATGGATCACTCCCGGAGAACAAGCTCGATGCCGCACAGGATCGGCTGGGACTTGCGGGGCGTGAGCGTTACTTCCAGGGCGCCGTCGAGCGTGCCGCTGCTGAACTCCAGGGTTGTTGCCTGCATTCGCCCGCCGGCCGCACGGGCGATGTCGAAGTCTTCGACTTTCGTCTGCCCGTTCAGCGCAATGTCAAACAGTCGCTGTTCCGCGTCGCCGTACTCCGGATCGGCGAAGAAGAGCCGTACGGTGAAGGTTCCCTCACGAAGTCCGGAAATCCGCACGCGATTG
>CAZLWV010000011.1:75221-80554 GCA_964563135.1 uncultured Planctomycetaceae bacterium
CGCTGCCCAGGGCCAGCCCGTTCCGCCTTCGATCCAGAGGGAGTGGCGGTAGAAGTACCGTGCCGATGCCGGTTCCACCACAACCGGCAACTCGGGGGAAGGGCCGCCGCGGCTCGGCCAATCGAGCCAGAGGGTGCCCTCATCGGTCATGCGGTCGCCCGGTGAGCCGAAATTGACTCCCACACGTTGGACATTCTCAACCTTGCCCTCGCCCCAGGCGGCCCACTGTTCATACTCCGGAGGCATGGTCACCAGGGCCAGGCCACACGGCAGCGGATACGAGCAGGTGCAGCCTTCGTAGAAGTAGGGGACGTTCATCAGTCCGCAGGCCGGGATGACACTGTTGGTGCAGCCTGACCGGGGGCCGCTGATGTAGCAGGTGCCGCTTTCCACCTGCTTGTCGTAGAATGCCGCTGCTCCCGACCGCATCGTATAGAACGGCCCGTAGTCCACGCCGCCATCGCAGCCGTAGCTTTTGGGAAAAGTGCGGGGCTCCTTCTGGCCGGTGAGCGGATTGATACGTTCCCCCGGCACCGGTTTCTTGGGATTCCAGTCGTCGGTCTGGTACTTCGGGCGGTACTGGTCGGGCTGAGCGGCCGTGATGTCGCGGGTCGGAAGATCGGGCGACTGCTGTGCCGTCTCCTCGACGCTGAGAACTCGGCCCGTGTAAACGTCGCTGAGCACCCGGGGGAGCAGGTCGTAAGGAACCTTGCGCCCCTCGCGGTGATGCGCCATCCAGTCCTTGGGGTAGGAGATCATCAAGCCGTCGAAGAAATACGGTTGCGGCGAGCGTTTGAAATGCCCAAGCGTGTCGTCGAACCAGAGGAGCCCCAACGGCGTTCGGACACGTTGCTCGGCACTCGTCCAGTTCCCCGTATAATTCGCTGAACCGGCCAGTGCCCCGTCGCGATGCAGAACCATCGCACCCTTCTTCCCCGTCTTTTCACGCCACTCGGCAGAATCGGCGGGACGGACGCTTGTTCCATCGCCCTTCAGCATCGGCGTGGTTCCCTGCCTCGCACTCGCCCAGTCCGCAAATACCCCTTTCGCTGCCAGGCGGGCGTTCTCTTCCTCCGAAAGGATCATGCATGCGGTGCCGCCGTAAGGACGTACGATCTCGACCACGGGACGCCCCTGGGCTCCCGCGGTTGACAGAAGCCAATCTGCGTCAGCGAAGACCGCCAGACTGGCGAAGTACGGCGGCAGTTCGATCTCGCCCGGGGCCGCTGTAAGAAGGGCGATGCGGCTTCCGTACAGCCCCGAAGCCGCATATCGCCGCCGCAACCGGTCGATCTTCTTGAGGTCGGCGTCGATTGCGATCACATGGAACTGGGTCTTCTCAAGCAACGTATCGAGCATGCTGACATCGTCAATCCCCAGCACGGCAGCGTAGCCGTGGCGCTGCGCGGTCACCTGCAGCGGCAGGTCAGATCGGCTGCTGCTGGTTCCCGCGGCCCAAGGCTCAAGCGGCGGTTGTTTCCACGGGTGCTGCGCGGGCGATGCCGGTTTCTCTCCCCCGAGCGCGAGCACCATCCCGTCGGTCGTCACAACGAAGAGTCTGCCATCGGCCGCCAGCATCGAGTGGATCGGGCCGTCCACGGCCGGCAGCCCGTCGGCGAAACGGAACTCGCGCTGGCCGGCGCGAATGATCGTGCGGACGTCCGGCTGGCCGGGACCCTGGTATTCTCGGTCCTCATGAAGATCGTGGTTGATGGTGCCGTCGAGCACTACCTCGCCGCGGCGGACGTCGGCGGAGGCAAACCACCCGCCGGGCAGTCGAGGGGCCTTGGGAAGCTGGTAGAAGGTGAGCTTGCCGGTCGTCAGGTCAAATCGCGCAGGGACGGCCTGGCCGCAGGGAACAACCAGTTCGCTGCCGCTCACAACCAGGTATCCTTGGGGCGTGACACCGCCGATCGACTCGCCGCCGTGCGGGTGGACGCTGTAGATGTAACTGCTTTCGTCATTCCGCCACACCACCTTGCCAGTCTCCGCGTCGAGGGCGTAGACAAACACGCCCTCGAAGGGGAATACGCCGGCCGCAAAGTAGACTCGTCCCTCGTGCACGACCGGGCCTCCGCGGATCGGCCAGACGGAGATCAGCCGTCCGTTGCCGAGCACCTTGCGGCTGCAGGGAACTGCCCGGAATTTCCACAGCAGCTTTCCCTCGGCGGCCGAAATGCAGTACAGATGACCGTCGTCGGAACCGAAGAAGATCCGGTCCCGCCATCCTGCCGGGGCAAGCCGCACGGGGCCCTCGGCAAAGTAGGTCCATTGCGGCTGGCCGGTGGCCGTGTCGAACGCCCTGACGCTGTCGTCGCTCGGAACGGCCACCACGATCGATTTGCCGAGAACGACCGGTTCGTAACCCGCGTCGAACTGGAGCCGTGGCTCGCGGTAAGTGGGCTTGAGCTTGGGAAATTGTCGAGTCCAGAGGAGCTGCAAATCATTGGGCACACCTTGCGGCGCCTGGCCGCTGCGGGCCGCGTCGCAGCGCCACATAGGCCAGTCGTCGGCTCGCAGGCTGGCAGCAGCGTTTGCCAGGCCAATTGCCAGGATGGCTGCCCCCGCAGGCAATAGAACGAGCCGTACAATGGCCAATCGTCTTGAATACATCGAACCGTCTCCTGCATTTCCAGCCAGCGCTCCGCAGCGTCGGCAAGAGTGCCGCATCAGTCAGCATCGGCCCCCCGGCGGACCGTGTCAAGATGCGGGTCGACCGGCCTGTGGCAGCGATGGGCGGGCCGAGTGCGCGAGGATCCCGGTCGCGCGGCGACACTTCCATTCGTGTGATCTCATCCGACACCGCGCCGCAGCCGGTTGAAGGCCTTGGGATGGGAGCGCGAGGGCTGCAGTACGAAGGAAGATCCTCGTATCTCAGGCTCCCCGCGGAAGCTCGTTCACCGGCACGAGGGCGGCAAGCTATCAGCCGTTCAAGGCTGCCAGACATTCGTGTGTCGACGTCGAACGACGATCACTCCCCATGCACATTCCATGCGCAAAGTTGAGATTTTATTGCGCGGCATTTGCTTGCCGGGGGAGGAGCCTTTCATTACCATGGGGGCGCATACCATCAGGCAGATGAAGATCGATCCGCGGAGACAATCCAAATGGCGAAGTCGAAGGTGCGACGGTTTGCGCTCGGAGTGGACTATGGGACCAATAGCGTTCGCGCGCTCATCGTGGACGTTGCCGATGGGGAAGAGGTCGCCACCCATGTATTCAACTATCCCAGCGGGGAGGCGGGCATTCTTCTTGACCCCAAGGATCCAAATCTCGCCCGTCAGAACCCCGCCGACTACCTCGAAGGCTTCTACAAATCGGTGAAGGCGGCTGTGCGCGCGGCGGCCAAGGTGCCGGGGTTTGCCCCCGAGAACGTGGTGGGCATCGGTGTGGACACGACCGGATCGACGCCCCTGCCGGTCGACGCTGGCGGCATGCCGCTGGCGATGCAGCCCAAGTTTCAGAAGAACCTGGCGGCCCAGGCCTGGCTCTGGAAGGACCACACGGCCCATGCCGAGGCGGCCGAGATCACCAGGGTTGCCGCCAAGGACCCGGCCAGCTACCTGGCCAAGTGCGGCGGCACCTACAGTTCCGAGTGGTTCTGGTCCAAGATCCTGCACTGCAAACGCATGGCCCCGGCGGTGTTCAACGCCGCTTATGCCTGGGTGGAGTGTGCCGATTTCGTGCCCGCTTTCATCACCGGCAACCTCAATCCCGATACCATGCCCCGCAGCATCTGTGCCGCTGGCCACAAGGCAATGTACAACGACCAGTGGAACGGATTGCCGGGCGAGACTTTCCTTCAATCGCTCGATCCCGACCTGGTCAAGGTCCGGCAGCGATTTGCCCCTCGCGCAGTGGCCTCCGACCAGAAGGCGGGGGAACTGACGGCCGAGGTCGCCAGGAAGGTCGGATTGCCGGCCGGCATCCCCGTGGCGGCAGGGGCCTTTGACGCACACCTCGGTGCCGTGGGCGCGGGGATCAAGCCGGGAACGCTCGTGAAGATCATCGGCACCAGCACCTGCGACATGATGGTTGCACCCATGGACCAGCACCTCCCCGACATCCCCGGCCTGTGCGGGATCGTGCCCGGTTCGATCATTCCCGGCATGTACGGTCTGGAGGCGGGACAATCGGCCGTCGGCGACATCTTCAACTGGTTCGTCAACTACCTCGCCCCGGCCGAGTACGCCAGGAAGGGAGACGCCCACGTGAATCTCACCGCCCGGGCCGAGCTGCTCAAACCGGGTGAGAGCGGCCTGGTGGCCCTGGACTGGAACAATGGCAATCGCACAATCCTCGTCGATCCGCTCCTCAGCGGCCTTCTCGTGGGCCAAACGCTCCACACCAGTGCGGCGGAAGTCTACCGGGCCCTGGTCGAAGCCACGGCGTTCGGTGCGTTGACGATCATTAAACGGCTCGAAGAGTACGGCGTGGAGGTGAAGGAAGTCGTCAACTGCGGAGGTATTGCCGAGAAGAACCCGTTCGTCATGCAACTGTATGCCGACATCTGCAACCGCCCGATGAAGATCAGCCGCTCGGCGCAGACCTGTGCCCTGGGGGCCGCCATTTTTGGGGCCGTCGTTGGCGGGGCCTACAAAACGACCTCGGCTGCCCAGAGCAAGATGACCGGAGTGAAGTCAACCGTCTACCGACCCCGGAAGGCCGCCGCCGCGGTTTACGCCGAGCTCTACGGTGTCTATCGCGCCCTGCACGACGCCTTCGGTGTGGCCCGGACCAGCGCCGATGTGTCGCACGTGATGAAACAGCTCATAGCCATCCGGGATCGGGTGCGGAAGGGTTGAGCCGATGCTCGACGAGCTGAAGACGCACGTCTGCCGGGCGAATCTGGAATTGGTTCGTTACGGGCTGGTCACACTCACCTGGGGCAACGTGAGCGGGCTCAGCCCCGATGGCCGGTACGTGGTGATCAAACCGAGCGGCATTTCCTACGAGCGGATGTCGGCCGAGACGATGTCGGTTGTGGATCTCGACGGCAACGTCGTCGAGGGCAAGCTCCGCCCCTCGTCCGACACCCCCACCCATATCCGTCTCTATCGGGCCTTTCAGGGGATCGGCGGAATTGCCCATACCCACAGTCCCAAGGCCACTGCATTCGCCCAGGCCAGAATGGAAATTCCCTGTCTCGGCACCACCCACGCAGATCACTTCTACGGACCCGTGCCGGTCACGCGGCCTATGAACGCCCAGGAGGTGGAGGAGGCCTATGAGGCCCGCACCGGGGACGTCATCGTGGAGTGCTTCCGCCAACGGAATCCCGTGGAGATGCCCGGCGTCCTCGTGGCCGGGCATGGACCGTTCTCCTGGGGCAA
>CAZLWV010000012.1:0-14572 GCA_964563135.1 uncultured Planctomycetaceae bacterium
GTGGGATGAGTAGCGGGGAGGTGAATGGTCCATGGCGGTCGCAGAACAGGACTGCTGCCCATCCGGAGAGGGCAGGTCTGTGAAAGTGTTTGCGTCTGAATTGTTGTCGGGTGACCACACGGGGCGCAGAACCTTACACCGGCGATTTTCTGAGAGACATCATCGAATCCTCGTTGGAAAATATCACCAGCACGTTCGCTACGCGAAGTGGAAGGGACTAGCCCTGGCGCGCGTCCAGGTCGGCCTGGCCATCGTGATGATCAATACCCTCACGTGGCACAAGATTATCCACAACCGACTTGAACCGATGCCCATGACACCTGCCGTCTGATTTGGCCACTTTTACCCCAGTGGCCGCGCCTCGCCGCCGCTGCGTTTCGCCGGGCTCCCTCTAAAGTTGACCCCAATCCCGCCCCAGTCCCACCAGTGGCATTCTGAAACACGCCACCTCGCCCCGCTCGTGCCACCCGCCCCTGGCGCGAGCGGCGGTTGGATCGCTGCTGCCGGGTAGAGTGCGGTTCTTCAGCCCGGGGACGTGCGCCCCATTGGCGGTTGCCTGCAGGCGGTAGATGGACGAGAATGGGCCCGTGGGAGGAGTGGCGGCCGAACTGAGCCTGCAGCACCAACGGCGGGATGCGAGCGGCAACCGGGGAGCCGGCGTGCCGAGGTGTTGAAGCGGATGGCGGAAGAAGACTTCCTGTGGCGGCGGCACCGAGGTATTCTGAACTGTCCTGGTTTCTTGGCGTGCGAAGCGAGGGGATCAGGGCAATCGAGGAAATCGATCGTAAGGCGGCGAGGGAGACGTTTTGGGAGGAGGATTCCATGATTGAGCGGTCGCGTCCCATGGGGCGCTTGGGTCAGTTGCGTGTTTGGGGCAGGTTTTGCGGGCCTTCCAGAGCGTTTGGGCATGTTCTGCTTCTTGTGGCTGCAGTTTCCCCTTTCGCGGCCTGGGGGCAGCAGAGTGAAACGGGCGCAAGAAGTCCCTACGGTGTGTATGCGGACATCATGAAAGGGCAGGAAAACGCCTTCGTCCCGAAGAATCTGGATCTCATGCGCCAGGCGGACCTGGCGTGGGTGCGCTGCGACTTCTACTGGGACACGGTGGAGAATCCGCAGGGAACGTGGCACTTTGACCACCTGGAAAAGGTGCTGGACCAGACCGAGGCGCGGGGCTTGAATCTGCTGGTGATCCTCGGCTACACGGTGCCCTGGGCACGCCCGGTTTGCGACCATCCGGAACCCTGGCTCGAGTATGTGCGCCGAACCGTCCTGCACTTCAAGGACCGCATCAAGTACTGGGAAATCTGGAATGAACAGAACCTGAAGAGTTTCTGGGTGGCCGATCCGGACCCGAAGGCTTACGCGCAGTTCCTCAAAATCACCTATGAAACGATCAAAGCGATAGATCCGGAGGCGGTTGTCGTTTACGGCGGATTGGCGGGGGCTGCGTTCGACTACTGCCAGCAAACGCTTCAGGCGGGCGCAGGGCAGTACTTCGACGTGATGAACATTCACCCCTATCGCGGCGGGTTGACCAGCGTGCAGGAGATCCGCAGGTTTCTGAGCGACATTCAGCGGTTTCACGACCTGACGGTGAAATACTGCGGCGAGGACAAACCGCTCTGGATCACCGAAATGGGCTGGTCCACGCCTCCTGGGCTGGGCCGGTATTCGGGCCTGCTCATCGATGCCGCGCTGGCGAGACTCTTTCCGGGGGGCGTGCCGGGCAAGATCGCCGTCGTTTGCGACCCTTCTTACCCGCCGTCCGGCTGCCTGAATACGGAGGTTTGGCGCAAGGTCGTCAAGACCGGTGCGGAACTCGAGGCCGTGCGAATCGCGGACCTGAAGACGCTTGATCCGGCCGAATTCTGCGTCCTGATTCTGCCGCCGAGCGAGTCGTTTCCGACGGACGCGCAGGACGAAATCCGCGCCTACGTCCGAGACGGCGGCACGCTCGCCGCCCTGGGCGGGATCCCGTTCTACTACCGGATGACGGTGGGGCCGGACGGCATCTGGACCGCTGGCGACGACCATTCGGCTACAGGCCTGGCGCTGGCAGAGACGTTCCGCGTGCATTGGTACGCCTGGTGGACGCAGGAAGGCACGCCGCGCCGGCCCCAATCCGCCGTCGCGCCCGGCCTGGAAACGCTGCTGAAGGACTACCCGGCCGGGAAGCTGACGGGGCAGGCGTTTTTCTCGGAGAAACTCCTCCAAGAGGGAGACTCGCTGGAACCGCTGCTCGTTTACGCGGAGGATTCAAGCCAGGCGATCGCCGGCATCTATCGTTTCCGCAGCGACTGGAAAGGGAACATCATCGTGAATACCATCGAGGACTCGCTGGGCGGCTCCAACCGCACGCCCGAGCCGAATCAGGGCATTTACCTCAGTCAGGCGATTCTTCTGGCGGTTTCTTTCGGGGTGGAGCGGTTCTTCCCCTACGAATTCCAGGCCGTCGAGCGCGACCAAGTGGACCCGGAACAGCATTTTGGAATCGTTCACGCCGACCTGGCGCCGAAGCCCGGCTACCTGGCCTACCGGGCCCTGACGAAAGCGCGTCCTGCGGGATCGGTGAATCTGCCCGGCGAGTTGTTTCTGGCGGACGGGAGACTCTGCATGATTTCGTGGGAACGACCCGACGGCCAGACCGCCTGCGCCGTCTGGTCGCCCGACGGCCCGGTGACGAAGAGTGTCAGGATCTCCGGCGAGCTTACCGACGCTTTTGACTGCCACGGCTCCCAGGTGGAAGTCTGCGACCGAATGACCTTCAGCCAGAGGATTACGTATTTCATTTTCAAAAGCGCTGCAGACGGCAGAGAACCGAAATTGGAGCTGGCGGGTGGCCCAGGTTCTTGAATCTGAGCGAGACGCGTCTCAGGAGGTTGTGTTCTTGGCCCGGAGTGGCCAGAGTACACCCATGTCCAACCGCCGCCGGATCATCGATGACCGATTGTATCCCCACTTCGCTGCCTTCTAATCCGGACCATCTCTTGGATCAGCGGTATGGCGGCCGCTCGGGGAAGCAGCAAGATAGGACTGGTTAGAAATGAATAGCAGTCGATACGAACCGGACTTCGGATTGCGGCCCCTATTCCCAAGCTGACGAATACCAGATTGACCTTCTCCTTGAAAACGGGCGTGTTGTTGGCATCATTCAGGAACAGGCGGCGAGCGGACAATACGCTGCGAATCTTGCCCCAGACGAACTCTGGCAATCGTGAGCACAAATCGACTATACTGAGCGTGCGGTGTTTTGTCTGGCGGTGGAACGTGCCCTTCAGGGGCAGCAAAAGCGAGAAGGCTGCCCCGAGCAAGCCTTGACGGCAGCGGTATTGGCTGCCGAGTACCGGCCGCGCAGTCCGCCACGGGGGTCAACGAGCGTGGCATTTTCGCCACCCGCTGGATGGGCCTTTCCTCCACCAACCGGGACCGGAGAATCGGCAGAGATTTCGTGAGGGGGCAGCACGCCAATCCCGGCGCTTTATAAAGGCCGACACCATCTTTCAAGGAGCGAAGTATGAGTATCAGAGAAATGGCGATGGGTACAGTGCTCTGCTACATCATGGCGTTCGCTACAGTTACGTGCGTATGGGCAGGCACGGAGCAAGAGGAGCATCCTGTTGCGAGAAAGAGCCTCTATTATATGGATATGCCTAATGGGTTAGAGTTTAGTATTCGTACATTAGCACTACAGTCCTATGAGAAACCACAAACGCTTGAAGTACAGGCTATGCTGACTCGCGGTGGGGACTTGCTGAAGACGCAGTGGATTATCAACAACATCACGACGGCGGATTTCCCGTGGAAGATCCCGCAATACTATGCAGTGGTTAAAGTGATGGAGGATCGGATCTTCGTGTTTTTCACCTGGAATGGTCAATACTGCTTGATCGCCAAGGAAGACGGGGCAATACTCGAGCGCGGCAAGGGAGATGACGTGCTTAAACAGTATGATCAACTTGTGTTGCTGAAACTCATCTCAACCTCGACCTTCGAAAGGGTGGAAAGACCGGAGAACGAAGGACAGATAACGGGACATCACTGATTTGCGACGGGCAGACGAAGAAGAACGAACTGCCGAGTGATGACTGATGGTTGCGTTCGCTGGACAACTCGACGCCGAAGGGAACTTGAGCGAGTCACGCTCCCGCGGCGTGACAGGGGCAGGAGCGGCCGATTGGTTTCCGTGGCCCCTTCCTCCGAACCGTACGTGCGGTTTTGCCGCATACGGCTCTCCAGTGAGCAGTTGCGTGTGGATTGGAGGGAAACGGACGTGGGACACCGCGGGTGGGCCAGGTTCTTGAAGTGAGGGGGGACGAACCGGGTGCCAGCGCGCGACAGATAGCGTGTTTCGCCCTTTCAGGGCTGGAGAAGAATCGGACTGTGCACCCAGGGCGGCGGCAAGGCTCGCGGAACTCGCCTTGCCTCTGCCCTGGGCTGGTATGTTTTTGCCCCTTCGGGGCAGGAGGACGATCGCGCCGAGGATGTGGACGACAGCAGGCCCTGCTCTGTCTGGAGTCAGCGGATGCCGGGCTGCGGACAGGCTTTCCAATGGCAACACTCGCCGCCCTTGCGAGCCGGGTCGGGACCAGTGGCGGTGGCGGTCAATGGGCCCGCGGTGTTGGGCTTTGCGACGAGATAGCGGTGATTGGTGAGCGACATGAACATCGTGTCGCCGCGCATCAGGTTGATCCACTGGAAGGTCTCGGCGTCGCCGGGCTGAGCGTTGCCGAGACTCTTGAGGGTGACGCGGTCGGGGCCTGCAACCGAAACAAACTCTCCATGCCCGGCCTTCAACGCCACACGTCCCCAACCCAGGTCAATGACCTGGAACTCCGCGCCAGGCGGGATGTCGTCACCGGCCGGTAGATTGACCAACCTCGACGCTTCGAAGTCGGCGGCCACCAGGCTGCCGTCGGCGCCGCTGGTCAGGACGATGGTCTTGCCCAGGGGGATCTCGCGTTCGAGGCCTCTCGCCCGGGGCTCGGCCACCGTGTAGTTGTCGAAGTCGACATAACCGCCCGGTTGGCTGGACGTGTTGTAGTGGAACAGCGCGGGACGTACGCCCTGGAACGTCGTCAACTGGAACGTCATCGTGAAGAAATCGCCGAGTGGCGTGAACTTCCCGCCATCGGCGCTCCAACTGAAGACGGCCTGGTCAGTGTCGAAGTTGCACTCCACTCGCAGCCAGAGATGGCTGGGCGGGGTGGTTGGGCTGACCACCGGCTCGCCGGCCGACACAGGGCCGGGCCGTCGGGAGCCGAATCGGCTGCCACGGCTGGGGCTGTTGACCATCTGCAGCGCAGCCCCCTCGGCCGACTTCACCACGCCGATCCAAGCGTAGGGCGAACTGAGGAGTGCCAGCCCCGCTGTGTCTCCCGCAACCATGCCCGACGTATCGAACTGAACGGTCACGATCGACTCAGGGCCGGGCGGCCGCTGGCAAAGGCTGTTGCGGGCCGAGTAGAAATCGGCGGCAGGCAGCGAATGGAGACGCAGCACGCCGGGCTAGAACAGGGGATTGGAGTAGGTTCCGTTGCCATTGTCGGCGGTCCAGTGCTTCGCCGCCGCGGGAGGAGAGCCGGGGCTATCCGGCGCAGCGACTGCGAAAGCGCCGACGCTTGCCACGACCAGGCCCAGACAGCCCAGAAAGATTCCAGATCGTCGCATGGCATTGCTCCTCAGGCCAAGGCGCTGCTTCTCGCCTCAGCACGCTCGAGAACGCGCCGCTCACTCGGGGCTCCGCCCTCAGTTGCGGAACAGCAGCGGCGCCAGTTCGCGCAAGCTTCGCCGCCAAGACTGAAACTCGTGGGCCGTATCCTGGGAGACATAGAATACGCTGTTGATGCCGGCTTGCTTCAGCGCGTCGGCGTTTGCCCGTGGATCGCCGCCGCGACCGCCTCGTCCGCCGCCCAGTTCGCGGCTGCCGGCGCTGACGAATACCAGCTTGACCTGCTCCTTGAAACCGGGCGTGTTGTTGACGTCATCCAGGGAGATGCTCCCGCCGCTGAACAGTCCGATGTGAGAGAACTTGTCGAGGTTGGCCAGGGTGATCTGCTTGGTTTCCATTCCGCCCATGGAGAGGCCGGCCATGGCGCGATGGGGCTGATCGGCGAGGGTGCGGAAGTTGGCATCGATGTACGGGATCAATTCGTCGACGAGAACCGTCTGGAATGGACCGATCTGGAAACTTGCGAGGCCGCCGAAGCGGACTTCGTTGGTCATGCCGTAGGTCATCACGATGAGGAAGGGCTTGATCTTGCCTTCGGCAATCAGGTTGTCCATGATCAGGTTGGCCCGGCCCTGGTTGCTCCAGGCGGTTTCATCCTCGCCCCGGCCGTGCTGCAGGTAGAGCACCGGATAACGCCTGTCCAGGTTTTTGTCGTATTCGGGTGGCGTGTAGACAAAGGCTCGGCGTTGCGTGCTGGTGCTGCTGGAGGGGAAGAGAATCTGCTGCACCCGGCCGTGGGGGACGTTTTTCAGCGCGTAGAATTCCTGGTCGTGGGCTGGGATTTCGACCCCGCTTTCCAAACGAGTATAACCGTAGAAGTTCAAGCTGCCGGGATCGTTGAATACTCCCTCATCAATCGTGAGATGGTAGTAGTGGAATCCTTCATCCAATGGCGGCGACACGCCCATCCAGGCGCCGTCTTCACCCTTGGTGAGCCGGGTTCCGCGAAAGCTCACGCCCACGCTCTGGGCCTGGGGCGCAACGATGCGAAATCGAACGCGGCGTTCGGAGTTGACCTGGGGATACTGTTGGCCGGGCTGATTGAGTGACGAGGGCTGGAAATCCTCGACCACCGGCGCGGCCGCAGGACCTGCATCGACCGGCGCGGCGTTTGCGGCGGTCTCAGGAAGAGACTGCGTGCGGAAGATACGCTGCGCGAAGTGGTAGAGGCTGTTTTTCCAGTGCGCAGGGTCGTGGGCGTTGTTGTCGACATGCCAGATGTGCGGCACGCTGTTGTCGCGGAGATAGGCATGCACGCCCTGGCTGATCCGTATCAGGCCGTCCTGCTTGCCGCAGGAGAGCCAGAGGAGTTTGAGCCTGGCCTTGGCGCCGGCGGGGTCGGGCACCAGTTCGTTGGCCGGCCTGGTGTTGGGGGCGGAGGAGAAGCCGCCCACCCAGGCAAAAGTGTCCAGGTGCGCCAGTCCAAAGTTGAGGGCCTGTCCGCCACCCATGGACAGCCCGGCGATCGCACGGTGCTGGCGGTCTGCGTCAGCGGAGTAGCGCGACTCGATCGTCGGGATAACACTTTCGAGCAGATCCTGCTCGAAGGCGGCAAACGCGGGTGCCGATTCGAAGACGTTGCCTTCGGCGCGATCGTTTTTCTGGGCCCGGCCGTTGGGCATGACGATGATCATGGGCACGGCCTTCCCCTCGGCAATCAGGTTGTCGAGCAGGACGTTCGGCGCGGCGAAGCGCTGCCACTCCGTCTCGTCGCCGCCGATGCCGTGCAGGAGATAGAGCACCGGGTACTTGTTGTCTTTCGAGTAACTGGGTGGTGTGTAAACCTGCATCTTGCGCGTGGCCCCGACCGACTTCGACTCGTAAGTGACCATTTCCAGTTGGCCGTGGGGAATTCCTTCTCGCACGGCGTCAAAGCCGGCGGGCGGATCAGGAAAGGCCGGGACATCGTCCGGGTTCAGTTCGATCGGACCGCCGAACCCGCGTCTCCCCTGGGCAAGGCTTTCAGAAGCAGCCGCGGTGAGGACCAACAATCCGATCAGCAGAAGCGGCAGCGAGTGCTCCCATCGCATCATCATAAGAATGCTCCTAAGGTCGGGCATGGGGCGAGGACGTATTGCGTGGACAGGATCAGGATGGTTTGTCCGTCAGTATGGAGACGCCGAGCCGGCCGGTCAACAGGAGGGCGAAGTGGGGCGGCGGATTGTCGGGACGTGTCTTCTTCCGCAGAAGGGAAGCGGGAAAACAGAGAGGGAGTCTTGGGTCAACGGCACCGGAAGCGCGATGTCGACATCCGTTGGCTGCGCGCCCACAGGTGAACGTTCACGGGATTGTCTGGCTTGCTCGAACGGGATCGCTCAGTGGCTTCATGCACGGCTGGAAACGGAACGGCGGTCTGCACACTGGCTCGTGGTATCGGCGGAAAACCTCCCGTGGCTGAGCCACACCGGTTCAAGAACCGGTGCTACCCGCTGACGGTCAACTCTGGCGGCAAAGGGGGACGAACCTGTTCGGCTCGGTGAGGATCTGGGCGACGGTGACCCGGGAGAACGCGTCTTCGATCGAGGCATAGGCCTCGTCCAACGCGCGGTGCAGCGCACACAGGCCCGTGTGCGATTTCAAACCGAGGGGACACTTGGCGATGCGCTGGATCGAACCGAAGGCGTTGATCACATCGATCAGCCGGATCTGCTCGGCCGAGCGGGTGAGCGAGTATCCGCCGTTGGGACCCGGCTGGGAACGGACGATCCCCGCCTGCACCATCTGCTGGAGCACCCGATGCAGATACCGGCGCGGAATCCGCGTGGCCTCGGCCATGCTGTCGGCCGACTGGGCCGAGTCCGGATTCTGCGCCAGGCAGACGACAGCTCGAAGGGCATATTCGGCAGTCTTCTGCAGCATACTCTGATCACCTCGATCCGGCCGATGTTGCCAGTGCGGAGTTTTCCGATTCTTCTGCGGACTGGACGAACTCGTCGCGACGATCCGCGATCGACCAGCCGGTCTTCAGGCCGGCCACAAACCAGCCGAACCCGAGGGCGCCGACGGCAAAGATCGTGTCGCCGATCACCCGCAGCCAGCGAATGGCGTGGAGCGTGTCGTTCTGGAGGAAGTCGGCCGAGCGAGCATACCAGAGGCCGTACTCCACGCTGGCCCAGGTTTGCGCGAGGCCGACCGGCAGGACGGACAGCAGGACCATCAGGGCCAGGCCGATATTGATCGCCCAGAAGGAAAAGCTCAGCACGCCGGTTCGCCAGACGTTATGCGTTGCCAGCCCTTTTAGACAGAATAGCATCAGGCCCATTCCCAGCAAACCATAGACACCGAAAAGAGCCGTATGACCGTGGACGGGGGTCGTGTTCAACCCCTGCATGTAGTAAAGAGCGATCGGCGGATTGATGAGGAACCCGAACAAACCGGCGCCCACCAGGTTCCAGAACGCCACGCCGACGAAGAAGTAGATGGGCCACTTGTAGGCTTTTACCCAGGGGCGTGCTCGACTGAGCGTCAGGTTTTCGTAGGCCTCGAAACCGATCAGCACCAGGGGAACCACCTCCAAGGCGCTGAACGTTGCCCCCAGGGCGAGGATGGCGGTCGGGGTGCCTGTGAAATACAGGTGGTGGAAGGTGCCGATGATGCCGCCGGAAAGGAAGATGGTGCTGGAGAAGATCACGGCGGCCGTTGCGGTCTTGGTGCGCAGCAGGCCCATGCGTGTGAACAGGAAGGCGATCACGACGGTGGCAAAGACCTCGAAGAACCCCTCGACCCAGAGGTGCACGACCCACCAGCGCCAATACTCGGCGATGGCCAGGTTCGTCTGGCGTCCCCACATGATTCCCGCCCCATAAAAGAGGGCGATCGCGGCCGACGCCACTACGAACATCCCCAACAGGCTCTTGTTCTCCTCTTTCTTCCGAAACGCCGGGAGGAGAGCCCGGACCATCAGCGCCAGCCAGAAAAACAGTCCAACGAGCAGGAACAGTTGCCAGAAACGCCCCAGGTCGACGTATTCGAATCCCTGGTGTCCGAACCAGTAGCTCATCTCCAGGCCCATCCGCTGCCGCGTGGCAAACCAGGTTCCGAAGAGGGTTCCACCCACAATGACGAGCAAGCAGACAAACAGGAAATTGACGCCAGCCCGCTGGAATTTGGGTTCATAACCAGAAACGGCGGGCGCGATGAACAACCCGGTGGCCAGCCAGGCCGTTGCGATCCAGAAAATGGCCAATTGGACGTGCCAGGTCCTGGTGACCGAGTACGGCAGCCATTCGGCCAGTGGAATTCCGTAGAACCCCTTCCCTTCGACGCCGTAATGGGCGGTCACGGCGCCCAGCCCCACCTGGACCACGATCAGGAGGGCGACGATCCAGAAGTACTTGAGCGTGGCTTGCATCGAGGGGGTCGGCTTCAATGCCAGCAAAGGATCGGAGGCGGGCATCGGGTTTGGCTCTTCCTGGCGGTTCTTCAGCACCGCGTAGTACCAGGCCAAGCCGCCGATTCCGGCCAGCAGCAGAACGAAACTGATCACCGACCAGACAACGATGGCACCGCTGGGACGATTTTCGATCAACGGTTCCGCAGGCCAGTTGTTGGTGTAGGTAATCGGCGGGGCGACCGATGCCATGGCGGCCGCGCTGCTGGAATTGAGACCCGCGGGTCGCTCTGTCCCGCACGCCCAGGCGGCCCAGAAGAGAAACGAGTTGAGAAGCCGTTGTCGCTCGGGATTGCGGATTGTCGACTTCGCAATGGCATAGGCATCCCGCAACTCCGCAGGCGACATGCCGCCATCGGCCAGAGCGGCTACATCCGCTGGGAACTCCTCGGCGTCGCCAAAGATGGCCCCATAGTAACGTCCGATCGCATTGATCGCCGCCGCCCTGTCCGACGACACCAGGATCTGGTCCTTCGCCGCATCGAATGTGTTCGTACGGATCTCGTCGCGCAGTCGGGACCGCAACTGGGCCTGGTCCGCCGCCGGCAGGTCCTGGTAGAGTCTGCCGTGTTGCCGTTGGCTCCAATGATTCAAGAGCCAGATGCACTCGCGGTGCAACCAGTCGGCCGACCAGTCGGGAGCCACGTAGGCCCCGTGGCCCCAAATGCTCCCCACTTCCTGGCCCCCCAGCGACTGCCAGACATTCTGTCCATCGCGGATATCCTGCCCCGTGAACAGGACCTTCCCCTCCACGGTGGCCACCTGCGCCGGGATCGGGGGTGCTTGCCTGTAGATCTCTCGGCCGTAGTAGCCCAAGACGGCGAACGAGACACCGATCACAGCCCAGAGGCCGAGCCAGAGCCGTTTGTATCCCATGACACCCCTTTCCTCAGAATCTGTCTGGCACTTGCCGGTATCGGAAACGAAGGGGCAGATCGCTTGCCCCGCTGTGAGCCGGGGGAAGAAAATTCTCCGAACAGGCTGGAAATAGTTCACCAGCAGGTATACGATATCGTAGCAGCGGCAATCTGCATGTCAAGGTGCATGTTTTTGAGGAGTCAGACTCTTATGTGTTCCTTCTCTTGCCCCCATCTTCAGATGGAAGAAGATTTCTGCATGAGGGTGCAGGCAGAGTGCGTGCCGGGACGCCCTGGTTGCGTGTTGCGCCACAACTCCGTCTTTGCGATTCCGTGGGAGCAGCGTCTGGAGGAGAAGTTGCAGGAAAGAGCGCGCCCGAAGGGCGATGGATGACTGCCCATCGAGCCAAGAGAAAGTATTGAGCCAATAGAAACGACCTTCTTTCGAGGAGCAACGCTACCATGACCGTCCAGTTCGACAGCCAGACCACTGTTCGCGATCTTGTGGGGCGATACCCGCAAACCCGACGGGTGTTCGAGAAGTATGAAATCGACTATTGCTGCGGCGGCGACAGGTCGCTGGCCGACGTGGCGGCGGACCAGGAGTTGAGCGTTTCGACTCTGGTCGATACCTTGACAGAGGTTCTGGAAAGTCCGCCCCGAGCCCAGGCACGGAGCGAAAAGGACTGGTATGCCGCATCGCTCAGCGAGTTGGTCGAGCATATCGTCGCCACGCACCACGCTTACGTCAAAAGAGCCCTGCCGCAACTTCGGGCTTTGATCGCCAAGGTGCTCCATGCGCACGGCGAGCATCATGGCGACATGCTGCGGCAGGTCCAGGCCTACTTCAACTCGCTGGACAGCGAACTTGCCAGCCACATGATGAAGGAGGAGCAGATGCTGTTTCCCTACATTGTGGCTCTCGACAGGCACAGCCGCGAAGGAACCCCCAGGCCGTCGGCTCCCTTCGGGTCGGTCCGGAATCCGGTTCGGCAAATGGAGCTCGAGCACGAGCATGCCGGCGATGCGTTGGGAGGACTTCGCCAGGTGACGGGCGGCTACAGCCTGCCGGACGACGCCTGTCCCAGCTTCCGGGCAATGTACGAGGAACTGGAGCGGTTCGAAGCCGACCTGCACCAGCACATCCACCTGGAAAACAACATCCTGTTCCCGCGTGCGATCGAGATGGAGGGCGTCTGAGCACGTTCGGCCCGTTTGCCCCGGGCCGGCCTGCGAGGGGGCGCCTGCGATTCTCAATCACCGCTGCTGGATTGGCAGAAACCGCGTTTGCACGCGGGGCGAACAGCGACACCTGAACGAGAGAGTGGGTCACCGGCCGGGCATGTCTTCTTCCCACACGGTGCGGTAGGCGGCCAGGCGTTCGAGGTACTCGAGCAGGCGGGCGTAGAAGGGGTGGCCGGCCAGGGTGGCGCTGTCGCCGACGAGGATCAGTTTGCGACGGGCGCGGGTCATGGCCACATTCATGCGGCGGATGTCGCCCAGGAAGCCGATTTCGCCCCGTGGGTTGGAACGCACCAGGGAGATGACCACGGCCTCCTTTTCGCGTCCCTGGAAACCATCGACACTGTCGATCTCAAGTTCCGCCTGGGAAAGCTGCTCCCGCAGCAGCCGGACTTGGGCGGCATAGGGGGCAATGACGGCGATCTCGGCGGCGGAAACGCCGGCCTCCAGGAGCTGCCGGATCTTGCAGCCGACGAGCCGCGCCTCCTGGCGATTCAGACGGCTCTGGCCGTCGGGCTCGATCTCCTCATCGAAACCGGCACCGGCCGTGTCGATGAACTCGATCGCGGTCTGGGTGAGGGGTGCGGCCTGCACACCAGGCAGGTCGGCCAGCAGATGCTCCTGGACCGCGGGATCGGCCTGGAGTTCGGCGCCGTAGAATTCGAGCGACGGGAAATCCATGATCGCCTGGTGCATGCGGTACTGGATCTTGAGGCGCCGGGCGATGGTGGGTCCTGCCAGTTCCATGCAGCGCTCGAACAGGCTCTTGCCGAGCCCTTCCCTGGCGGCCTCCTGGCTGACGACGGTGGGGGGCAATTGGCAGTGGTCACCGGCCAGGACCGCGCGATCGCAGCGGAGGAGCGGAATCCAGCAGCCCGGCTCGGTGCTCTGACAGGCCTCGTCGATCACGGCCAGATCGAAGCGGCGGGCGCCGAGGATCTCGCTGCCAAGGCCGGTGGTCGTTGCGCAGAGGACATCGGCCCGATCGAGGATCTGCTCCACCGCCTGGGCCTCGAGCCGCCGCGCGTCGTCGAGCAGGGTTCTGGCTTCCTGGCGGGCTTCCTGCTTGGCGCCGGGCGCCGGCCTGGCCCGCGTGTGGCGGCTTGCGCGTCGGAACAGTCCCCGGGCCTCCTTGACGAGCCGGCGGGCGAGGCGCACGTCGGCGTGGTCGGCGACCAAGAGGTCGAGCGTGTGCTCGCGCAGGTGGGGCATGACGCGAGCCGGATGGCCCAGGCGAACGGTCCTCTCGCCCGCAGCGAGAAGACGCTGGAAGATATTGTCGACGGCCATGTTGCTCGGCGCGCAGGCGAGCACCTTATCGCCGCGGCGGACGGCCTGGCGGATGAGTTCGACGACGGCGGTGGTCTTGCCCGTGCCGGGCGGTCCATGGATCAGGGCCAGGTCGCGGGCGGCGAGCGCGAACTCGACCGCCTGGCGCTGGGCCGGATCGAGACGTCCGTTGAGGGGAACCAGCTCCTCGGGGGCGCGGAACGCCGGCGGTCGCTCACCGAGGAGGACATCGCGGACGTCGGCAAGGCGTTCGCCCCTGGCAGATCGCGCTCGTCCCAGGGCGGCCTTCTGCCGGGCAGCGGCGACTTCGTCGCTCGAAAGATCGAGCCGCCAGCGGTCGTGGTCGGCCAGTTCGTCCGGCGAGCGGCCGAGGGCCACCTTCACCGTGATGCCGGTCAGCTCGCAGATCACCGCGTGGTGCCCGTCGTTGCGGCGGCCCGTGCCGGCGGAGAGGGCGACAGGGCTGCCGACACCGAGCCGCGTCCAGGGAAACGGCGCGCGGTTGGGCTTGGCCAGTTCGACGAGCGGATGGCCGCCGAGCCCGGTGTCTTCGTCGACAATCACCAGGTCCACGTGCCGGACCGCTCGGCTTCGGCCGGCGAGAGGCTGGCGGCATACTCGGCGGCCTCAATGGCCTCGGCCCGGCTTTCGAGTTCGAGGAGGCGACTGAGCCGGTCGAAATGGTCTTCGCCGCCGGCAGCGCGGGGGGTGGGAGAATCGGCCCAGACGCGCAGGCGGCGTCCGGCCAGCGGCTGGCCGTCGAGGGCCTTGACGAGCCGATCCTGCCATGCTTCGGGCACCTCGACGGTGGCCTGGCGGCCTCGCAGCTCGATCCGTCCAACGAGGCTGCGCCGCAGGCCCCCGGTCGATTCGAGGAAGGCCAGGAGATCGGATTTGCCGGCCCGCTGAGGAAGCGGTTCAAGGTGGAGGAGGGACATGGAGGGGATACTATTTGCCGCCGAGGCAGAGGAGTTTGCCGTCGCGGGTGGAATAGAACACGCGTCCCTGGGCCACCGCGGTACCGTCCCAAAGGGGTTCCGGGAGTTTTGCCTCGGCCTGGACGGT
>CAZLWV010000012.1:14582-31519 GCA_964563135.1 uncultured Planctomycetaceae bacterium
GAGCACCGGCAGAACGTGGCCCTGGCGCCCCTCTCGCTGGTGGCGATCACCCGCAGCTGGCCGTTGCCGCCGACGACGAGGAGCTTGTCGCCGGCCAGGGTCATCGCGCGGATGGGCGGCGCGGCGGTGCCGGTACCGAGCGGGTTGGTCTTCCAGGCGGCCTTCTCGGCGAGACGATCGTTGGGCCAGGGGGTTTCCCCTTTCTGGACGCGAGAACTTTCCTCCCAGCCGGTCATCCATCGGGTATCGATCTCCTCGCCCCCTTCCAGGTCGAAATCGCGGCGGAATACGGTCGACGTGCCGTGCAAGGCGCCGAACAGGACCTTGCTGCGATAGACCGCCAGAGGGCGAAGCGGCTGGTGGGGCTTGATCCTCGCCTGGTTCCGCGGGGCATAGGTCCAGCAGCCGCGAGGGGCCATGACGGCGCCGCCTTCCATGTCGAGCCGTGCGAAGACGGCCCAGCGGTCAATCGACATCTCGCCCGACTTGTGATCGAAGACCCAGCGCGACATGCCCACGCCGGCGGCTTCGCGGTGGAGCAGGTCGAAGTTGTCGAACTCCAGGGCCGATGACTCGTAGAACCCCTGCTGAGGCACGGTGTCGAGCCGCCGGACCCAGATGGTTTTGCCGCTGGCCGGCTGAACGGCGAAGATGAAGATCCCGCCGTCGGCCAGCGACTGGCGCCCGGCGGCAAAGTAGGCCGTATCGTCGACGACGAGCACGCTGCCGGGGACGGGCCAGGGGGACTCGAGCTGGCCGTAGGCGACGAGTTGTTCTTCCACCGGGGCGGCGCGGAGCCGCCAGACAAGACGCCCGTCGTCGGCCCGCAGGCAGTAGACCCAGCCATCCTTGGAGCCGAAGAGGCACAGCCCTTTGTGGAGCGTGGGCGTGGTGTCAACACGGCCGCTGGCAGTGAATCGCCAGGCGACGATCCCTGAATCGGGCTGGAGAGCCACGACTTCGTGGGCGTCGGGGCGGGCCAGGACGACCCGGTCTGCGGCGATGGCCGGGGGCGTGATGGGGCCTTTGATGAACAGGTTTTCTTCCCAGTCGCTGGTGATGATCCCTTTCGGCGGGGCGGTTCCCAGATCGGCCGACCAGATCGTGTCGAGGACGGCAGGCAGGGGCGCGGCCGTGCTGCCGCTGCGCCAGGCGTCGTGCCTGTACATGGGCCAATCCTGGTCGCCGCTGGTGTCGGGAGCGTCGGCCGGCGGCGCGGGGCCCTTTTCCAGCGGGAACTGGATCTGGTCGAGCTTCATGTCGGCAACGCTGCCGGCTGGCCGCTGCGCTGCCAGGGCCGTGTAGCCCCGGAGCATGGGCCAGCAGACGCAATGCTTGGGCGTCACGTAGATCAGCCCGTTGGCCGGCACCCAGCCGCCGTCCGGACCACAGGCCGCCTTAGTGATCCGGTTGGCATCGACCTGGCCTGTACGGAGGTCGGTCAGATCGAACTCGCCGGCAATCATGTAGCGGGTGGTCATGACGGGCGGGAAGCAGTGAGTGAGCCCGGCGGGGTGGGTCAGGAGGGTCTTGCCTGTCTCGACATCGATCTGGGAAACCTGAACGGGGAGCCGCTGGTTTTCGGCGTCTTTGCCGCCATGCAACAGCCAGAGACTGCCGTCGACGAACATGGCCCGGGCCTGACGGTTGTGATTCATGCCGGGATAGAAGGGATGATCGAGCTGGACCTCGCCGGTGGCGGCCGAGAGGAGATGGAGGGCGTTTTCAGGCCCGTCGTTGTTGAAGGTGGAGACCTCCAAGGCCACGAGGCCCTTGCTGTAGGCCAATCGCCGCACTCTGGCGAGCCAGTCCAGATCGCTCCTCTTCCAGCGGATCCGGCCTGTCTGGCAGTCGATGGTGAGCACCTCGACCGGCTCATCGCGGCGGGGCTGGCCTTGCAGGAGCGCCACCACATCGTCGCCGGCAACCACCTGGCGCGGGTCGGACAGAGAGAGCTGCCAACGCAGGTCGCCCGAGTCGGCGTAGAGGGCCCGGACCGAATCGCTCGTGGCGACGATCAGGGTTCCTCGATCGAAGAGAACCTCTTCGGGCTCGCCCGCCGCCGGGTAGGGCTGGACGACCCGGCCCGAGCTGGTATCGAGGGCAAGGAGCTTCTTGTCTTCGACCACATACAGGCGATCGCCCCCAGCCACCGGTGCAGCCGATCGCAGGTTCTTCATCACGAACCGGTCGCTGCCGGGAGAAACGATGTCGCGATGCCAGAGCCGCAGCCCGTTGAAACTGTCGCGGGCGAGCACACCGGCATAGAAGTTACGGCCTCCGGTGGTGACCATCCCACGAACCTCCGATTCGGCCCCGGCAATCCAGCGGACGCGGCGGGGCGGAGCGACGAGGGTATCGCTGGAAACGGCGTTTCCCGTGGCGGAGTGGCGGGGATGGGTCCAATCGTCCATCTGCTGGGGACGGGGTTTGCGGGCCACCCACGATTTCTGCTGGTCGCCCACCTGCTGGATGCCGGTGAAACCGGCCGCCTCGAGCTGCTGGCCGGTGGCCTGGTCGACTCCGAGCAGCAGGGCGCCGCCGGGGCAGAGCACGCGACGGATCTCCTGGAACGGGACCGGGTCGGCCGGCTGCGCGGCCAGGTACACCAGATTGACGAGATCTTCCGTGTAGGGCAGTTTTCCTTCTCCCGGCAATCGGTCCGCGGAGACCAGACCGTAGAGCCCCGTTTCCTGAAGCGTCCCACGAGCCCGGTCCAGGGTGAGCGGGTCCGCGTCGAGGACCTCGATCAGGTACCGGCCCGAGGCGGCCAGTTCGGCCGCGCCGTCGACATGGTCGGCACCGATTTGAACGCAGAGCCCGCCGTGGATACCGAGGGCCTCCAGCGTGTGCTCGGCATGGGAATCGGCAGCCTGGACTGCCCCCAGCGGCATGGCAGGAATCAGGGTGAGCAGGAACAGCCAAGAGCGTTGGTGGTGTCGCATTTCGTTCTCCCTGGAAAGATCCCATGGCAGGGTCCGACGAATCGGCGGGACCAGAAGACGATGGAAGGGGTGTGCCCAGCGTTCCTTATGATAGGGGGCGGCAGGGCGGGTGTCTACCGCGACTTCGTGGGCGTCGAGGAACGTGGCGACAGGGTTGTCGCGGCAGCCCGAAGCGCAGAAACGCGGGCGAGGAGGGGAGACCTCCCCGCCAGACCGCCGCGAGACGCCGGCTGCGAAGTTGCCCGCCTGGGCGAAGCCTCAGGGCACAAAGAGGTTCTTCGTGGCAAAACTCGGATCGCTGGTCAGGTGGACCCCCAGCCGGCGCAGGCCCGTTTCATCGCCCGGGCTGGGGATGTGGGTGATATGGACGTCGCAGCCGCGGAGCTGTCTCAGTTTTTCGACGCAGAGCTGGGCCATCGGGTTGGCGGTGACGCTGATCCCCAGCGCGAAGAGGGTCTCTTGAAGATCGAGACTGACGGACTTCTGCCCGAGGATGTCGTTCTTCATTTTGCCGACCGAGGCGAGGATGCTCGGCGCGAGCAGGTGGAGTTGGGCAGGCACACCCGCCAGTTGCTTGACGGCATTGATCACCAGGGACGAGGCGGCGTGCATGAGGGGCGAATTCTTGCCGGTGACGATCCGCCCGTCGTGGAGCTGGATTGCAGCCCCACAGTAAACACCCTTGTTACCTTCGCCCTCCCGCTGAGCTTCCTCGGCAGCCTTCCGGGCCGGTTCGACGACCGTGCGGTCCTCGGGTCGAATGCGAAGGACTTCCATGAGGCGTTCGAGACGCTGAACCGTGCGTTCGTCGACCAGTCCCATCACATACTCGGAGGTACCACGGAAGTACCGCCGGATCACTTCGGCCCGGGCAGCCGCCTGGACCACCTCGTCGTCGACGATGCCGGTACTGGCCCGGTTGACGCCCATCTCGGTAGGCGAGCGATACATCGGCTTGGCCCCGGTGATCCGCTCCAGGATCTTGTGCAGCACCGGGAAGGCTTCGACGTCGCGGTTGTAGTTGATGGCGGTCTGGCCGCAGGCCTCCAGGTGGAAGGGGTCGATCATGTTCACGTCGTGCAGGTCGGCGGTGGCGGCCTCGTAGGCCACGTTCACCGGATGGAGCAGCGGCAGGTTCCAGATCGGGAAGGTTTCGAACTTGGCGTAACCGGAGTCGATACCGCGGAGGTGATCGTGATAGACCTGGCTCAGGCAGGTGGCCAGTTTTCCGCTGCCCGGCCCCGGGCCGGTGATCACAATCAGCGGCTTCTCGGTCTGGATGTAGGGATTCGCCCCATAGCCCTCGGCGCTGAGGATGCGATCGACTTCGGCGGGATAACCCTTGGTGGGCCGGTGGGTGTAGACGGGGATTCCGCGGCGCCGGAGCTTGTTGATGAACTGCACCGCGGCCGGCTGGTCATCGAAACGGGTGACGACGACGCCGCGCGGTTCGACGTCCCACTCGCGCAGGTCGTCGATCAGTTTCATCGCGTCGGCATCGTAGGTGATACCGAAGTCGGCCCGCATCTTCTTCCGTTCGATCGCCCCGGCGTGGATGCAGAGCAGGAGTTCTGCCTGGTCCTTGAGCCTGGTCAACAGACGCATCTTGACGTTCGGATCGAAGCCCGGCAGCACGCGGGCGGCATGGTAGTCGTAGAGCAGCTTGCCGCCGAACTCAAGGTAGAGTTTGTTGCCGAAGCACTGGGCCCGCTCGAGAATGGCCGCCGATTGTTCCTGGAGATACTTGTCGCTATCGAAACCGATCGCATCCTGCATGGATACCTTCCTTAACGAAAACGCAGAAACGCCTGATGGAGGTCCGCCCGGCGGGTGGACGAGAGGGACGGGCGGAAGGCCGGCATTTGCCGACCTGCCGCTGGGTCGTCACGAGCGTCTTGGGTGCAGACATCAATTGTCTTTGGCGGATTGGCAGAGGAGATGTTCCCTGCCAGCCTTATCGATAACTGCGTGGGAGCGAGGTGTCAAGGAGTTGATGGGGCCTGGCTGACCACCTGAACCATGGCTGGCGAAACAACCATCTGCCGCCGGGATATGCGGCCCGGCACCCGACCGGCGGCCCCAAGGGGCTGACGACTTCACTACTCCTCGGGCGTTTTCTCCTCGGGCACCGTTTCCACTCCCACCTCGGTCACGGCCTTCTCCAGGTCGGGAGATTCCGCCTTGAGCTCGCCGATGAGCTGGTCGGACTCCGCATCGGTGGGATTCGCCTCGTGCTCGTCGACGAGCACCAGCGTGCCGCGAGAGTTGGCCCATGTGACGGCGGCGAGGAAGTACACGGCGGTGAGCCAGATCAGGTGGGCGGTGAAGTCCTTGTGGAGCAGGTAGTTTTCGTAGGTGCACCAGGCGAAGAACAGGGTCAGAACCAGGCACATGATCGCCAGCAGGCCCGCCCCGTAGGCCGGCGTCTTCTGGCCGCCCACGCGTTTGGTGAGGATCGTGCGGCGAGCGGGAGTGACCGGTTTGACCGGCTCGACCAGTTCGGGCAAGGCCTCCCTGGCTCCCGACCTGGCCGCCAGGACGATGTACGACACGGCGGTCAGGACCCAGACCGGAATCGCCACGAAGAACAGATGGATCCATCCGAAGTAAGTGCAGACCAAGGCGAGCGCCAGCGGCACGACGCAGGCAATCAGGGCCGGTACGTTCAAGGTCTGCCCCTTCCTGGCGGACCAGAACTGGGTGTAACCCAGCCGCGGGAAGATCCAGTGCTCCACCACCACAATCGCACCAACCGGCATGAGCAGGAGATTGTAGAGCCCGACGAACTCGGTGAGCTTGAGAAACACGAAGGGGAAGCAGGCCACCACGGTAGTGATCGCACCAGCGATCAGCGTGACCAGCCATCGGGGCCAGCCGGGAGTGATCGTCTGAAACGCCAACCCCGCGCGGTAGAGGGTGGGATTGGACGTCGTCCAGCCGGCCAGCATGACGGCCAGCGCCCCAGAGTAGCCGAGGGCCGTGAAGGCAATCTGTCCCGTGTCCAGGGCGGTGCCGGCGGCCGGATCATACAAAGGCCTGCCGAGCATCTGGGCCGCAGCCGCCCCCATGATTCCCGCGCAGATCCAGGCCAGGTAGTGCCCCAGCAACATGCCGAACGAGGAGTAGAGTCCATACCAGGATTTCCGGGCGAATCGCAGGAGGGCCATATCCGACAGACCGATGTGCATCGCCAGGTTGCAGACCCAGGCGAAGCTCACGATGTGCCAGAATCCGATCTGCCTGGAGGGGTCGGGGGCCTTGCCGGTCCAGACCGTCTTGTCGGCCAGGTCCCAGAACGACTCCAGATCCGTGAACTGCCCGAGTTGCCGGGCGGTGACCAGGGCTCCGGCGATGAACATCATGAACATCCAGGGGGCGCACAGCGACGCGAACTGGGCCAGGCGTTTGAACCCCAGGATGGCCAGCAGCACCACGACCGCGCCGACAACGAGGACGACGACGACGAACCAGGGGTCGGTGGGAACCATGCGCGTCTGGGGGGCGATGCCGAACGGGATCCGCACGGCCGAGGCCGAGACCGTGATCATGCATCCGGCCAGCACGCAGAAGAGCACGGCGTTGAGAACGTTGTAGACGACCATGAATACCGGACCGCCGATCTTGCGGAGATACCAGTAGAGGGTCAACCGCGTACTGACGGCGATGGGGGCACAGACAAGCGTCCAGGAGAGAATGGCCAGCAGATTTCCGACCAGCAGTCCGACGAGGACATCCCAGGTCGACGCACCCCACATGACGAACGTGGCCCCGATCACGAACTCGGTGGCCGCCACGTGCTCGCCCGAGAAGTTGCCGGCAAAATACCGTCCCCCGCAGAGCCTGTCTTCGGAAACCGGTTCTCGATCGAATTCGTTGAGTTGGTCCAGCCGCTGAAAAACGCCCGCCTTGCCTTGAGTCGCCGCCATACGTCACTCTCCCGTCAATGGAGTCGTCGTGATTGCCGGTCGCCTCTCCTCTGTTCCTTGGCGTATTCTGGTGCTCTGCCGTCCCGTGTTCGGATTTTCTGGTCAGGGGTCTGCGGTAGCCCATCCGGTCCGGCCCGGCGGCTATCGGCGTTTGCCGGTCACGTCGCGCTCGTAGGCGCGAACATCGTCGAGCCAGGCTCCGCCGACGGGCACGTCCTGCCGGAGGCAGTACTGGTCCCAGACCGCGCCGAAAGGCAGCGTCTTGATCTCCTCGATCATCGCCAGGCGGCCGGTCAGGTCGCCCGATGCCTCCAGGCTCCGCAGCCGATCGGTCGGTTCCAGGAGGGCCAGGAGCAGGGCCTTGATCATCGCCCGCATGCCGATGACCCACGCGGCAACGCGATGGATGCTGGCGTCGAAGTAGTCGAGCCCGATGTGGACCCGCCCGAGGAGCCCGTTGCGGACGATTTCTTCGGCGATCGCCCGCAGGTCGTCGGTCAGGATCACCACGTGGTCGCTGTCCCAGCGAATGCCGCGGCTGACGTGGAGCAGGATCTCGTCGAGGAACAGCAGGACGGAGGAGATCTTGTCGGCAATGGTCTCGGTGGGATGGAAATGCCCTGCATCGAGGCAGATCAGCTTCCGCCGGGCTACGGCATAGGCCAGGTAGAACTCGTGCGAACCAGGGACGTAGGTTTCCGATCCGATCCCAAACAGCTTGCACTCGACGGCGTCGAGGTTGAACTTGGGGTCGATCGGTTCGGCGAAGATCTCGTCGAGCGACTTGACCAGACGCTCGCGTGGTCCCTGCCGGTCGATCGTCACGTCCTTGAAGCCGTCGGGAATCCAGATATTCGTCACGCAGGGCGAACCGAGTTCCCGGCCCATGACCTCCCCCACCTTGCGGCACGCGACTCCGTGGTCGACCCAAAACTTGCGGATCCCTTCGTCGCGGTGAGTAAGCGTGAATCCGTCGGCCGCCTTGGGATGGGAGAAGAAGGTGGGGTTGAAGTCCATGCCGATTCCCAGATCCTTGCCCCAATCGATCCAGCGCCGGAAATGTTCCGGCCCGATGGCATCGCGCTGGATCTTCTTGCCGCCGGCCTCCAGATAGATGGCATGGAGGTTGAGGCGATGATCGCCGGGGATCAGGCTGTAGGCCTTCTCGAAATCGGCCCGCAACTCATCGGCCGTCCGGGCCTTGCCCGGATAGGCCCCGGTGGCCATGATTCCGCCGCCCGTGAGCCCCTCGTCCGTCTCGAAGCCGCCCACATCATCGCCCTGCCAGCAATGCATGGAGACCGAAACCCGCCGGAGACGGTCCATGGCCGCATCGGTGTCGACTCCGTATTCCGCATACCGCTGTTTCGCGATGTTGTAAGCGTTCTCGATGGTGTCCTTAGCCACGTGCGAGACTCCTGGTTGGAGAGGGCGGAGTGCCATTGCCTTCCGCGGTTTGCCCAAAGTGTCGATGAGATTGCCACGATTGTCGCTTGCAGAGACGAGAAATGCCAGTGGGGCCAGGGGCCTATTTGGGGCCGATCCCCAGCCCCCGGCAGCGCGGCAGCCGCGACTGTCGCAAAAAGCGCGCTGAAACGGGCAGGGGACCGGCCGGGAGAGATGCAGGAGTCCCCAGCCGGTGGCATGAAGGCTGCCGTCCTGCGGCCCTCGGCCTGGTGCTCTGTCACAGCCAGAAACTGGGATCGAGACTGCGGAACGACTCGGCGATTGTCGCATGATTCTACGCCGCTGATCCCAGAATCAGGCTGTGAGGAAGCACTGGCAGCAGGCCGTTTTCTTGCTCTCACAGCTCCAAGAATCGGCCTGGACGCCCGCCGGCAATTCTGCGACACTTCCGCCCTCCAGATTTCATGCGCCCGCGGCAGGCGGGGCCCCGCAGAAGTGCCTGGCGACTCATCAGACCGCGCCAGGCCCGGCAGAGGGCTGCCGGTCTCTGCGAGATCACCCCTGATGCGGCGGGGATTCTGGAGCGGCTCGAGACGAAGGGTGGGCAAGGCAATCGCGACCTGCCGCGACCGTCTCGTCAACGGCATCGCCCGCGGCGGACGCGTAGCTGTGAAAGGGAAATGCCATGTTGCGTATGGCAAATAGTTGGAAATGCCGGCTTGTACTGGCGATCGGGGCCGTTGGTCTGGCGTCGGTCGTCGGATTGAGCGGCTGTGCCACGTTTCACGAGAAGCCCAGCCACTCGCCCTATTCTTCCTCGAAGGCGCGAGCCGGTCGACACAAGAAGGAATCCTCCGGTCCGTTCTCGCTGTTCAAGAAAGAACCGAAACTGGCGGAATCTCCCGAGGAGTTTGTTGGACTGCCTCGTCCCGAATGGTAGTCGGTGGTGTTGCTCTTCGGTTCGTGTCAAACCTCGCCGCGCAGGCCCGATCATGAGAAAACAGACAGGTTGGATCGTCGTTTGCTGTTTCGTCGCCCTGTTGTCTGGAGGATGCGCCGCGCGAGGAGGATTCTTCAAATCGCCCTTCGGCGGGCAATCGATCGCCAGGCAAGCGGCAGATGATCCCTTCCCGACCGCCTCTCAAGTCGGGCTGGGCCACAAGACGGAGAAGTAGCGGCCTGGAGAACCGGGGTCGGGGGCGGGACCGTGCTGGCGGCTTTCTCTGCGGCAGCCACGAGGTCCGGCTATTCCGCCGAGAGTTCTTCGCGCAGCCGCTTGAGAATCCGATACTTGGCTTGCCGAACGGCACTCTTGCTCATGTGCAGCGACTCGGCGGTTTCGGCGGACGAACGGTTCAGAACCGTCATCTGCCAGAAGGCGTCCCAGGTCGTGTCGTCGAAGTCGGGTCGGATGTCGTGCAGCACGCGGTGGACCATGGCCACGTCGGGCGAGGGCGTATGGAGATCGTCGGGGTCGGGCAACTCCGGTTCGTGCGCGACGGTGGCCTCAAACGCGTCGCCGCCGCCGGCCGGGACTCCGCCTTGTTTGCGGAAATGGTCGGTGAGGGTGTTCTTGGTGATCGTCCACAGCCATGCCCTGAATCCTTCCGCCACGCGTTCGGCTTCGAACTCGCCGATGTACAGAGCGACGGCCCGGAACACCTCCTGGACCACGTCGGCCGAGTCGGCCGGCTGCAGGCCCGCACGGCGAGCCCAGCGATAGATGATCGGCCCGTAGAGCTTGACGATCCGCTCCCACGCCCGCGGGTCTCTTGCCTTCACCTGCCCAAGCATGCTGCCGGAGAGCGACTCAGGATCGGTCGTTTCAGACGGAGGTGTGGACGGCTCCGCTGGGCCACCGTTGGTCGGTTCGCTCTTGGCAGCATCGGTTTCGTCCGGCGGACCGGGGTCGGTTGAGTCGGGCCGATTCGCGGAGTCGGGGCCATTCACGGATTGAGTCTCGCTCAACGGATTCCCGCAAGATCTGAGGATTCGTCGATAGGTATCCAAGCCCGGCAGACTCGAACCGGCTTTTCGTTCGTTCGTCACCGCGGCTCTCCCGAGAGGGTAGGTTTCCATGATAACAGAGACTTCGACAAATCTGAAGCAACTGGCTCCTCCGAGCGGCGTTTTGCACCCGTTTCCGGGTGCAGCTCTCGGTTTTGGTCCAAACGGGGGGGGCTGATTCAGGACGGTTCGAGACTCCGGGTCGCAAACGTGGTTGGATTCAGTAGGCGCCCCGGCGAGCCAGAACGGCCACGGGCGTCTTGGCCAGCAGAACCAGATCCGTCCACAGGCTCTGGTTCTCGACGTACCAGAGATCCATCCGCACCCAGTCGACAAATCCGATCTCGGATCGGCCGCTGACTTGCCACAGGCAGGTCAGGCCCGGCTTGACAGAGAGGCGCCGCTGCTGCCACCACTCGTACTGGGCGACTTCCTTGGCGATCGGCGGGCGAGGGCCCACCAGGGCCATCTGTCCGAACAACACGTTCAGAAGCTGAGGCGTCTCGTCCAGGCTGGAGCTCCGCAGGAAGGCTCCCAAGGGCGTGATCCGCGGGTCGCGGCGGTTCTTGAAGATCGGTCCGTCCTTCTCGTTCTCGATCGTGTCCTGAACCTGGTCGGCGCCACCGACCATGGTGCGGAACTTGATCATCCAGAACGGCTTGCCCAGATAGCCGAGTCGCTTCTGGAAGAACAGCGGCTTGCCATGGGTGGTGACCGTGAGGATCGCAAGAACGACGGCCATGACCGGTGCCAGGAAGGCCAGAAGAACGATCGCGCCGAGGATGTCGAGGCACCGTTTCGCCAACCGCTGGCCTTGGGACCGAAGTCCTTCATCGGGCACAAAGGCCTTCTCGTGCTCGATTGCCAATTGCGACAGCGAGACGGCCTTCGAAGCGGCGGGACGGACTCGGCGACGGGACTTGGCAGCCGGGGCAGCTTCTTCGAGCATAACAACCATCGGAGCGACTTTCTGGAAGCGTTGTGACTTGTGGGAATCCCCGAGCCTCGAGAAAGAGCAAACTCCGCGCCATGACCGCCGCCGGAGGCTTTGTGGCCCGATTTCCGGCCGCCTGGTGCCGGTGTTGCCGATTATCCGGTTCGCATCTTCACGGCAGCGGCGAATCGCTGATGCGATGCAACAACCTGGCGTTGCCCCTTGTCGACATGCCCATGGGGAAGAGAACGCCGCGCAGGCGGCCGGAACCAGCCGAACTGCGGCAGAAGCGGCCGGCTCGGCAAACCGGTTTTCGCCCGCCCTGCTACGCTTTTGCCGGAGCCGTTTCCCGGATACCGGGGATTGCGAACTGGCCGCAGAATTCGGCGATTTCTGCCCGGACTTTGGGAGCCGTGGCGTCGAGGTTGTTCATATTTCGGCACACCTGGTCGATCCAGGCTGCCACCTTCTCCATTTCCGGCTCCTTCATCCCCATCGAGGTCAGGGCCGGCGTGCCGAGTCGCACTCCGCTGGTGACGAACGGCTTGCGGTGATCTCCCGGCACCATGTTGAAGTTGCCGATGATTCCGGCCCGCGCCAGGGCCTGGGCCACGTCCTTGCCGGTGGACTCTGCCTCGCGGAAATCCAGGATCAGTAGATGCGTGTCCGTTCCGCCCCCTGCCAGCCGCAGTCCGCGAGCCATGAGCGATTCGGCCAGATGCCTGGCGTTGGCGGCCACCTGCGCCCCGTAGGCGCGAAACTCCGGTGTGTCGGCCTCCTTGAAACACGTGGCCATGGCGGCGATGGTGTTCATATGGGGCCCGCCCTGCAATCCCGGAAAGACCGCCCGGTCGACGCGCTTGGCCAGATTGAACTTGCTCTCGGCGTGGTACTTGTCCTGGTAGCGGTCCTCTTGCTTCGACAGGATGAAACCGGCCCGGGGCCCGCGGAGCATCTTGTGGATGGTGCTGCTTACCAGGTCGCAGTAGGGCACCGGATCGGGATGGACTCCGGCGACGATCAGCCCGTTGATATGGGCGATGTCGGCCACCAGATAGGCGTCGATTTCGGCCGCAATCTCGGCGAACTTGTCGTACTGGAGTTTCCGCGGATAGGCGGTTGCCCCGACCCAGATCATCTTGGGACGTTCCTGGCGGGCGATGGCGCGGATGTGCGCGAAGTCGAGCAACCCCGTGGCTGGATCGGGCCCGTAGGGGATCTGCACGTAATCACTACCGGAGAAGTTGACTTTCCAGCCGTGCGTCAGGTGTCCGCCCGCAGGTACGGGCATCCCCATCACCTTGTCGCCCGGCTTGAGGACCGCGCGATACACGGCCTGGTTGGCCGGCGATCCCGAATAGGGCTGCACGTTGGCGTGCTCGGCTCCAAACAGCTTTTTCGCCCGATCGATGGCCAACTGCTCGATCTGGTCGACGACCTGGTTTCCCTCGTAGTACCTGGCGGCCGGGTAGCCCTCGCAGTACTTGTTCGTCAGGATCGACCCGCTCGCCTCCAGCACGGAGAACGACGCATAGTTCTCCGAGGCGATCATCTTCAGCGTTGTGGATTCTGCTTCGATTTGCTTCTCGACCAGGTCGTAGAGTTCCGGATCGGTCCGCTTCAGATGGGGATGACGCTGGCAGCAGTCGGACATTACTTGGGGCTCTCAAAGAATCCTGCAGGACAGGGGCCGCAGCCGCGTCGCCGGGCCCGAATCCTTTAGCATACTACTGACGCCCCGGCAGTCAATGCAGGAGGGGACGGGCACCAAGTCCGGCCTTTTGGGGTCTGCCGTTGGGGCGCCATGAGTGTTCTCCGTGCAGATATCCACCATGTCTCTTTCGGGCGGCAAGCCGTACGCCCCCCTCGGCCGCCTGCCAGGACGCCCCCGCGACAGCTCCTGCCGGCCTGCCTGCGGCCCGTTCTGGGTGCTGCCCCGGCCGGGGCCGGGAGTTCCTGCGGTTCGGCGGAGAGGGGGGCAAGCCCTTGCAGCCCGTCTCTCCGGTCAAGGTTTCCCACGCGGAAGATCAGGGCGCCAGGGCCGCCGCGCCAGGGGATGCGGCGCGGCGCTATCTGCGGCGGGCGCGGTCAAGTGTATCGGTTGATTCGACAGGTGCTTCTACGGACCGTCATCTCATTGTGCCGTCCTCTCGCAGGGAATCGGTTGCCACAGGAGCGACTTGAAAAAAACCTGCCGTTTGGCCGGAAAATCGAAGAGGCGGAATTTACCCCACGTCGATGGAGCATGTGGTAGGGAATGAAGCTTTTCAGTCCAGGCAGGAAGGAGATAGGAAAATGCGTTCTGTCCGTACACTACTGGCTGTATTGGTTGTGCTGGGGGGGGGCGCCCAGGCGCACGCGCAATACGGCCTGTACGGCGCGCCCTCGACGCTGCCGCTGCCGTCCCCCCCGCCCGCCGCTGCGCCGGCCCCTCCCCAGTATCCGCCCCTGTATGTCGATACCGCCTTGACCGGGAACCCGGTGCCAACTGACTGCGTTTTGGCAAGTCCCGCACCCGTTTATGGCAATCAGGTGTACGCCTATCCGGTCTACGCAAACCAAGTGATCGCCAATCCCGGCCCTGGCGGGCAGTTGCAGGCCGGCTCGGCGGCTCCCCGCGTGCTTCCGTATTATCCGGCCTATGGAGTGCCGGTTATGCCGGCGACGGCATACCAGGCGGGCGCCGTGCCGCAGGTTCCCCAGCCGATTCCACCGCCCCCTGGAATGCAGCCTGCCGCCCCGGGGCCGATCACGCAAATGCTCGCTGAGCCGGTCAACACTCCGTTTCCCGGCTGTGCACCGCCGGCGGATTGCGGTTCGCCATGCGCGGACTGCCCGCTGCCTGCCTGCGCCCCGTGCGGGCCCCTGTGGTTCGGGTCGGTAGCGGCCCTCTACATGGGACGCAATGAACCGAATCGGCTGTGGACGACCTACGAAACCAACAACAATCCCAACCAGCTTCCGACGGACGCCCGTTCCGACTGGGCGGTCGGCGGCGAGGTCACCATTGGCCGCTTCTTCTGCTGCGGCACGTGCGATCCGTGTGATCCCTGCGGCAGTCGGATCGGCCGCATGTTCGGCGTCGAGGCGAGCTACTGGGGGCTGGATTCGATGGACGGCTACACGAGCCAATCGATTTCCGGCGGCACGGTCAGCACGCCCCTGATGGTGAACGACATCGAGTTTGGCGGCGTCAACGGCGAGGTGTACTTCGACAGCGCTGCGGAGCACTTCGTCCGTCGCAAGGACGAATTCCACAACGTCGAGGTCAACTTCCTGGCCTCGCCCGATGTCGGGTATGGCAGCCTGGGTTGTGTCGCCTGCAACGGCGCCGGCTGCAGCAATTGCAGCGGCTGCGGCCCTGGCCCCTTCTCGGTGGGCTGGGCCATGGGCGTGCGTTACTTCCGCTTCGAAGAGAACTACCTTTTCGGGTCAGTCGATACCGGCCGCACCTGGGGAGAGGGGGGAGGCATCTACGAGGCCTACCTGGAGGACAACGTCCGCAACAACCTGCTGGGCGCCCAGATCGGCTGCGACGTCAGCTATCGCTGGTTTCCCAAGTGGCGGCTGTACGCAGCTCCCAAGGTGGGTATCTACAACAACCATGTCGAACACTACTTCAGCCTGGAGCGGGGTGACGGGGTTGTCGCCAATCCCACCGCAGCCAGCGGCATGACCGGCACTTATCCGGTCGTGAGCAACGAAGACACGCTTTCCTTCCTCACGGAGGTCGACCTCGGAGTGGACTGGCAAGTGGCGTCGAACTGGAGCGTCTATCTCGGTTACCGCGTGATTTTCGCTACCGGAATAGCCCTGGCGGACAACCAGGTACCAACCTATGTCGTCGACATTCCGGAGATTGCCGACATCGATACCAACGGCGACCTGATCCTGCACGGAGCATTCGCCGGTGTGACTGTACGGTTCTAGGAGGTCTGGATCGAACCGGGCTGTTCCGCACGAGCACCCACGTGCAGAATGGATGGTCCGATCGGCCGGCCTTGGGACCCAGATGATTGCAAGCGGGCCTTCCACGGGCATTAGTGGACACCAGCGGCGATCGTGCTGGCCGCTCTCGGAAACCCTACGATCGGCTGGTGTGACTCGCGCCGGGCGGCGGTGACAACTTGCCGCCCGGTTCGCTTTCTTGCCCGGGGGTGGCTGCGTCCTTCATGCTCCCGGTCCGCTGTGGGCGGGGGAGAACAGCCCTCAAACCACGAGGTTCATCAGGGCGATGAATCCGGGATCCGTACGGATCGGATCGAAGTCTGCCTCGTCGTCCATCAGAATGCGGAATGTCGGATCCAGCGTCAGGGCGTGCGAGAGGTGATCCAATGCCCGGCTCACCTGTTGGGCAAGACTGAGATAGCATGCCAGATTGTAGTGAACTATTGCACAGTTCTGCGAGTACTCCAGGGCCTTCTCCATCGAATCGATCGCATGCTCCAACCGGCCCACCCGTTTGTAGCACCAGGCGATGGCGAGCGAAACGTGCAGGTCCTCGGGCGACAGCGCTGCCACTTTGGAGAGCGGAACGAGCGCCTCGCAGTAGCGTTCCAGCGAACGATATGCCTCGCCCAGGAGATAGAGACCGCGGGCGCCCATGACATCGCAGTCGCCAAGGCGATTGAGAACGGCGATCGCCGCCTCGGGCATGCCCAATTCCAGATAGCCTTCGGCGCGGCGAAGGGTATGCACACGTCGGATCTCGTCGCGATCGCTGAGCACGGCAACTTCCTCGGTCCGCCCTCTCGAAGCGCCGCAAAGTCCGGTTTCACGGAACCGGCTCGCGGAACGGCCTGGTCTCGAACCCACAGAATGGTATGCCGAAACGCGGCCGGAGTCACGAGTTTTCCAGGCCAGCTGGCGGATTTTGTCCTGAGACAGGCACCGCCAGCCGCAGGATCCGAGACTGCCACGCGAGGGGGGGGGGCTGACGCAGCCCTGCTGCTCCGTCGCCGAGCGGTTCGGCAGCTCTCGTCGCGGAATCAGCCGCCCGAGGTGGAAGAGATGCCGCAAGAGGCCCCGGTCAAGGCCTGCCGGGGCGGTCAAGCCGAGGGAGCCGTGGCTTCTTCGAGGATCTGAACGAGAGATTTGCTGGGGGACGCCAGCTTCAACACGGGCGCGAATTCGGTGAACTCGTCATCCACCTGGGCCAGGATTTCGGCGGAGGTGGGTCCCGAAGGACCGACGGCCTGCTCGAAACTGGCGATGAATCGCTCTGCGTCGTACCACTGCGAGTCGCTGGTGGCGGGCAGCAGGGCAGAAAGTCCCACACCAATCATCGCTGGTTCTTTCACCGCCTCCTGGAGCCGATCTTCCAGGTCGAGGTGACCTTCAATCAGAACCGCGAATTCGTCGGGCAGGTTCCACTGCCGGGCGATCATCGCCCCGGCTTCCGCGTGGGTCCAGCCAAACACGCGGCGTTCCAGTGCCGACAGGCGTACGGCACCGTCCTTGCGGGAGTCGAGGAGCTTGTTGTAGGCCGCGGGCGCCTCCTTCGCCAGCAGCGGTATCGCCATGTCTTGCAGGAGGGCCGCGGAGAACGGTTCTTCGGCTTCCTTCATTCCCAGCAGCTTGCCCGTGGCGCGGGCGAAAAGCGCTCGCCGCAGCGAGTCCTGCCAGAGGTTCTTCAGATCGAAGGGGCCGCATTTCGGATTGGGCATCAGACTGAAGACCGCACTCCAGAGGGCGAAGTTCTTGATCGTGCGGATTCCG
>CAZLWV010000012.1:31529-44404 GCA_964563135.1 uncultured Planctomycetaceae bacterium
GACGAGGGTGATCGCCAGTTTGATGCTCGAGATCTCGCGGGAGAACCCGAAGTACGACGAGTTGACGAACCGAAGCACCTGGCCGGTCAGCCCCGGATCGGATTCGATCGGTACGGCGAACTCGGCTGGCCCGTTGGTGGGGTCCTGCGACAGTTCCAACAGTCGGATGGCGCTCTGGGGCAATGCCGGAAGTTGCGCGTTGGCAAGGACTTTTTTAAGATCGATTTGCGGGGCGGCACCGGCGGGCATAGAGATCACCGTTTGTGAAGATCCGTGGAGTCGAGAAGCAAGTTCGTGTTTCAACTCTAGGACACATCTCAGGCAGTGGCAATCGAATCCCGGGTCTGCCGGGGAGTGTCAAACTGCCGGACGTTGCGGATCTGCCGGTCGTGGCGTTCAGGCGACAAGCCGATCGCCGGAATGATGCCGGATTTCAACATGCTCGGCACCACTTCGGCCACCGTTGGCATTCACAAACCGTTGAAAGAGATCAGCTTGTGTCACACCCCTCGGGCGGGTTCTGTTTTCCCGGTCCGTGCTTTGCGTGATTGAGCCCGGCGTGCCTGCGGCACAGGCTGCTCGCCAGTGAGCGGTCGACAAGCCCTCGAGCGTTGGAGCAATCCGTTGCGTTGGATCGGCTGGATTCTCGCTGCAATTCTGATGGTCGGCTGGGTCGCCGCCGAACTGCCGCCCATGGTTGCCCCCGCCCAGTTCTCTGCGCCGGATCCATGGCGTCGGACGAGCGACGGCTGGGAGCGTGCCCGATGGCTGCTTCCCCAGCCTGAGCCGGCCCCCTGGTGGCTCCACCCGGTATCGCTGGCGACCTTCGAGGTGGTCGCGTCGGTGGCCGGACTTCTGGGCCTCTCGCGTGGTGGTGGCCGGCGTCAGTCTGGCTCGGAATCGCCGCTGCCTGCCGCTGTCCACCCAGCCTGTTTGCCGGCGAGAAACTGCTCGAATCGCTGCTCTTCGATTGCCCTGCGGGCGCCGGCCATGAGGCGCTGATAGTAGGTGATGTTGTGGAGGGAGAGGAGGATCGGGCCGAGCATCTCTCCGGCCATGAAGAGATGCCGCAGGTAGCCGCGGCTTCGCCGGCAGGCCGCACAGGGGCAATCCTCCTCCAGGGGCCGGGAGTCGAGCTGGTACTGCAGATTGCGTAGCCGCAGGGTACCCGCATCGGTGAACGCCAGGGCGTTGCGGCCGTTCCGCGTCGGCATGACGCAATCGAACATATCCACGCCGAGTCGGATGCCTTCCAGGAGATCTTGCGGGCGTCCCACTCCCATCAGGTACCGCGGCTTTGCGTCGGGCATGGCCGGAATCGTGACCTCGAGCGTCCGGTACATTTCTTCGGGAGGCTCTCCCACGCTCAATCCGCCGATTGCATAGCCGGGAAAGCCGATCTCTCCGAGTTGCTCGGCGCACTGGACGCGCAGTTTTGTATCGAGCCCTCCCTGGACGATCGCGAACTGGGCCTGATCGCCGCGAGTTGCGGCGTCGCGACAACGCCGGGCCCAGCGAACCGATCGCTGCATGGCGTCGCGAATCACTTCCTCGCGGTTGGGAAGCCCGACCACATGATCCAGAACCATCGCAATGTCGCTGCCGAGGGCCTCCTGGATGCGAACGGCGTCTTCGGGAGTCAGATGGAGCAGGCGGCCGTCGATGTGGGATCGAAAGACAGCGCCCTGGTCGTCGACCTTGGTCATCTTCGCGAGGCTGAAGAGCTGGAAACCGCCGCTGTCGGTGAGAATCGGCCCGTTCCAGCCCATGAACCCGTGCAGGCCTCCGAGCGATCTGACCACCCCCTCCCCGGGTCGCAACGTGAGGTGGTAGGTATTGGCCAACACGATCTGGGTGCCGGTGGCATGGAGCTGTTCGACTTCCAGGCCCTTGATGGTGGCGGCGGTGCCGACCGGCATGAAGGCCGGCGTCTTCACCACGCCATGGGCGGTCACCAGGGTCCCGCAGCGTGCAGAGCACTTGCTGTCACGGGCGTGGATGTGGTAGGAAAACAGGGCGTCGCTCACGTCTCTGCCGGGCTCAGTCGCCGCGGAGTTTCAGGCCTTGGACGGAGAGCTTGTCGCGGACCTCGTTGAGGCTGGGGACGCCGAAATTCTTGCATTCCAGCAGTTCGTCGCCGGTCCGCCGCAGGAGTTCGCCGATGGTGGTGATGCCCAGCCGAACCATGCATTTCCGGGCCCGGACCGACAGGCTCAGGTCCGAAATCGGCCGCATGAGCACGGCCTGTTCGTCGGCGCTGAGCGACTCGGTATCGAGCACCTCGGCCACATGGCGTTCGGCAGCGAGCTGCCCGAGGTGGAGCCCCTTGGAGGCGAGCATCTCGCGGATCTCGACCAGGCTCGTCTCCCCGAAGTTCTTGCTGGCCAGCAGTTCCTGCTCGGTTGAACGGCAGAGATCGCCGAGGGTCATGATCCCCATTTTCTGCAGGCAGTTGCGGCTGCGGACGGACAGCTCGAAGTCGGTGACCGGCAGCGAGAGCACCTGGCTGACCCGATCGCGTTTTTTCTGGGCGTCCTCGTCGTAGAACATGTCGCCCGAGGCCTGGGCGTCTTTGAGGAAGAGTCTGGCCCGCTTGTGGCCGGGAAACACATCGAGCACCCGGCGGTAGCACTGGACCGCGCGATCGAACTGGCCGCGGTCCTCGTACATCAACCCCAGGTTCAACAGGGCGCCGACGTGCGAGGGAAATCTGGCCGCCGACTGCTTGTACAGTTCCAGGGCCGTCTCGTCGTTTCCATGGCGGTCGTTTTCCAGGGCCAGCCCGAACAGGGCTCCGGCATGCTTCCGGTCGGCTTCCACGGCTCGCTCGTAGAGAGCCACGACTTCGGCCGGGTTTCCACCGAGAACGGCCACGGTGGCCCCTCGCTGGTAGAGATACTCGGCGGTCTGCTCGACGGCCCCGGAGAGCTCGTCGAGTTCTCGCAAGGCAGCCTCGGGATCGCGGGCGTAGCGCAGGGTCTCAACCTTCCCGAGGGCACAGGTGGACCGGTCGTATCCCGCCTTGGCGGCCGCATCGTAGCTCTCGACAGCGGCGCGGTACTCTCCGAGTCCCATGCGGGCTTTTGCCATGTAGAAGTGCGCCAGCGCCCCGCCGTCGCCCTTCTGAAGGGCCGCCAGCGCCGCCGGGTAGTTTCCCAGCAGATACAGGCACACTCCCAGCACCACGTTGCTTGCCGGAGTGGGCGTCTCCTTGGCTTCGAGTTCCTGAACGGCCTCGCGGAGAATACCCAGTTGGGTGTAGTCCAGCGCAATGGCGTCGAGAACCTGCTCGATTTCGCGCGGACCGAAAGTGCCGTTGATCGACACTGCTTGCTTCAGATCGAAATCCAAGCCTTGTGCCATGCTGAGAAACTCCTCGCTCCGGTAGGGAGAAACTGGGTCCCAAGGCTGCCGTTGTCAACCACGATGCACCGCTTCGGTGATTTCTCGAAAGACAACTTCGAAGGTTCGCTTGAGGGAGTACCTTGCGGTGTCGAGATGGAAGAGACGAGGTTTATCCACCTCGCCTCACTTCGAGAGATTCACCGCCCTCGAGCAATGCCGCGCCCGTTCTTTTGCCCGACACTTCAACAAACCTGCATGGGGAGCCGGGTTGGCGATCCTGGAACCGGAAACCAAAAAGAGCCAGCGGTGGGAGTTGAACCCGCAACCCCAGCATTACGAATGCTGTGCTCTGCCGATTGAGCTACGCTGGCTTTGCGCCGCCACCGCAAGTGGGACAGCGACTTGTGTGCACTGTTCTCTTCCGCAATCCGGGCCGCGTCCCCCGGCGCGATTTTCACGTCAGCCCCGCTCCACAGAACGCCTTCTGCTGGTACTCTCATCCCCAGGGTGATGGGATTGAGCCATCCCGTCACCGAAACACTCGGCCGCGGGGCTGTCGAATCGAGCGGAACCGGAATCCAGAAGTTTACCACGCTCGGCCAAACCTGCCAAGCCTAAGCCAGGAGAACTGCGAAGTCTTGATGTGGCAAGAAAAGCAGCAGGCACTCTCCGAACGCCGCCCGCGAGAAATGGGGGTTTCTGGCACTTCTGCGGACGGTACTCGGAGAGTGCCTGCTACTTTGCGTCCCGGCAGAAAGGGCATCCAGCACGTTTTCCACGGCTGAAAGACGGCCAGACAGCACACCCCCCATGAGTAGAGGTGCCCCGGGGAGTTACATTTCAAGCTCGAAGGCTTCCGCGGAGAAGGAGCGGTTCCTGCCGGAGTCTTCCCATTCGGGACAGGGCAGCTCAAGTCTCAGCCGGCGGCCGGTTCAACCCAGGGGACGTTTTTCTCACCCTTTGGGCCTGCCGACCGCGGCTGGGCACGCTGCAGACGCAGATCGGTGACAATGACGTCGGCCACCGCCCGGATCTCCAGAGTCTCGTTGATCCGCTTCTGGAGTTGCCCCTTGAGCTGCCGCAATGCGGGGTCGCTGAAATCGCCGCCGTGCGCGGTCCGCAGCAGCTCCTCTACGTTCTGTCGGACCCTCTGGCGTCGAGCCTCCAACAGTCGGCGCGCCGGATCGGCAGTCTGGCGGATCAACTCGACATGCAGCGTAAAATCGGCCTCGGTGACCTGGCCGGGAACGTATTGCTCCGCCACGAATCGATAGTCTCCCAGCGGGATTTCCTGGGGACTGACCGGATAGGCCTGGATGGCCAGCGAGCGAAAGTACAGGACCCCCACAAGATTTGCCAGGATCGATACGGCCAGGGCAACGGGCAGGGCATAGGCAGCCATGATGGCCCTTCGTGAAGCCCGACTGACGGGAGACTCGGCCTGGACCGCTGCTCCGTCGGGTTTGGCTGGCGGTAGTTTCGTTTCCGGTCCCATGGCTGCGACGGATCGATGAGCGAGAGATCTTGTGTGCCCGTGACACGCCGACCTCGGCAATAGACCGTGGTCGGACGAGTCGCCTCTTCCAGAGCCCGTGCAGAAAACCGGTGTCTGGCCCCGGGCGGACCGATCAACGTGCCGCCTGTAGCCAACCACAGCGCACTGTCTACGGTAAATCTAGCTCACAATGGGCCCCCCGGCTGGGCGAAAGAGATGCGTGAGGCGCATAAAAATGGGGGCCTCTGCCGGACCGTATTCCACAACGGTCCGATCGGGTGGCAAGGGCAAGGTGGCCGCCCGATCAAACTCCGCCAGAGGCCCCACGGGCCAGTCCCAAATAACGCAACCGTCTTGGGCGCCTTAAGAGAATTGCAATGCTTGTGCCAATTCCGATCTGGCATGCGGATATTCTCGATTTTGGTCATAAAGCATTGGAATACAAGACTTTAAGAATACAGCTCGAGAATGTCTTGGCAGCGGATCTTGCGTGCAGTCGGTGTTTGATTCTGCTACATTCGCGCCGTATTGCTGCGGCACAATCGCTTCGGAAACGTGGAACCACCCACAGGTCGGGTGCGATATCGTTGCTGACGCCCACCGCCAGTTCTATACTGGATCCTTCTGGGGGTCCGGCTGCTTCTCGGCCTCTCCAATCAGCATGCCGCCCACCGCTTGGAGCCAACTGGTGTCCGAATCCTCTTGCGTGCTCCCTGAATCAGCCAGGCACGTGCTGATATCCGTCAACCCGAAGGCCGGGCGCCGGTCCGTTGCCGGTCGTGTTGAACGTTTGACGGAATGCCTGCAGAATGCCGGTTTCCAGGTGGAAGCCAGGACGGATCTAGGCGAAGTTGCAGCGCGGGCCAACGAGCTGCATCGCCAGGGACGGCTGCGGGTTCTGGTGGGCGCCGGTGGCGACGGGACAGCCGCCGAATTGACTAACCGCACCGAAGCGGGCGTACCGATCACGCTTCTTGCCGCCGGAACCGCCAATCTCCTCGCCAAGCACTTTCACCTCTCCGGGAAGCCCGAGAAGCTGTGCCTGGCCATCACCGGGGGCCGACTTGTCCAACTCGATGCGGGGCGGGCCAATGGCCGGCTCTTCCTGGTGATGATCGGCTGCGGATTCGATGCGGAGGTGGTTCGGCAGGTCCACGAGCATCGCCTGTCCAGTGCGCGGCGCAGTGCGCATATCGGATATGCCACCTATTTCAAACCTGTCTGGCACTCTGTCCGTAGTTATCGCTATCCGGGAATCCAGGTATACTGCGAGGGACCCGAGGGGGAGACGGCCAGGCCGCTCGAGGTCCATTGGGCGTTCGCGTGCAATCTTCCTCGATACGGTTGGGGAATCCCCCTGGCACCCGAGGCAGAAGGGGACGATGGGCTGTTGGATCTGTGCACCTACGGAGGAAACTCCCTGCTCCAAGGGGTCGTGTTTGCGGCCGCCGCGCAGTGCGGAGGCTGGCACCGGCGGCTTCCCGGCTGCCGGATGTTGCGAGCTGCCAGGTTCCGGTTCACGTCGGACCAGCCGGTTGCGTATCAGCTTGACGGCGATCCTGGCGGCGTCCTGCCGGTCGAGGTGGAGGTACTGCCCAGACGCCTTACCCTCCTGGTTCCTGCCGGCCGCGTCTGACCGAGGCGGGTTGCCCGGATCAGCGGACCCGGGGGGGATCGTGGAAAAACAACTTGCCGATCGCAGCAGAAAGGTCGGAAGATTGGAGTAGCGTTTTCGGAGGTCGTGTGACAGCGTTCCATTGTGAGTGAAGGATCCTTCTGTGCCTGAAAACCCCGTCACGATCGGTCCGTACCGCTGCGGTCGAGGCGAGCCTCTGCTCGTCATCGCTGGTCCCTGCGTTCTCGAGGACGAGGCGGGCGCGCTGCGGATCGCTCGCCGACTCCAGGCCGATCTGGCCGACGTGCCGGTGCAACTGGTCTTCAAAGCCTCGTTCGACAAGGCGAATCGAACGAGCGTCGAGTCCTATCGCGGGCCGGGTCTGGAGAGGGGGTTGGCAATCCTCGACTCCGTGCGGCGGCAGACGGGTCTGCCGGTTACGACCGACATTCACGACCCCTCCCAGGCGGCCCCGGTGGCCAGGGTGTGCCAGCTTCTGCAGATTCCCGCCTTTCTCGTCCGTCAGACCGATTTGCTGCTGGCTGCAGCCGCAACTGGCCTGCCCGTTCACGCCAAGAAGGGGCAATTCCTCGCCCCCTGGGACATGAAACACGTGGTCACCAAGCTGGAGGCAGGTGGTTGTCGCCAGGTGCTGCTCTGCGAGCGCGGCACCTTCTTCGGTTACGGTCGACTGGTCAACGACATGCGCAGTCTCCCGCTCATGCAGTCGCTCGGGGTGCCTGTTGTTTTCGATGCCACCCACAGCGTTCAGGAACCAGGAGGCAGAGGAACCTCGTCGGGCGGCCAGCGGGAGATGGTGGAGCCCCTGGCCCGGGCGGCAACCGCGTTGGGAGCCGACGGCTTGTTCTTCGAGACCCATCCCGACCCCGATCAATCCCCCAGCGACGGCCCGAACATGGTCCCTCTCGACCAGTTTGGGCCCATGATCCGGCGTCTTGTGGCCATCCGCACAACGGTCGAAGGCTTCGGACGCGAGAACTGAACCCACAAGCCTGGAATCCAGTATGAAACGCACTCTTATCGGTCTGGCCCTCGCGGTTGTCATTGCCGGCATCGTGTTGGCGCTACCGCTGGCGGGCTGCAGACGCCCGGCCCCGCCGGCCACGAGCACCCATACCGAGTCTGAAAACGTCCTCTGGCGCAACGAACTGTTCGACTACGCCATTGATACGCTGCTGAATCGGACGGAGGAATTCTACACCGCCGAACGACAGCAACAGACGATCAACCGGCTCGATCAATGGGTCCGTCTGCAGAAGCCGCTGGAGGACTGGAAGCCCGATCCGGTGATCGCCGGAGTCGCCGAGGAGCTCCGGGTCGCCATCGGGCAGATGGCCGACCTGGCCGGCCGGATCACCAAGCTCCAGCAAGGGGACACCACGATTTCCGTGGCCGACATGCCGGAACAGTTTCGTTCGGCTGGAAAACATGTTGGTGTGATCGGGGGGCGTCTCTCCCTGATCGAACTGCTCCAGACCGGTTCCGACATGATGAGCGCAGGCGATCAGATCGAGAAGGTCCTCGGGGAGAACGCCTCGACTCCCGACAAGGCGGCCCAGGCGGTTGCGACGTTCTTGGCATCCTTCAATGTGCAGCAGCTCCAGCGCCATGGCGCCGAACTGTCGTTGCTCGCCCGGCGGGTTGATCCGTTGGCGCTAGAGTTCGCGATGATGGACAGCACCGCGTTCCAGGAAGCCGTTTGGCTGCGCAACGTGGCCTCGTGGGCGGGTGGCCAGGAACTGGATGATCCGGTGAAGCCGGCGGTTGCCTTGTTCGACTGGGTCGTCAAGAACGTGCAACTCGTCCGCGAGCGCAAGAGCGACGATTCCGGTTCGGTATCGCGCGTGTTCCAGACGCCCATGGAGACCCTGCTGCTCGGGGAAGGAACGGGTATCGATCGAGCGTGGCTCTTTGTTCTGCTGGCGCGCCAGAGGAATATCGATGCCGCCCTGCTCGGGCTGGTGGATGAGAAGAATGTTCTCAACAGGCTGTGGGGCATCGGCGTCCTCATCGGGGGCGAGATTTATCTATTCGAACCGGTTCTCGGCATGCCGATCCCCAAGCCAGGGAGCCTGAAACTGGCGGACGGCGGCGGCCTCAGCTTCCAGCCGGCCACGCTTGCCGAGGCGGCTGCCAACGAGGAGGTCTTCAAGCAGCTCGACCTGTTCCAGGAAGGCGACTACGCGGTCCGGTCGAAGGACGCCCAACGTGTTGTCGCACTGGTCGAGGCCGGGCCAGCCTGCCTCTCCCAGCGCATGAAGATGGTGGAGAAACGCCTGACGGGCGACCAGAGGATCGTGCTGACGACGGATGCAACGGCCCAGATCGAACGGTTCAAGAACTGCAAGTTCATCGTTGCCAGCCAGATGTGGCCTCTTGCGTACCAGACGATCTGGCAGGAAATCCGCTTCGCGTCTGAACGGGCGAAATGGCTTGCGTCGATGGCCGAGACGCTCGTGTATCCCCCCGAGATGCCGATTCTGTTCAAGGCCCGCAGCTACCATTTCAAAGGCCAGTTCACCGGCAATCCCAGCGCCACGATGTACTACCTGGCGGCGCGCCAGTCGGAGTTCAAGTCCGACAGTGCCGGCTTCACGGTCGAAGATCGGGAAAGGTGGCGAAAGATCAAGATCGATGCCAGCTACTGGCTTGGCGTGATGGTCGCCCAGACCGGCAACTACCGAGCAGCCGAAGACTATCTCCAGACCCGGCTGCGCGCCACCGATCCGGGAGGGAAATGGGAGCAGAGCGCAACCTACAACCTTGCGCGGATCGCCGAAGCCACGGGTGACATCCCACGCGCGATCGAGCTGCTGGAAACCCACACGACCGTGCCCCAGGCCCAGGGCAATATCATCCGGGCCGGTTGGCTGCGAAAACTCACCGGCCAGCCTCCCCTCAAGCCGCCCGCGGAAGTCGAGAACCAGCCGCCAGCCGGGAAGAAGGCTGAGGCGACTCCGGAAGAAAAGGCCTCCGAACCGGCCCCGCAAGAGAAAACGCCGGAGAAGCCCCCTCAAGATGCGTCCGATAAGCCCGCGGCCGGCACGGCCGGCGAGCAGGCCCCGACAGAGAAGCCCGCGGAGAAGGCTCCCGATTCCAGCGCCGATGCCGGCAAACCGGCTCCCGATTCGAAGACGGAAGAATCCCAGACGGAAGCCCCGACGCCGGCGGCTGAAGAGAAGCCCGCTTCGACGCCCGCAGGGGCCCCCGCCCCCGACTCGCGAAAGGAGGCCGGAGGCAACGCGCCGACCAAGTGACGTCGGAACGCCGTGACGGCCGGCAGATGGAGGTCGAGCGACGACACTGAGTTCTCCGATGCGCAGGCGAAGAGATTCTGAGTCAATCGTCGGCCTCCGGCGGTTCCACGTCGGCAGGCAGCGTTGGCTCACCCGGCCGCTGGCGTCACACGCGTGCGCCCGCCACCTCGCGGCAAGTCGACTCGATCGGCATGGCGAGAGCCACGCTGTGATCCTCAATCCGCCGCTTCACCTCCACCCGGTGAATGGGAACTTCTGCAGGACCACTGAAGCCCAGTTTCACCCGATCGCCGCGGACCTCCAGGACCGTGACGGTCACGTCGCCGCCAATGTTGATGGCTTCACCACGTTTTCGACTCAGAACCAACATCGTCATTCCTCCCTGAGAACTCAGATCCTTAGGTTGCCAGTCGGACTGACGCTCTTGCAGTTGTTGGGCTGGCGTCTGCGGGCGACCATCGAGTTGGGGGACGCTGCTTGCCGCTGCCGCGGGTCCTGGCTGGCGTGTTGGAAGTATGGCACAATCCGGCCAGCCAGGAATCAGGGCATCGCCCACAGCAACCTAGGTGATTTCCTTAGGGCAGGCGGCTGCGATCGTCGGCCGACTCCACGTACGGGGGTTACTATCCCCTTCTCCAGCCAGGATACGCCACGACGGTCGGCACAGCCGCACGCGTTTTTTTGGATGGACAAAAGACCGTTTTTCCAGAATCGACCTTCGCCATTTTCGAGTTTTGCTGGTAGGATAGCCAGCCTTATCCAACACGGCAGGAAGCCGAAGCGGGCAAAAGGAGATTGCGACGATGACGTCGGCACACGAACCGGAGAATGTGCGAGGACTGGTCATCCAGGTCTTTGAACAATTGGGAGCAGCCGCCTCCGCCCTTGCCGATCTGGAGGAAACGATCCTGATTGATGACGGCAAGAACACCGCCAGGTCGTACCATGTGCAAGGCTGGATGGCGATGTGGCTGATCCCGATCGGGGTTGTGCAGTTCTACGACGCCGAGGGCAACATGCTGGCGACCATCCGCCTGTCCGACGAGCAGCAATCGCTGAAGGCGGCCGCATAGGGCTGGCGTGAGACGGCGCTCTTGAGCGCCGGACAGGCGGCCGCGAAGCGTGGTTTTCTCCCGGTCTGGGGACCTCGAGAAACGTGCCGGGACCGGCTCGCAGCGGGCGGGCTCCCGGGAATGGGGTTAGCGCCCGAGTTCCTTTTCCTCTTGGGACGCACACCGTACACACAGGGCCGCGTAGGGGATGGCCTCGAGACGGGACTTGGGGATCATCGAGCCGCACCCCTCGCAGCGTCCGAAGCTACCATCCTTGATCCGTTCCAGGGCCCGGTCGATTTCGTCGAGAGCAGCCTGGTCGCTGCCGACGAGGCTCAAGGTGAGTTCCTGTTCGAAGTTGCCGCTGCCCAGTTCGGCCATGTCGTCCGGCATGTGCGGGGTGTTCTGGTCATTGTTCAGGGCGCTATCTTCCATCCGTGTCATGTCGCCCTGGAGCCTTGCCCGCAAGGCCAGCAGTTTCTGCCGATGAAGTGTCAGATCCGGTTTCGCCATTCCTTAGAATCCTTGGGTTCGACAGGCCAGGAGCCGATCCGGGAGCGAAGGACTGGCAACAGCCGGCAACGATCGACGCCTGCGCAGTCGATGCACGCGGGCGCCGGGCGGAAGCCCGGCCTGCTGCAGTCCGCCGTGGGGGGTGGCCACAAGCCGCTTCCATGCACACATCAACAAGCGATTCCGTGTGGTCGGGTGCCGCCACGGGCTCCTGGTTGTTTGCAGCGGTTTTCCGAGGCTTGCTTGTCCAATACTCGGTCCGATTGGCAGCGCCGAGGCGCCAAACGCCATTATAGCCGATCCCGGCCTGGTCGTCAGGCTGGTGTGGAAGGCAATTGGGGACATGCGTTTTGCCGAAGGGGGCGGGCCTTGACACGGCCGTATGCCGACATACGGGCAAATAGCTCCCGCAATCGTCCCAGGAGAGAAGATTAAGAGTAAGATTAAGATTAGGATTAAGAGTAAGATTAGGAGGAAGAACACTTTATGGCCGGAGGCCGTGAACGGTTAACCCGCGTCACACGGCCTTGCAGGCAATGGGCGGCGCACGGACCACATTATCTCGCTGCTTCTGCCTCTGCCGCCTTCTTGACCGCCTGCCAGGCTTCCTTCGTGTCGAGCGCCGCGCCCGGATCGCCTTGCGACGCCATCCAGCGATCGAGCTGAGCGCTCAGTCTGGCCTTGACCTCGGCGCAAGACGGGTCGTCCGCCAGGTTGGTCATCTCGTAGGGATCCTCGGACGTGCGGTAGAGTTCTTCGGCCGGGCGCCGCATGTAGCGGTGGATGAGGCGGTAGGCCTGTTCGTTCTCGCCCGCCATGTACATCCACCGGGCCCAGTAGGGGTTATGTTCCTCCACTCCCATAATATGGCGTTCGATGTAGGTGGCCTCCGGCGTCAGGTTGCGGATATAGCGGAACTGGCCGTCACAGACCGAGCGGATCGGGTAGGCGGGCCCCTCGGGCACGTTGTTGTGCATGGCGTAGGCATACTGCCGATGGGTGTTTTTTCGGCCCAGCAGTACAGGAAGGAAGCTGCTTCCGTCGAAGTTTGCCGAGTCGACGATCCCGCCGGCGGCCTCGACGAGCGTGGGCAGCACGTCGGCATATTGGATGATCGCGTCCGTTCGCTTCCCCGGCGCGATCCTGCCGGGCCAACGAGCGACCATGCCGGTGTGCACCCCCGTATCCCAGTTCGTCCACTTGCACCCCGGGAACTGGGCTCCCTGCTCGGAGGTGAAAAGGACCAGCGTGTCGTTGGTGCGGCCCGTCGCCTCGAGGGTCGCCAGGACTTCGCCGACCTGAATGTCGAGATACTCGATCTCCGCCAGGTAGCGGGCGAAATCTTCACGGGTCCGCGGCAGGTCAGCGAGGTTGGGAGGGAGCTTCAGCGTCTTGCGGTCAAAGTGGCCAGGATCGCCGACGGTCCAGACCACGTGGGGCACCACCAGGGCCACGACCAGGCAGAAGGGCTGGTTGGGATCGCGGCCCATGAACTCCCGGATGCCGGTCGGATCGTGTTCGGCGGTCGGGGCGACGCAGTTGCGCTGGTAACCCTCGACCATCTCGAAGGGGAAACT
>CAZLWV010000012.1:44441-75151 GCA_964563135.1 uncultured Planctomycetaceae bacterium
GCGGCACCAGGTGAGTCTTGCCGGCGATTCCCACCCGGTATCCCAGGTCGCCCAGCCAGTGGCAGGTGCTCCGGGTGCCGGGCCTTGCGGCGGAGTGGTTCCAGCAGGCGCCGCTTCGCATCGGGTAAAGACCGGTGTGCAGTTCGGTTCGGCAGGGCAGGCACATCGACATGGCCACGTAGGCGTGATCAAGGATCAGTCCTTCCGCCCCAAGCTGGTCCAGATGAGGCGTCTTGACGTTCTGCCCACCCCATAGAGGCAGGTCGCGTGCCGTGGCATCGTCGGCCATGATGATGAGGAAATTGGGCCTCTCCGCGGCCTGGGAGCAGGGCGTCATGCCGTGGAGGAGAATTGCCAGAAGCATGGGAAACGACATGAGCTTGGGCAGAAGCATGCGGAGGCTCCGGCGGAGGGAGGAGGGCTCATCTTCTGAGCCATTTCTAGCACACACGCCCGTGTGCGGCAACGTTCAGAATCGACGCGATGACCGTAGAGGCCGGTTCAGCAGATTCTGCGGCCGGTCTCGATCGAAAGGACGCGAGCCTCCAGCGCGGGCCCTCTCTCCACCGAGAGGATTCGGTTCAGGTTGTCACGGGCGTCGGAGTAACCGGGAACCAGTTGCAGGGCGCAGCGGAAGGCGTTGGCCGCGTCTTCCCAGTGTTGTTGCCTCGCCAGAACGTTTCCAAGATTGTTCCATGCCTCGGCATAGGAGGGATCTCGGTCGAGGGCGGCCCGGTAGCTGGCCGCGGACTGGTCGATCTGGCCCAGTCCGAAGAGGACATTCCCCAGGTTGAACCGCAGCACCGGGTCGTCCGGATCCCGCTGGATTGCCTGGCGATACACGTCGGCTGCCCGATCGAGGCAGCCGGCATCTTCCAACGCCAGGGCTTCGTCGAAGAGCGCTTCGGCATCGTCGGCGGTCTGGGGTATCAGGATCGTCTCGCAGGGGTCGTCGGAGTGGAAGTCGAAGCGAAGCTGGCCGTTCAGTTCGACGAGGTTTCTGCCCATTCGAACCAGAAGCCGCCCGTCGTGCTGGAGACTATCCAATTGAGAGAAAGGCAGCTCGCGGTCCGGCAGGCAGGCCTGCACCTGCTCCATTCCATCGCGGATCTCGGAGAGCTTTGCTCCTTTGGAGAGGAGATCGCAAAGTTTCCTGGCGTCGGATACCTTATGGAAGTCGAAGAACGGAAAGCGGTGGATGGTCCTGGCCGGCTGGAGGATCCCGAGCCGGAGCCAGCGGCGGAGGCGGGGAGCGGGAATGCCGAGCGCGGCCGAAACCTCGGCCATGGTCAATTGGCCGTGGAGCTGGCGGTCGTGCTGGAGGAGGCCGACGAGCTTGAGAAACTCGTTTTCATCAAGGAACTCGATTGGGTAGCCCAACGCGCGGAGCGATCTTGCTCGCCGGAACGCGGCCGACGGGGACCCGTCATGCATCGTCGGCCAGCCGTCGCCTCCCACCACCAGGATTGCTGAACCGCGGGGCAGGCGATGGATGCACTGCCCTCCGCACGCCTCGACGACCTGCCTGATTTCGGTGTGGGTCATCGACACGAAACGGCCGGTGACGCAGACCCGCTTGTCGCGCAGACACTGCCGATGGTCAATGTCGGGTTGTTTTCGTTCGGTCATGCTCTTTCCGTCAACTCCGGCACGTCCCCCTGTCGCGTTCAACCAGTCCGGCGGCGACTCAGCAACGGGCGCCGGATACCGGCGCATCAGCCAGTCTTCTTTCGCGTAGACTTCTTTGTGGTGCGTTCCGAAGGGGTCATGGTTGTGGCCGGTTCCTTCTTCTTGGCGGGCGCCGTCTTTTTCGCAGCAGCCTTCCCGGGAGAGGCCTTCTTCTCCTCTGCCGGGGATTCGACCTCAGAGGCAGACTTCTGTTCGGCCGCCTCCACGGGGTTCCAGCCCTGCTTGACATTGGCCGCCTTCATGTCGTTCCAGAGAGTATCGATCTGTTCGCGTGAACTCGATACCCGGATCTCGCGAGCCAGCGGTGCCTTGCGATTGGGGCTGAAGTCGGTGTAGTGGACCACGTAGGCGGGAAATTCCCCAATTTCCGACTCCTTGTTCGTCTTCCACATAACGAACTTTCGGACCATGGTTTCGCCCTTGAGCTGCTTGGTATAGACCTCGCGCCGAAGGAGGTCGCTCTTGGGCAGGGCAATATCGCGGGCGCTGCGGTCGGCCTGCGGAACCTCGACGAGATCCGTCACCTGGTCGATCCGCACATCGGCAACGTGGACCGACTTGTCCGGGCGGCGGCGGATGAACTGCGGCGAGATCACCGAAACCAGCGGCATCCGGCGAACCGTATGGTAAACCTCCTCGTTCCAGTCGAGCACCATCCGGCTGATCGGGCCGCCGCTGGTCGTCTCGGAAACAAGATCCAGACAGCTCACCTCGATGACCCACTCGGGCCTGACCATCTGATAGGCCACATGCTCGGCATTCACCTCGGCGTACTGGCTTCCGACGACCATGTCTTTGAGTTGCCCCAGCATCTGGCGCCGGTCGTCGTCGCTGAACCCGCCCCCCACACGCGACAGCACCTGGAGGGTCCCGTCGTGCCGCATGACCGCCACCAGGAGATCGTGGAGCATGCCTTGCCGCTCGTCGGTTGATTCGGCGAAGCCGATCACCGCCACATCGAGCGTGTGCCGCGGTTTCACCTTGAAGACGCCGGCTGTTTCGCTGCGGACCACGAGACCTTCGGCATTCTCTTTCTCCACCCACTGGTCAAACAGCTTCTCGACCTCGAGCAGGCTCTTCGCTTCCACCGACTCCACGGGACGAACGGTCTGGCCGCCGGCGAACCAAGCCTCGATCTTCTGCCACGATTGGCTGAAGGTCTGACTCGGCTGGCCGTCGAGCGACAGCAGGTCGAAGGGCGCAAATCGCAAACGCCTGAGGTCGTCGACCGACTCGGGGCGACGCGTCACAGAAATCACATCGTGAACCCGGGTGCGTTTCCCGTCGGGCCGGGCCGTGTAGAGCTCGCCGGCAATCAAGGCTTCCTTCACGCCGGCCTGGGCCAGCCGCCCGGCGGCCTCGTCCATCCAGGGCATTCCTACCCGCACCGTGCCGCCGGGGTTCAGCGTGAAAATGTCGCCATCGCGATAGACCAGGACCGTGAACTCGCCGTCGATTTTCCGGCTGACGTGATACGATGCCTGAGGGAGCCGTTCCCGCATACTCCTCTTGTCGAGCGGGATCATCCGGGAACTCGATAGTCGCCGGTAGTCCTGCACACGCGAGTGCAGGGCAGGATCGCGGACAGCGCTGGCGGGCGCAACGCCATAGCCGGCCATGCGAAGTTCTACACGCGAGTTGTCGAGGAGATCGGTCTTCATGCCTCGGCCCTCCCGTTCTCCGTCGGGCTCGGGGCTTTGAGCTCCATGTTGGAAAGGTGGAGAAGGAGGCAGTATTTCTGCCCGTCGGTGCGGCCTTCGAGAAACCCGCGATAGGCGCTGCCGCCCCGCCGGAGGATCAGCGGCTGATTGGATTTGGGGCCGGCGCCCAGAAGCATCAGGCTGTCGCGTTGCTCGAGCTCCCTGGCCATTGCGTAAAGAAAGTCGTACGTCAGCCCGTTCACATGCCGCAGTTGCAGTTTTCGGGAGAAGACGAATTTCCGGACGGCGTCTTGCTTCTTGATGTAGACGCCGGACCACTTCAGCGGCGTGTCGCTTGTCACGTTGGCCTGGGGCGTTTGTTGGGGGCGACGCTGGCGCTCGCTGCCATCGGGATTCCGGAGGATCTCCCACTTCTGAACACCGTGAACGATCTGCCCATCGGGGTCGACGTAGACTCGCGAGGTTTCGCGGAGGAATCTCCCCGACGACTCCAGATCGATTTCCGGGTCCCCATGGATGAGCAGGTCGGTGATCTTGTCCAACGCGCCGTGCTCTCTGGCGAGGGCGTCGATGTCGCGGTGGATGGGTGTTTTGAGGACTCGCACGCCGGTCGCCTGGCGCCCGTCCTGGTCGACCCAGCGGACCTGCCGGCGAGGCCGGATGCTCTCGGCCGCGACAACCGCATCGCGGCCGGCGGCGTTGGAGATGTTGATTTCACTCATCGCGGCACTCCGCTCCAACGAAGGGACGGCCAAAAAACAGGCCTCTTTGTTCTGTACCACTAACCTCAAAGATGGTGAAGTGTTTCACATAGATTCGCGACCATCGGGAGCAGACCATCTCAGTTCGAGCGGTAGCTCGCGACCAACCTTCGGTCGGTGCCCGCTGGCGGCCCTGCCGCCCCGTGATCTGTCATATCATGTCGAAATCCATCATATCCTCGACGTCGACTGCCCCATCCTCCTCCGCCGGGACCGCAGCCTGCTGAAGCCCCACATACTCGGCACGGGTGGGATTGCCGATTGCCAGGTAGAGGTTCCCGTCGTGGCCGGCAAGTAGAAACCCCGCATCGGCTTCCAGGCCGCCGCGGTAACTGTAGGGGAACTTGAAGATGGCGCCTCCTCGCAGCAGGTCGGCCAACTCCGCCGGGGCGCCGGCGGTGCGTACCAGGTAAAGGTTGTGGATGCAGTGTTCCAGATAGTGCTCCGTGGACGCCTTTTCCATGAGCGGCACAGGGGCGCTGTAGGACGACGCAACAGGCTCGATCCGGTTGCCATCGGTGTCGACCGGTGTGAGATCCGACCTGTCGCGCCATGTTCCGTCGGGAGCGAGTTGTCCAAGAGCTACGCCGCCGGGACCGGCAAGCGTTCGTCCGTCGTCGGCAAGCGTTACCAACTGGCATTTGCGATTGCGGTCGTCGAGCGCTTCGACCTCCTTGAATCCGTAGAGTCTGCTGCGGTCGATCTTTTCCAGGTCGAAGGAGACTTCCTCCCCGGCAAATGAGAAGACGAGCGGTTTTGGCATTTCGTTGTCTCGCTTCGATGGATAAAGAACCGGCAACCGCCGCGCGGACTGCCGCGTCAGGCGAGGCGTTTGTCTTCCAGGGGTTTTCGTCTCTGGTCGCGACGGCTGGGGGCCATCTTCCCGGGCATGTCGCCAGCCGCCTCCGCGATCCTCAGATACCGCGCCCCAAGTTGTTCCACTTGCCTGCGGCAGAGTCGTTCCACCTCGAGTTCCACCAGCGGCCGGCTCCAGAGGTCGTCCACCTCGCTCGTCTGTTCGGCCAGGTCTTCGCGAACCGCCAGGTCGAGGTAAGCGCAGGCCCAGAGCGAGAGGGCCTGCCGGTGCCGGCTTTTATTCCAGTAACGTGTGATCGGATCCTTCAGCCGCAGAAGCTCTTTTCGCGGTTCGTCCGACCGGACGAAATAGGAGAGCATATCGCGAACGTAATCGCTGAGCACGTCGCAATCGACCGAATCGTCCACCCAGCACCGGCCGTCGCAGCACGCGACCCAGCCGGTCGCGCAGGCTGCGGCAACCACGTCATCCATGTTCATTTGCTGGTCGAGCTTGAAACCGAGAATCGCGTTGCTGGCGCCCGCCTTTCGCAACGTCACCCAGTGGTGCTCGAGCTCGATGAGGAGCGGGGAGAGTATCATGGCATCCCGTTCTGTGTCAAAGAGTCTTCAGCCCTGCTTGCGTCTCGGTTCCTTCTCGCTCCGCGCACGGGCGCTGGGCGCCATCCTCCACCCCTGAGCATCGGAGCCGGCTGGCCCGGCCTGGCCTGGGCCGGGGAAATAGAGGGGACTGCTGCGCCCCACATCCGCTCGGTGGCCGGCATCGGTGCACATCTCTTCGAGCAACTCCCGGTTCTTTTCGACCGCCTCCCAAACGGCATGAAGTTGCTGCTGCTCCAAAGTAATAACTTCCCCCCAGTCGTCGAAATACCGGACCTCAACCACTTCCACATCCACAATTCGAGCGCAGCCCCCGGAACTGGGTGTGACCCGGTCACCGGGGCAGTAGTCTTCCCACTCGTAGTGCAGGAGCACATCGATCTGGCAACCGCCGGCGTCCTGGACTGTCCATGGGACCGTTTTCTCGCCAGGTGCAGGCAACCGCTGGCCTGCCTGCCGCAACACGCCCTGTGCCGCCTGCAAGGCCGCGAGAATCTCTGGCGGGCAGTTCGCCATCGACTCCGCCACCGGCAATGCCGCACGGATCTTGTCGGCCAGGACCTGGAGGTCGGGTCGTAGCATCACGGCCGTCTCTGGTCTTGAGGGGAAAGGAGGAGAAGAAATCGCGGCGCACCGATAGCACTGCTAGCACCGCCACCTTCCCCCAAGAATAGTTGCCATGAGCGAGGGATCAAGTCCGCCTGCCGGGTGGTGTCGGGCTGAGAATCCAGTCCAGAGCTCTGCCAAGCCTTGGTTTTTGGTTGGCCCAACGGCTGGAGTCCAACCTTGAGGCGTTTTCTTGGGTGCTGGAGCGTGGACTCCAACGATCCGCAAACCCAGCTTTAAGAGTTGACAGCGGACCAGAGCCGAGTGGGCCCCCTCACGGGCGGAGGCCAAGCTACTGCTGGCTCGGACAGCGAGGGCGTTGGAGAAGTGCGGTCGGGCCAGGTCGTTGTCGAGCCCGCTGTCGGGCGCGGCGGTTTCGAAAAACCCGGCATTACAACCCCGCGCGGCGGCACGGGCCTGCTAATGGCCTCCCGAGGGTTCCAGGCCGTGGAGGGATTTTGCCTTGCTCAACAGCGGCCAGCCGTAGCCGTACAGCGCGATGAGCACGAAGCAGGCCATTGGCACGATGAACCCGCGGGACATGTCGTAGCGGTCGGCGACGGCGCCCATGACCTTGGGCAGCATGGCGCCTCCCATGATGGCCATGACGATGTAGGCCGATGCTCCTTTCGCCCGCTCCCCCAGCCCGAAAATACCGAGGGCGAAGATCGTGGGGAACATGATCGACATGAAGAAGTAGCTGAGGAAGACGCAGATCACGGACAGCCAACCCAATTTCAGGAAGACCAGGAGGCAAGCCACGACATTGAGCGCGGCGTAGAGCCCCACGATCTTGTGGGCCGAATACTTTCGCAACAATCCAGCGCCCGTGAAGCGGCCGGTCAGGAAGCAGATGAATCCCAAGGTGGCCAGGAAGCGTGCCGCCGCGCGGTTACTGAACCCCAGAATACCGTCCCGGAAGGGAAGCGCCTGGGGATAGGCATCCTCGAGGAGCATGCGATTGAGCCGGCTCCGGTCGACCCCCTTCGGATCTTGGGCCAGGAGTTGTTGCGTTTTTTCCTGGAGGCTGACGCCACTGAACCGGGCCTCGTCGTAAAGGGTCGGCTTCTTCTTTTTGGCGGAGCGCGTGTCGCGCGCGACAATATCGTCCAGATCTCGCGAAAGGTGGAAACGCAATGTCCGATCCGAAGCCGAACCGTCATATTTCTGCATCGCCTGAACGGTTTCCTCGGACAGTTGGCTGCGAATGAAGTCCGACACGGGATCGGTGGGCTGTTGCAGCCTGGTCACCAGGGAAGGCAGGTCCTTGATGTCACCCTTGTCGATTCTCGTCTTCACTTCAATCAGAGATTCCTTTTTCTTCCCCTGCTGTGCCCCCGCCGGCACTTCGGTCGCGGTCTTGTTCCATGCGGCGGGCAGAGGCGGCACCTCCCAGGTCATGTAGTTGATTACGAAACTGAAAATGCCCGCCTGCGCAGCCACATAGAAGAACTGGGCCAACGTGGCGCCCGAGAAGTGGGGATGCGACCAGATGCTGTGGTGCGACATCTTCATCACGATCGGGATGAGCACCAGGGCAAGGATAAGTGATATCGCAGCAGCGACGCCCACCAGCACGACCAGGACGGAATTGCCTGCGGTGATCTCCATGTTCGACGGGGGAGGTATCTGGGAGGCGATATTCACCAAGCGCGGTCCCACGTGCAGGGTTTCATGGAGTACAAGCCACAGGATCATGCCGACAGCACCGACCAGGGCAACCGCGTTCAGCCACAACAGGAAATAGGCCGGCACCCGGGCGACCTTTCGCTCAGTCGTTTTCGACTCCACCTCGGACTCGCCCTTCCTGGCGATGCTGTAATCATCCTCGGTCTGGACGTCAGGGACAGGAGCGAAGAAGAACAGCACGGCCAGCACAAGGACGGCGACTCCGACACCCGCATAAGGGATCCACAACGTTTCGGCACCGGTGCTCACGCCGGCCGCATCCGTGCCGTAGAAGTACATGCTGCCCGCGATCGGTCCCAGAATCCAGCCGATGCCGTTGCAGGACTGGGCCAGGTTGATTCTGGTAGCCGCGTAGCGCGGCGATCCGAGCACAGTCGTATAGGGATTGGCCACCGTTTCGAGAAACGTCAGGCCGGAGGCGATCACGCACACTCCCAGAAGAAACGCCCAGAACTCCGCGATATGCGTGGCTGGGATGAACCAGAACCCTCCGACGGCCACCATGAACAGGCCGGCGATAATGCCCCCCTTGTAGCCCAGCCTGGTTGCCAGCCAGCCGGCCGGAATCGACATCAGGAAGTAGCCCAGGTAGTGGGCGAACTGGACCCAGGCGGACTGGGCCAGCGTCAGGTCCAGTTCCTCCTGGAAATGCTTGTCCATGACGTCAATCATGCCGTTGCAGAATCCCCAGAGGAGAAACAACGAGCTGACGATCGAGAACGTGAACATCACGTTCCGCCCGTCACTGAGCACGAACATGCTTTCTTTCTTGTCACTCATGCGCGGGATCGATTCTGTCTCAATGGCAACGGAGGAAGGAAATCACGACAGGTCCGACGGGGAAGGAACCAGGGGGGCGCTGCAATCGAGGGCCACGATTCCCGAACGGCTCGCCAGCGGAAACTACGGCTTTTTCAAGGCACTCTGGATCTCGGCCAGCGATACGCCGAGCGTGGCCTGGGCTACCCGGTCCAGATCGGTTTCCGGCCCGGCCAGATGGATGGTGCGATGGACGTGCGAGAGGCTCTCTCCGGGCGCCAGGGCTGCAGCCGGAGACGACGACTCCAGTTCGTAGAACGGTCCCATCGGCTTGGCTCCAGGAGACGGGGGCCCGTCATTGTAGGCGTTGGCCGCGTCGCCGCCGTAGGGGTTGTCCTGCAACTTCCAGAGCGAGTTCACATAGTCGCTCACACCCTTGGGCTGATTGAACTGGACGATCGTCAGCACGCGGTTGTCGGCATCGTAGCTGCCCAGCACGGCCTTGCTGCGATTGGGGTTGATGCCGATCTTGCTGCGGAACTTGCCATCGGCGGCAAAGAAGATCACGTCGTCGTTGACCACCAGACGTTCCGCGGGAATGCTGCCGAAGTAATCGGACGTGACCTTGATCCCCAGCTCGGACTCGGGTCCCTCCTGGATGGGAACGACGATCGTGGCCGACGGAGACGGATTGAACATTCCGAGAATCCAGACCGACAGGAGTCCGGTTTCCTTCTTCCACGCGCTGGCGCCGGCATTGGTGATTCGATTGTCGGACTCGTAGGCAACGAGGCTCACGTCCTCGGCTGCCGGCACGCCGAGACGCTGCCAGGCCGTCTTGCTGTCGAGCAGCCGAACATCGCGGTTCACAGCCACTTCAAACTGGGTACCCGAGTAATTGGTCAACGAGAACTTCTTGGCAAACACCGCCCGGTCCCGGGACTGGCTCACGACCTCGAACGGCAAGGTATCGATGACTGCGGGGGTGTGCCAGTCGGCAAACTCGAACTTCGCCCCCTTGGCGAAGAAGATCGAGAACTGCCCCCCTTCCGGTCCCATCCAGAAGCGGTCTTCGCCGCCGAAGGCGTTCATGTGCTCCAGGACCTTTCCGGACGCTATCAACTCGCGATTGATCCAGCCGAAACTGGGGCCGGAATCTCCTCCGGCCGTGCTGGTCATGACGCGGCCTTGCCAGGCGGGGGAAACCGCCACCTTGCCGAGTCCGTTCTCATCGCTGAGCACGATCAGGTCGGTGTGGCCCTTGAGAAAGGAGATGTCCTCGCCGAAATCGGCGGCGCGGGCACCCTGAGCGAAAGCGACGATCGAAGCAAAGAACACAAGTGCGATGGTGATCAGTTTGAGTTCCATGGCGATGAGGCTGTGTCTGAACTGCGGGGTGAAACCGGGGCACGAAACTGCCACCAAGGATATCCTACGCCCGAGACGCGGTCAATCATTCACTCGCCGGTCGCGAAATTGTAGGTTTCTTATGGTATTTGTCCCGCCTCCAGGGCTCTTTGAAGTTCTTCACCGGTTCCACCGATCCATCTGTCGGGCAAGCCGGAACGATTCACATGACCATCGATCGAAGGCACCACGAGGGCGTCCTTGCCCGTTTCAGTCCTTCCCTTCCAGGTGAACTCGATACAACTCAAAGAAGGTCGGCGCATCGAGCAACTCGACCTTCGGATCGAGCCGTTCCATCTGCTCGACCACGCGAGCGTACCACGTGGGCGTTTTGAGCAGGTCGAAGTGCGGCGACTGAACGAATCGAACGTAGAGCCGAGGCTCGCTGCGGTTGACAATCCCCTGAAGGGCAGCCACCACATGGCAATGATCCCAAGCCGTCCTGACCTGCTCCGAATCGTTCAGATCGATCCTGGCAGCGTAGGTGAGATCGTAGAACCGAATCGGTTCCGATTCGGCACCAGCCGCAATGCCTGCGAATGACAACAGAGCGGCGGCCAGCAAGACTGTCGACTTCCGCATTCCAACTCCCTCACATTCCGCGTCTTCTCGCGCCCGCGAGCACACAATCGACAAGTTCTGCAAGCCGCGCGCGGCGGAGCAGCCCGCGGTCGAGCTGGTTGAAAAGCTGGACCTGAGTCCGCTGGTGGATCTCCTCCGGGTCGAGAGGAGCATCTTCCATCAGGTAGCCGTTGGCGGCCAGGTATTCGGCCAGTGCTTCCCGCTTGTCGCTGCGGAAACCGCGGACCTCGCTCCGCTGGAGCGCATCGAGCAGTCGACGGGCGTCGCGGCCGACCTGCTCGGCCAGTTCGTCGACACGATCCAGATACACATCGCTGACGGCCCCCGAGTCGGCCAGGGCCGCCCGGTCGACGGGCTCGCCCCGGCCGATCCGCCAGAGATGGACCGCCGTCTCGATCGCCCTGGCCGCCGCCTCTGCCTGGCGATACAGGGGCGAATCCTTGCGCAGCATCTCCACATGGCCATAGGCGGCAAGCGTCTGCAACTGCCCCCAGCGGTTGATTCCCGCTTCGAGCAGCCGGTGCAGGAGATCCACGTCGTCGATCAGGTACCAGAGATGGAGATTGCCCGGTTCGTCGCGCGGATCGATCGCCGGGACGTTAAGGCGCTGTCCATACTCGCTCCACGCAAGCCCCTCGGGGCGCGGGACGGGCACGGGTTCCGCCCGTTCAAACTCGATCGGCGGCACCCGTTCCGCCTCGCTGAACTTGCGAATTTCGGCCAGATCGATGAGGCGGTTCGGCACGTCCTGGCAGCGATGCAGCAACTCCCGCCACTTGCCGACTTCGTCGTGCTGTGCCGTGAAATAGAAGACTTGCCGGCCGTCGCGGCAGATTTCGATCACCGCGTCGATGATCTCGCGGGCCCGGCGCTCGTCGCTGTTGCCGAGCGTCTCATCCAGAACCAGCGGCACTTTGATCCCATGCTCCTGCTGCTCGACGAAGGCCACGCGAACCGCCAGCAGGAGCTGCAGCCGCGTGCCGCTCGAAAGCTCGTCGAGAGCCAGTCCCTCGTTGCGCGACGTGTCGAAGGCGCGGAACTGGGGCGGATCTGCCTGGTGGACGTGCAACTCGTAGCGCCCGTGAGTGATCCGGGCAAACAGGCTGCGGGCGCGCTTGAGCACGCCGGGCAATTCCTCCTGCTGGTGCTCGACGAGGAAATCCGCCAGCAGGCTTCCGACCAGTGCATCGTGGTCCAGTGCCCTTTGGCCCCGCAGCGCGTCGGCAGCTTCCTGCAGCTCGGCCAGGCGGGCTTCCATGTCGGTGCCGTGGCGGGCCGCATCGATTGCCTCCTCGATTCCGCCGATCTCCTGGTTGATGCGTTCCAGGCGCGCGGCCGCCGTGCGGCATTGTTGCCGCCGAAGTTCGAGTTCCTCCCTCGCCAGTGAAAGGAGGTCCGGTCGGCCGGCCAGAGCGGTCTCGAGCAGGCTGCGATTGTGCTCGGCCAGCCGCAACTGGTCCGCCACCTGGTCATAGTGCTGCCGCTGGCGTGCCCAGTCGCGCAGAAGCGGCTCCTCCTCGGCGGTCAGGCCCGTTCGGGCAAACAGCTCCCGCTGTTCGATGGTCAGGCTCTCGATCTCCCGCGCGACCAAGTTGAGGTTCGTGGCGCTGTCCAGGGCCGTTTCGGCGGCGGTCAGGTAGCGCTGCATGCGAGTGTCGAGGGCGTCGACGCGGGCATGGGCCTCGTCGGCATCTCGTGCATCTTGCAGGCCGTAGGGCATCAGGGCGCCGTTGATCTCCCCCAGCAGTTCGCGGAACTGGCCCCTGGCCGTCTCCGCGGCGGTCGACGCTTCCTGCCGGCGTCTTTCGGCGTCGCGATAGCGATGGATGTTGCCGGCCATAAGCACGAGCGAAGTGTCGTCGCTGTCGGCATCGAGTCCGAGGCGTCCGATCCAGGCGCTGCGTTCTTCCTCGAACTGGTCGTCCCGGTCCAGCAAGGCCTCGAACTTGTCGGCCAGGCCCGCCCAGCGGGTTTCCTTCTCCCGAACGATCGTGGCCCGATCCAGCCGCTGCTGCAGATCGCGGACGAAGGCCCGCACCGCCGCCGCCGCCCACTCCGCGGGTCCTTCGATCGACAGGCTCGCGTAGTCGTGCTCGATCTCCGCGCGGCGATCCAGGACGTCGGCCGAATGGGGTCGAAATGCCCAGCCGATCATGCCGGTTCCCAGGAGCGTCAGCAGGAGCCACGACGGGCCGACCACCACCGTCATCAAGATCGAAAAGACGATCAGGGCCACGCCGGCAATCGTGAAATCCAGGGCGTACCGGCTGTCGCTGCCGGTTCCGACCTGGCTCACGCCCAGCCAGCGATGGAGGAGGATGACCCCTTCATGAATCCGTTCGGGATCGCCGGCAGCGGATGCGTCATCCACCGTTTCCAGCCACTGGCGCATGGCCTCGGCCGCCATGCGGTCGGCACGGTGCTTTTCGACCCGCCGGGCGAAGGCGAAGAACTCCTGGATCGTGGCGGCGTCGAACTGCGATGCCCGCTCCGGCCCGACGTCGGGGCCAAGCAGGGCCCGGGCGCTCTGGAGGTCCGTCTCCGCCTGGCGGGCGGCTTCCTCTCGGCGGCTGATGTCGTCGCGCAGATTTGCCAGGCGGCGGCACTTGAGCCGCAACGTGGTGACGAAACCTTCCGGAAGCCCGCCCTGGGGGAGGTCGGCAGACGCAAGTTCGCGATCGGCTTTTTCCCGCCGCAACTCCTCCTTGCGCCGCCGAGCACGGGCCGCCTCGAACGCCTTGTGGAGGGAATCGAGCCGCTCGATGTCGTGCTGGGTCACGCGGGCTACGCCCGCCGGAAACACCCGAAGCTGGTTGCGGACATCGGTGACCTGCTCTTCGGCCGCGTGGCGTTCGAGGGCCTTGTCGAGCAGCGTCATCTCGGCAAGGGCCGCCTCCGCGGCCACCTTTTCTCCGTGCAGACGCTTGAGATTCGCCTGCCGTTCGACCAGTTCGTCCTGGCGTCGCAAGGCCGCCTGGTGCCGCTTTTCTGCCTGCGCCAGGTCCTTGGTCAGTTTTCCGCGCCGCGTCGGCTGGCGGCTGAACCCCAACGATTTGCGGGCGGCGGGCACGTCGTATCCGCCCGAGAGCTCCCGCACAATCTGGCTCGCCAGGTCGTAGTCGTGCTCTGTCCGGATCAGGTCCTGAAGCGCCAGCACGTTCCGGTCGCCAACCTCGGGCGGAGCCAGCTTGGGATAATCGGTCGCCCCGCTGTGGGCCCGATCGATGGCTCGAATCCGGCCGGAATCGCAATCCAGTTCCAACTGCCGGCCGTTCACCTCGGCCGACGCCCGCAGGGAAACGTGATCGTTGGCCCCTTCGGTGGGCCTGAGCAGATAATGGATCGCCTTGCCCAGGGTGGTCTTTCCCGAGGCATTCGGCCCGTAGATGACGTTGATGCCGGACGAGAGTTCCGGCAGCGCAAGATCTCCCCGCTGAAAACCGGGCATCCGGCGGATTTCGATCGATTTGAAGAACGCAGCCGTGGGTCTCATAGAGGTCCTGGTTCCTACGCCTGCTCTGCCTGGGTGGCCGCCGCACGCTGCGCCAGCAGTGTATCCAGCAGGAGCCGCCCCTGGCGGATCAACGTCCGCCGCGCCGTTTCCGCATCGGGAGGCGGATCGGTACGCAGCGAGCAATAGGCCGGGGCATTGTGAACCTCGAGCATCTGGACCTGCGCCTTGCGGACCAGATCGGCCGTCTCCGGCGACGCGCCGGCCGACTGGAGCGAGATCAGCGTCCGGGCGAGCACCCCGGTCGGATCGCGTTTGCCCGCCAGTTCCTCGAGATCGACGACCGGCAAGGTCTCGTTGGTGATCTTGTCGATCCGCACGGTCGTTCCGCGGTAGCGCCGCTCGTACTGTTCGACCATCGGCCGGGCAAGCACGTCCAACTGCGACGAAAGGGGCGTTCGGCCGCAGAGGATCAATCGCAGCGAGAGCTGTTCGACCAGTTCCTGGGTCTGGGCATCCAGATCGGCCATGTAACGGCCGACGGAGGCCGTCAGGTGTGACTCCAGGTCGTCGCCATCGGCCAGCCCGGCCAGATCGATTTCAACACTTTCGTAGCGGACGGGCGACATCGGCAATTGTCTGGCACCGGCCCGCCGCGGACCGTGGAGTTCGATCAGCCACGGCCCGTGCGGCCCCGTCTCGCCCGGATCCATGGCCTGCGGCGACCCCGTGTAAAGCAGCGCCGGCCCGGCCTGCGGCGGCTCCCAGCGGGGCCGGTGAACGTGCCCCAGCACCCAGGTTGTCACGGGGCATTTCAACAGCTCATCGCGAAGGACCGGGGCGTAGTCGCTGTGCCGGGCATCCAGATCGGCGTGAAGCAATCCAAGCGTGGGCAGCGACGGATCAACCTTCAGACCGTAGTCGTCCATCGGGCTCGAAGCCACCGTGGCCGTCGGAAACGACCATCCATGGACCCGCAGAATCGGCTGTCCCTGGCGTTGAACAATCGTCTCCTCCCAGCGCCCGTTGCGTCCGACCAGATGGAGCCACTGGCTTCCAACGGCATCGACAATCTTGGGGAGAACGTCGAAGTCGTGATTCCCGCCGACAGCGTAGGTGGGGATCCCCGCCTCGGCCAACTGGATCAGCCCGTCCTCCAGCGGCCCGGTTGCCTCAAAGAAACGGTTCTCGTGATCCACCACGTCTCCGGCCAGGGCCACCAGGTCCACCCCCAGCTCGATGGCCCGCTGAACGATGTTCAGCCACATCTGCCCGCAGGAATACCGTGCGGCGTTCTCCAAACCGGCCAGCCGGCTTGGGCGACGTCCTATGTGAATGTCGGCTGTGGCAAGAACCCGGACCTTCGTCGTGGAAGGATAGGATCCATCTTTGGCGGGCTGCGGCACGTTCACCCCGTGTGGAACTGGCAAAACGCGTAAATGGTGAGGCGACGGAAAGAGATTGTCGCAACTCCTTGAAACGCATTGTAGCCGATCAGCGGAGGGGAACGAAATGGTCGAGGCTCCGCCCGGCAGCCGCGACGTTGACTTCACCGGTCGCTGGGCGGCAGAGTGCCCCGCTTGGGAATTGCCAGACACGGCGTTTTCTGTCATCATCGTCGCTCGGACTCGATTGATGCCTCGGCAGGCAATGCGCGAGGGCCACCGGCGGAAGCCCGGCGCTTGGCGGTCTCCGGTTGGGTGGCCATGAACATTTTCCATGCACACATCAGCAGGGTCGTTCTTGACTCGGCAAACAACGGTCCGTCGCCGTCTTACTCCCCCCAGAAATCGCGCTTCGGCGATTCCGCTTGCAGACAGACGCCTCCCCACGACTCCGTACCACTTCGGCCAGACTCCGATGAAACCACACGGCCCCTGGAAAATCGTTGCCTCCAGCAGTATCTATCGCGATCCGTGGATCGAAGTCCGACGCGACGACGTGATCCGCCCCGATGGGCAGGAGGGGACCCATTGTGTGGTCGAGATGAAGCCGGGCGTTTGTGTTGCCGCCCTGGATGAAGAAGGTTATGTCTATCTGACCGACGAGTTCCACTACGGTATCGGCCGAGATTCCATCGAAGGGGTCAGCGGCGGCATTGAGCCCGGCGAGACGCCGCTGGACACGGCTGGCCGGGAACTGGAGGAAGAACTCGGGTTGCGGGCCCAACGTTGGACCGATCTTGGCACGGTTGACCCCTTCACGACCATCGTCGTCTCCCCCACACGTCTCTACCTGGCGGAAGGGTTGTCGGAAGTCGAGCGTCGCCCTGAAGGCACGGAACTGATTCGCCGCGTCAAAATACGGCTGAGCGAGGCCCTTTGCCGTGTGCAGAACGGACAGATTACCCACGGCCCCACCTGCGTGCTGCTGCTGAAGATCGGGCGCCAAGCCGGTTGAGGGGGGCTCAGGGCGTCTCTCCATCGCGATTCAGGCTCGAGAGGTCTCTCTTCCTCGACTCTGGCCTCTTTTCGGCCTTGCTCGCCATCCGCTGGCCGGGAGCCGGTGAGGCACGGTCGCTGCTCATCACCGCCACCCGTACGAGGTAGATCGTAGCCTCGGCGACTGGCGGGCACTGGATCAGACCCTTTTGGGGGGACTTTGATCGTGAGCTTGCCAACTACTGGCACCCCACACCACCCAAGAATCGGTGAAACTGCAGGAAAGCCCTGCGACGGAACCTGCTGGCAATGACAGCAGTGCGCAAGGTTGCGATCAAGGCCTCTTGGGGGCAGGCTCTTTTCTCGCTCCGCCGGCATCGGCCAACCCGGTGGGTCAAAGGGGGCGACTCAACGGGTGAGCCGGCGCGACGATTGCGGCCGCTTTCCTACCGATTTTGTTCCCATTTCCCTTGGCGGCCTCCCGTGGCGGCAGGCCAGCATTGACTGCAACTAGCTATTGCACAACGAGTTACGTCATTTGCCCGGCTCCACCGCTTCCTGCCAACTGCGTTTGAAAAAAACTTTGAGATTCGCGCACTTTTCCGAACCCTGATATGTTGACATACGTATAGATACTGTTATAATGTCCATGTCAGGACAAGGCTAGTCCGCAGCAGCCCCAGGATGTCCCTTTCTTCCTGGAACCCCTGGCCGCGGACTTGTGACGCAAAGGAGGAGATGTGATGACCGAACAGGAACTGACCATTCGACTGGAAGAGTACCGCCGGCACGAATGCCGGTGTCAGCAAGCTGGTGATGGCGGTGTTCATTCCATGGACGAGATTCTCAGAGAGCTCTTGGCCGAGTACCAGCCGCTTTCCTCGTCTATCAACATTGCCCGAATTCCCCAGCTTGTTGCGTGCTGATCTTACCCCCAATCCGACCACCCATTTTGTCATGGAGGACCGAAACATGCTCGTTCTCTCTCGCAGACCCAATCAGCAGATCACTATTGACGGCCACATCACCATCACCGTGCTTGAGGTGAGGGGTTCGCGGGTTAAACTGGGGATTGAAGCCCCGCGGGAGATGGCCGTCTTTCGCCCGGGCGAGACGGAACCCCAACGCGAGAAACGCCTGGTTTCCATGGCCGTGTGACCTCCTGCCTGTTCGTCCGAATCGGATGGCCGCGTCGCTCCCCGGCCTGACGGGCCCTGGAGGTGCGGGTGCCAGGATTTGGACGGGCCGGCAATGACCACCTTTGAGCACATCCTGTTAGGAGCCAGCGGCGCCATGGCTGCCGGCCTCCACCGCCGCTCCTGGGAGCTGGTAGCTATCGCCGGGGCGGCGGCGGTGCTCCCCGACTGGGACGGACTGGCGATTCTCTTTGGTGCGGCCGCCTTCGACCACCTCCATCGAGCGGTGGGCCATAGCGTTATCGTTGCCACCCTGGTGGCCACCGGTGCTGCGGTTCTCGAGCACCGTTTCCGGCTACTGGCCCGATGCGGCAGCCTTCTGGGCCGGATCGTGAGTGATTTGCCCACCTCCGCTAATCCGTCCGGCCGACGGCCGGCCCCCGCACTGTGCGTATTCGTGGCCGTCGTTGCCACTTGGAGCCATCTGGCTGCCGATCTCCTCTTCTCCGGACACGCGCAGCTCTCCGACTGGGGGCTGAAGTTGCTGTGGCCCTTCTCCGATCGGACGTTCGTCTACCCGGCCGTGCGCTGGGGCGACCCCTGCCCCACGATCATCTTCGTCGCCGGAATGTTCGGCATGTTTGGCTGGCGCAACCGGCTCCAGGTTGTCGCCGCGTTGACCCTGGCCTCGCTTGTCGGATACATTGCATGGAGGGCTTTTGTTCTCCACCACACCCCAGGGTAAGTTCCGCCGCACCGAACCTGGATTGCCAGGCTCCTTCCATCATCAACTAGTGCTTTGTCACGGCTTAATCTTGGGATCAATGGCGTGGAATCCTGCGACAATCGCCGAGTCGTTCTGAGGTCTCGATCCCAATTTTTGGCTGACAAAGCACTAGTCCGCTGGATGGCCGTACTTCCAGTCTCCCAGCCGGTGACGGCCCTGTGATCGCATGCCGCTTCCGCAACCTGGACGTTCTCTGATCGCCTGCAGCCTCGCGGCCATCCTGCTGTGCATCTTGCTTTGTGCGATGTGCACTGCCACCTTGCTCCACCCCTGGGGTATCCGTGGTTTGGGGGGGCTCCTCCTCCTCCCAGGATTTCTCGGACTGGCGCTCACCCAGTATGCGGGCACGTTCCAGGGCAAGGCCGCACGGGCGGAGATGGTAGCCCGACTGTACGCCTTCATGGGCGGGCTGATGCTCATTGCTCTGGCCTGCCTGATGTTCGATGTTGCTCGATCCGGTGAGCACCCCACCTGGCCGGTTCTCGCCGTGGGCGGGGTGTTTGTTGTGCTGGCTGTGTGGGGCCGCGTGGGCAGTCGCCTCAACCGGCAATGGGCCGAAGAGTTGCGGCGTTTTGAGGCAGAGCATGAAGAGCGGGAGGTTACCGCCGTGCGACGCGGCCATCCGGCGGTATGGATCGCCACCTGCCTGGTTTTTCTCGCAGTCACGGCTGGTGTCTACTGGGCAATGGGCCCGCGGTCTGGCGAGCACGTCGAGCCGGCTGTCTGTCCGCTCCTGTTGCCGGAGGGCGCATCGGAGGTGGGCTACTGGATGTACGCCGGCAATACCGTGTTCGAGTTCTCGATCTCAGAACCAGGATTCCTGGCCTGGGCAGAACCCCAGATCAGGCAGCGTCAGAATGCGTTTGAAGGGATGAAGGCTGTCGAATCGCCGCAGTCGATCCCCAGGTATCGCATTTGGCTGGCGGGTGCAGCTCCGCCCCAGCGGGCGGTGATCGAGGACGGCTACTACCACCAGTGGCGCAAGTCGGGCAAGACGATCGAGTATGCCTACGACCGGAAGACGGGGCGGGCCTATTACGCCTCCACCACCCGGCCGGGCTTCTGAATCGATTCCGTCTCTGGGGACAGCCCGTGGGATTGGCCCGGCGGGCGAAGGCCCGGTGGTTCTGGTGCGCCGGCCGCTGTCTTGATCGCTGTGCAGAGTCGCCTTGATGCTGGACTGCGAGCCTTTGAGCAGGGAGGAGTTACATGTACTCGCAGTCCATTCCCAGACGCATCTTGAGTTCCTCGAACTCTCGGGCGTACTGGTCGCTCGACGAGTGGACATGCTCGGCTTCCGTGATGAACTTCATCTGTTCGTCGCACCGGCAGCGATGCCCGTTGAAGACCTGCTCGTACTCGCCCAGATTCTCGCCGTAGACGATGAGCAGCTTGTGTTCGTCGAACTGGATTTCCTGCGGAATGCCCGGGTTGAGCACGGCGATGCCTGTGCAGCCGTCGTTCAGAAGCAGTTCTTCATACTCGTAAAGGATGCTCTTGAGCACCGGCATGTCGATGTGCTCGCGGTAGAGATCCTCGTGCCCCTGCCGCTGGTGGCTGTGGCTGGTTTCGAGGACGACGTCGACCACCGTGCCTAACGGGTCGAGCAGGTCGAGGAATGTCTCGAACACGCCTTCCTTGCTGACCGTTCCCATCAGGACGGGGACGGTTGACCGGCTTTCCTCGTCGCGATAGCAGTCGTGGCGGTATCCCTGGCAGGGGACGACTTGGAGATCGTAGGACGGACGAACCGCATCGGTCAGGTGGAAATCGCCGTAGCGCGACACCGCCAGATGCGTCTCCAGCTCTTCCTCGCTGAGATGCTCAAAGCTGCTGGTCCCAACGGGTATGGAACCGTCGCGAAAAACATTCCGGAAGAATCTCTTGAGGAAGCCCATCGATTGGTTCTCGTCACTTCAGCTAGTTGGTTGCCCTGGCCGTTTGTGTTGCGGGGCCCGTTATTGATCTGCACGGCCCGTCACGGGGCAGTGCTACCAAACCGTAGGTCAAACTTGCGGCCGGTCGGTTCCGTTCCGGGCTGTTTGCCTTCCAGGCACTGGTCGCCGCCCGTCATGATCGGTCCAGCCGTATCGGCTGGCAGGATCGTTACATCCGGCCCGGCCGAGAGGCGGTGACACTGGCCACTCACAAGGGGCGCGTATCGCCGCCGGCCGCCGATGTTCCTAGCCAAGTCTAGCACCGCGATTCGACGTACGCGGGATTGGCCGACTCGATCCTCGCGAAACTTCTCGTCGCCTCTGTCAAGCTCTCGGCATCTGCGCGATTTTGTCTCCGAGAGACTTCCGCTAACCGGAAATCCCGCTTCAAGGGGCATCCTGAGATCGCCAGTGCTCGCCACGAAAGCCGCCATGAGTACAATGGGGGCATTTGAATGAGCGTCTGCAGCCGGAGTCCAGACTTGTCGTCGGCAGCACTCCCGAAAGGAAACCGTATGATTTCGTGGTGTCGGAAACCGGCCGTCGGCGGGGGAGCATGGCTCTTCCTCATGATCGTCCTGGCGACTCTTGCATGCCGGAAGGACACTGGCCCCTCGGCGGCGTCGAAACCGGCCGCGTCGGCAGAAGAGAATCTGCAGCAGGAGACGTGGGACACGGTCTTCCTCTCCGGGGAAAGGGTCGGCCACGTCCATACTTCCGTGTTCCGCCAGCCGCGCCCGGCCGGCGATCTGCTTCGCATCGAGCAGGAAGAGATCCTCACCCTGCGAAGCAACAACAATCGAATCGAGGCCCGCACGAAGACGACTTCGGTGGAGACGGCCGACGGCCGTCTGCTGGAATTCTCCAGCGTTCAAACCCAGGGCGCCACCCCCCTCGAAACAACCGGGCAAGTTGTCGGCGACCTGCTGCAGCTCCAAGTGGGCTCGGGGGCTCAGAAGACGAGCGCTTCCTTCCCATGGTCGGCCGAGTACGGCGGACCTTACCGGCTCGCCGGATCGCTCCGTACCACCCCGATGGGCCCCGGGGATACCCGCACGCTTCGCTATTTCGATGTCGGCACCAACCAACCGGCCACCACGAATCTGACGGCGGTCGACTTTGAAGAAACGGAGCTGACGGGCGCTCTGCGCCGACGGCTCCTCCGGGTCGAATCGAAGACGACCATTGGCGCTGGTGCCGCAGGCAGCACTGCCCCCCAACTCGCCCCCCCCGGCACGGTCAACAGCACCCTTTGGGTCGACGAGAAAGGCGAGGTTCTCAAGGAGCAGATCACTACGATGTTCAACTTCGTGGTGGTTCGCTCCACCCGGGAAGAAGCCCTGCAGAAGATTGAACAGCTTGCCTTTGACCTGGGAGAGCTCTCCGCTGTCCCGGTCGATCGTTCGCTGCCGGCTCCCCATCAGACCAGGCGAATCGTGTATCGTGTCCACCTGGATTCTTCCGATCCGGCCCATGTCTTTGATACGGGGCTCACCCAGCAGATTGTTCCGGAGGACCCGCATACGGCGAAGCTGACGGTCTACGCCGTCCGCCCGGGGGAAACCGCCGGCCTTCCACAAGCACCTTCCGAGGCGGCCACCGAGGGCGACCTGAAACCCAACACCCTCATCCAGAGCGACGACAAGCTGATCGTCGAGATGGCACAGCAGGTGGCCGGCCGCATCTCCGATCGCTGGCAGGCCGCGGTTGCCCTGGAGAAGTGGGTCAGCACGAAGATGACCTCCGTGGGCGTGTCCTCCGCCTTCGCCACGGCCGCCGAGGTTGCTCGAACCTTCCGAGGGGACTGTACCGAACACGCGGTTTTGCTGGCCGCTCTGGTTCGAGCCAGGGGAATCCCGTCTCGAGTGGCGATCGGCCTGGTCTACGTCAACCAGCAGTTCCTCTATCACATGTGGACAGAAGTCTGCATCGACGGACAGTGGATCCCCCTGGACGCCACCCTCGGGCAGGGCGGCATCGGCGCGGCGCATCTCAAGATCACCGACAGCAATCTGCAGGGCGCCTCGCCCAACGCCGCCTTCCTGCCGGTCACCGAGGTCATCGGTCAACTCAAGATCGAAATCCTCGAGGTTCAGTAGCCGCGGGCCGGACTGCCACGAGGGCCTTTTGAAAGCCGATACTGTGTGTTGGGCGACTGGGGGCGAGCCTGAACACGCCCCGGATTCTGGCTCTCGCCGGTCAACCGCCTCGCGTTGGCTGCCCCCATTCCAGAGATGGAACAAGCGGCCGGCGCTTCACTGCTCGAATCCCGACTCGCTCCAGCGGCGCCAATCCGTCTTGAGCTTGTCGACGATGTTGCTCAAATCCTTGTCTTGCGAGATCCTCGCCAGCACGCGCCACCGTGACAGGCCCGCCTCGCCGATGGCGCGAATCATGTCGGCCCGATAGCGACGGTAAACGAGTTGCTCCACCCACAGGGCGATCTGGCCGCACACGAAGAAGCACACCGACAGGGCGACCGCATAGACCCAATAGCTGCGCATCTTCTCGATGTCGATCCCCAGAAGAGTGTCGATCCACTGCATGTGGATTGCCAGGCAGATCACCGCCACCGTCAGCATCGGAAACAGCACGAAGTTCGACCCGGCGTCGGACAGAATCTCGCTGACCGCCGCCAGGTGCCCATAGAGTTCGGGATACTCTTCGGACAGCGGAGCGGACTGCGCCTCGTCGATCTCTCGCACGTGGACCTCGCCCTCCTGGCAATCGACGACGACGGTCTCCCCGTCGACGAGGAGTTCCACCTCTTTCAGGTGACGGGCAATCTCTTCTTTTCGTTTCTGTTCCATGGTGCCTTGGAGGGATGAACCGGTCAGGAGGGTTTCTGTTGTGGTCGCTCGCGATTCGGGCGGATGGCGGGATTGGCCAGCATCACCGTGTGAGACCAGGGGGGCGCACGAGGGACCTGCTTCTTCACCCTGGCTTTGTTCGGCGGGAAGAGCCGACACAGCCGTTTCATTGTTCCTGATTGCGAGCGGCCCCGCAACCGGCAGGCACTCGCCGCCAGACGTTCACACCGGCGCCCCGGCGCGGTTGACATGCCGCTTCAGGGCGGGATGATGAAAGACTGCCGATTCTTCGCCGGCTGCCGTAGCCGCGTGCCGGGTTGTCTTGCCGCCTCGGAAACCACACGCCCGACCTGAAGTCGGCCTCATTCTCCGCTCGCAGGGTGCCACGATGTTTGCCAGAATCTACACACGAACCGGTGACCAGGGCGAAACCGGATTGTATCTCGGCCCACGAGTGGGCAAGGACATGCCAAGAATCGAGGTCATCGGCACTCTCGACGAGTTGAACGCCGTGCTGGGGGCCGCGCGGTCCGGTGGCTTTCCGGGGGAGATCGACGCGGTCGTCGCACGTGTCCAGAACGAACTGTTTGCGATGGGAGCGGAAATCTCGGCTCCCAACCCGGCCCTGCTGACGATCCCGCGTCTTCAGCGCCACCACGTCGAGGCGATCGAACGCGATATCGACCACTTTTCCGAATCCCTGCCCCCCCTGAACAACTTCATCGTCCCGGGAGGAACGCCCGCTGCCGCCTGGCTCCATCTGGCCAGGACTGTATGCCGGCGTGCCGAACGACGCCTGGTGTCGCTCTTGCGAGAGGTCCCGGAGGAGATTTCGCTGGCCCTGCTGGCCTATCTGAACCGGCTGGCAGACCTGCTTTTCGTGATGGCCCGCCTGGCCAATCATCTGGTGGATCGCCCCGACATCCTCTGGCAGAAGCCGGTCGTTGCCCTTGAAGGCGACACTCCTTGAGTGGGCCAGCAGGCCAAGTGCGAATTGCAGGCAAGCCCTGCTGACGGGAGCGTTTGCCACCCGGCAGGTGGCCGATGTTTGCAACAGCGGCGCCGTTGGTCTGATCGAAGGTGGAACCGTGCTGATCAATCAGCTTGTCGCCACAGTCGTCACCTGGGGGCTGGCAATTGTGGTCACCTATGTTCTACTAAAGGTCCTTGACGCAACCATAGGACTTCGCGTCTCCCAGGACGAGGAAATCCAAGGCCTCGACCTCAGCCAGCACGGCGAGGAAGGTTACATCTTCATTTGACCAGTGATCGTGCGGCCTGACGCCGACAGCACACCGCAGGAGAGACAGACGATGAAAAAGATCGAGGCGATCATCCGCCATTTCAAGCTTGAAGATGTGAAGTCGGCCTTGCACGAACACGGCGTGCAGGGCATGACGGTGACCGAAGTGCGAGGTTTCGGACGGCAGAAGGGACACACCGAAATGTACCGGGGAACGGAATACACCGTGGATCTCGTCCCCAAGATCAAGCTCGAGATCGTGGTTGCCGAAGACGCGGTGCAGGGGACTATCGACACGATCGTCCAGGCCGCACGGACAGGCCAGGTGGGCGATGGCAAGATCTTTGTTTCCGACCTGACGCATACCGTCCGTATCCGCACGGGCGAGGTCAACGGCGAGGCAATCTGAATAGACTTGCACGATTTCGAGAGATCCAGACTCCGCCGCCATCTGCTGTCAGCAGCGAGGAGGGGGCCGCACCGGTCCGCGCTGTGCAGCTTGTCAGGCTGCCCGTCGCGCAAGCATGTTCCGCTCCTGGCCGCGCGGCAGGCCGAGAATTACCCCGTCACGTCTTGCCTGTTGCTGACTTTCGGCTATTTCCTGGTAGATCTCGACGATCTTGTCCAGGCTCCGATCCAGGGGATATCTCATGGCCGTTCGTCGTGCGGCAAGCCCCATCCGCTCGCGGTGCGCCGAATCGAGAAACAACTCGATGCGGCCGGCCAGATCGGCTGCTGATCTCCGCGAGAGAATGTGGCTGTCCACATCCTCGGTCATGAGGTCCGCGGCTCCATTCTGGCCAGCGATGATGCACGGCAACCCGCACGCCGCCGCCTCCAGGACGGCTCCGCTGAAAGGAGCGCAGAGCGCAGGCAGAAGCAGGACATCGGCCGCCGCATAGTAGGGGATCCGGTCGGGCTGATCGACAACCCTCACCCGCGGGGCGACCCCAAAGCGGTCGGCCAGCTTCTTCCGCGGCGCAGCCTGGCGCTTGGCTGCGATGATCAACTGCACCGGCACCCGCTTGCCGATCAGGCGCCGCATGGCTCGAAAGGCCAGCGACCAGTCTGCCTGCTCGCACTTGTCCACGACCGCCAGGAGCAAGAGGTCCTTGGCCTCGACTCCCAGTTTCTTCCGGGTGGTCTCGCGTCGCAGTTTGCGAATGTGGGGAGTGTATTTCTTGATGTCGACCCCCGGATGAACCACCCGCACACGGTCCGCAGCGACGCCGTGAAGGCTGCGGTAGTCGGCTGCCACGATCTCCGAGGGAGCCACCACGATCGCGTCCGAAGCATCCAGTTGCCTGCGAGCCAGCTCTGCCTGCTGCCGGTGCCGGGGCAGACACCCGTGGACGAGCCGTTCTAGCGGCCGACGCCACCAGGCGGCGCCGGCCACTTGCCGCTGCCACATGCCGATCGGCGATCCCGCCGGCGGAGTCAATACGTGGCCGCACGACGTGATCCCCATGGCGTGCACCACGTCGGCGTCGAGCGAGCGGATCGCGCCGGCCGCCGCAGTGTCTCGCCGCAACGGCGATCGGACCGCGCGCAGCCGGTGCGGTACGATCGGAACCTCGAGCCCTTCCTTGGAAAACCCCTCCGCCACGACATGAACTTCGTGTTGCAGGCGTAACAGATGACGGGCAAGCTCGAACGCGGAGGCCTCCACATCACCGCAGTGGGGATCAAAGCTCTCCAGAACCAGGGCGATCTTCATCTGTTCCACTCCGGCGTACGCGGCATCATGATGCGGAAAGATAATCTGGGTAAACCATCGGCAGTTTCGTGCGAGATCTTGACGTCTGTGCGGTTAGTATCGATCGCCGGCAGTCCTTTCAGTGGGTATCGGATCCCCTGCCTGACCGCTCTTGTCACTCGCTTCCCCCCGTTAGACGTAGCAATTGCTTGACATTGGGGCCCGGACTTACGAAACTAACCAGTCTGCAACGGAGTGGCGCGGACGGCATGTGTCCGGCTTGCTGGATATATGGGCCGATCCATCTTGGCGACGGAGCCGAAGAGTTTGACGGCGACACGGTCGCTGCCCCATGCCACCAACAACTGGTCCTGCAGCGTGCGGCCGGTATGCGGGGCACCCACTATCTTGGGAATCTTGGGAGACATCACGGGCAGGCCAACGCATGAGCGCTGGCAGTCCCTCCCTTCAACCCTGTCAAGGAGAAAAGGAGACTTGATCGATGGCGAGTGTGGAAGAGCGAGTTATTGAGGTCACCGCCCGTGTGCTGGAACTGGATCCCGGTCAAATCAAGCGGGAGCATGTATTCACCACCGATCTTGGCGCGGAAAGCGTTCAATCCGTCGAGCTGGTCGCCATGTTTGAAGAGGAATTTGGCATCGAGATGGACGAGGATGAGGCCCTGAGCGTGACGAATGTCGGCGATGCCGTCGACTACATCACCAAGGTTTGTCGGGCCCAGGGGGTCGATGTTTGAACGGCCGGCGGCTACTCGCGACTCTTCGCACGATGATTCCAGGTTAGGAGTTGATATGGCAGACCAACAGAAATTCCCCTTGATCGACACGACGGAACCGAACCTGATGGAGGGCACCTTCGATTACAGCCTGCCCCCCCTCATCAAGTTCGACGGTCCTATTGTGGAGTATATCGGCGGCAAGCCGGTCGAATTCTCGCCGCAGGACTTCCTGTCGCGCGACTTCTTCGTCACCGACACCACCTTCCGCGACGGTCAGCAGGCTCGCCCCCCCTACACGGTCGAACAGATGGTCCACATCTACGACCTCCTGTCGAAGCTCAGCGGCCCCCAGGGCGTGGTCCGGCAGACGGAATTCTTCCTCTACACCAAGAATGACCGGGAAACGCTCGATCGCTGCCGTGCCCTGGGGCATACCTACCCTGAATGCACCGGCTGGATCCGTGCCGTCGAGGGCGACTTCCGCCTGGTCAGGGAAGCCGGGCTCAAGGAAACCGGCATGCTCACCAGTTGCTCCGACTACCACATCTTCCAGAAGCTCAAGTTCAAGAGCCGCAAGGAGTGCATGGACTCGTACTGCGCGGTCGTTGATGCCGCTTTTGAAGCGGGTGTCCGCCCCCGCTGCCACCTTGAGGATATCACCCGCGCCGACATCCACGGGTTCGTCCTTCCCTTCGTCGAACGCCTGATGCGCCTGAGCGCGACGGTTCCCGAGGATCAGTCGGTCAAGATCCGCCTCTGCGACACCATGGGATTCGGGCTCAGCTTTCCCGGTACCGAGCTCCCCCGCAGCATCCCCAAGCTCATCTACCTGCTCAACCGCGAAATCGGCGTCCCCAGCAGCCGCCTGGAGTGGCACGGCCACAACGATTTCCACAAGGTGCACGTCAACGCGGTCACCGCCTGGCTCTACGGCTGCGACGCTGCCAACGCCACCCTCTTCGGCTACGGCGAACGGACCGGGAACCCACCGCTGGAAGGCGCCATCATGGAATACATCGCCCTGCGAGGAAATACGTGCGGGGTGCAGACCGAGGTTATTACGGAGCTGGCCGAGTACATGCAGTCGATCGGCTTCCCCATCCCGGAGAACTATCCCTTCGTCGGCCGCCATTTCAACACGACCCGCGCCGGCATCCACGCCGGCGGTCTCCGCCAGGATGAGCGGATCTACAACATCTTCGATACCGCCAAGGTGCTCAATCGCCCGCCGCGCGTGGCCCTGACCGACAAGACCGGCGCGGATGGCGTGGCTCTCTGGATCAATGAGTACTTCGGCCTCAAGGGGGACGACCGCATCAGCAAGATCAAGTGCCACAAGGTTGCCCGCTGGGTCATGGACCAGTACGAGAAAGACGGACGCATGACCGCCATCAGCGACCAGGAGCTGGAAGAGAAGGTGAAGGAGCTGATGCCCGCCTATTGGGAGAAGTACTGCAGCGTATGAATCCCCGCTCGCGGCGGCAGGATACCACAGACGCGGAATCCTGCCGCCGAGATTCGTCACCGTGGCTTCCTGCCGCCCTGTTTCACGTGCTTGACCTGACATCCGCGGCCGGAAGCCAGCGATTGTTTTCAACCGCGTTCCGTTCCAGTCACTCAAGCACCTGTTCCTCGAGGGCGTTGAGCGCTATGGCCAGGCAGCGCTGCCCCGCCTCGTGGGCATAGTGACGGGCCATCGCGAACCGCTCTGCAAAGAAACCTCGCCGCTCGCTCTCGTTGGGCGCCCAGTCACCGGTCAAAAAGGCGTTGTATTCGGCAATAATCTCCCGCAGCTCATTGGCCAGCATCGGCTGGCCAAAGGAGGTAGACTGCGTCCAGGCTTCCCTCCCGCAGGTCGGGCCACGGCCGACATGATCGGGCTGGCGATTGGCCTGGCAATCGAGGCGACTGAATCTGGTCGCGACCTTCTCACCCCCCGCGAAGCCGGCACGGCGGCCTTGCCGTACATACCATCTCATAGCGTGTAATCCCCCCCGATTGCCTCGGACGAAGCTGCATGGGCGCCCCGCATCGCGGGCAGTAATCCATGTCACCCACCCGCTCTCCGCGATCGATTTTTCCCTGACAGGCTGCGCACAGGGTGGCTTCCGGATACAGCTCCAACCGCTCCTGGGGGATCGTCTTGGCACACGCGCTGCAGGCCCGCCCTCCAGGCCAGTTCTCGTCCAGATCGGAACGCGGCTTCAGCTTCAAACCCACATGTTCGCATTCCGGGCAGATCAGGCTCCCCGCCGCGGCCCGAAACAGCTCGGACAGCATCTCCAGGCTCAGCTCGCTGGTTCGCTTGAGCCGCCGCGCAGAGACCATCCGCCGTGCCATTCCTTCCGGACCACACAGTTCCGACCACCCGCATTCGGGACAGGCCGTCTCATAATAAGGCGTACGCTCATCCGTCATCTCAATCCATCCAACCTGTCTGCTGCTTTCGGGCGTCTTCTCTCGATCCGCACCTCACTCCAGGGCTTCATTCTACCACCATGGGCTCTCCCCGCCCCTCCCCCGTGCCGTCCGGCAGCCGGTTCCAGGTTCTGTCCTCCTCCAGCGAGCAGGAGAACTACGAAGTCCTGATGTGGCAAGAAGAGCAGCAGGCACTCTCTGAAATGGCGTTTGCGGGAAACAGGGGTTTCTGGCACTTCTGCGGACGGCGCTCCGAGAGCTCGGAGAGTGCCTGCTACTTTGCAGTTCTCCTGCTCCAGCGGGCCGGCCGGTAGATTTTTCTCTTCCCGTCGTCTAACCTGAAAACGATCCCCCCCGCCATCCGCGGTCCGCGCAGTCTGGGCTGGGTGGCGGGACGAGCCCAGGCGAGATGCGGGGGCCAGGGGTCCACCGGTCGAGCATCGTCCGCTGCCACCATGGCAGGGATAGAGATGACGCCTGGGCAATCGATGCAGGAGAACGGTTTTCCATGGTGGATTGGTCGATGCACGCGCCGCCGCTTGCCGGAAACGCTCGCCGAACCTATCGCTATCACCTGCTCTACGCCTTGTTCGATGCCATCACCGGCGGCATTCTGGCCACCGCCCCCGTGATCGCCAAGAAACAACTGGGGGCTCCGGACTGGCAACTGGGACTGAACCTCAGTCTCGCCGGACTGGGCATGCTCACTACCCTGTATCTGAGCCACTGGATGGCGGTGCGTCGAAAGATGCCGTTCGTCTTCCGTCCCGGTCTGGCCTCGGTCGCCACGACCGCTGCCATGGCCCTGACGGAGAACTCCTTCTTCTTCCTTTTCTTCAGCGGCCTCGGCCTGATGTTCAACACGATCGCCCGGCCGGCCATCGCGGCCATCGTCCGCACCAACTATCCGGAAGAACACCGAGGCCAGGCTACCGGCGAAATACGCCGCTGGTCTTCTCTCGCCTTCCTGCTCCTGTTTCTTGCCTCCTCGGCGTTTCTTGATCTGGTCCTGCGGCACTATCCCGACCAGATCCTGGTGTCGGTCCGCGGACTCCTTGTCCTGGCGACGGCGGCCAACCTGGCCGCCTGCCTTCTGTTCCGCCGGATCCGCGTGGAGGAACATGCCGAGGATCTGGTGGTTGGCCCGAGGCCGCCGATCCTTGAGAGCTTCCAGATCGCCCTGGAAATTCTGGCCCGCGATCGCCGCTATCGCTGGTATGTGCTTAGCTGTCTGGTCTACAGTTTCGCCGCCTCGACCTATGTCTCCTACATCCCCGCCTTCCTGGAAGACGACCTTCAATATGGCTACGTCCAGTGTGCCCTGCTGCTTCACGTCATTCCGGCGGTCGTTGCCTTCCTGGTAACGGGACGCCTGGGACGCTGGTTCGATCGCGTCAGTATTTTCACCGCCTGGGCCTGGGTTTGCTTCGGTTGGGGCATCGATCCGGTGCTGCTTGCCCTGACCGCCACCTGCTCAGCGATCTTCGGACCGGCCGCCTTCTTCATCCCGGTGCTCGCGCGGGTCTACCGTGGAACGGTCCA
>CAZLWV010000012.1:75208-75809 GCA_964563135.1 uncultured Planctomycetaceae bacterium
CGGCCTCGTGTGCCAAGACCGGCGCCGATACAAACCGCTATCAGGGCGTGCTGGCGCTGGTGGACGGCATTACCAAGATGACTGCCCCCGCGGTCGGCGCTTGGGTCCTTGCCCAGCCAGGCGCCTCGCGAGAGACCCTCTTCGCCCTTGGCGGCACGGGTGTTCTCCTGGCGGGCGTCATCTCCCTGGTTCAGGCCCGCCACGAACGCCCCGCAGACAAGATCCTGGAGAGGCCGGGCGAGTGAACCTTCCATGGAGGAAACCGGCTTTCGGTCCGGGACGGTTCAAGAATCGCGGGAGTACTGGGACGGCGGAGGATTGGAGTACCGGGTGAGATCCGTTGGTCCTCTGCCCATCACGGCACGGATGGCACGTTTCGACACTTGCCGGGGCATGACGGCATGTGAACGGCATGCTCAAGCCCCGCCTTCAATACACTGCCCCGGGGCGCTGGGCAACGCTTTCTTCCTGGCTTCCCGCTCTCCGATCCTGCACGTACTGCTTCCAGAGCCGCGCGTCGTGGCCGTAGTCCTGGCCGGTGACCTCTTCCAGGCTTTCCATCGCCAGGAGCAGGAACCGGGCTCTCCTCCATGATGCCCCT
>CAZLWV010000012.1:75882-78448 GCA_964563135.1 uncultured Planctomycetaceae bacterium
GGCCGCAACTCGCACTTCTTGATCCATGTCGGCGCAGACGATTCGCGCGAGTTCCCCCGAGGCGGTCTCGTCAGCAATCTCGCCCCAAGCCTTGCAGGCCGCCATCCGAACCCGGCTGTTCGGGTCCTGCCCCGCGGCCAGCAGTGCCTGACGGGCGGTTGGTGAGCGGAGGGTCCCCAAGGTCAGCACCAGTTCGGCTCGGATCAAGGGATCCTCTTCGTCGCCGCACTCCCTGGCCAACTGTGCTGCAAGCTGTTCGGCCGCCTCGGCTGAGAATGTGCTGGCCTGTTTGCGTTGCTCCCGCAGTCTGGAGATCCGCTCATGCGGTGCGGTCACACCCGGTATCGAGTGGCCATGTTTCGCCTTCGGCCGGAACCATTTTGGCGTCGAACACCCGGCGGGCCAGAGACAAATGCCGCACACTACCAGGAGCAGGAGCAAGGCCATTCGACGCATCTCATGTGTTACCATCGACTTCCGTCCGTTTATCGACCTCGGCAGACCCTGCGCGCAGACCTTGGCTTCAAGGAGGGGGGACTATAGCAGACGTCCATCCCGCCTGCCAAGCCGGATTCCATGGACGTGTTGGTCGTCAAAAGGCTGGATTCTGGCGGCAAGAAAGAGCCGGACCCTGGAGCCCTGGGGGATCTGGGAATTATAGAAAACCGGTTGTCTCGAACTCTTCCGATGGCAATCCTGGACCGATTCGGTCGAATAACGACGCAAAGGGGCGGGGTGCTTCCCCGAACGTCTCGAGTTCGCCACAATGGGGGGCCGAGAGGTCCACCCGTACCTTCAAGAGCCGGAACACCCCAGCCAGGCGAAGGAGCTGGAAAGGTCGGCAGGCAGCGGAAGGGCGGCCGGTTCCCGGCGTGCTCCAACGCCTGGAATTGCGGTTCCAGTCCGCCCCAAGGCCACCGCCTTCCGAGCGGCAGTCCTGCTCCTGCCGATGGCTGGACAGACACCAGAAGCCCAACGCGATGTACGATCCGATGTCAGAACCGATCAAGCACACGGAAAAACGGAATCTCGTGGAGAGCATCCTTCGCTCCATCCCCGGTTTCCGTGGTTATCTCGAGAAGGAGTATCGGCGGGATGCCGACGCTCTCCAGCGCCAGTGGCTGGCCGACCGGCTCCAACGCGCGAAACGATCGCTCGATAGGTTCGCCCGTCCGCTGGCCGACAAGGGCCAACTCGGCCTCTTGCCGGAGGTTGAGCGGATCCGCGGTCGCCTCGACACGCTCATCGCGCGGATTCAGGGGGCCATGCGGGGCTACAGCGGCTTCTTTGATCTGGTTCGTGTCGAGGAACGGCTTCTCGATGACGTGTACCAGTATGACCTTCAACTGATGCACGACGTCGACGCCCTCGGTGCCGTGGTTGAGCAGTTGCCGGCGGCAGAGGATCCGTCGGCCCAGATCAGCGAAATCGAGGGCTGGCTTGACGATCTCAACGACAAATGGGACGCCCGAGGCGACATGCTCGCCGGACTGCAGTGATCAAGTATTGTGGGCATGGTTGAACCACGCATTTGCCCGGCCTTGATGGTCCCATCATTTCCTGAACAGCATATTCCCACACATCGCGCGGCATGGCCGGATTGCGGAACTTGTCCTGGGACCGCCGCATAGCCGTAAAGCAGACGAAAGGAGCCAGTCATGGGCATCCGGTTGGAGGTCATTCAGTACTTCGACGAGACGAATCGGTCTCTTGTCCAGCGCATCCCCCCGGAAGGATCAGCCGACATCAAGTTGGGTGCCCAGTTGATCGTCCAGGAGAACCAGGAGGCGGTGTTCTTCCGCGACGGCAAGGCGATGGACAGGTTTGCCCCCGGGCGCTATACCCTCACCACGCAGAATGTGCCGATCATCACCCGCATTCTCACGATTCCCTGGGAGAAATCCCCCTTCCAGTGCCAGGTCTACTACATCGGAAAGCAGACGTTTCTCGACCAGAAATGGGGGACCCGCCAGCCGCTCACCTTCCGCGACCCCGATTTCGGCATGGTCCGGCTGCGGAGCTTCGGAAAGTACTCGTTCCGCGTGGTTGATTCGGAGGTTCTTCTGAACAGCCTCGTTGGCACGCAGGGCAAATACACGACGGACGAAGTTGCCTCGTTCCTGCGCGACCTGGCCGTTTCCCGCCTGGCTGAAATGCTGGGAACGATCAAGATCGGTGTCCTCGACCTCCCCGGCCACTATGACGAACTGGCCGCCGGGACCCGCGTCAAGGTATCGGAGGACTTCGCCAAGTACGGTCTGGAGCTGGCGGACTTCTTCATCAATGCCATCACGCCTCCCGAGGAAGTCCAGAAGGCCATCGATGCCCGCAGTTCCATGGGCGCGATCGGCGACCTGAACGCCTTCATGAAGTTCCAGGCCGCCAACAGCATGCAGAAGATGGCCGAGCAGGGGGGCGGAGCCGGGGGGGCCATGGGGATGGGAATGGGCGCCGGTTTCGGCATGATGATGCCGGGTATGATCCAGCAGGCCATGCAGGCCGGCACCACGTCGGCCGCGGTTCCGGCCGCCCCCGCTCCGCCGGCCGCGCCCGCGGCAGCCGCCCT
>CAZLWV010000013.1:0-3604 GCA_964563135.1 uncultured Planctomycetaceae bacterium
TACCTGACACCCCAGAAAAACACCTATAGCAATTCAAATGCCCGTGAACGCCGACAACAATCAACAACGAGAAGAAGACGTCGAATGAGTCGCGCTCGTCGACCAGTCCACTTGTGAGCGGCTGCGCCACGGCCAGTAGCAGCGAGGCCAGGAGGACCACAGCGAATCGCCAACGATAACAAAGGGTTACGACTGTCGTTCGATGATCGACGCGACTCAAGTTCTTCTCTCCCCCATTAGTCCAGTCGGTACTGAGTCCAACGCTCAAGACGCCTTCGTCATGGAGAAAACAGCGGCCTGCCAGGGAGACATGTCGAGGAATAGGCCGCGAGACTGGAGATCGTTGCCATCCCGCTTGTAGGCGGCAGGGCTCAGTTGATCCTGCAGTTGCCATTGGTTGTCGCCAAGATCCGAAAACGGGAGCCGCACATAGCACTGGCTCTGATTCGGGGCGTAGTTCACGGCGATCAGCAGGCGATCCCCGTCGGAGTCTTGCCAGGCGAACGCCACGAAACAATCCCAAGTCCAGTTGGCTTCCCAGGCCGGCACACACTGGGCCAATTGCCATTGGCCTCGACGCACCACGCGCCGCCGCAGCACGGCGAGCAGTCGTTCGTAGAACTGCGTCAGTCCCGTGTCGGCCGGTTCGCGCGGACCACGACCCAGATGCGGGGAGATACGTTTCTTTCGTCCCTCGAATTGCCCTTGGTGGATGAACCGCAGGCCGGGAGACAAGAAGGTGATGACTGCGGCGGCTTCGTGGACGGCGGGGGAGAAAGCTGTGGCTGCCCGCAGTTCGTCGTGGTTCTCCAGGAAACGCGCCATCTTGTTCTGGTAGTCCAGTCCGGCGCAGAGATGTTCACGCACCGGACGGGCATGGCCTTCGCGGAGGCGGTCGTAGAGCCGTTTGTCGTAAGTATAGTCGAAACCTTGCTGCTGCAAGGTCCATTCCAGGTCCCAGTAAACTTCCGCCATGAAACAGAAGTCCGGAACCTGCTCGCGTACGCGTTGAGTGGCCCTTGGCCAGAATGAATGACAAGGAATCCCCCAGGTCCGCTCGAAGACCTCCGGCAGGACCAACATGGCCATGTCGCAGCGCACGCCGTCGCACTGCCCGGCAATTCTCTGAAGCTCGCCGATCATGGCTTCCTGGGTGGCCGGGTTGCCGTAGTTCAGTTGCAGCGTGTCCGGCCAGCCGGGAAAGAACGGATCTCGTCCATGAGCCAGCAAGAGGTTGCCCTGTCTGCCTTTGGCCCGCGTGTAGTTCTGCGGAGCTCGCGCCAGGTCCAACTCCGTTCCCGGAATGTAGTATTCCGGGTGGCTTTCCACCCACGGATGATCCAGTCCTGTGTGATTGGGAACGAAGTCCAGCAGCAATTTCAGCCCGCGTTTGCCGAGTCGCTTGCGCAGACGTGCCAGTGAGGCGCCGCCGCCCAGGCTGCGGTGCACGGTGTAGCCGGTGATTGCGAAACCGGAACCGGGGATGTCTTCGTCGCACAGGTCGGGCAGAGTTGCCTGGAATTCCTTTCGCCACTCGGGATTGGAGCGAGAAATCCGCTGCCCGGCCAAACCGGTCTGCCAGACGCTCAGGAGCCAGACAAGATCAAATCCCAGCTCGGCCAGACGGTCCAGTTCGGCATCGGGGATGTCGTCCAGAGTCGCCGGTCGGCCGAGTTCCCTGGACAACTCCGTCAACCATACGCGGGTGTTGATCTGATAGAGCGATGGATAGGCGGGGAAAGGTCTCATGTTGTCACCTCAGCTTCCGGCTTCCCACGCTCAAACCCCGCACTCTTGCCGATGTCAATCGCCTTCTCCGGATCGAGCAGTCCAAAGAGCTGGATCAGTTTGGCGACTACTCCTGTCCAGCCGGTCTGGTGGCTGGCGCCCAGCCCCGCGCCGATGTCGCCGTGGAAATACTCGTAGAAAAGAATGTGGTCGCGCCAGTGGGGGTCGGTCTGGAACTTCTCGGTACCACCGTACACGGCCCGCCGGCCGCGCTGATCGCGCAGGAAGATCCGTGTGAGCCGGTCAGAGATTTCCTTGGCTACCTCGAAGAGGTTCATCAAGTTGCCTGAACCAGTCGGGCACTCGATCTTGAAGTTGTCGCCGTAGTACAGGTAGAAGTTCAACAGGGCCCTGATGATCATGGCATTCACCGGCATCCAGATAGGCCCCCTCCAGTTGGAGTTGCCGCCGAACATGCCGGTATTGGACTCTGCAGGCAGATAGTCCACGCGGTACTCCTGGCCGCCCGTGTGGAAGACGTAGGGGTGCTGCTCGTGGAACTTTGAGATGGAGCGGACACCAAAGGGGCTCAGGAACTCGTTTTCATCGAGCATCTTCGACAGAATCCGGCGCAGCCGGTCCGGGTTGACCAGGGCCAAGATGCCCCGCTCCGCTACGCCAAAGTGACCCGGACCCGTGGGATGGATCGACTCCAGGAGCTCAGGCATCTGACGCACGCGGGCCAGCATCGCGGCCGCTGCCTGCGGAACGCGCTGGCGCTGCGACTTCTCAATCACGGTGGTGGCGCACAAAGGCAGGAGGCCGACCATCGAGCGCACCTTGAGCCGTGTGGAGCTGCCATCAGGGAGCCGCAAGAGGTCGTAGTAGAACCCGTCCTCCTCGTCCCACATGCCGTCCTGCGCGGGCTTGTTCATGGCCGCAGCGATATAGAAAAAATGCTCCATGAACTTGAGGACCATGTCCTCGTAGGTGGGGTCGTGGACGGCGATTTCCCCGGCAAGCTCCAGCATGTTCTGCGTGAAGAGCGCCATCCACGCGGTGCCGTCCGCCTGCTCGAGGTAGCCCCCGGTCGGCAACGGGGCGCTGCGGTCGAAGACACCGATGTTGTCGAGGCCGAGAAAGCCGCCTTCAAAGACGTTCTTCCCGAACCGGTCCTTGCGGTTCACCCACCAGTTGAAGTTCAGGGCGAGCTTGTTAAACGTCGACTTGAGGAACTCGATATCCGCTTCGGCCCGCAGCGCCTGCTCGGTGCGGTGCAGGAACAGGGTCGCCCAGGCGTGAACCGGCGGGTTCACGTCGCTGAAGTTCCACTCGTAGGCAGGAATCTGGCCGCTGGGATGGAGGTACAGCCCGCGGAGCATCAACTTCAGTTGCCGCTTGGCGAAGTCGGGGTCCACGATGGAGATCGGCAGTGTGTGGAAGGCGAGGTCCCAGGCGGCGTACCAGGGGTACTCCCACTTGTCGGGCATGGAGATGATGTCGTCGTTGATCATGTGGAACCATTCTCGGTTCCGGAAATCGCGGCTGCCGCGATGGAGCGGGTGGGCGTTGTGCTCCTCCAGCCACGCATCACCGTCCCAGTAGTAGTACTGCTTGGACCAAAGCATGCCGGCAATCGCCTGGCGCATCACATTGGCCGCGTCCGGCGAGACCGACGGCGGGGTCACCGATTTGTAGAAATCATCCGCCTCCCGCAGCCGGGCGGCGAAGACCTTGTCGAAGTCTTGCCCGAAGGGGACGGAGTTCCGTTTGGCCTGCGTCCGCGGTTCGGCGGGGGCCTGGGGGGTGAGACGCAGACGCACCGTCGCCGACTGGCCGGGGTCGATCGTCAGGCGATAGTGCGCGGCGGCCTTCG